>NZ_JBVISU010000003.1:0-29489 GCF_055575355.1 Amycolatopsis sp. NPDC034160 | reverse complement strand
AAGGAAGAAGCCGGCCAACTGGGTGCCGGGTTGGGTCCTCTCTGTCTGGGGGAGGGGGGGGTGGGGAGTGCAAGGGAGGGTAAAACCCTCATTAACCCTCACGACCCCATTCTGAAGCTCCGCAAATAGCCGAATCGGGCATACGTGCCGCGAAAAGTGTCCCTTATGGACAGTCAAGGACGGGCTGGGGCCGCTTGAGTGGCCCCATTTCCTCCAAGGCAGTGGTGCCGACCAGCAGGGATAAGACTTTGCCTGCGGACCAAAGACCTACTGGGCGCTGCTCGTGCTCGTGTCGATGCCCGAGGTGCTGGACCGGCCCGGGGTCGACTCACTCGGGGCGCCGCTGGTGCTGGAGCCGCCACCCGGCGGGCTCGACGGGGGATCGGACGGGTCGGACGACGGCGGCGTCGACGTGTTCGGGGTGGTCGTCGGAGAGGTCTTGGTCGGCGGGGTCCTGGTCGTCGTCGGCGGCAGGACCGTGGTGCCCGGCCCGGGACCGGGACCCGGCCCAGGGTTGGGAATCGGAACCGGCGGCGGGGTGACGACGCTCGTCGTCTCCTTGCCGTCCGCGCCGACCGAAGTCACCGTGGTCGGCGGCGGGGTGGAGCTGCTGGGCGCGCCGGGGATCGGTTCGCCGCTGACGGTCATCGGGCCGCCGGGGACGGCGTTGCCGGGGACCAGCTGCACGCCGGCGGGAGAGGTGTTCTGTCCGCCGGGGATGCCGGTGCCGCCCGCGGTGGCCGACACCCCGGGGCCCGCCAGTTCGGCGATCGCGGCGAAGGCCGTCGCCACCACGAGGCCGCTGACGCCGAGTACGGCGTAGCCGCTGCGGTTGAGCTTGCCGGTGGCGCCGCGCGGGGGCGCCACGGACACGCGTGCGCTCGGGTCAGACCCGTCGGGACGGGGCATGTGCTGGCTCCTCGGATGGGGGGCTTCGGGGAGTTCGAGACCGCAGGCGAGTATGCCAAGCCGTCTCCGGCTACCCGGGCGAGGTAGCCCAAGTGGGGACCCGGCGCGGAGATTATCACCGCTACTTCACCGTCCGCGAACGCCGGCGGACCGGGTGCTCACTCTCCGCGTTCGCCCGCATGGTGCACGATGGGGGTCGTGAGTGAAGAATTTACGCACATCAGGCTGACCGCGTGGGTGCTCGGCCGGGTGCAGGGTGTCGGTTTCCGCTGGTGGACTCGCAGCAAGGCACTTGAGCTGGGGTTGGTCGGCAGCGCGGGCAATCTGGCCGACGGGCGTGTCGAGGTGGTAGCGGAGGGTGTTCGTGACCACTGTGAGCGGCTTTTGACGGCTTTACGGTCCGGGGAATCACCCGGAAGTGTGGATCACGTCGTCGAGCGATGGTCGCCCGCGAAAGGTGGGCTCCAGGGGTTCGTGGAGCGCTGAGGCCCCGCGTCCCACGATCACCGTGAGCACACAGGTAGCCTGGCCCGATTGAACGACCGGTTCCCGTGGCAAGAGGGGTCAGCACGACGTGCACCTGAAGAGCCTGACGCTCAAGGGCTTCAAGTCCTTCGCCTCGGCGACGACGTTGCGTTTCGAGCCGGGCATCACCTGCGTGGTCGGACCGAACGGCTCTGGCAAGTCGAACGTCCTCGACGCGCTCCGCTGGGTCATGGGCACCCAGGGCGCGAAAGACCTGCGCGGCGGCAAGATGGAGGACGTCATCTTCGCCGGGACCGCCGGCCGCGCCCCGCTCGGGCGCGCCGAGGTCACCCTCACCATCGACAACGCCGACGGCGCGCTGCCGATCGAGTACTCCGAGGTCTCGATCACCCGCCGGATGTTCCGCGACGGCGCGAGCGAATACGAGATCAACGGTGACCGCTGCCGCCTGATGGACGTGCAGGAACTGCTGTCGGACTCCGGTATCGGCCGCGAGATGCACGTCATCGTCGGGCAGGGTCAGCTGTCGGCGATCCTCGAATCGAAGCCCGAGGAGCGCCGCGCCTTCATCGAAGAGGCCGCCGGTGTCCTCAAACACCGCAAGCGCAAGGAACAGACCCTGCGCAAGCTCGCGAACATGCAGGGCAACCTCGACCGCCTCGGTGACCTCACCACCGAGTTGCGCCGCCAGCTCAAGCCGCTGGGCAAACAGGCCGAGATCGCCCGCAAGGCGCAGTGGGTGCAGTCCGAACTGCGTGACGCCCGGCTGCGGCTGTTCGCCCACGACCTGGTCACCCAGCGCGAAGGCCTCGCCAAGGAAGAGGCCGACGAGCGAGTCGCCCGTCAGCGCCGTGCCGAGGTCGAGCAGGCGCTGGAGATCGTCGCCGCCGAGGAAGCCGAACTCGAAGCCTCGCTCGCCGAGGACGCGCCGAGGCTGGCCGCGGCCCAGGAGACCTGGTACAAGCTTTCCGCGTTGACCGAGCGGTTGCGCGGCACCGTGCGGCTCGCGCTGGAGCGTCAGCGGCACCTGTCGTCCGACGTGCAGCAGGCGAGCACCGGCCGCGACCCCGACGAGCTGCTCGCCGAGGCCGAGCAGGTCGCCGAGCGGGAGCAGGAGCTCAACGAGGCCGTCGCCGAGGCGCGGATGATGCTCTCGGAGACCGTCCAGCGTCGTGAGCAGCTCGAACACCTCGTCCAGGCCGCGGAACGCGCGCATATGGCCGCCGTCCGCGCGATCGCCGATCGCCGGGAGGGGCTGGCGAAGCTCGCCGGGCAGGTCGAGGCGCTGCGCAGCAAGAACGGCGCCACCTCCGACGAGATCGACAGGCTCACCGTGTCGCTCGAAGAGGCCGCCGAGCGCGCGGAGATCGCCGTCGAGGAACTCGAAGAGGCCAAGGCCGCGGGCGGGGTCGAGGAATCCGACGACTCCGACCTGCAAGCCCACCACGACCGCGCGGTGGAGGCCAACAACGCCGCCAAGGCGCGGGTCGAGGAGCTGGTCAAGGCCGAGCGGACCGCCGAGCGCGAGATCGCTTCGGAGAAGGCGCGCGTCGAGGCGCTGTCGATGGGTTTGCGCCGCAAGGACGGCGCCGGTGCGCTGCTCGGCGCGCAGCACGAACTGCCCGGTCTGCTCGGTTCGGTGGCCGCGCTGCTCACCGTCGAACCCGGGCACGAGGTCGCGCTGGCCGCGGCGCTCGGCCCGGTGGCCGAAGCGGTCGCGGTCAACGGCGGTGCCGACGCGCTCGCCGCGCTGAAGTTCTTGAAGGAGAACGACTCCGGCCGCGCGGGCATTCTGCTCGGCGGCCCGGAATCCACTGTGGACACCAGCGCCTGGCCCTCGTTGCCCGAGGGGGCGCGCTGGGCACGCGAAGTGGTCACGGCGCCGCCCGCGCTGCGCTCCGCCGTCGAACACGCGCTCGACCGAGTGGCCATTGTGGACGGTCTGGAATCCGCGCGCCGTCTGGTCGAGGTGCACCCCGAGGTCAGCACGGTCACGCCGGAGGGCGATGTCTTCGGTGCCCGCTGGGCGGTCGGCGGTTCGGCCCGCGGCGAGAGTGTCATCGAGGTGCAAGCCGCCGTCGACGAGGCGGGCGACCGGCTGCGAGCCGCCGAGCGGGCGCTGGAACGCGCCGCCGCGGAACTCGAAGGCGCCCGTGCCGGGCAGCAGGCCCGCCGTGAAGAGGTCAGCAGGGCCAAGGACGCGCTCGGGGACGCGAAGGTCCGCAAGGCCCGCTCGTCCGAGCGGCTGAACCGGATGCAGCAGGCCGCGCGTGCCGCGCAGGCCGAGATGGACCGGCTGAGCACTCAGCGGGCCAAGGTGGAGCAGAGCCGCGAAGAGGCGCTGCGGCAGCTCGTGGAACTCGAAGAGCGGCTGGCCGCGGTCGCCGATCAAGAGATCGACGAGGATCCGGACACCGCCGAACGCGACCAGGCCGCCGAAGACCTCGGCACGGTCCGTCAGGAGGAGATGGAGTCCCGGCTCGCGCTGCGCACCGCCGAGGAGCGCGCACGGAGCATCCAGGGCAAGGCCGAATCGCTCCGCCGGGCCGCGCACGCGGAACGGCAGGCCCGCGAACGCGCCGAAAAGTCCAGGGCCGCGCGGAAACGCGGCGCCGAGATCGCCAACGCCGTGGTCACCGGCGGCGAGATCGCGCTGGAGCGCATCGAGGTCTCCGTGCAGCGCGCCGCCCACGAACGGGACGAGGTGCAGGCGCGGCGGCAGTCGAGGGAGACCGCGCTGACCCAGGTCCGCGGCAAGGTTCGCGAGCTGACCGGCGAACTGGAGAAGCTCACCGACGCCGTCCACCGCGACGAGGTGCTGCGCGCCGAGCAGCGCCTGCGGCTGGAACAGCTCGAAACCAAGATCGCCGAAGACTTCGGGATCGGCCTCGACGACCTCGTCGCCGAGTACGGCCCGGACGTTCCCGTGCCGCCGAGCGCGGGCGAGATGGCCGAATACGAAGCGGCCAAGGAACGCGGCGAGGACGTCACCCCGCCGCCGCCCATGCCGTTCGACCGCGACACCCAGGCCCGCCGGGCGAAACGCGCGGAGAAGGACCTGAGCCTGCTGGGCAAGGTCAACCCGTTGGCGCTGGAGGAGTTCGCGGCACTGGAGGAGCGGTACAAGTTCCTCTCGACCCAGCTCGAAGATCTCAAGGACACCCGCAAGGACCTCGAAGCCGTCATCAAGCAGGTCGACGAGAAGATCCTCGAGGTCTTCGCGTCGGCGTACGAGGACGTCGCGCGCGAGTTCGAGACCGTGTTCAGCGTGCTGTTCCCCGGCGGCGAGGGCCGCATGGTGCTCACGCAGCCCAACGACCTGCTCTCCACCGGCGTCGACGTCGAAGCGCGCCCGCCGGGCAAGAAGGTCAAGCGGCTCTCGCTGCTCTCCGGTGGCGAGAAGTCGCTCGTCGCCGTCGGCATGCTGGTGGCGATCTTCCGTGCCCGGCCTTCGCCCTTCTACGTCATGGACGAGGTCGAGGCCGCGCTCGACGACACCAACATGCGACGGCTCATCGGGCTGCTGGAGCAACTGCGCGACTCTTCGCAGCTGATCATCATCACCCACCAGAAGCCGACCATGGAGATCGCCGACGCCCTGTACGGCGTTTCCATGCAGGGTGACGGCATCACGAAGGTGATTTCGCAGCGGCTGCGGACCGCCGAGGACGACCCGGTTCCCGCTTAGCGCGAGGGTAAGCCGAACGTGGCGCGTTCGGACGGGGTGGGGCACGCGAGTCCCGGATCTGAGCACGCGAGTTACGCCTTCGCTCTGCTCGCCACCCCGGCGAACAGGCCCATCCATAACCACGACACGTTCGACCTTCTCCGCAATAACACGCTGCCGGGCGCTACCCGGCCGTCCAGAACGCGTAGTCCGCGGAGTACCGGCTCGCCGTCTGCGCGCCGGCCGTGCACGTACCCGCCGGAGCGAGCCCGCCGCGCGTGTCGAGCCGCTGGACGTAGGTGATCTCGCCGAAGATCCCGTCGCCACTGTTCAGATTCGCCTTCAGCAGCAGTTCCGGTATCGCGCCCGGCCGGGGGCTGGAGGCGCCGGGAACCACCGCCGCGCCGACCGTGCTGCCGTCCACGGTGGACGTCCACACCGGTCCCTTGCTGTGCAGTGCGATCGCCCGTCCGTGATGGTTCAGTGTCGCGGCGGGCTGGATCAGGGTCCACGCCCCATCGGCGCAGCCGTAGATCTGCACGCCCTCACCACGGTAGGTGGCGACGTGCTTGTTCCCGGCCGGAACCTTGACGGCTTCCGGCACGGGACGCTGCTTTCCGCCCGCCTGGACATCGATCGGGTTGTTCGCGGCATACGCGCTCGCGCCGCTCCCGAGCAACAGGGCGCCGATCGCGATGGTGACAGTCACACGCTTCATCGTCTCTACCTCTCCTCGCCCGCCGTCTTCAGGCAGGTCCCGCAGCCGACACGGAGGAGAGGCAGAGAACGTTCAACGAAGTAACTCAGCTCACACTGATGAAGGTTCCTTCACGTCCGGCTCGGCCAGCGGGTCCACGCTCCCGTGTCGCAGCGACAGCAATCCGCCCACGACGAGCGTGATCACCACACCGCACAGCGTGTACCAGGGCCACGCCAGCGCCACCGTGTTCCCCGACGACTTGCTGAAGTCGATGCCGATCAGGCTGCCGTCCGGTTTGTTGAACTTGACGCCCAGGATGAGGAACGCCATCACGATCACGGTCGACACGAACGCGACGATCGCGTCCGATTGCCTGGCCCGCTTGACCGACAGGCCCAGCAGGAACGCGCCGAGCAGCGCGCCGTAGGTGTAGCCGGTGATGCCGAGCGCCTGCACCACGATCGGGTCGGCCGAGGTCTTGTTGGACGAGGCGAAGAAGCCCGCGCACAGGATCAGCGCGCCCGCCCAGACGATCGTCCAGATCCGGCCGTGCTTCAGCCGGTCGGCTTCCGGCAACTGCCTGCCGATCACCCGTTCGTAGACGTCGGTCACCGTGGACGACGCCAGCGCGCCGAGCGAAGAGCTCAGTGCGGCGGCGAGGATTCCGGCGATCACGAAACCGGACAGGCCACTCGGCAGGTCGTTAACGATGAAGCTCGCGAACAGTTCGTCCTTGTTGGCCAGCCCGAGGCCTTCCGGCTTCGGCTTGGTCGGGGCGAGGCCGTTGTACAGCGCCCACAGCAGCACCCCGATGAACAGGAACAGCGCGAACTGGACGAACACCACGAAACCGCTGGCGACCAACGCCTTCCGCGCGGCGCGCAGGTCGTTGGTCGCCTGCAGGCGCTGCACGATCAGCTGGTCCGAGCCGTGCGACGCCATCGAGAGCACCGCGCCGCCGATCACCGCGGTGAAAAAGGCGTACTGCCCGGTGAGCATGTTCGAGGAGAAGTCGAAGAGCTGGAACTTGTTGGCGTCGACGGCCTTGCCGAACCAGCCGTCCGGCAGCCGCCCGGCGATCACCCAGATGACCACGACCGCGCCGAGGACGTACCAGAGCATCTGGATCGCGTCGACCCAGACGACCGCGCGCACTCCGCCGAAGAAGCTGTAGATCACCATCGCGATGCCGAGCCCGATCACGATGGTCCAGTACGAGACGCTCAGGCCGTAGGCGGCGAGCACCACCTTGATCGGGATCGCGGTGGCGAACAACCGGATGCCGTCGGCCAGTGTGCGGGTGAGCAGGAAGGTCAACGACGCGGTGCCCTGCAATCCGCTGCCGAACCGTTTGCCCAGGAAGGCGTACGCGGTGACCAGGTTGCCCGCCACGTAGCGCGGCAACAGGACCATCGACACCACGATCCGGCCGGCGATGTAGCCGATCGCCAGTGCGAGGTAGGTCATCCCGCCTTCGCCCGGGGTGGCGATGTAGGCCACCGTCGGCACGGAAAGCACGGTGAGGGTGGACGTCTCCGCGGAGACCACCGACAGGCAGGCGACCCACCAGGAGATCTTGCCTTCGCCGACGAAGTAGTCGGAGCCGGATTTCTGTTTGCCGCCGATCCAGATGCCCAGCAGGGGCATGCCGACCAGAAAAAGCCCGATGATCGCGAGGTCAAGTGCGCGCATCCGTATCTCCTATCGCTCGCCGGTCGTCGCCGCTACCCGTAGCCGGGTCACGGTTGAGGCATGAGGCGCGGGAAGCCGCAGGGGTCCCGAGCCCGGGGTGATGTTGCCGAGCAGCCGGTCGCCACGGGCACCGGTCGCCGACGGGAGGTTCCCCGGGACGCCGGACCAGGTCAGCCAGCCGAGCAGAATGGTCAGGTACGCCTCTTTGCCCGCCCGTGGCAGCCCGTGGTCGTCGCTGGTCTTCAACGCCGTATCGGGCAGATTCCGGGCGAGCGCGGCCATCAACGCCGGGTTGTCGGCGCCGCCGCCGGAGACGATCAGCGTCGCGATCGCGTGGCGACGGCATTCCGCGGCGATCGTCACGGCGGTGAGTTCGGTCAGCGTCGCCAGGAGGTCTTCCGCGCCGACGGGCGGGAGACCTTCGAGCGCGGTGTCGAGGTACGCGCCGTGGAACAGTTCCTTGCCGGTCGACTTCGGCGGCGGGGCCGCGTAGTACGGATCGAGCAGGAGCTTCGCCAGCAGATCGGGCCGGACGCTCCCGCGCAGGGCGAGCGCCCCGTCGATGTCGGCACGCCGTCCGCTGGCGCGGTGCGCGGCGAGGTCCATCAGGGCGTTGCCGGGACCGGTGTCGTAGGCCAGTACGGCAGCGTTCGCGGGGACCACGGTGATGTTCGCGATGCCGCCGATGTTCAGTGCCGCGACGGGGCCGGAATCGGCCATGTCCCGGAGCCACAACGCGTCCAGCGTGCTGGCGAGCGGCGCGCCGTGCCCGCCCGCGGCGACGTCGCGCACGCGCAGGTCGGCCACGACGGGCAGCCCGGTGCGCTCGGCGATCCACGCCGGATTTCCCAGTTGCAGCGTGCCGCGCGCGGTGCCGTCCTCGATCCAGTGGAACACCGTCTGTCCCAGTGAGGCGACGACGTCGGCTTCGCCACCGGCCAGTTCCTCGATGCCGCGAGCGGCGGCCTCGCCGAAGGCCTGTCCTACCAGAGTGTCGAGTTTCGTGAGCTGTTCGGCGCTGCAGGGATTCGGCGGCAGTGCGCCGAGCAGGGCCTCGCGGAGCGGTTCGGGATAAGGGACTTCGAGCTGACCGAGCGGGAAAAGCTCCACGGTGTCCCCGTGGGCGCGCAGTTCGGCGGCCGCCACGTCGATCCCGTCGATCGACGTGCCGGAGATGAGTCCGATCACCCGGACCCCAGTGCCGGAGAAAACCGTCATTTGGAGTGGTCTAGCCCTCGCTCCGGAGGCCGCGCAAGCGAGACTGTTTCTTCTTGTCCGAAATGAGTCCTATCCAGTGGATGCCTGACAAGATCGGCTGCCTCGCAGTGGGGCGCCTGAGCCGGGCCGGGTACGGATGCGAAGATGGCGCCGTGTCGAGCTCCCCCTGGTTCTGGATCGTTGTCGTTGTCGTCGTGGTACTGGTCGCCGTCTTGGTGGCCGGGCTGTTCATCGCGCGCCGCCGCCGGATCAGCCTGGACGAGTCCAAGGCTGCCGAGGCCGTCGAGCGCGCGAAGCCGAAGGGCGGCGGCTATGCCGCGACCGGCGGGATCGCGCTCGCTCCGGGTGGTGAGAAGACCGACGAGGCCGAGGAGCCCGTCGAACCGGAGCACCCGGTCGAGGAACGCCCCGAGACCGACGGTCAGCCCGCGGTCGGGGACGACGCGTCGGTGCCGAGGGATTCCGCGCAGCGCACGGTGCGCGACGTCGAACTCCCCGAACCCACCGAGCCCGTCGAGGACGCCGAGCCCACCGAACCCACCGAACCCACCGAGGAGACCGCCCCCGCTCGCGAGGAGATCGCCCCGGCGAGCGGGCGGATCGAGCGGCTGCGTGGCCGGCTCTCGAAGTCGCGTTCGGTGTTCGGGCAGAGCCTCCTGGGCCTGCTGGGTGCCGGTGACCTGGACGAGGACTCCTGGCAAGACGTCGAAGACACGCTGCTCATGGCGGACTTGGGCGCCGCGACGACCACCGAGATCGTCGAGCGCCTGCGTGAAGAGCTCAAGCGCCGCGCCGTGCGGACGTCCGAAGAGGCGCGCACGGTTCTGCAGGAGGTCCTTACCGCCGCCCTGTCGACCGACGCGGTCCGCGCCGTCCGCGCGTTGCCGCACATCGTCGACGGGGTGAAGCAGCCCGCCGTGGTCCTGGTCGCCGGAGTCAACGGCACCGGCAAGACCACCACCACCGGCAAGCTCGCCCGCGTGCTCGTCGCGCAGGGGAGCACCGTCGTGCTCGGCGCGGCCGACACCTTCCGGGCCGCCGCGGCGGACCAGTTGCAGACCTGGGCCGAGCGCGTGGGCGCGGAGGTCGTGCGCGGCAAGGAAGGCGCGGACCCGGCGGCGGTCGCCTTCGACTCCGTCAAACGCGGCATCGAGGCGGGCGTGGACGCGGTACTGATCGACACCGCCGGCCGTCTGCACACCAAGACCGGCCTGATGGACGAGCTGGGCAAGGTCAAGCGAGTCGTCGAGAAGCTGGCGAAGGTCGACGAGGTGCTGCTGGTGCTCGACGCCACCACCGGGCAGAACGGGTTGATGCAGGCCCGCGTGTTCTCGGAGGTCATCGACGTCACCGGCATCGTGCTGACCAAACTGGACGGCACCGCGAAGGGCGGCATCGTCTTCCAGGTGCAGCGCGAACTCGGAGTGCCGGTCAAGCTGGTCGGTCTCGGCGAAGGCCCGGACGACCTGGCGCCCTTCGAGCCGGGCGCGTTCGTCGAAGCCCTGCTCAGCAACTAGGACGCGTGGACGCGAGGGGCGAACTTCTCCCGTATGTAGCGGGCGACGTAGCTGTGGTGGTCCAGACAGAGTGCGTAATACATCCCGGGGCCACCGCACATCGGGCATCCCGGGCTCTTCAGGCTGACCGGCTGAGGAGCCGCGGACGCCAGGACGATCACCGGAGCCGGGCGAATACAGGCTTTCGCGGTGCCGTTGCCGCCCAGCCACAGCAACTGTGACCCGACGGCGTGCAGGGTCGGTGCCACGCCGAGCCGGGGAGACAGTTCGTGGACCTTCGCGGTGATCTCGTAGCGGCCTCGTTTCAGCCGCACACGGGCGGTTTCCCCGAGCACCATGTCCAGCGTCAGGCTCTCCTGGTGCTCGGGGTAACGGTTGAGCCTTCGCAAAGTGAGGACGACCGGTGCCTTCGCGCCCCGGCAGTACGGCAAGGTGTACTTCACGGTGATGTCGAGGTCGCTGGTCGCTTCGGCGCCTTGGATGCTCAAATCGTGCCGTCGCGGCTTCCGGCCGTCCATGGCCACTGCCCGGTCGAGTGCCTTCTCCGCGAGCTTCTGCCCGATCCACGCGATCACCGGCTCGACCATCTGGCATCCCCTCGCTCGGCCCATCTCGAGGTTACGGCGAAGGCCCCTCTCCCGGCTCAGCCGAAAGAGGGGCCTTCACGGACTTCGCCGTCAGACGGCGACCGGAGCGTCGGCCGGGACCGGGGCGGCCTTCTTGTCCCGCATCACCAGGAACGCCACCACCGCCGCGGCCAGTACGCCCACGGCGCTCACGAGGAACGTCGTCGACATCGCCGAGGTGAACGACTCGCGGGCCGCGGTCATCAAGCCGCCGTCGCCGGTGGCGAAGGCGTCGCTGATCGAAAGTCGCGCCTGCGCCGGGGCGGATTCGGGCATCTGCGCGGTGAACAGGCTCGACACGACGCTGCCCAGGATCGCGATGCCGAGCGCGGCGCCCAGTTGCTGGATGGTGTCGTTGAGCGCGGAGCCGACGCCGGCCTGCTCCTCCGGGACCTCGCCCATCAGCGCCGCGATCGCCGCCGGCATCGCCAGCCCGCCACCGGCACCGAGCAGGAAGAGCGCGAGCGACGGCAGGAGGAAGTTCTCGTTCGTCGACAGGGTCGCGAGCAGGCCGAACCCGGCGGCCATCACCGTCATCCCGGCCGTGGCCAGCGCGCGGTTGCCGATCTTCTGGCCCAGCGTGGCGCCCAAGGTGTTGCAGAGCAGCGAAGCGACGGCCATCGGGATGAAGGCCAGTCCCGCCTGGGTCGGGGTGTAGCCGAGCACGAACTGCAGATACTGGGTCAGGAGCAGCAGCAGACCGCCGTTGCCGATCTGCACCAGCGTGAGCGACAGGCTGCCGCCGCTGAAGTTGCGCTTGCGGAACAGCTTGAGCGGGACCATCGGCGAGGGCGTGTGCCGCTCCCAGGCCACGAAACCGATCAGGCTCACCACCGCGATCGCCAGCGGGACGAGGGTCCCGGCCTCGGTGAAGCCGTGCTTGGGCAGTTCGATGATCGTCCAGACCAGCGCCACCATCCCGGTCGCGGACAGGATCGCGCCGAGCGGATCCGGCTTCTGCCACGGGCCCTTGGACTCGGGCATCAGCGTGAGCGCGGCGAGCACCGCGATGACGACGATCGGCACGTTGATCAGGAACACCGCGCCCCACCAGAACCACGCGATCAGCACGCCGCCCAGTACCGGGCCGCCGATCAGGCCGAGCATCGCGACCGCACTCCACGCCGCCATCGCCTTGCGGCGTTCCTCGTCGTCGAAGACGGTGATCAGGATCGAAAGGGTGCTCGGCATGATCAGCGCGCCGCCGACGCCCATCACCGCCCGGGCCACGATCAGGTCCAGTGGGTTCGCGGCGAACGCGGCGACGAGTGAGGCCACCCCGAACAGGGCGAGGCCGATGATCATCACCTTCCGGCGGCCGAAGCGGTCGCCGAGGCTTCCTGAGGTGAGCAGCAAGCCGGCGAACACCAGGATGTAGGAGTCCAGAACCCACTGCATGTCCTGGGCGCTCGCCCCGAGGTCTTCGGCCAGCGGCGGTACGGCGACCGTCAGCACCATGTTGTCCACGACCAGCACGAGCGTGCTCAGGCACAGCACGATCAGGATCCACCAGCGGCGCGGATCGCGCCCTTCGATCGCCTTCATCGGGAAACCCCCAGAGATAGTTGCGTACGTTGTTCTGCTGTTGCGCACACTGTACGCATAAGGCGAAAGCGTTCGCAATGGGGTACATCGTGCGCTAGAGTGGCGGTATGCCAACTGACGAGAAGCCGATCCAGTCGGTGTGGACCCGTCCGCGCCGGAAGCGGGATCAACCCGCGTTGAGCCAGGCGCAGATCGTCGCCGAGGCCGTCCGGCTGCTGGACGTCGAAGGCATCGACGCGCTGAGCATGCGCAGGCTCGGCACCGCGCTCAACGCGGGCGCCACCTCGCTGTACCGGCACGTGGCCAACCGCGACGAGTTGATCGAGCTGGTCGTCGACGAGGTCTACGGCGAGATCACCGTGCCGGAAGGGGGCGCTTCGTGGCGCGAAGCGGCCGTCGTCGGGGCGGAGAGCGTGCGCGCGATGATCTTGCGGCACCCCTGGATCGCTTCACTGCTCGGCTCGGTCGGCCTGTCGTATCTCGGGCCGAACGTCATGCGGCTCAACGAGCGGCTGCTGGCCGTCTTCGTGGCCGCGGGCTTTCCTGACGACGAGGCGGATCAGGCGATCAGTGCGGTGATCTCGTACGTCATCGGCATGGGGACCACTGAGGCGGCCTGGCTCACGACGGTCGCGAAGAGCGGCCGGAGCGAGCGTGAATGGGCGGAGCATCTGCGCCCCGCCGTCGAGGAGGCGGCACGGAAGTACCCGCACCAGCGGGAGCGGCTCGTCCGCGACGACGTGGAAGCGGACCCTGAGCGGCTCCGCGACGAGAAGTTCCGCTACGGGCTGGAGCGGATGCTCGACGGCTTGGAGACCCGCCTCAAACGGTGACCCCGTCACGCGAAAGGGTCGAACCGAGCGCGGTCGCGATCCGCTGGACGGCGGGCGCGATCCGCTCGACGGCCTCCATCGTGAGCCGTCCCGACGGCCCGGACACCGAGACCGCCGCCGGCACCGGCGCGCCCGGGACCGCGACGGCGACGCAGCGGACGCCGAGTTCCTGCTCGGCTTCGTCGAGCGCGTAACCCTGCTGGGCGATTTTCGCCAGCTCGCGCAGGAGCGCTTCCTGGTCGGTGAAAGTGTGCTCGGTGTAGGAGGGCATGCCGGTCCGCGAGAGCAGCGCCGTGACGTCCTTGGGCGGCAGATGCGCGAGCATCGCCTTCCCCACGCCGGTGCCGTGCGGCAGGAGCCGCCGTCCGACCTCGGTGAACATCCGCATCGAGTGCTTCGACGGCACCTGGGCGACGTAGACCACTTCGTCCCGCTCCAGTACCGCGAGGTTCGCCGTCTCGCCGACCTCGTCGACGAGTTCCGCGAGCAGCGGCCGCGCCCACGACCCGAACTGCATGCTGGCGTTCTCACCCAGCCGGATGAGGCGGGCGCCCAGCGCGTACCGCCGGTTGGTGTTCTGCCGGACGTAACCCAGGTCCACCAGTGTCCTGATCAGTCGATGGATGGTCGGCATCGGCAGTCCGGACAGCGTCGCCAGCTCCGAAAGGCTGGCCTCGCCCCCGGTGTCCGCGAGATGCTCGAGGAGCTCGAAGGCCCGCTGAAGTGACTGGACGCCGCCATCGCGTCCGTTCTTCTCCGCTGCCACCGTGGTACTCCTTACGTCCGCGTTGAGGTTCCGCTATGCAGAAACTATAGTCCGTCATGTAAAACCGTAGGGACGTCTTGTTTTAGGAATGTCACTGTTTATCCGAACTCGGGGTGTTACTCATGTCTGAAGCTCAGGTGCTCGGCGATCCGGTCGAGCGTGGGGACGAGATCCTCACGCCGGACGCCCTCGCCTTCCTCGCCGGTCTGCACGAGGCCTTCGCCGCCCGCCGCGACGAGCTGCTGCAGGCCAGGGGCAAGCGCCGCGAGGAGGCCAGGACCACCGGCAAGCTCGACTTCCTGCCCGAGACCAAGGAGATCCGCGAAGGCGACTGGAAGGTGGCCGAGGCCCCGCCCGCCCTGCGTGACCGCCGCGTCGAGATCACCGGCCCGACCGACCGCAAGATGACCATCAACGCGCTGAACTCCGGCGCCAAGGTCTGGCTCGCCGACCTCGAGGACGCGAACACGCCGCATTGGGCGAACGTCGTCTCCGGCCAGGTCAACCTGTACGACGCCGTCCGCGAGACCATCACGCTGGAGAGCGGCGGCAAGAGCTACGCGCTGAAGGACGACGTCGAGCACGCGACCATCGTCGTCCGCCCGCGCGGCTGGCACCTCGACGAGCGCGGCCTGTCCTTCGGCGGGCGTCAGGCCGTCGGCGCGCTGGTCGACTTCGGCCTGCACTTCTTCCACAACGCGCAGGAACTGCTGAACCGCGGCAAGGGCCCGTACTTCTACCTGCCGAAGATGGAGAGCCACCTCGAAGCCCGGCTCTGGAACGACGTCTTCACCCACGCGGAGAAGACCCTCGGCATCGACCACGGCACCGTCCGCGCGACCGTGCTGATCGAGACCATCCCGGCCGCGTTCGAGATGGAGGAGATCCTCTACGAACTGCGCGAGCACGCCTCCGGTCTCAACGCCGGCCGCTGGGACTACCTGTTCAGCGTCATCAAGTACTTCCGCGACGCCGGTGAGAAGTTCGTGCTGCCGGACCGCAACTCGGTCACCATGACCGCGCCGTTCATGCGCGCCTACACCGAACTGCTGGTGCGCACCTGCCACAAGCGCGGCGCGTTCGCGATCGGCGGCATGGCCGCGTTCATCCCGAACCGCAAGGACCCGGAAGTCACCGCCGCGGCGCTCGACAAGGTCCGCGCCGACAAGAGCCGTGAGGCCGGCGACGGCTTCGACGGTTCCTGGGTCGCGCACCCCGGCATGGTCGACATCTGCCGCGAGGAGTTCGACAAGGTCCTCGGCGACAAGCCGAACCAGCTCGACCGGACCCGTGACGAGGTGTCGGTGACCGCCGACCAGCTGCTCGACGCGGCATCGACGCCGGGGAGCGCCACCGCCGCCGGTCTGCGTGCCGCGGTCGACGTCGGTATCCGCTACATCGCCTCCTGGCTGAGCGGGAACGGCGCGGCGGCGATCCACAACCTGATGGAGGACGCGGCCACCGCGGAGATCTCGCGTTCGCAGGTGTGGCAGTGGGTGCGTAACGGCACTCAGCTCGACACCGGGGACAAGGTGACCGAGGAACTGGTGCGAGGCGTGCTGGCCGACGTCCGCGGCGAACTCGCCGCCGAGATCAAGGCGGAGCTGCTGGAACCCGCCGTCGAGCTGTTCGAGCAGGTCGCGCTCGCCGACGAGTTCCCGGACTTCCTGACGCTGCCCGCCTACGAGCGGATCAAGTAGCGCGATGGGGAACGGGCGGCTCACCGAGGACGTCTACGCCGCCGCCGACGCGCGCCTCGCCGAGGCCGACGCGCGCGTCGCGGCCAAATACCCTGGTGAGCCGCCCGGCCGCCAGCCCGTGCACACCGTGTACGTACCCGCGTCGCAGTACAAGACGCGGCTGGTGGCGGATTGGGGAAAGCAGGCCCTGCGGGTCTTCGGTGAACACGCCGATCAGCTGGGCCTGGAGGCGGACGTCGCCGACCGCGTCCGTACCAAACTCCTCACCGAGCCGATCGAGGATCTGCGGATCGACTTCGAGGACGGCTACGGCAAACCCGGTGACGCGGAAGAGGACGCCACCGCGCTCGCCGCGGGGCGGACGCTGGCCCTCACGGGCGGGACACCGTTCGTGGGCATCCGGTTCAAGAGCTTCGAACAGGCGACCCGGCGCCGTGGCATCCGCACCCTCGATCTTTTTCTGGCCGGGCTGCTGGAAAGCGGGCCGCTGCCGGAAGGGTTCGTCGTCACCCTGCCGAAGGTGACCGCGGTCGAGCAGGTCGAAGTCGCGGCGGATGTCCTGGAGCGCCTGGAATCCGCGTACGGGCTGACCGACGGCGCGCTGCGGTTCGAAGTCCAGATCGAGACCGCTCAGTCCATTGTGGACATCGATGGGACGGTCGCGGTGCCGCGGATCATCGAAGCCGCCCGCGGCCGCTGCTCGGGTCTGCACTACGGGACCTACGACTACAGCGCGGGTCTCGGGATCAGCGCCGAGTACCAGAGCATGGAACATCCGGCCGCCAATTTCGCCAAGCAGCTCACGCAGGTTTCGGCGGCGGGCACCGGCGTCCGGCTTTCCGACGGCTCGACGAACAAACTGCCCGTCGGCGACGCGCTCCTCCCGGCCTGGCGCGAACATCTGCGGCTGGTGCGACGCTCCCTGGAGCGCGGGTTCTATCAGGGCTGGGATCTGCACCCGCATCAGCTGCCGACCCGCTTCGCCGCGACCTACGCCTTCTTCCGGCACGGTTTCCCGGCGGCTCTGGGACGGTTGCGGGATTACGCGGACCAAACCGGGCGCGGCGTGCTGGACGAGCCCGCGACGGCGCAGGCCCTGGCGAGTTTTCTGCTGCGAGGACTGGATTGTGGCGCGGTGGACGAAGGGGAGCTTTCGTTCTCGAGGACCGAATTGGACCGTTACGCGCGGCGGACTCCGTAGTCGTGAGTGGCGATTCGGGTTAGAACCCGAATCGCCACTCACGACCCCTGGGCACCTGCTCGCGGCTCAGCCGACCGCTTTCCCATAACGCTGACACGCGACCGTGATCTCCCCATCGGTGCCCGGAGGCCGATGGTCGAACCGGCCCTCGTCGACCCATCCGCACCGTTCATAGAATCGCCGCGCCCGCGCGTTCCCCGGCACCACGGCGAGCCACGCGCGGGAATGCCCGCCCGCGCTCACCAGTCGCTCCGCCTCGGCGAGCAAGGCCGACGCGACCCCGCTTCCGCGGTGATCCGACGAAACGTAGACCTGCTCGACCTCGTCCGCGACGACCATCACGAACCCGGCGACTTCGCCCTCCACCAAGGCGACCGCCGTGTCGTCGACGCGTTCGCCTGCCCGGTCCCGGAACGACTCCCGGGTGCGGACCCGCACGAGCGCGTCGGGCACGTTGCCGAGATGTCCGTCGCGCCAGCCGTGGTACCAGATATCCGCGACGGCGTCGGCGTCGTCCGGGGTCGCCGGGCGGAGCACGACAGAAGTAGGCATGACGGGAGTTTAACCAGCCAGGGAACGTGGAAAACCCTAGCGGAGGCGGGGGAGCGCGTCGCGCGCGAAATGGCTTAGCGTCCGCAGGTCCTGCGTGAACTGTTCGCGGTGGTCGGCGGGCAACGGGTCGAGGAAGAGCCGCTGGATGTTTTCGACGTGGATCCGCGCCGCCCGCACGGTCGTCTGCTCGCCTTCGCTCGTCAGCCGGACGAGTTGTACGCGACGGTCGCCGGGATCGGAGGCCCGCACGACCAGGCCGAGCTTCGTCATCCGGTCGACCAGCCGGGTCGCACCGCCGGTGGTCAGCACCTGTTCCTGCGCGATGGCGCGCATGCTCATCCCGGCCTCGCCCTTCCGCCCGACGATCAGCAGGACTTCGAACATCAGATGCGAGATCCCGCATTCGGTCTCCAGCGCGCGGCCGAGAAGATATTCGAGCCGGTTCGCCGCGCCCATCATCCGCCCGAACGCGACCACCCGCGGGTCGTAGGCCGCTTCCTTCGCCGTGCTGATGCCCATTTCAGCTCCCTGCCGACAAGGCCAGATAGACGTCCAGTTGCTCGGTGAACTCGGTCAGATCGACGCCGAGCAGTTCGCTCGCGCGCCCGATCCGGTACCGCAACGTGTTGACGTGGACGTGCAGGGTCCGCGCCGCTCGCGTCGGCGAGCCGGAACATTCGAGGAAGACGCGCAGGGTGTGCACCAGATCGGTGCCCTGTTCGGCGTCGTAGTCCAGTAGCGGACCCAGCACCCGTTGCCGCAACGCCGCCCGCAGGTCGTCGGACGCGCCCGCGAGCAGCAGCCGGTGCATGCCGATCTCGCCGCCGGGGACGACCGCGACCGCGCCCGCCCGTTCCGCCGCCACGGCCAGCGCGTAACGCGCGACCTCTTTCGCGCCCCGCAGCGCGGAAATCGGGGAACGGTCGCTGATCCCGATCAACACCCGGCGGCACGGCAGGAGGGATTCCACGTCCGCCAGGGCCGCGGCCACGGTGGCGGGCCAGTCGTCCGGCCACTCGCCGTCGTCCTCAGCCACCGCCCAGGCCGTTTCTCCGCCCACGCCGACGAGGGCGCCCGGCGGCAGCAACTCGGTCAGGATCCCGCGCGCCGCTTCGGATCCCTCGGCACGGGCGACGACGACGCGCAGATCGCCGCGCAGTCCGGTCGCGGTCAGCGCCGCGTGCGGATCGCTTCCCTCGTCGAGGGCGGCCAGGAGTGGTTCGACCACCCGGTCGGTGACCGCGCGGACCTCGTCCGCCCGGGTGCGCGCCAGCCCGATCAGCCCGGCGAGTTCTTCGGCGATCTCCGCCTGGGCCGCGGTGAGCCTGCCGCCGATCGCGAGCAGCCACGGCACCGCGTGCCTTCCGCCGACCGGCCGGACGGAGACGTCGTCGGCTTCGAGGGAGCGTCCGCCCGCGGCGACGAACCGGCGCACCAGTTCGTCCGGTGCGGTCGCGGGCACCACCCAGCAGGGGAGGCCGATCTCCGCGCGGGCCCGCTCCAGCAGTGTCTCCATCGGCACGTCTTCGGTCGCCGCTGAAAGCAAACGTTTGCGCGCGCCTTCCGCGGCCGCGGCCACCGCCAGGACGACCCGCTCGGTGACGACCGAGAACGACAGATCCGCCGGCACCTCCAGCAACGGGATCCGGTGTCGCGTACAGGCTTCGACGAGGTCTTCGGGAATGCCGTCGGAGTCCGCGCCGGAAGCTGCCAGCGCCGCCGCGCCCGCCTTCGCCAGCGCGGCGACGAAGGCCTCGGAATCACCGGGCCCGCGCCACCACAGCAACCCGCTCAGTACGAATTCTCCCGCGGACACGTACCGGCCGGGGTCGGGCAGTTCGGTGACGTAGATCCGCGACACGGGACGGTCGAGAAGGGCCGTGCCGGCGCGTACGCGCAAGCGCAACCCGGGCAGCGCGAGCAGAGTTTTCACGGTCGTCATCAGGTTTGTAGGAAACCACAAAACGACCGGCATGTGCTGGGGAGATTTCATGCTTCGGCACCGTTGCCGCCGTATGGGCGAAGGGCGTCTACTGAGTCAGCCGTCACAGCCCGCCGCCGAACCGAGGAGCCCGAGAGTGGATTTCCTGCGCCCCAGCTCGCTGACCGAGGCGCTCGCCGTCAAGGCCGAGCGGCCCGACGCGGTGCCCATCGCGGGCGGCACGGACGTCATGGTGGAGCTCAATTTCGACCACCGTCGCCCCGGCGCGCTGCTCGATCTCAACCGCGTCACCGAACTCGCCGAGTGGACCGAGGCCGACGGCAGGATCCGGCTCGGCGCCTCGGTGCCCTACGTCCGGGTGATCGCTGAGCTGGGTGAAGTCCTGCCCGCGCTGGCGATGGCCTCGCGCACCGTCGGCTCGCCGCAGATCCGCAACCGCGGCACCGTCGGCGGCAACCTCGGCGCCGCGTCTCCCGCCGGCGACACGCATCCCGTGTTGCTCGCGCTCGGTGCCGAGGTCGAGGTCGCTTCCGTACGCGGGACGCGGCTGATCCCGGCCGAGGAGTTCTATCTCGGCGTCAAGCGCAACGCCCTCGAACCCGACGAGCTGATCACCGCCGTACACCTGCCCGCCGAGGTGGGGCCGCAGCAGTTCGCCAAGGTCGGGACGCGCAACGCGATGGTCATCGCGGTCTGCTCGTTCGCGCTGGCCCTGCACCTCGACACCCGGGAGATCCGCGCGGCGGTCGGTTCGGCGGCGCCGACCCCGCGCCGGGCGACCGCGGCCGAAGAGTTCCTCTCGGCCGAACTTCCCTGGTCCACCAAGGCGTCCGTCGCGGACTCGGTCAAACGCCGGTTCGGCGAGCTGGTCTCCCAGGCATCGTCGCCGATCGACGACGTCCGCGGCAGCGCCGACTACCGCAAGCACGCGTTGGCCGTCCTGGCCCGGCGGACGCTGACCTGGGCGTGGAACGACTTCCAGAAGGGTGAACGCGAGTGCGCGTGAACGTGACGATCAACGGCGAATCCCGTCAGGCCGACGACGTCTGGGAAGGGGAGAGCCTGCTCTACGTGCTCCGCGAGCGGCTCGGTCTCCCGGGCTCCAAGAACGCCTGTGAACAGGGTGAATGCGGTTCCTGCACGGTGTACCTCGACGAGGTCCCGGTGTGCTCGTGCCTGGTCGCGGCCGGTCAGGTCGAGGGTCGCGAGGTCCGCACCGTGGAAGGGCTCGGCGACGGCGACGAACTCGACCCGGTCCAGCAGTCCTTTGTGGACGCTGGCGCCGTCCAATGTGGCTTCTGCACCCCCGGTCTCGTCGTGGCCGCGCACGATCTGCTCAACCGTGTCGAAAGGCCGAGCGACGAGGAGATTCGCGAGGCGCTGGCGGGGAACCTGTGCCGGTGTACCGGATACGAGAAGATCCTCGACGCCGTCCGGTTGGCCGCGACCAGGGGAGAGAGCACGTGAAGACCGTCATCGAGAACGCCGCCATCGCGACCGTCGACGGCGCGGGCACCGAGCACGCCTCGGGCCACGTCGTCATCGAGAACGACCGCATCGCGGCGGTCGGGGACGGCAAGGCGCCTGAAGACGACTACGACGAACGGATCGACGGCTCCGGGTACCTGGTGACGCCGGGCCTGATCAACACCCACCATCACCTCTACCAGTGGGCCACGCGCGGCCTCGCCGCCGACCACACGCTGTTCGAATGGCTCGTCGCGCTCTACCCGATCTGGAGCAGGCTCGACGCCGACATCACGCACGCGGCGGCGACCGCGGGGCTCACCCGGCTCGCCACCACCGGCTGCACCACCGTCGCCGACCACCACTACGTCTTCCCGCGTGACGGCGGCGACCAGGTCGAAGCCCTCGCCGCCGCCCGGATCCGCGTCGGCGTGCGGCTGCACGTCGTCCGCGGCTCGATGGACCGCGGCGAGTCGCAGGGCGGGCTCCCGCCGGACAACCTCGTCGAAGAGACCGAGGCCGCGCTGCTCGGCACCGAGGCCGCGATCAACCGGTTCCACGACGATTCCGCCGGAGCCCATCTGCAGATCGCGGTCGGGCCGTGTTCCCCGTTCTCGGTGAGCGAGCGGCTGATGACCGGAGCGGCGGAACTCGCGCGGCGCAAGGGAGTCCGGCTGCACACCCATCTCGCCGAGACGATCGACGAGGAGAAGCAGTGCCTCGCGGAGGCGGGCTGCACCCCCGCCGAATACGCCGACAAACTCGGCTGGCTCGGCGACGACGTCTGGCTCGCGCACTCGATCCACCTCGCCCCGGAAGCGATCCGGCGGATGGGCGCCACCGGTACCGGAGCGGCGCACTGCCCGACGTCCAACGGGCGGATCGGCGCCGGGATCGCCCCGGTCCGGCAACTGCTCGACGCCGGCGTGCCGGTCGGGCTGGGCGCCGACGGCGCCGCGTCCAACGAATCCGGTGGGCTGGGCGAGGAACTGCACCAGTCGCTGCTGCAGGCGCGGCAGCGCGGCGGACCGCGAGCCCTGACCACGCGTGAGGCGTTGTGGATGGGCACGATGGGCGGCGCGCGGTGCCTGGGCCGGGCCAAGGACCTGGGCTCGATCGAGGTCGGCAAGCTCGCCGACCTCGCCGTCTGGAACCTCAACGGCCTCAACTACGCCGGGATCACCGATCCGGTCGCCGCGCTGGTGCTCGGCGCGACCCCGCCGATCGCGCGGCTGTTCGTCGGCGGCGCGACCGTGGTGACCGACGGGACCCTACGCGAGGAATCCGAAGACGAGATCGCCCGCGAGCTGGCCGTGGCCAGTGCCCGCCTGAGGGAGACGATATGACCACCACTGAAGTCTCCAAGCAGACCACCGACAACGGAGTGGGCGCGAGCCCCCGGCGCCCCGACGGCACGGTCAAGGTGCGCGGTGAATTCGCCTACTCCTCGGACCTGTGGCACGAGGACATGGTGTGGGGCGCGACGCTGCGCAGCCCGCATCCGTACGCGCGGATCACCGGCATCGACATCACCGACGCCCTCGCGGTGCAAGGGGTTTACGCGGTGCTGACGCACGAGGACGTACCCGGGGTGAACAAGTACGGCCTGGAACACTCCGACCAGCCGGTGCTCGCCGTCGACGTCGTGCGCTACGAGGGTGAGCCAGTCGCGCTCGTCGCGGCGGATCATCCCGAAACCGCCCGGCGTGCCATGAAGCGGATCAAGGTGTCCTATGAGGTCCTCGAACCGGTGACGGATTCCGAGAAGGCCGCCTCGGGCGAGGGCGCCGAGCTGCACCCGGGCGGGAACGTCGTGCGGCACGCCAAGATCCGCCACGGCGACCAGTCGGTCAAGGCCGACGTCGTGGTATCCGGGGTCTACGAGGTCGGCATGCAGGACCAGGCTTTCCTCGGTCCCGAGTCGGGCATGGCGATCCCGGACACCGAAGGCGGCGTCGACCTTTACGTGGCCACGCAATGGCTTCACGTCGACCAGCAGCAGATCGTCGCCGCGCTGGGCCTGCCCAAGGAGAAGGTGCGGCTGACGCTCGGCGGGGTCGGCGGCGCGTTCGGCGGCCGCGAGGACCTCTCGATCCAGGTCCACGCGTGTCTGCTCGCGCTGCACACCGGCAAGCCGGTCAAGATGGTCTACAACCGCGAGGAATCCTTCTACGGTCACGTGCACCGTCACCCCGCGAAGATGTACTACGAGCACGGCGCGGACAAGGACGGCCGGCTCGTTTATGTGAAGGCGAAGTTGTACCTGGACGGTGGCGCGTACGCCTCGTCCACCGGCGCGGTGGTCGCGAACGCCGCCACCCTCGGCGTCGGACCGTACAAGGTGGACAGTGCTTCGGTCGACTGCTGGGGCGTGTACACCAACAATCCGCCCTGTGGGGCGATGCGCGGCTTCGGCGCGGTGCAGGCGGCGTTCGCCTACGAGTCGCAAATGGACAAACTCGCCGAGGCCTGCGGTATCGACCCGGTCGACATCCGGATCCGCAACGCGATGAGCGAAGGCAGCGTCATGCCGACCGGCCAGGTGGTCGACTCGGCCGCGCCGGTCGCCGAACTGCTGGAACGCCTGCGCGCCAAGCCGCTTCCAGGCACGGACAAGGCTCTCGACCTGCGCCGGATGCCCGGCGGCGTCTCCAACACCACGCACGGCGAGGGCGTCGTCCGCGGGGTCGGTTACGCGGTCGGGATCAAGAACATCTGCTTCTCTGAAGGCTTCGACGACTACTCGACGGCCCGCGTGCGGCTGCAGCTCGTCGGCGGCGAACCCGCGGCGACCGTGCACACCGCGGCCTGCGAGGTCGGCCAGGGTCTGGTGACGATCATGCAGCAGATCGTGCGGACCGAACTCGGCATCGAGCAGGTGACGATCCTGCCGATGGACACCACCATCGGCAACGGCGGCTCGACGTCGGCCTCCCGGCAGAGTTACGTCACCGGCGGCGCCGTCCAAGCCGCGTGCGTCGCGGTGCGAGCCGGGCTGCACAAACATCTGGCGGCCAAGCTCGCCGCGGACGGGAAGCTGAAGGTCGTCGGGAACAAGGTCGTCTCGGCGGACGGCGGTGTGCTGGCCGACCTCGCCGACGTCCTCGGCGACGAGGTCTTCGACGAGACCGTCGAATGGCGGCACCGCCCGACCGTGCCGATCGATCCCGAGACGGGGCAGGGCGACGCGCATGTCCAATACGGCTTCGCCGCGCACCGCGCGGTCGTGGACGTCGACACCGAACTCGGGCTGATCAAGGTCGTCGCGCTCGATTGCGCGCAGGACGTCGGCAAGGCGCTCAACCCGCAGGCGGTGCTCGGCCAGATCCAGGGCGGCTCCGCGCAGGGCCTCGGGCTCGCGGTGATGGAGGAGATCCAGACCGTCGACGGGAAGATCCGCAACCCGTCGTTCACCGACTACCTGATCCCGACCGTGCTGGACATGCCGCCGATGGACATCGACGTCCTGGAACGACCGGATCCCCACGCGCCGTATGGTCTGCGCGGGGTCGGTGAACCGCCGACGATCTCGTCCACCCCGGCGATCGTCGCGGCCATCCGCGCGGCCACCGGGCTCGCGCTCACCCGGGTGCCGGTGCGCCCCGAACACCTCACCGGCACCTGAGAAGAACCGTACTTTCGAACTAGGAGTCCACCTGTGGGTACCCGTCTGTCCATTTCGGAGTCCGACGAGCGGAAATGGCTCGCCGAGGCCGTCGACCTGGCCACCGCGAACGTCGAACGCGGCGGCGGTCCGTTCGGCGCGATGATCGTGCGGGACGGTTCGGTGCTGGCCACCGGGACCAACCAGGTGACGCCGAGCCTGGACCCGACCGCGCACGCCGAGGTGGTCGCGATCCGCGCCGCCTGCCAGGCGATCGGCGACTACAAACTCGACGGCTGTGTCCTCGTGACCTCGTGCGAGCCTTGCCCGCTCTGCCTTTCCGCCGCGCTCTGGGCGCGCGTCGGCAAGGTGATCTACGCCGCCGACCGCCACGACGCGGCCGAGGCGGGCTTCGACGACCGCGAGTTCTACGAGCTCTTTTCCCGCCCGCGCGAGACCTGGTCACTACCCGTCGGCCAACTGTCCCTTTCGGACTCTTTCGCACCTTTTCAAGCCTGGCTGTCGAAACCCGACAAGAAGGCTTACTGATTTTCTTCCCGCCCCACAACGTTGTGGAGTAGGCATGACCCAATTAGGTACAGAGCGTCCCCCGCCGCCCTCGCCCGAGCCGAGGCGGCCGTCCGGGCTCGACCGCTGGTTCAAGATCTCCCATCGCGGCAGCACGATCGGCCGCGAGGTGCGCGGCGGGATCACCACCTTCGTCGCGATGTGCTACATCGTGCTGCTCAACCCGCTCATCCTCGGCGCGTCGGCCGACATCACCGGCGCGCGGCTGAGCACGGAGGCGATCACCACCGCGACCGCGCTGGCGGCGGGGGTCACCACCATCCTGATGGGACTCGTGGGCAACGCGCCGCTGGCGCTCGCGGCGGGGCTCGGCGTCAACGGCGTCGTCGCCTTCCAGATGGCACCCACCATGACGTGGGCGCAGGCCTTCGGGCTGGTCGTCCTCGAAGGCGTTTGCATCGTCTTCATGGCCGTTTCCGGGATCCGGGAACGGATCATCAACGCGATCCCGATGCCGCTCAAGGTCGCGATCACCGTCGGCATCGGGCTCTACATCGCGCTGGTCGGCCTGGTCAGCGCCGGATTCGTGACGCGGACACCGGACGCCGCGCAATCGACGGTGCCGGTGCGGATGGGGATCGGCGGGCATCTGGAAGGCTGGCCGATCGCGATCTTCTGCCTCGGCCTGCTGCTGATGATCGTGCTGGTGAGCCGCGGCGTGCCGGGGGCGGTGCTGATCAGCATCGCGGTCGCGACCGGGCTCGCGGTGCTGGTCAACAGCGTGTACCACGTCGAAGGCTGGGGGCTGGTCGAACCCAAGGTGCCCGATCAGGTCGTGGCGCATCCCGACTTCAGCCTGCTGGGGAACATCGATCTCTTCGGCGGGTTCGGCTCGGCGGGCGCGGTGACCGCGGCGGTGTTCCTGTTCACCCTGGTGCTTTCCGGGTTCTTCGACGCGATGGGCACGATCACGAGCGTCTCTGAGGAGGCGGGGCTGACGAAGGACGGCAAGGTCGAAGGAATGGGCCGTATCCTGCTGGTCGACGGCGCGGGCGCGCTCGCGGGCGGGGTGACCGGATCGGCCCCGAACACGGTCTTCCTGGAATCCGCCGCGGGGGTCGGCGAGGGCGCGCGGACCGGGCTGGCCAGCGTCGTCACCGGTGGCCTGTTCACCGCGACGCTGTTCCTGACCCCGATCGCGGCCGTCGTCCCGGCGCAGGCCGCGGCGCCCGCACTGGTGGTCATCGGCGGGATGATGATGGCGCAGTGCGCGCGGATTCCCTGGCGAGACCTGGATTTCGCGATTCCGGTGTTCCTGACCATCGCGCTGATCCCCTTCACCTACTCGATCACCAACGGTATCGGCGCCGGGCTGGTCGCCTACGTGCTGATCAAGATCTGCCAGGGCAAGCTCCGTGAGATCGGCTGGATCCTCGGGATCCTGGCCGCCGTGTTCGCCGTGTACTTCGGAATCGAAGGGATCATGTCGTGGTTCTGATGTTCCTCAACGGCGGCGGGATGCGCGGTGGCCCGCTGCACGAACAACTGCGGGGCACGCCGCTGTGCTGCGTGGCGCGTTCGGCGCCGAAGTACCGGTATTTCTCGGTGGGGGACCGGTTTCCGGCGATGTACGAGGGCGGCTCCGGAGCTGTGCTCGGCGAGGTCTACGACCTGCCGCTCACGGTCCTGCGGGATCACCTCGTCCCGGCCGAGCCGCCGGAACTGGAACTGGGCGTCGTCGAACTGGAGGACGGCGCGGCCTGCCTCGCGACCGTCCTGCGTTCATCCTTTGTGGACTCGCCTGAGCTGACCGACATCACCGAAGTCGGGGACTGGCGGGCGTATCTCGCGGCCCGCTAATGCCTCGTGAGTGGTAATGACGGTTAGAACCGTCATTACCACTCACGAGCCGAGCAGGGTCCGGGCCAGTGCGACGGTCGAGATTCCGGCGACTTCGAGCGCCTCGGTGTTCCGCAGTGACCGGCTCAGCACGAACGCTCCTTCGAGGCTGTTCACCAGTGCGATCGTGAGCTGCCGCGCGGCTGAGGGTTCGAGGCCGTACTTGTCCAGCTTCGCGGTACCCGCTTCGATCCACGCCGTGAAGACGTCGGCCGTCGCGACCCGCAGCGTTTCGTTGGTGCCGGCGACCTCGAGCGCGACGGTCGCGATGGGGCAGGCATCGGCGTAATCGGTCTCGCGGAGTGTTTCGGCGGCGCTGGCGAAGCACGCCTCGATCCCGTGGATCAGGTCCGGCTCGTCGGCGAAGAAGATGTCGAACAGCGCGAGGTACATCATCCCGGAGGTGCGGATGACCTCCTCGCCGAGTTGCTCCTTGCCGCCGGGGAAGAAGTGGTACAGCGAGCCGAAGGGCGCGTTCGCGGCCTCGACGATCTGCTTCACCCCGGTGCCGGTGTACCCGTTCCGCCGGAGCAGTTCGGCGCCGGCGTTGACGATGCGTTCCCTGGTCCCTGTCACTCCGCCATGATAGAGCGTTCTATCAAGAGTGGAACGCCCCGTTATCCCTTGGTCGAGCATTCGGCGCGACCTGCGGCCGATGTCCGCCCGGTGTGCCGCGTCCTAGCGTCGGGAGCCGTGGGAATCCAAGGAAGAACGGGGAAAAGATGAAACGGCTCTTGGCCGCCGGGATGCTCCCGGTGATCGTGAGCGGGCTGCTCGCCGGGGCGACACCGGCTTCGGCGAGCGTCCCGGCTCACTATGCCGACCAGAAGCTGGCCTGGCATCCCTGCGCGGAGGAGGAGCTGATCTCGTTGCCGCCGGGCGCCGACATCGGCGGCCTCGAATGCGCGACCTACCGCACGCCTCGCGACTGGGACCGTCCGCACGAGCGGCAGGATCTGACGATCGCGATCAGCAGGCTGAAGTCGACCGGGTCGTCGACGGCCTCGGTGCTCACCAATCCCGGCGGACCGGGCGGCGCCGGCCGTTGGCAGCCGACGATGTTCCGCGGGCAGGAGAAGTTGCGCGAACATCAGGACATCATCGGCATCGACGTCCGGGGGACGGGCAAGAGCACCAACGTCACCTGCCGGGGAGTCGTCGGCGCCATCCGGCAGCTGGACCCGCGTGATCGCGATCCGCGCAACCTGGACCAGATCCTCGCCAACGCCGAGTACGTCGCCAAGAGCTGTCAGAACGCCAATGGCGAACTCGGTCCGCTGATCACCACGTATCAGACGATCAGGGACTTCGACCTGCTCCGGGCACTGCTCGGCCGGGAGAAGATCAACTGGGTCGGCTACTCGGGCGGGACGTGGCTGGGGGCGCACTACGCGCAGCAGTTCCCCCAGCGGACGGGACGGTTCGTGCTGGACTCCTCGACGGAGTTCACCACGGACTGGCAGAAGACGTTCGACCGGCAGCCGGTCGGCTTCGAACGACGCTGGCGACAGGACTTCCTGCCGTGGATGGCGCGCTACGACGCCAAGTACCACTTCGGCACCACTGGTGAAGAGGTCCGGCAGACCTACGAGCGAGTGCGTTATGCCTTGTCCCGCAACCCGATCGACGGGAAGGGGCAGATGGAACTCGACACCGCCATCATCTACATGCTCTACAAGAAGGCCGTGTTCCCGGCACTCGCCGACCTGCTGGTCAAGATCCGGGCGGCGGTGGAGAACGGCGCACCGGAGCAGGCCAAGGCCGACGCCCGTGCCGCGGCGAAGAACGCGGGTGACTTCTCCGACGCGCAGGACGCCACCTTCTGGAACACCGTCTGTGGCGAAGGGCGCTTCATCGGTACCCGCGAGTCGCTGATCCGCGATTCCCAGCGGAACCTCGACCGCGGCCTGCTCCTGGCGGGCGGTGGCACGCTGAACGCCTCGGTCTGCCTGTTCTGGGACAAGGAACCGCGCCCCCTGCCGAAGTTGGACGGCAAGGGAGTGCCGCCGATCCTCATCGTCCATTCCGAGCACGATCCGGCCACGGCGATCGAGGGCGCCAGGCGGGCACACGCGAAGTTCGCGAACTCGCGGATGCTGACCGTGACCGGTGAAGGTGACCACGGGCTCTACGCGGACGGCAACCCCGCGGTGGACGAGATCGTGAACGCGTACCTGGTCGACGGGATCGTCCCCGCCGACCAGAGCGTCCCCGGGATGCCGCTGCCCGTTCCTGCTCCGTAACCAGGGTCGTGAGTGGCGATTCGGGTCAGAACCAAGGGTGTCTTAGGTACCTACGTGGTTCCGCGGACATCGTCGCCAGGTCTCGCACCTTGATCAACGGAAGATCCGCGACACTCGACGTCCCCGATCTTCCGTTGATCAAGCTCGTGCCGTCCACGACTGTGGACCGGCAACCGAGCGGGGAAGATTCCGGACGTCCAACGGCTGGAATCCGCCCCACCCGACCGCACCGGCAACCCGCACACGCTCCACACCTTGCCCAGTACATGATGGCCCCCTTCCTTGCGCCTAGCGCAAGGAAGGGGGCCATCACGTACTTCACGCCAGCAAGGCCGTCGGTCCAGGTGGTCGTGAGTGGCGATTCGGGTTAGAACCCGAATCGCCACTCACGACC
>NZ_JBVISU010000002.1:558660-745132 GCF_055575355.1 Amycolatopsis sp. NPDC034160 | reverse complement strand
GCCCGGTCCCATTCCGAACCCGGAAGCTAAGCCTGACAGCGCCGATGGTACTGCAACCGAAGGGTTGTGGGAGAGTAGGACACCGCCGGACTAACATTAGAAAAAAGGGGTCCAGGCCCCGGTCGAGAACCTCACCGTTCTCCCGGGGCCTGGACCCTTTTTCATACCCAGTTCCTTTCGCGTGATAGCAAAGGTCCCTTGCTACCCCTGCGGTATCGCTCTGCAACTCTTCCGACCGACAGCGCGCCGGCGGACAGGCGATGAGAAGACCAGCGAGGTCGTCGTCTCCCCATAACGCTGCATCCGCTCTACGAGTTCTTCCAGCTCTGCGGTGTTCCGGCAAGCGACCCGCACCAACCAGCACTCGTCGCCTGTGACGTGGTCAGCGTCGAGCACCTGCGGCAGAGCAAGAATGGTCTCCCGGAAGCGAGCCGTGTCCAGGCTCCGCACCTTCGCCCGGATCATCGCCTCGATGGGCAACCCAAGCTTCGTCAGATCCACACTGGCCGAGTAGCCGGTGATGATCCCCCTCTCCTCGAGCCGCCTCACCCGCTCGGTCACCGCGGGGGCAGACAGCGACACCCGCCTGCCGAGTTCGGAGAAGGTCAGCCGCCCGTCGGACTGGAGAAGTTCGAGCAACTGCCAGTCGAGATCATCGAGGTTCACGGAACTCCAGGTCGATCGTCGCCTCCGCCAGGAATCTCCAGGCTAACCGGCGGCAATACCTGGATTCGCCGATGTCCACGATGATCGCGAGGCCGCACGATTGACGTATGACGATCGAGCCCCGTGTACTAACTTTTCCGGCCCTGGACAGCGCGACCGCAGCCTCGCACCTTCGTGCCGAACTCGCCCTGGATGTGGATCCCGACGACCTTGTTCGCGATCTCACCGTCGGCACCCAGCACGGATACGTGGTCGTCGAGACGCGGGCGCCTGAAGCCTTCGCCTCCGCTCGCATCCCCGGTGCGATCAACCTCCCGTACCAGGACATGACTCCGGAGTCGGTCAGCCGACTCGACCGAGATCTCGTCTACGTCTGCTACTGCGAAAGCATCTACTGCAATGCCGCGACCAAGGGCGCCCTCAAGCTCGCGGAACTCGGCTTCAAGGTCAAACGCCTGTCCGGCGGGATCTCTGCCTGGCAGGCAGCCGGCTATCCCGTCGAGCGGGACACTCCCGTTCTCGCCCTCACCTCCGCGTCCGCCCCACGCTGCGCCTGCTGACCGAGGGAGCAAGGGACCTTTGGTATCGCCGCCCTCGTACCGATACCAAAGGTCCCTTGCTCTCCATCGGTCGTAGGCTGGGGTGGTGACCGCTCCCCAGTTGCTCGTCATCCAGCCAGATGAATCGGATCCGATCGGCCCACTCGGTGATTGGCTCACCGAAGCAGGGGCGAAACTCGACATCAGGCTGCTGCCCGGTCAAGGCCTTCCTGTCGATCTTGGTGAATACGCGGGTGTCGTATGTCTGGGCGGGGGGATGGGGTCCAACGATGACACCACTCACCCCTGGCTGGCGGACGTGCGAAGGCTGCTGTCGAAGGCCGTCAGCGCTCGCATCCCGACGCTCGCGATCTGCCTCGGTGGTCAGCTCCTCGCCGTGGCCTTGGGCGGCGTTGTGGGTAAAGGCGATCAAGGGCCCGAAGTGGGACCAGGGCTTGTGTCCAAGAAGGACGCGGCCTGGATCGATCCGCTCTTCGCGGACCTGCCGCTCATGCAGGATGTCTTGCAGTTCCACAATGACGCGATCACTCGGCTACCAGCAGGAGCGGAACTCCTCGCTTCGTCACCGCGGTATGCGTACCAGGCCTTCCGTTTCGACCGTTGTGCCTACGGTGTCCAGTTTCATATCGAGACGACACCGGAGATCGTCCTCGACTGGGCACGACAGTCGCCTGAAATGGCGGAACTCACCCGGCCGGACGCACTGACCCCGGAGAATCTCGCTCGGGTGCATGCCGACATCGCGGAAACCTGGCGACCGTTCGCGCACCGCTTCGTCCGACTGGTGTCCGGTGACCTCGCTCCGGCTGCGGAACGTCAACGTACTTTGCCGATGGCTTAACGACCTATGTCTCAAATGCGTATGGGTTGTTAACGCTCGGGTCTTGCGGTCAGGTACCTTGCGAAGGAGATTTCGAAGGGTTCGGAGGTCGGGGTGGAGCCCTCAGTGTTGGTCGTGCTCGTCGTCGTCACGGCCCTAATTTTCGATTTCACGAACGGCTTCCACGACACGGCCAACTCGATGGCGACGTCGATCGCCACCGGGGCGCTTCGCCCCAAGGTGGCGGTGACGATCTCCGCGGTTTTGAACCTGGTCGGCGCCTTCCTGTCAGTCGAAGTGGCCAAGACCATCTCCAATGGACTGGTCGATGACACCAAGATCGGACCGGCGATCGTGTTCGGTGGGCTGGTCGGTGCGATCGTGTGGAACCTGGTCACCTGGTTCGTCGGGCTGCCATCCAGCTCATCCCACGCATTGTTCGGTGGGCTGATCGGCGCCACGTGGGTGTCGGCCGGAACCGACTCGGTCCATTTTGGAAAGATCGTCGAGAAGGTCTTGGTGCCCGCCGCCCTGTCACCTGTCCTGGCAGGCCTCGTCGCGATGATCGTGACGTACTTCGTCTACCGGATCTTCGTCCGCCGCGGCCGCACCGCCGGCTTCCGCATCGGCCAGATCATCTCGGCTTCCCTCGTTTCGCTCGCCCATGGCACGAACGACGCCCAGAAGACCATGGGCGTCATCACGCTGACGATGATCACTGCGGGGAGCCTTCCCGCCGGTGCTGGGCCACCGCTCTGGGTGATCGTCAGTGCAGCATTGGCGCTGGCACTCGGTACCTATCTAGGCGGCTGGCGAATCACCCTTACGCTGGGTAAAGGTCTGACCGACATCGATGGCCCACAGGGCTTCGCGGCACAGACCAGCTCAGCGGCGGTCATCCTCGCCTCGACGAACTTCGGCTTCCCCCTTTCGACGACCCACGTCTGCTCCGGTGGCATCGTCGGATCTGGTGTCGGCAGGCGTGAGTCACCGGTCCGCTGGCGCACAGCCGGGCGCATGGTGATCGCCTGGTTGTTCACGCTTCCAGCAGCCGCCATCGTCGGAGCCGCAGCCGGTCTGGTGACTTCGACCGGCACGGTGGGCACCATCGCTGTCGGTGTCGCGGGCCTGGGTATCGGCATCGGGATCTACCTGCTTTCACGACGGAGTCCCGTCAACGCCGGCAGCTTTACCACCCCCACCCCGACCGTTCCCGAACCGGAAATCGGCAAGATCGCCGCTTAGCGAAGCAGGGGACCTTTGGTATCGCCCCGGCTTGGCGACACCAAAGGTCCCTTGCTTCCTTGCGCGCCGATCTGGCCACAGGCGGCAAGGCGACTACGGTGGAGCCGATGGTTGAGCGCGCCAGGCCGACCGCTTCCGTGGCGAGATACGGCTTCACCGACCCCCGCGCCGACGGGCAGCTCCGTGCTGCTGGTTGGTGGACCGAGTCAGGTCCGGATGGCTCCGCAGCCGACGTGTTGTCAGCACTTTCCCGTGCGGCGGACCCCGATCTCGCCTTGAGCGGGCTCGACCGGATCAGGGAGGCCGACCCTGCCTCCTGGGCTGAGCTCGATCAGACACTTCGCACGAACCGCACCTTCCGCGGCCGGATGCTCGGCGTTCTGGGCACCTCAAGCGCACTCGTGGACTTCTTGGTCGCGAACACCGACTGCTGGAACACCCTCTGCGGCGACGCGAGCACTGAACCGGGTCAGTATGTGAACCGGCTTCTTGACCATTTGCGCTCGGAAGATGAACTGCTCACCGGGCTCGAAGCAGAGCAGGCCCTCCGCACCGGATACCGCGAGCTGCTCCTCGGGATCGCGGCGGCCGACCTCGGTCACCTCGTCGAACCCGGCCTTTACCAGCCACCTTATGCCGAAATCGGAGCGCAGCTCACCACTCTGGCCGAGGCCGCACTGACGGTGGGGCTCCTGGTCGCGGAGTCAGAGGTGGGTGCGGAGGTCGAAGGCCGACTCGCCGTGATCGCCATGGGCAAATGCGGCGGTAGAGAGCTGAACTATGTGAGCGACGTGGACGTCATCTTCGTCGGCGACGGAGATCTCTCGGTCTCGACACGGCTGGCCAGCACGATGATGCGCGTAGTCGGCAAAGCCTGCTTCGAAGTCGACGCGGCGTTGCGTCCGGAGGGCAAGGCCGGCGCGCTGGTCCGGACGCTCGACGGGCACGCCGCCTACTACCAGAAATGGGCTAAAACCTGGGAGTTCCAGGCCTTGCTCAAAGCGCGACCGGTCGCGGGTGACGCCGAACTCGGGCGTCAGTACGCGGAGATGGTCGCGCCGAAGGTGTGGGCGGCGGCGGATCGGGAGAATTTCGTCCCCGAAGTCCAGAAGATGCGGCGCCGCGTTGAAGGCCACGTGCCGTCCGCACACGCCGAGCGAGAGCTGAAGCTGGGACGAGGTGGTCTTCGAGATGTCGAGTTCGCCGTGCAGTTGCTGCAACTGGTCCACGGCCGGATTGACACCGAGCTGCGTTCTCCGTCCACGATGGACGCTCTCGCCGCCTTGGGGGAGGGCGGGTACGTAGGCCGCACGGATGCCGCGGAGCTCGGCTCGTCGTACGAATTCCTCCGGACCATCGAGCACCGGCTCCAGCTTCGGCGGCTACGGCGCACACACCTGTTCCCTGCCGCTTCGGATGCCAGCGAGCTACGAACGATCGCGAGAGCGAGCGGGGTGCGGCCTGCTCGGGGCAGGAGCGAAGGGGATGTGCTGCTGGCGGAGTTCCGTCGCCACCTGCAAAGCATTCGACGTCTCCACGAGAAGCTCTTCTATCGGCCGCTGCTGCAGTCCGTCGCGAATGTCCCGACCGAGGCGCTGCGCCTGACGACGAAACAAGCGGAAAGCCGCCTTGCCGCGCTTGGTTATGCCGCGCCGGACGGAGCGCTTCAGCACATCAAGGCGCTGACCGCGGGGATGTCTCGGCGGGCGGCCATCCAACAGGCGCTGTTACCGGTCTTGCTGGACCTTCTCGCCGATACGCCGGATCCTGATCGAGGACTTCTGTCCTATCGCAAAGTCTCGGAAGCACTCGAAGAAACGCCGTGGTACCTCAGGGTGCTGCGGGACGAGGGCGCGGTCGTCGAGAGGCTCGCCTTCTTGTTGGGCACGTCGAGGTTGGTGCCCGACCTGCTGGCGCGAGCACCTGAGGTGCTGCAGTTGCTGGGTGACCCCGCCCGGCTGGCTGGTCGCACTCCCGCCGAAGTGGCCACCTCGCTGCGAGCCGCGGTCCGGCGGCAGCCTGGCCTTAACGCCGCTGTCACCGCCGCGAGATCACTACGCCGGCACGAGATGCTGAGGGTCGCGTCGGCCGACCTGCTGGGGTTGCTCGACGTTCCATCGGTCTGCGAGGCGTTGTCGAGTGTGTGGGTCGCCGTGCTGCAGGGTGCCCTGGCCGCCGCATATCGGCAGCGCCAGGCAGAGTTGGGCCGGACACCCGCGAAAATCGCCGTCATCGGCATGGGCCGTCTCGGTGGGGCTGAACTCGGGTATGGGTCTGATGCCGACGTCCTCTTCGTATGCGAGCCGACTGAGGGGGTATCCGACTCTGAAGCAGCGAAGTTCGCTTCCTCAGTGGCTGAGACGGTCCGCAAGATTCTCGGTGCGCCTAGCCCCGATCCGGCATTGATCGTCGACGCCGACCTTCGCCCGGAGGGGCGGAGCGGTCCGTTGGTGCGGACACTGGAGTCCTACCGCAGTTACTACGGGAGGTGGGCAGAGGTTTGGGAATCGCAGGCGTTGCTTCGTGCCCGCTTCATAGCCGGCGATGAGGACCTCGGTGCACGGTTCATCGAGATGATCGACCCCATCCGATATCCCGCAGCGGGACTCGACGCGGTTCGAGTGCGGGAGATCAGGCGGATCAAGGCGCGAGTGGAAACGGAACGGATGCCCAAGGGCGCAGACCCGACGCGGCATACGAAACTCGGCCGCGGCGGGCTCGCGGATGTGGAGTGGACCGTGCAGCTAATACAACTGCGCCACGGACACGAAGTAGAGGCGCTGCGAACCACATCGACGATCGAAGCGTTGAAGGCCGCGGTAGAAGCAGGACTCGCTGAGCCCGCCGAAATCGAATCCCTGACCGAAGCCTGGCTGCTGGCGACACGTGTCCGGAACGCCGGGATGCTGGTCAGGGGAAAGGCAGTCGACGAGATCCCCAGCTCCGGTCGAGATCTCGCCGCGGTCGCCCGTGTGCTTGGTTACTCAGCCGACGACGATCCCGGGGAGTTCCTCGACGCCTACCGGCGGACTACGCGTCGTGCTCACGCCATCGTGGAGACTCTCTTTTACCAGGGCTGACTGCTCTGACCGGCGGTAAGAGAGCAAGGGACCTTTGCTATTGCCTGCCGGACGTGGACGAGCGGCAGCAAAGGTCCCTTGCTCACACTCCGCGTCGCGGACGGACAGCGGCGCTTACAGTGGACCGGTGACTGTGCGCGAGCCTTTTCGCACCCGGATCAAGGTGCGTCACTATGAGTTGGACACTCTTGGCCATCTCAACCACGCCGTCTACCACTCGTACGGCGAGGTCTCCAGACTCGAGCTGATGGAGCTCGCCGGTGGCCTCAACTCGGGTATGCGAGACGCGAATCTGGCCTTCGTACTGCTTGAGTCCCACATCGTGTTCCGACGTGAGCTTCGGGCCGGCGACGTCGTCGACGTGACCTGCGACGCCAAGTTCGGCACCGGCAAGACTTTCCACATGGACTCGAACATCTACAAGGTCGACGGCACCCTCTCCGCGGAGATCACCTGCACCCTGGGGCTGATGGATCTTGAGCGACGCAAGCTGGTGGACGATCCGCGCGGCCGCATCGAGCGCGCCGGCGTCGACCTCAAGGTTCTCTCCACTTCGGAGTAGCCGCACTGCCGAGACTAAAAAAACGCCGGTGATGAGGGCGTTTCCGCGCCTCACCACCGGCGTGCTCTTGGTGTTCTTACCGTGCGATCACACGTCGTAGTACAGCGAGAACTCGTACGGGTGCGGGCGCAGCCGCAGCGGGTCGATCTCGTTCTCACGCTTGTAGGAGATCCACGTGTCGATCACGTCGGGGGTGAACACGCCGCCTTCGAGCAGGTAGTCGTGGTCGGCCTCCAGCGTGTCGAGGACCGCGCCGAGGTCGCCAGGAACGAGCTTGACGTTCTGGGCCTCCTCCGGCGGGAGCTCGTAGAGGTCCTTGTCGATGGGCTCCGGCGGCTCGATCTTGTTCTTGATGCCGTCGAGACCGGCCATCATCATCGCCGAGAACGCGAGGTACGGGTTGCCGGACGAGTCCGGGCACCGGAACTCGGCGCGCTTGGCCTTCGGGTTGTTGCCCGTGATGGGGATACGGACACAGGCCGACCGGTTCCGCTGCGAGTACACCAGGCTGACCGGGGCCTCGAAGCCCGGCACGAGCCGGTGGTACGAGTTGACGGTCGGGTTGGTGAAGGCCAGCAGGCTCGGGGCGTGCTTGAGCAGACCGCCGATGTAGTGGCGGGCGGTGTCGGACAGTCCCGCGTAACCGGACTCGTCGTGGAACAGCGGCGTGCCGTCCTTCCACAGCGACTGGTGGCAGTGCATGCCCGAGCCGTTGTCACCGGCGAGCGGCTTCGGCATGAACGTCGCGGTCTTGCCGGCGGCGAACACGGTGTTCTTCACGATGTACTTGAACAGCTGCAGGTCGTCCGCGGCGTGCAGCAGCGTGTTGAACTTGTAGTTGATCTCGGTCTGACCGGCGGTACCCACCTCGTGGTGCGCGCGCTCGATCTCGAAACCGGAGCCCTGCAGGTTGCGGACGATTTCGTCACGCAGGTCGGCGAAGTGGTCGACCGGCGGGACGGGGAAGTAGCCGCCCTTGAACTTCGTCTTGTAACCCTGGTTGCCGCCCGGCACGTCGGCGCCGGTGTTCCACCAGCCCTCGACGGAGTCGATCTCGTGGAACGACGCGTGCTCGGCGGAGTCGAACCGGATCGAATCGAAGATGTAGAACTCGGCCTCCGGGCCGAAGAACACGTTGTCCGCGACGCCGTACTCGGAGATGTACTGCTCAGCCTTACGCGCGATGTTGCGCGGATCGCGGCTGTACGCCTCGCGGGTGAACGGGTCATGCACGAAGAAGTTCAGCGAGAGCGTCTTCGCCTTGCGGAACGGGTCGATGCGCGCCGTCTCGGGGTCCGGGAGGAGCAGCATGTCGGATTCGTGGATCGACTGGAAACCACGCACCGAGGAGCCGTCGAAGGCGAGGCCTTCTTCGTAGGCTTCTTCGTTGAACGCCTTCGCCGGAACGGTGAAGTGCTGCATAACGCCGGGCAGGTCGCAGAACCTGACGTCGACGACCTCTACGTTCTCGTCGGCGATTAGGCGCTGAATGTCGTCTGGAGTAGTGGGCACCCTCGGTGACTCCTTCTCGTTCGTTGCCGGCGGCAGTACTCTCTTCGGCTCACGCTAAGAGCGCGGTGTTGCCCGACCGTCACCCGTATGTTTCGCCGGTGTTAACGGGTCGGCGATATCGGGTAGTCGACCAGGGCGAATGTGGCCCGCGCCACCGGCATACCCTGGATGGGTGGCGAGATGGACCGGAGAATGGCTACCCGGAGCCGGGGACGGAACGACGGCCGGTGGCGAGGGTACGCAGCGGTGGCGCGGTGAGCGACTCGGCCTACTCCAATCGGGTGTCGGTTCGGTAGCAGGCGGCGGGGCGCGTCTCCTCGGCCTGGTGATCGATTTGGTTCTTGCTTCGTTGGTCACCACGCTCTTCGTGACGCCCAGCCTCCAGGATCCGGCCGTCATGCAGACGTTCAATCTCTGGTCGGTGGGCGTCTGGGCGGCCATCACGATCATTCCCGTGTCTTTCTTCGGTTTCACGCCAGGTATGGCAGCGGTCGGAATCCGCGTCGCCAGGCTGGACGGTGCGCAAATGGTCGGCGTGTGGCGCGCCGTCGTGCGAGCGGCGCTGACCTTCGTGATCATCCCGGCCGCGATCCGCAACATCGACGGCCGGAGCTGGCTCGACCGGCTGACCGGGACCGTCGTGATCCGCATGCGCTGACCTCGGCGGAGGAGCAAGGGACCTTTGCTCTCCCCGCGGCACGGCTCCTCAGGCTGCCGGTGCCGCAGAAGCATCGCTGAGCTCCGGAGGCGGTCGTTGCTGAGCACGGCGATGAGCTGCTCGCAACTCCTGGACCACGACCAACGGTTGGTCCCGCAGCTGCGCCGGACTCACCTGGATGACGATGAGGCCGACCGCGACCAGCGGGGATGTTTCGGGTGTCATGTCCGGCTCGAGGGCGACCTCGGCGTGGCGGATTTGCATGGCGACGTAGATTTTCGGCCACCAGACCTCGGCGACACCGACTATTTGTCCGTCCGGAGCTCGTAGCTCGACATTTCGCTCCGGCCTGGGCAAACCGCTGCGTTCGAGCACGGTCTCCAGCCATTGCTCTACGGCGGAGTCGACACCGTCCTGGAGGGCGCCGACGACGAGGCGGGGCAGTGCTGAGCCGATCGTGCTTGCCTGCGCCAGCTCTTCTCGAAGTTCCTCTGGAGTGCAGAGTCCGCGATGGACGGCGTCGTGGATCATCGCCCGCACGGATTGCAGTTCGTCCATACGACGAGCGGCATCGATCAGAGCCCTGGCGAGTGGTGCTACCGGCATGCCGTCGATCTCCACCGGTTCCGGCAGGTGGATGGTTCGCTCGACAACGGCGAATCCCCAGGTGGCGACCTTGCTCCGGTGGGGAATCAAGGTGTGCGCCCGTCTTTCTGGCGGAAGTCTCCTGACTCCGTGCAGCCGGGCCGCCTGGACTCCGGTGAGCATGGCCTCCGGACCCGCGTGAGTCAGCGCGACCTTCAGGAGCTGGCGCCTGGTCGGAGTCGCGTTGGTCAGAAGGATGACGCCGGGGATAGGGCGCCGCCACGGGCCGCCTTCACGACAACGGCGAGAGATCCAGGAGTGGGAGTACCCCAGGGCGACAAGTTTCGCCCGGGCGGCCACGCCGTCCGGGAACATCGCCGCCAGCGCCTTCTGCCGGGCGCTCGAGGTTTCATCCACACAGTGATCATGCGACCACCCACCGACAGTTTTCGTCCGGAAACGAATCAGGGGTCCTTTACTGCCGCACGCGGCAGTAAAGGACCCCTGATTCTCGCTTGGTCAGCGGCGGCGGATGGTGCGCTGAACGTTGCGCATCTTCGCGCCGGCAGGCATCGGGCCCTTGGGCATCGCGGCGCCACGGTTTCCGAGGGCGGCCAGCTTCGCTTCCAGAGCGTCGACCTGGGCAGGCTTGAGGTTTCGGGGGAGCTTCATGAGGTAGCCCTGCAGCTTCTTCAGCGGCACCTGCTGCTCTTCGTTCCCGATGATCACGTTGTAGATCGGGGTCTCACCGATCAAGCGGGCAACGCGCTTCTTCTCCTGCGCGAGCAGGGACTTGACCCGGTGCGGCGCACCCTCGGCGACGAGCACGACACCCGGGCCGCCGAGCACTCGGTGCACGGCGTCGAGCTGAGTCGTGGCCGCTACGGTCGGCGTCACCTTCCACCGGCCGCGCATGTTCTCGAGTGCCCAGGCTGCGGCGCCCGGCTGTCCGTCGGCCTTCGAGTACACGGTCTTCTGGACCCGCCTGCCGAAGATGATCACAGCGGCGAGTGCGCCGAGCAGGATGCCCAGCGGCAGCACGACCCAGTGGACGTCGAAGATGAACCCGATGCCGAACACCACACCGGTGATGACCAGGAGCGATCCGACCATCCAGGGGATGAGCGCCTTGTCTTCCTTGCGCTGCATCTTGAAGGCCTCGAAGATCTGCCCGCGGCGAGCCTTGCTCGCGGCGCGCTTCTCCTTCTTGGCCAGCTTCGCTGCTTCCTTGTCCTGCTTTCCCGCCATGTGACCAGGATACGGCCGCGTGCCCTGCGCCGATCCCGTCGGGCCCTCTGCGAGGATCGGGGACGTGGTTAGCGCATCGTCCCCGAAGAGTCGTCCAGGCCTGCTCGATGGGCTCGACCCCGAGCAACGCGCCGCCGCCTGCGCCCCGAGGGGGCCGGTCTGTGTACTCGCGGGAGCGGGGACCGGCAAGACGCGAACGATCACACACCGCATCGCCCACCTGGTCCGCTCGGGACACGTCGCCGCTGGTCAGGTCCTCGCGGTCACCTTCACGACACGTGCCGCAGGGGAGATGCGCGCGCGCCTTCGGGGCCTGGGGGTTGACGCCGCCCAGGCGCTCACCTTCCACGCTGCCGCGCGTCGCCAGCTTCGGTACTTCTGGCCCCAGGTCGTCGGGGACAGGCCTTGGGAGCTGCTCGAGAACAAGTTCCGCTACATCAGCCAAGCCGCCACCAAGGCCGGTCTCGGCACCGAGACGGAACTCCTGCGTGACCTCGCCAGTGAGATCGAGTGGAGCAAGGCCTCTTTGGTATCGCCGGACGACTATCCCGCCGTCGCCGCTCGCACGCAGCGGGACACGCCCGCGCCCTCGGCGCAGGTCGCGGAGGTCTATCGAAACTACGAGAAGGTCAAGAACGCCGCGCAGGTCCTCGATTTCGACGACCTCCTCCTGCACACCACCGCGGTTCTCGAGGAGCACACGGTGGTGGCCCAGGAGTTCCGCGAGCGCTACCGCTGTTTCGTCGTCGACGAGTACCAGGACGTCACCCCCCTGCAACAGCGGCTGCTCGACGCGTGGCTCGGCGGCCGCGACGACTTGACCGTGGTCGGCGACGCCAACCAGACGATCTATTCGTTCGGTGGCGCCTCACCCCGTCCGCTGCTGGAGTTCACGCGGAGGTACCCCGAGGCGACAGTCGTGCGGCTCGAGCGGGACTACCGCTCGACTCCGGAAGTCGTGGCTCTCGCCAATCAGGTGATCGGTGCCGCCCGTGGCCGACCGGCGGGGTCGAGGCTGAAGCTCATCGGCCAGCGTCCTTCGGGGCCGCCTCCGCGCTTCGCCGAATACGACGACGAGACCGCAGAGGCCGCCGCTGTCGCACGCAGGATCCGTGAGTTGCTCGACAGTGGCGTGGCGGCCAGTGAGATCGCGGTGCTCTACCGCGTCAACGCCCAGTCCGAGGCCTACGAGCAGGCGTTGGCGGAATTGGGCATCCCGTACCTGGTCCGTGGTGGCGAGCGCTTCTTCGCCAGGACCGAGGTCCGGCAGGCGATGTCCGCGTTGCGGATGGCGGCGACGGACGCGGACACCGGCGAGCTGGTGACCAGGGTCCGTTCTGTGCTCGCGAAGGTAGGGCTCACCGACCAGCCCCCGGCCGGCGGCGCGGCGAAAGAAAGGTGGGACGCGCTCCTGTCGATCGTCGAGTTGGCCGAGGAGCTTGCTTCCACCGTCGACGACGCGGATCTGCCCAGGTTCGTGGCGGAGCTCGAACAACGGGCGACCGCGCAGCACCCGCCGACAGTGGAGGGCATCACCTTGGCCTCGCTTCATGCGGCGAAGGGCCTCGAATGGGATGCGGTGTTCCTCGTGGGACTCGCCGAGGGGACCATGCCGATCCTGCACGCGGACGGCGATGACGCGGCCATCGAAGAAGAGCGCCGCCTCTTCTATGTCGGTGTCACTCGCGCACGAGAGCACCTCTCGCTTTCGTGGGCCTTGGCCAGGACGTCGGGAAACCGCCGCAATCGGCGACGCAGCCGGTTCCTCTACGGCCTGATCCCCGAAGATCACCCGGCGGCGAGGGTCGCTCGGTCTCAGCAACCGAAGCATTCCGGTACCAAGGCACGGTGCCGAGTTTGCGGCGGACCGCTGCTGGAGACCCTGGACATCAAGCTGGGTCGCTGCTCCCGTTGCCCGTCCAATGTGGATGAGCAGCTGCTCGAGAAGCTGAAGTCCTGGCGAGGGGAACGCTCCCGCGAGCTCAAGGTGCCGGCCTTCGTCGTCTTCACGGATGCGACACTGGTCGCCATCGCCGAGCAACGGCCGACCGATGACACAGCGTTGTGTGCCATCTCCGGGATCGGCGCGACGAAGCTCGAACGCTTCGGAGCGGAGGTTCTCGACGTCGTGCGGGCTTCAGTGGAGACTTGACCGCGTCGCGGGCTTGATCTACGCGGCGAACCCGCTGCTCAGAGCCGATCTTCGTAGCTTCGACGGTTTTTCTGAAAAATAAGTTGCCCCGGTGTGGTCGAGGGCAATAACCTGCAGGTACCGGGCGGCAGCGCCTGGCAACTGGGGAAGAACTTCTACAACACAGCGTAGACCGCAGGGCGGCTCGCGCGCGACAGAGAAAGGTGGTGCCGGTGAAATGAGGATCAACATGATGGTCACGAACCCGGGCACCCGTCTGTCCTGCGTCGCGGAAGTCCCGCAGGCTCAGCGTCAGGGCGCCTTCATGCCCGTGAGCATCCTCGCCGCCCGCGGCACTCAGCGTCTCAACCGGCGCTGGGTCACCGCTGACGAAACCTTCACGCACACCGCTGTCTTCGGTGGCGCGTACGTGAACGGTGGCGTCGATCTGCCGACCATCAAGCAGTTCCGTGTTCCGTTGTCCATACGGGAGCGAAGTTCCTGACCTAGTCAGGACTAGAGGCTCACGAAGGCCGCGGAACCGGTAACCGGATCCGCGGCCTTCGTGTTTTTTGCTGCACAAACAAGTTGGCTGCACAACCTAATTGGGGTTCAGCGTTGTCCAGTTCCACCGTCAGTACTAAATCCGTCACGGGACAAAGGAGTGCACTCATGTCATCGGCCGTAGCTTTCGCGCCGGGGGAGGCTCTGCCCTTCGCCGACGCAGGCGTCGTCGACCTGCTCGACGCCATCGACTCGCCTGAGTCGACGCTTCCCTGCCGTTCGGGCGACGCGGACCTGTGGTTCGCCGAGTCGCCGGCAGAACTCGAGCGCGCGAAGGCGTTCTGCGCGGACTGCCCGGTTCGTTCCGCCTGCCTCGCGGGCGCCCTGTCGCGGCGTGAGCCGTGGGGTGTCTGGGGTGGCGAGATCTTCGAGCGTGGCGTCGTCGTCGCGCGGAAGCGGCCCCGCGGCCGCCCCCGCAAGAACTCGGTCGTCGAGCCCGCCGCCGAGGCTCGTCCGGTTGCGCGCAAGGTCGAGCGGAGCGCAGCGGCATGACCGTCGAACCCATCACCACCAGGGATTACGAGGCGCGAACGGGTCGCCGGACTCTCGCGCCGGCCAAGTTGAACGAGATCAAGGTCGAGGAGACCAGCGAAATGTTGCTTTATGAAGAACTGTCCAGAGCCCGAATACGAGACCTTGAGGAGGGAGTCCGCGCGCAGCGGGCTCGAAGCGGCGCACGCGCCGTACGCAGGTGGAACAGGGTCGCTCGCTGGGCGACCCGGCGAGCCGAGCGTCTGCAGGCCTGACCCCATGGGGGGAGCGGGGGACCTTTGCTGTCGCGCCGCGATAGCAAAGGTCCCCCGCTCCCTCTTTTGGGCGTGGTGCGGCTTGGTTTGGTGTTCACTGGAGGAATGGCCGCACACACGCACGATGACATCGACTGGGCGGACCGGCGTCGAGCGCTTCGCATGGCCGAAGCGCTCGACGCCGGGCCGACGCGGGTAGCGGCTCGCCAGCTCTTGGCAGGTATGCCAGACGGGCCGACCATCCTCGACGTCGGCTGTGGTGCGGGCGGGATGAGCGTGCTCTTCGCCGAGGAGCTCGCCTCCGTCGGCGCCAGGATCGTGTTGGTCGACGCGACCGAGCAGCTGCTGGCCGAGGCGCACCGGGTCGTCAGCGCGGCCGCGGGGGATAAGGCCATCGTCGAGACGATCCACGCCGACGTGGCCGACGGCGACTTGCCCGCGAAGCTTCCTGCCGCCGATCTGGTCTGGGCTTCACGTGTGGTCCACCACTTGCCCGACCAGCAAGCGGCGATCAACACCTTCGCCCGGCTCGCCCGCCCCGGCGGCTTGGTCGCCATTTCCGAGGGCGGCCTGGACTTCAACTGTCTTCCCTGGGACCTCGGCATCGGCCGACCAGGACTCGAGGGGCGGTTGCTCGCCGCACGAGGTGAGTGGTTCGCCGAAATGCGTGCAGGTATCCCTGGTGCGGTCTCCATGCCCTACGGCTGGAACATCGCGCTTCAGCGGGCGGGCCTCGATAACGTCGACTCCTTCGGGGTGCTCATCCACCACCCGGCGCCCGGGCCGGAACTGCTGCGCGACTTCATCGTCGAGCGGGTTACTTGGTTGGCCGAAGTGGCAGGTGATCGCCTGAGCAGCGACGATCACAAGACCGCGGCCGCCCTGGTGAATCCAGCGAGCCCCGCCTTCCTCGGCGCGCGCCAGGACCTGTTCCTGCAGGGGACGAAAACGATCCATTGTGGACGACAGCCGTGAGTGACCAGGTCGGTTGTTCGTTGTGCGGCAGGATTCGTGGTGTCGACGAGGAAGCCGCGCAGGCGCTCGCCTGGGTTTCCACCCGGGAGAAGAACGTCGTGCGATGGATGTGTCCTACCTGCGCTCGCCGCCACGCGCGCGACATCGAGGGAAAGCTTCCGGACGAGTATTGGTGAGCCCTTAGGCGGCGTCGTCGATCTGACCGATCGTGCGGACCTTCGGCCGAGGCGTCCGTGCTGCTTCCGCGTACCCCCTGACGAGCTCGGCCGCCACTTCCCTCGGAACCTTCCTCAGCTGGTCGATGGTGCAGCGGACCAGCACGGTGCCGGTCGCGGTCAGTGCCAGCGGATGAAAGTTCGCGGTGCCCTGTTTCGGCGCACGGAATTGCCACGCCAGGCCGATGTCGTCCCACCAGGCGTCGGCGGCGCCGATGGGCCGCCCACGCCGGTCGCAGATCGTCACGTTCCACGATGGCGAGGGCAGCGGGCAGCCGTCGAGCGCCTGCTTCGCCAGTCCGCACGCGTAGGTCTCTTCGGGATCGACACGGCGCAGAGCCGCACGCACCGCGGCTGAGCCTCGCCGGTTACCGGCATCGAGCTCCTCCTTCAGCTCTTCCAGCGTGCATAGGCCCCAATACAGCGGGAGCAAGATCAGCTCGTCGATCCGGGCCGGATCGAGCTCCAGGCGAGCGAGATCGAGTGCCGCGCGGGCGGGAGGGGCGAACGCGACGCCGTCGATCAAGGTCGGCGGCGGCATCCGCGTGGTTCGTCGGGGCAACATGCCGGGTTCCGCCGGCATGCGCCGGTAGTCGGGGACGAGGAGGTGGATCTCGCGCGTCACCGGGCAGTCGACGCCTCGCGCGCGAAGTGCGTCAGCGCCCGTCACCACTACGTCCGGTCCGAACCGTGCGACGGCGGCCTGTAGCAGTTGAAGCCGGGTGGGCGCGGAGTCGCGCAACAGGATCACACCCGGCATCAGCCTTCGCCAAGGACCACCGGGCCCGCAGAGCTTCGCGGCGTGACGCGCGGTCACACCTGCTTTGCGAAGCTCGCGGCTGGTGATGATCCCGGACTCGCAGGTGTTACTAAGCGCCATCAGTCGAGCGCTTCGTGTAGTGGTCATGTATCGAGGATGACCGTTGGGCCGTCCGGGTGGAACCGCTTCTCCAAAGTTGTGGACAACTCGCCCGAGCGCCCCTGATTTTGGCTCTGTCGCAACGATCCCTGTGGATAACTTCTCAGGCCGCGAAGCCGGGTTGCCACCGTTCGACGATCGCGCGGGCGGGGATCTCCGCGTCGAGCTGGCAGAGGATGCCGGTCGATCCGGCGGTGACCCGGTGGATCATGAGGTACTCGGGCGGCAGATTGAGTGAGCGGCCGATCCGGAAATCCCGGCCGCGGGTGTCCCCGACCCGGCCCGCCTGACGCTGCATCCAGCGGCGGGTGAAGTGGAACGTCTCTCCTGCCAGCGGTTCGGTGAACGGTGCGAGGTAGGCGAGCACGTCGTCGGCCTGCAGATCCGTGTCCGCCCGGATGAAGCCGGACTCCCTGAGCAGCCGCATCAGCTTCGTAGACTCGCCGTCGAGCGCCAGCCTGGTCATCTCGCCCAGATGCTGCGGAATGCCTTCGGGCAGCCGGGACACCCCACCGAAGTCGATCACGCACAGCCTACCGTCGGCGGTCAGCATGAAGTTGCCGGGGTGCGGGTCCGAATGCAAGAGCCGGGCCCGTTCCGGCGACGAGTAGTGGAACTCGGTGAGCAGACGGCCGGCGCGGTCCCGCGCCTCTTTGTCGCCGCCAGCGATGATCTTCGAAAGAGGCGTTCCGGTGACCCACTCCGTGACGACGACCTTCGGCGCGCTGGCGACCACCCGGGGGATCAGGAAGCCGGGGACGCCTTCGAAAGCCTTTACGAAGGCACGCTGGTTTTGGGCTTCTGCCTGGTAGTCGAGCTCTTCGTTCATCCGCTCGGCCAGTTCGGCCAGAAGCGGTTTTACTTCGGTTCCCGGCACGAAGGCCTGGAACAGCCTGCTGAAACGCTGAAGCTGGCGAAGGTCGCTCCGCAACGCGTCGTCGGCGCCGGGGTACTGGACCTTGACGGCGACTTCGCGACCGTCGTGCCAGGTCGCACGGTGGACCTGGCCGATGCTCGCGGCCGCTGCCGGCTCGTCGTCGAAGGCGGCGAACCGCTGCTGCCAGCTGCGTCCCAGCTGCTCGGCGAGGACTCGGTGGGTCTGCCGGGTCGGCATGGGCGGTGCCGCGGCCTGGAGCTTGGTGAGGGCCTCGCGATAGGGCTTCGCCATCTCGTCCGGCACCGCGGCCTCGAAGACACTGAGAGCTTGGCCGAATTTCATGGCGCCGCCCTTGAGCGTGCCGAGGACCTCGAAGAGCTGTTCCGCTGCTTTCGCGGACAAGGTCGCACTGACTTCTTCGGCGCTCTGCCCGGTCAGTCGTCGGCCCCAGCCGCCGACCGCCCGGCCCGCTATGCCGAGCGGGATACTGGCCAGCTTCGCCGTGCGCGCAGCCCCTTTGCGGGGGATGTCGGTTTCACGGTCCTCGGCGCTGCGGGAGTCGGTCACCTTCGCGATTCTGCCTTGATTCACTCCGCGCGCGCAGCCTGTCGAGGGCGTGCGTGTGGGCTACGTCGCTCGCGGCATCACCGAGCGCCACATCCGCATCCGCTGTGCGGCGGCCAATCGCGATGGCGGATCGCGCCGTCGAAGAAGTCGATCTCGAGGGTGGCGTTCCACGCGGGCGGCGCCTGGTCGTCGGGTGAGAGCAGCCGGAGTGCCTGGGCGGAGGCCAGCGCGGCGCACGCCTGCACGGCGCCGAGATCCGGTCGTTGCACGCGTCCGGCGAGCTGGCTCGCCACCCTGGGCCAGGACTTGTCGAGTCCAGAACGGTGCAGGTCGGCGCAGCGCAAGCAGCTGCTTCGGCCAGGTACCACCAGCGGTCCGACGATGCCGACTCCGTCCCGTACGCGCACCGGCAGGTGGCTTACACCGTCTCGAACGAGCTCATCGACCACTTCGGGAGCGGGCACCACGGCGTCGGCGAGCAGCGCGAGTTCTGGCTGCCGGTCCGCGTAGAGCCGGGTGGTCGACGTGTTCGCCCCGGCGCGGTGCACCACCTGCGCCATCGCTTCCCGGCGCGGCATGCCGATTTCGGCCTCGGTGTAACCCGAACCCAGATCTCGTGCGAGAACCGTGCCAGTCGCTCGGATGTCGATGTGTCCGATTCCGGCGTTGGCGAGCAGTACGGCGATGGCCACGGCCAGCCGTCCGTCACCGTGGACAGCCACCGCGGTGCGCTTGCGACGCGCCGTCACGGCCGACTGATGATGGCGGGCGCGGAGCGACCACAGTCCCGTCTCCGGTCTTGGCCGTGGATGCCGTCCGGCTTCCCCGGCGTCGGTCACGAGCCCGCGGGCCGTGAGGTCCGTCATCAGGTCCCGCAACTGTTCGTCGTGTTCGCTCTGCGCGAGCACGATGTCGTCGGCGGCTCGTTTCCCGTCCAGTCCGCGGACGGCTTCGGCCACCTCGGTGGCGACTCCGGCGATCACCACGGCGTGGGCGGGGTCGAGGCCGATCTGGATCTCGCCGTTCCCGCGTTCCAGCACATCGAGGCCGGGAAGCAAGGCAGGGAAGGCGGGCAAGGCGATCGATCGCAGATCCGGTTCGCGAAGGTTCATGATCGCAGGATCGCACCGGCCCGCTAACCGTTCACTAAGAAAAACCCGAGTTATCCACAGGTGGGTCCCCTTGTGGATAACTCAGGGCTGTGACCTTTCGGTTCTCGGAGTTGTCGGTGACTGGCCTTACCGTGGTCGAGTGGTCGAAGCACGGATGCCCTCATTGAGGAGCCGGGACAAGACGATTCCCCCGTCGGACGCTCCCGAACACAAGGTCGAGGTACGGCGTAGCCAGCGCCGCCACCGGACCGTCACCGCGTACTGGGACGAGGACACCCTCGTCGTGCTGATCCCGGCCCGGATGACCCGGGCCGAGGAGAAGCACTGGGTAGCCGAGATGCAGCGCAAGCTGCTGCGCACAGGCCCGAAGCGGGCAGCTCCGCCGAAGGCCTCGGACGAGGCACTGCTGGCGCGCTGCGCCGTGCTCTCGGCGAAGTATCTGGACGGAAAGGCGATACCCGCGAGCGTTCGCTGGGTGCCGCCGATGCGCACGAGGTGGGCGTCCTGCACGCCGGTCGACGCGACGATCAGGGTCAGTAATCGTCTGCGCCGGGTGCCGGCCTGGGTGCTGGACTACGTCCTCGTGCACGAACTCGCGCATTTGAAAGAACCAGGGCACAACGCGGCGTTCTGGGAGCTCGTTCGCCGTTATCCCAAGACCGAGCGCGCCATCGGCTATCTGGAGGGCCTGTCCTCCGCCGCCGGCTGGGGCATCGCGGCGGAGGACTGACGTGCCTCACTTCTTGTCTTCGTCGCCCTTGTCCTTCTCACGCTGGGTGCGTTCGATCTCGGCGATCGGGTCGATGCCGTCGAGGGTCGACTCGCCATCGCCGAGACGCTCGGAAAAATCGAGCGGCTCGTCGAGGTCCTCGGCGGTCGGCATGAGGTCGGGGTGGGACCAGAGTCCGTCCCTCTTCTCGATGCCGTGCTGGTCGCCGACCAGCTTCCACAGCGAAGAAGCCGCCCGCATCCGCCGCGGTCGGAGCTCAAGCCCGACCAGGGTGGCGAAGGTCTGCTCGGCCGGGCCGCCCGTGGCCCGGCGTCGGCGCAGCGTCTCCCGGAGCGCGTCCGCGCCCGGGAGGCGATCGCCGATGGCCTCGGCGACAACGACGTCGACCCAGCCTTCGACCAGCGCGAGCAGTGTCTCGAGGCGGTTCAGCGCCGCCTTCTGCTCGGGCGAGGTCTGCGGTTCGAGCAGCCCGGAGGACATGGCCTCTTCGATGCTGGAGGGGTTCGACGGGTCGATCTGGCCCGCGAGTTGCTCCAGCGCCGAAGTGTCGACGGAGATGCCGCTGGCGAACTCCTCGACGGTGGCGAGGAGGCGCTGCCGCAGCCAGGGGACGTGGGCGAACAGCCGCTGGTGGGCGGCCTCGCGCGCGGCGATGAAGACCAGCACTTCGCTGGTCGGCAGTTCCAGGCCTTCGGTGAACTTCTCGATGTTCGCCGGCAGGAGCGCGGAGGTGGCCGCAGGGCCCAGCGGAAGGCCGACCTCGGTGGAGGTGAGCACTTCGGAAGCCAACTGAGCCAGGGCGTTGCCGAGCTGGGAGCCGAAGGCCATCCCGCCCATCTGCCCCATCATCGAGAGGAGCGGGCCGGCGGCCTGTTTGGCCTCCTCGGGCAGGGCCTGGACCCATGCGCCCGAGACCTGCTGGGCGACGGGGTCGCAGAGGCGTTGCCAGGTGGGCAGGGTCTTTTCGACCCAGGTACGCGCGGACCACGCGACGGTCGTCGAGGCGCCGGCTGGCAGGATCGTCGCGCCGTCGAGCCAAAGCTCGGCCAGGTGCGCGGCGTCACGGACCGCCGTGCTCGAGTCGCCGCCGCTGGACGGCGAAAAGCCGAGTTCGACGTCGCCGCCGTTACTGCTGCTGAGGTTCTGCAGCGCGATCTGTTTCGCCAGGTCGTAATTGACCGGCCCGGTCGAGCTGCCGGCCTGGCTGAGCATCTGGCCCAGCTGGCTGAGCATCTGACCGAGCTGATTGAAGGCCTCGGCGCCGGAGGGCTGGCCGCCGGAGTCCGACGGCTCGTTCTCGCCTCGTTTGTCGGGATCGGGCGGTCCGAAGCCGAACGGGGGTTTGCTCATGGCACCACCGTACGCGGGTCCTGGGACCCAGAGCTCGTCAACTGGAGTGATGAGCGTGGCCTTCACCGAGAAGCGAACACCGTCACCGTACGCTGTCACGCGTGACAGAGCCCTCGGAGGAGACCACAGCAGCGCGGAGCCGTGCGGGGTCCGCGAGTGACCAGGACCGCTCCGAACGGCGGTTGACCCGGCGAGGCTGGACGCTGCTGGTCAGCGGAGTGTTGTTCGTGGTCTTCGCGCTGGTCGGGTTCTTCATCCCGGTGCCGTATGTGGCGATCAGTCCCGGCCCGACCTACGACACGCTCGGCAAAGACGCCGCCGGGCAGTCGGTGATCCAGGTCAACGGGCACGAGGTCTTCCAGACCTCCGGTGAGCTCCGCATGACGACGGTCTCCCTGCGCGATGGCGGCATCACGCTGTTCAACGCGCTCGGGCTCTGGGCGAGCGGCCGGTACGCGCTGGCGCCGCGTGAGGAGTACTTCAAGCCAGGCGAGACCAACGAACAGGTCCGCCAAGAGAACATTCAGCAGTTGCAGGACTCGCAGACCGCCGCTCAGGTCGCCGCGCTGCGCCGCAAGTTCCCGGTGAAGGTGCTCGCGGAGACGATCGTCTCCGGCAGCCCGGCGGACAAAGTGCTCGCCCCGGGCGACCGGCTGATGGTGGTCAACGGGCAGACGGTCAAAGAGGCGACCGATGTGCGGGCCGCGCTGAACGGCACCAAGCCGGGGCAGACCGTGCAGATCACCTTCAAGTCCGGCGGTCAGGCCGAGCGCACCGTGCCGCTCACGCTCGCGCAGCGGCCCGACGGCCCGGAAGGCTTCATGGGCCTGACCGCGGTGGACCGCGCGGACGTCCCGTTCGATGTGAAGATCTCCCTGCAAGACGTCGGCGGCCCGTCGGCCGGTCTGATGTTCGCGCTCGCGATCGTCGACAAAATGGAAGCCGGCGACCTCGCCGGTGGCAGGCATATCGCCGGGACGGGCAAGATCTCGGAGAAGGGTGTCGTCGATCCGATCGGCGGCATCTCGTTCAAGGTGGTCGGCGCCCGCGAGGCCGGAGCCACCGACTTCCTCGTGCCCGCGCACAACTGTGCCGAGGCGAAGACCGCCGCTCCCGATGGCCTGAACCTGATCAAGGTGTCCACGCTGGACGAGGCGATCGCGCAGCTCGAGAACCTCAAAGCGGGCAGACCCACCGCCTCATGCTGACCCGCGGGGGAGCAAGGGACCTTTGCTATCGCCTACGGGTCTGACGAGAGCAAGGGACCTTTGCTATCGCTCCGGCCCGCGTCCGGGTCGGCGATAGCAAAGGTCCCTTGCTCTCTTTTGCCGGTCAGGGTTGCAGCGTCGCCTTCAGGGCTTCGAGCAGGTTAGGAGCCAGCTCCGGGTTCTCGATGATCTCGTCGACAGGGACGTCACCGGATTCTTCGGACTGCCCGGCACCGCGAAGCCGCATGACGCACGCTCCGGCGCCGTCCCGTAGCACCGCGGCCACGAGCCGGGCTTCGGTGCGGCGCGGGTGGTCGGCGGCCGCTTGGCGCAGGCGTTCGGCATCGGTCTCGGGCACGGCCGGAAGCTCGGCTTCGGCGTCCGGCGGAAGCACGATGATCTCTTGCGCGAGGGCGCAACCCAGTACGAGGTCCGGCCACGCGATCTGCGCCAGTGCTTCGCCGAGGTCACCGTCCGGCAGCGACTCCTGGGCGACTGGCGTCAGCGGGGCGGACGGGTCGAGTTGCCCGGCCAACTCGGGCTGCTCATCCAGCAGTGCCGCTGTCGGGACCAGCGCGAACAGCTGCGGCGGCTGATCCCATCCTCCAGAGGCGACGAACTCCTCGACTTCGCGGGCCAGGCCGGCCACGCCCTGCTGCTCACTCGGTGCCATTGGCTCATCGTTCCAGGCGGTCATGACGGCAGCCTTCCGAGTCCGGTTTGGGCGGGTTCCGGGAACTTCCGACCGCATCCGTAGAGTTAGAGCATCAGGGGCCGCACGCGGTACGCGCGCCCCGCGCAAAGTTCACCAAACCAGGAGCGTGTGCAGTGGCCACTCGGCCCCCCGTGAGCCTGCCGAAGCTGTCCCGGCGCAGCCGGATCCTGCTCATCATCGCCGCCGTAGTCATCTTGGCGCTGCTGCTGGGCGCGAGAATGCTCGACACCTACGTCGACTGGCTGTGGTTCGGCGAGGTCGGTGCCCGGCCGGTGTTCAGCACGGTGTTGATCACTCGTGTCATCTTGTTCTTCGCCGTAGGACTCTTGGTGGGCGGTGCGCTGGCGATCAGCTTGATGATCGCGTACCGGACAAGGCCGGTCTTCGTGCCGATCTCCGGCAACGACGACCCGCTCGCGCGCTACCGGTCCGCCATCGTCGGCCGGATCCGGCTGTTCGGCATCGGCATTCCGGTGCTCACCGGCCTCATCGCCGGTGCGTCAGCGCAGGCCGACTGGCAGGTCGTTCAGCTGTTCCTCAACGGCACCCCGTTCGGTCAGACCGATCCCGAGTTCGGCAATGACGTCGGCTTCTACGCCTTCGACCTGCCGTTCTACAACTGGCTCTTGGGCTGGCTGTTCATCGCGGTCGTCATCGCCTTCTTCGGCGCGCTGATCTCGCACTACGTCTTCGGTGGCATCCGGCTCGCGGGCAAGGGCGGCCAGCTCGCCGGCCCGACCCGCGCCCAGCTCGCCATCACCATCGGCATCTTCGTGCTGCTGAAGGCGGTCGAGTACTTCTTCGACCGGTACAACCTTCTGCTCTCCGATCGGGGACTGCCGCTGTTCAACGGCGCCACTTATACCGATCTGAACGCGGTCCTGCCCGCGAAGCTGATCCTCCTGTGCATCTCGGTGATCTGTGCTGTCGCGTTCTTCGCCGGCGCGTTCCTGCGCAACCTCCAGCTCCCGGCGATCGCGCTGGTGCTGCTGATCCTGTCGAACGTGCTCGTCGGCGTCGCGTGGCCCGCGGTGCTCGACCAGTTCTCGGTGAAGCCCAACGCGAACGAGAAGGAATCCGCGTCGATCCAGCGCAACATGGACGCGACGCGCCAGGCGTTCGGTCTCACCAACGTCGAGTACAAGGACTACACCGGCAAGTCCGAGGCGACCTCTTCGGAGATCAAAGCGGACAAGGGGACCGTCCCGAACATCCGGCTCCTCGATCCGAACATCCTCAGCGACACTTTCACCCAGCGCGTCGGCCGTGAGAACTTCTACGGCTTCCCGTCCAAGCTGGACATCGACCGCTACACCCTCAACGGTGTCACGCAGGACTACATCGTCGCGGCCAAGGAGATCAAGACCGAAGGCCTCGCCGGCAACCAGACGAACTGGATCAACAAGCACCTGGTCTACACACACGGAAACGGCTTCGTCGCCGCGCCGGCGAACACGATCGACCGCGCGCTGAAGGACGCCAACTCCGACGGCGGTTACCCGATCGCCACCACCAGCGACACCCAGAACCCGACAGGTGCCGGTGCGACCGACCCGTCCAAGCCGGGTATCAAGGTCGACGAACCCCGCATCTACTACGGCGAACTCGCGACCGACGCCGCGTATGCGATCGTCGGCGGCAAGGTCGGTCAGGCGCCCGGCGAGTACGACACGGCCGTCGACCGTGCCTACATCTACAAGGGTTCCGGCGGCGTACCGATCGACAATTGGTTCAACCGGCTCGTCTTCGCCGCCGAGTACGGCGAGCGGAACATCCTGTTCTCCGACGCCATCGGTGACGGATCCAAGATCATGTTCAATCGCGAGCCGCGGGATCGCGTCGCCAAGATCGCCCCGTGGCTGACCCTCGACGGCGACCCGTACCCGGCTGTCGTCGACGGCAAGATCAAGTGGATCGTCGACGGCTACACGACGATGAACAACTTCCCGTATGCCCAGCAGACCCAGCTCGGGCAGGCCACCAACGACTCGCTCACCGGCACCACCCGTCAGTCGAACGCCTCGATCAACTACATCCGTAACTCGGTCAAGGCCACCGTCGACGCGTTCGACGGCACCGTGAGCCTGTACGGCGTCGAGGACAACGAGCCGGTGCTCAACGCCTGGAAGAAGGTCTTCCCGGGGCTGATCAAGCCCAGCAGCGAGATCTCACCGGATCTGCGGTCGCACTTCCGTTACCCCGAAGATCTCTTCAAGGTGCAGCGGGAACTCCTTTCGAAGTACCACGTGAACAACCCGGCGGAGTTCTACGCCCAGCAGGCGTTCTGGAGCGTTCCGCAGGACCCGACGCAGGAAGGCGGTTTGAACGCGTCCGCGTCCGGCATCGCCAACCAGCCCGGCTACTACGTCCTGGCCACCGCGCCGGGCGACAGCAAGTCACGGTTCCAGCTCACCAGCTCGCTCACCGGTCTCCAGCGGCAGTACCTCGCGGCCTGGATGTCGGTGTCCTCGGACCCCGAGGACTACGGGAAGATGCGGGTCCTCAGACTGCCGACAGGTGCCAGTGGCTCCACCCAGGTCGATGGTCCCGTCCAGGTCCAGAACAGATTCCAAAGTGACCCACGGGTCGCACAGGACCGGACCCTGTTCAACAACCCGAACGTCACCGTCACCTACGGAAACCTGATCACGCTGCCCGTCGCCAACGGCTTCCTCTACGTGGAACCCGTCTACATCCGGCAACGGAACCAGCTGAGCTATCCGCAGCTGGCGCGCGTTCTGGTCTCCTATGGCACCAAGATCGGCTTCGCGCCGACGCTCAACGAAGCCCTCGACCAGGTCTTCGGCGCGGGCACAGGTTCAGGGGTCACACCGCCTCAGAGCGGTGGCACCCCCGGGCCCACGACTCCGCCACAGCCCGGCACGGCACCGCCGCAGCAGCCACCTGCCGGCGGCAACCCGGCGCTCGACAAGGCCGCGGCCGAGATGCACGACGCCTGGGGCAAGTTCAAGGCGGCCCAGCAAGGGGGCAACTACGCGGATCAGGGTGCTGCTCTCGCCGCACTCGATGCCGCGTACAGGGCCTACGAGGCGGCCAAGGCCAATCCTCCGGCCAATAATCCGCCCGCCAGCAGCGCGCCGCCGCCCACCGGCCAGCCCGGAGGGTGACGTCGGTTACCAAAAGGGCACCTGCTTTGCGCCTGCTGGAAACGCAGGCGTAAGGTAGGTGTCACGACGCGGGGTGGAGCAGCTCGGTAGCTCGCTGGGCTCATAACCCAGAGGTCGCAGGTTCAAATCCTGTCCCCGCTACAGAGGTTGGAGGCGTGGTCTGCGGAAATCGCAGACCACGCCTCCTTCGCATTTCACCCCGGGGGTCGAACCCCCGGACCCCCGCCAGGGAGGGCTTCGCCCCCTGGACCCCGAAGTGAGTCGGTTGCGCAGGTGGCCGAGCTGCGGGGGAGCAAGGGACCTTTGGTATCGCCGGTGGGTAGCGGGGGACCTTTGGTATCGCGCGGGCCCGAAGGGGGAGCGGGGGACCTTTGCTATCGCGTGGGGGCGGGGGCGACCCAGCAGGCGTAGCCATCGGGGCGGTACAGCACGGCCTCGGTCGCGGGCCACGGCAGGCTGGTGACCAGTTGGGTCGTCAAACGCGGGGTCCACGAGCGGGCGGCGTCGATGTGGGCGGTCGTGGTCGTCAGGAGCACGAAGTCGCCCGTCCGGAACAGGGTGCTCGGTCGGAGCGGGCCGGTTTCGGTGAGGACGTCCTGGTCGTTCAGCCGCGAGCCGAGCGCGGGATGCGCGGTCCCGTAGGTCGTGTAGCGGATCCCGAGACCGGAGACCATGCCCGACAGATACCGGTTCACCTCGGGAAGCGCGGCCAGATCGCCGAAAAGGGCGCGAAGCGCGCGTGACTCGTGAGACCGCGGAGTCAGCCCCAGTTGGGCCGCGACGTTGTGCAGCACCTGCGCGCCCACCGGGTGCCGTTCGGCCTCGTAGGTGTCGAGGAGATCGTCACCGGCCCAGCCGTGCACGGTCGCGGCCAGCTTCCAGCCCAGGTTCATGGCGTCTTGTACGCCCAGGTTCAACCCCTGCCCGCCGGCCGGGAAGTGAATGTGCGCGGCGTCGCCCGCCAGCAGCACCCGCCCGTCCCGGTAGTGCGCGGCCTGCCGCGCCGCATCGGAAAACCGCGACGCCCACCGGATTTCCGACACCGTCGCGGTGTCGCCGTACGAGTCGAGCAGTGCCTTCCGGACTTCGTCGCGGGAGACGGTGGACCCCATGTCCGCTGGCCGAGAGGCCCGGTCGCCGTAGATGAACCGGTAGAGACCCGGTTCTCCCAACGGGATCAGGCCTTTGAACGTGGTCGCGCCGGTCGGCTCGCCGATGTTCCGCATCGTTCGCCACTGCTTTTGTGCGACGTCAGGCACCTTGTCGAACAAGACGTCCGCGACCACGCCGAAACCTTCGCCGTCCACGCCGGGAAAGTCCATGTCGAGTCCTTTGCGCACAACACTTCGTGCGCCGTCGCAACCGACGAGAAACTTCGCGTACAGCTTTGCTTCGCCGCCGTCTGTTCGGTACCGGACAGATACAGAGTCCTTGTCCTGTACGAAAGTGAGTACTTCGCTGCCGCGCAGCACCTTTCTTCCTTGTGCGGCAAGCCATTCCGTCAAGAACTCTTCTACCTTCGCCTGCGGAATCCCCAGCTGGAACGGGAATCGAGTGTCCCAACCGTCGTAGACGACGGGGATCATTGCGAAATGCCCGTCCCGCACCGTCGCGAACGAACGTTCCTCGACACCGTCCAGAAGTCCGCGTAGTTCCAGCATTTCCGAGGTGCGCGGCTGCAGGTTCAGTGCCTTCGAGAGGCCCGTGCGCTCGCGAAGGCGCTCCAGTACCACCACATCGACGCCGGCGAGCGCCAGTTCGTTCGCGAGCGTCAGTCCCGTCGGCCCGGCCCCGACCACGATCACGTCGGTCCTCAGGTTGTTCATACCACTCCTTAACGACGTTAAATTGACTTGCGCCCAAGCGTGCCCTTAACATCGTTAAATTGTCAAGACGGTAGTACGGGAAGAGAGTGCAAAAGTGGCTCTGACCAGGCAGAACATCATCCACGCCGGGCTTCGGCTGCTCAATGACGTCGGTCTCAACGGGCTCACGCTTCGGCTGATCGCGCAGGACCTCGGGGTCAAGGCGCCGGCGCTCTACTGGCACGTGAAGAACAAGCAGGAGCTGCTCGACGAGATGGCGACGCAGATGTACGCGGATGCCATGCCGGGCCGTACGCCGGAAGGTATGGGGGAGCGGGAATCGCTTGAGCTGGCGTCGCAGCAGATGCGCCGGATGATGCTCGCTTACCGTGACGGCGCGAAGGTCTTCTCGGGGACGTTTCTGACCGATTCCGCCCTGCTCACCGATAACCCACTGCAAGGGCGGGTCGACGCGGGACTGGAGCCGTACCTGGCCGGCCGAGCACTGTTCACCGTCTACAGCTACGTCGTGGGCTTCACCATCGAGGAGCAGGCCGTCTACCCGGTTCCGGGCGAACGAGACCCGCGTTACGACCTCACGCCCACGGCGTGGGTCTTCGATGACGATGTCGAGGCCAGGTTCGGCGACGGGCTGACGATGGTGCTCAACGGCGTCTTCGCTTGGCTGGATGACAAAGTCGCGCCATAAAGGCTGGTCAAAGGCTCACCGGGAAGTTAAGGGTACCCCCGTGAAACCCGGTTCCGGCCCCATGTAATCTATTAACACAACGACGCGGGGTGGAGCAGCTCGGTAGCTCGCTGGGCTCATAACCCAGAGGTCGCAGGTTCAAATCCTGTCCCCGCTACAGAGAAAACGAAGCGCGTGTCTGCGGAAATCGCAGGCACGCGCTTCTTCTATTTCCGGTTCCGTGGCGCGTGCGCCGTCCGGGTCGATCACTCACCGTCGTTGGTCGGGGCGGGGGAAGCGTGCCGCTGTCCGTGGCGAAGCCCGGTCGCGCAGCGTGTTCGGTCCTTTGTGGACAGGCGTAGTGCGTTGGGCCGAATGAGCGCATATCACTAGCCACAATGGACAGATGTGCTGACCACAGTGGACACAGGTTCCGAAAAGTGGGACCGTAGATGACGTGTCCGAATTGAATGCAACAGCCGCCGCACTGCTCGGTCTTCTCCACGACGGTCCCGCCACGGGCGGGCAGCTGGTCGCGGGGGCGGGTGAGCGTTTCGGCGCCTTCTTCAGCGTGACCCGCAGCCAGGTGTACCGGGAGCTTCCCGCCTTGTCGAAGGAGGGCCTCGTCCGCCTCGGCAAGCAGGGTCCGCGGTCGAGCCAGCAGTACGTCATCACCGCGGCGGGCAAGAAGGCGTTCAAGACGTGGCTGTCCTCAGAAGCCGGTCCTGACCACCTCCGCAGCCCGCTGATCCTGCGTCTCGTGCACGCCGGTTCGCTGACGGTGAAGCAGCGCTCAGCCCTGCTCGAGTCGGCGCGAGCCAGCTACACGCAGCAGCTCGACGAGGCGAAGGCCGCCACCAAGGCCGCCGACGGCCCGTACGCCAAGGCGGTCGCCGAATTCGCGCAGGCGCAGGCCAAAGCGGCACTGAAACTGCTGGATTCCATCCCCCAGTCCTGACCCGGACAGGTGCCCACGACCGGTTCCCCGCAACCGGTCGTGGGTTTTGCCGTAACCTTGGCCGACGTGAGTGATGAGTTCGATGCGGCACTGAAGGACCTGACCGGCAAGCTGACGCAGATCGAGTCGGTGATGGACCTGGATGCGCTGCGTGCCCAGGTGGCTGAGCTGGAGGAACAGGCCTCCAGCCCGAACCTCTGGGACGACCCCGAAGCGGCGCAGCAGGTCACCAGCCAGTTGTCACACCGGCAGAGTGAGCTGCGACGTATCTCCGAGCTGCGGCAGCGGCTCGACGACCTGGGCGTCCTGTATGAACTGGCCGAGGCCGAGGGTGACTCCGCCAGCATGGCCGAGTCCGAGTCCGAGCTCACGTCGCTCACCAAGGACATCGACGGGCTCGAGGTCCGCACGCTGCTGTCGGGTGAATACGACCAGCGGAACGCGGTGGTCACCATCCGGTCCGAAGCGGGCGGCGTCGACGCGGCCGACTGGGCCGAGATGCTCCTCCGGATGTACCTGCGCTGGGCGGAGCGGCACAACTACCCGACGGACGTCTACGACATCTCCTACGCCGAAGAGGCGGGCATCAAGTCCGCCACCTTCAAGGTGAGCGCCCCCTACGTCTACGGCACCCTCTCGGTCGAGCAGGGCACGCACCGGCTGGTGCGCATCTCGCCGTTCGACAACCAGAGCCGTCGCCAGACCTCCTTCGCCCACGTCGAGGTGATGCCCGAGGTCGAGGAGGTCGACCACGTCGACATCCCCGAGAAGGACATTCGCGTCGATGTGTACCGCTCGTCCGGCCCGGGTGGCCAGAGCGTCAACACGACCGACTCGGCGGTGCGGATCACGCACATCCCGACCGGCGTGGTCGTGTCGTGCCAGAACGAGAAGTCGCAGCTGCAGAACAAGGCGGCGGCGATGAAGGTCCTCCAGGCGCGGCTGCTGCTGCGGAAGAAGGAAGAGGAGCGCGCCGAGATGGACGCGCTCAAGGACGGCGGCTCCAGCTGGGGCAACCAGATGCGCTCCTACGTGCTGCACCCGTACCAGATGGTCAAGGACCTGCGGACCGAGTTCGAGGTCGGCAACCCGTCGTCCGTTCTCGACGGTGAGATCGACGGTTTCCTCGAGGCGGGTATCCGCTGGCGCAAGCAGTCCGGAGCCGCGTGACGACCCTGCGTGAGAGAGCAAGGGACCTTTGCTATCACTTTCCGGGAGAGAGTGATAGCAAAGGTCCCTTGCTCGCTTGGCCGCCGGGACCGGGCTACCCGGGCTTAACGGGCGGCATGGGTAGTATGCCGAACCGTGATCCGGCTCGAAGAGGTTTCCAAGGTCTACAAGACCTCGACCCGTCCCGCCCTCGAAAGGGTGTCGGTCGAGATCGACAAAGGTGAGTTCGTCTTCCTGATCGGTCCCTCGGGATCCGGGAAGTCGACCTTCCTGCGCCTCCTGCTGCGCGAAGAGGTGCCGAGCAAGGGTCGCGTGATGGTCTCCAACTTCGACGTCGCCAAGCTCGCCCGCCGCCGGGTGCCGCGGTTGCGGCAGACCATCGGCTGCGTCTTCCAGGACTTTCGCCTGCTGTCGAACAAGACCGTCGCCGAGAACGTCGCCTTCGCGCTCGAAGTGATCGGCAAGCCGCGCCCGACGATCCGCAAGGTCGTGCCCGAGGTGCTCGAACTCGTCGGCCTCGACGGCAAGGCCGACCGCCTGCCCAACGAACTCTCCGGTGGTGAGCAGCAGCGCGTCGCGATCGCCCGCGCGTTCGTGAACCGCCCGCTCGTGCTGCTCGCCGACGAGCCGACCGGGAACCTGGACCCCGACACCAGCCAGGACATCATGTTGCTGCTGGAGCGGATCAACCGCACCGGCACGACGGTGCTGATGGCCACCCACGACCATTCGATCGTGGACTCGATGCGGCGGAGGGTCGTCGAACTCCAGCTCGGCAAGGTCATCCGTGACGACGCCCGAGGCGTCTACGGTATCGGCCGCTGACCGGCCCCGCCCTCCTCCGTTACCCACGACTTCCAAGGGACATCAACCCCGATGCGCGCCAGTTTCGTCTTCAGCGAGGTAGTCACCGGCTTGCGCCGGAACGTCACGATGACCATCGCGATGATCCTCACCACCGCGGTCTCCCTCGCCATGCTCGGCATCGGCCTGCTGGCCGTCGGCACGATCGACAAGATGAAGGCCAACTTCCTCTCCGACGTCGAGGTTTCGGTCTATCTGGTCAACGACATCAGCGCGGGTGACCCGAACTGCTCGCAGTCGGCCTGCCAGTCGCTGCGCCAGGATCTGCAGGGCAACGACGGCGTCGAGTCCGTCGTGTACGAGAACCGCGCGCAGGCCTTCGAGCGGTTCAAGAAGATGTTCGAGAGCCAGCCGGAACTGCTCGCGCTCACCGGTCCGGACGCGCTGCCCGCGTCGCTGCACGTCAAGCTGAAGAACCCCGAGCGCAGCCAGGCGATCATCCAGGAGTACACCGGCAAACCGGGCGTCAGCAAGGTCGACGACCAGCAGAAGGCGCTGGACCGCGTGTTCAACGCGCTCAACGCCGTCCGGAACCTCGCCTTCGGCGCCGCGGTGATCATGGCGCTGGCGGCACTGCTGCTGATCGCCAACACGATCCAGGTGTCGGCGTTCACCCGGCGCACCGAGGTCGGCATCATGCGCCTGGTCGGCGCCACCCGCTGGTACACCCAGCTGCCGTTCCTCTTGGAGGCGGTGGTCGCCGGCCTTGTCGGTGCCCTCATCGGCATCGTCTTCCTGATCCTCACCAAGGTGTTCCTGCTCGACCTCGTACTGACCGGGGACGTGTTCCCGGCGATCAGCATGCTCGAATTGCTGTTCCCGGTGGCGCCGATCCTGCTCGCCGTCTCGGTGGTCATCTCGGCGATCACCGGCTATGTGACGCTGCGCCTGTACGTGCGCCACTGATCCGTCCGATAACCACCTGCTCGAACACAGGAAATCACGTAGAGTCGCCGCTATGCCCAAGGAACGTGGACACAAGGTGATCGTGTCGAACCGCAAGGCTCGCCACGATTACTCCATCCTCGACACCTACGAAGCCGGTCTCGTGCTCGTCGGTACCGAGGTGAAGAGCCTGCGTGAGGGACGGGCATCGCTGGCCGACGCGTTCGCCACGGTGGACGACGGCGAGGTCTGGCTGCGCAACGTGCACATCCCGGAGTACGTGCAGGGCACCTGGACGAACCACACGCCGCGGCGCACCCGGAAACTGCTGCTGCACCGCCAGGAGATTGAGCGGCTCATCGGCAAGACCAAGGAGAGTGGTCTTTCGCTGGTCCCGCTGTCGATGTACTTCAAGGACGGCAAGGTCAAGGTCGAGATCGCACTGGCCAAGGGCAAGAAGTCCTACGACAAGCGGCAGGACATCTCCAAGCGCGACGCGGAGCGCACCATCAGCCGGGCCTTGGGCCGGGCGCTGAAGGGCCGGTACAACGATTGATCCACGGACCGGCCTCGGACGCCGACATCCCTGAGTGGATCTCGGCGTTGGGCATCGACGGGCTCGTGGACATCCACCTCCATTTCCTGCCGAAGCCGGTCATGGACAAGGTGTGGGCCTACTTCGACCAGGCCGAGGAGCACTACGGCATGGCCTGGCCGGTGCACTACCGCACTTCGGAAGAGGAGCGGATCGAAACCCTGCGTTCGTTGGGTGTGCGCAAGTTCGCGCCGCTGGTCTATCCGCACAAACCCGGGATGGCCGAATGGCTGACGTCCTGGGCGCTGGAGTTCGCCGAGCGCGTCCCGGACGCCGTGCCGACGGGGACGTTCTATCCCGAACCCGCTGCCGTGTCCGTTGTGGACGGAGCACTGCGCGCGGGCGCCCGCTGTTTCAAGGCACACGTCCAGGTCGGCGCCTACGACCCCCGTGACGAACTGCTGGACGGCGTCTGGGGCGCGCTGGCCGACGCGGGCGCCCCGGTGGTCGTCCACTGTGGACACGGTCCGCTAAAGGGCGCCTACACCGGGTTACGGTTGTTCGAAGAGATTCTGGTGCGGCATCCGGATCTGACGCTGGTCCTGGCGCACGCCGGTATGCCGGAGATCGACTTCGCGTTCGAGCTGGCCAGGAAGTATCCGCGCGTGTACCTCGACACCACGATGGTCGGGGTGGAGTTCACCCTGCGCGGCAACCCGCTTCCGTCGGACTGGACGGACCTGCTGGCGGAGTTCCCCGATCGCGTCGTGCTCGGCACCGACTTCCCCAACATCCCGTACTCCTACGCCACACAGCTACAGGCGATCGCCGGCTGGGCCGCCGACGATCGCCTCGGTGAGCCGTTCCTGCGGGCAGTGCTGCACGACACCCCCGCGAAGCTGCTCAGCGTTTGAGCTGCGCCAGCTCGGTGACCGAGACGGCGCGGCCGAGCAGCCGCGTCCCCAGCTCCGAGACCGGGATCTGCTTGCCCGCCAGGTAAAAACCGCCCGTCGCCAGTGCCACCCACGGCACCGGTCCCTGCGCCAGACCGTCGCTCAGCGGGGCGAAGCCGTGCGCGGCCAGTCCCAGCAGGCCGCCGGAGATCGCCAGGCCGGCCAGGACGAGCTGAGGAGTGTGTGCGGTCGAGGCGGGGCCGGAGCTCTGCGTTTCGAAGCGGGCGAAGAGCCGCAGGAGACCGAGGAGCACCAGTCCGCAGGCGCCGAGCCAAGCCGGGACCATGGTCAGCCACAGCAAGGAACCCGGTTCAGGCGTCGAGTAACCGAGGCCGTAGACAGCGACACCGGACACGACGATCAGTGCGGGCATGTGCCACAGGTAGACGCTCATGAACCGCGGGCCGATCCACTTCAGGGCGGCGTCAAGGTTCGGGCGGGCGGCCAGTGCGTTCAGCTGCGGCTTGAAGGCCAGCAGGAGACCGATCTGGCCGATCGCGAGGAAGGCCAGCAGCACGGTCGGCGGGCTCATGTTCGACACCGGTGCGCCCGGCATGCCGATCATGCTGGCCGGGTAAGGGCCGAAGGCGACCATCAGCGCGGTGATGCCGAAACCGGCGGCGGACATGCCCAACGCGGTGCGGCGGCCGATCGAGCCGAGACGGCCTTGCGTGTAGTGGAAACCGAGCTGGTGCACGGCGACCCAGACGAAGATCGCGTTCGCGAAACCGATCAGGCCGAGGTCGTTGAAGCGGGCGATGTCGACGAGGACGGCGGCGGCGAGCATCGCGAACGGGACCTTGAGGCCCCAGCGGCGATGTGCCGCGACCATCAGCGGGGTGAGCAGCACGGTGAGCACGTAGACGGCCAGGAACCACAGCAGTTGTGCGGCGATCGCGCCGCCGATCTGCAGGGGCTGCTCCGGGATGCCCATGCCGCGCAGGATGTCCGGGACGAAGAGCCAGACGGCCACGAGCGGCAGCACCGGGAGCATCAGCCGCTTGAGGCGGGCCGCGAGCCAGGACCGGGAACTTTCCGCCCGGGTGAACGAGATCAGATTCGCCGCGCCACCGGCGAAGAAGACGAGCGGCATTACTTGCGAGGCCCAGGTTATGACCCACCAACCGGGCGTCGCGAGGGCGTTTCCGGTGGAGAGGTGGCCGTCGGCGTAGGAGAGCACCGGCATGCCCCAGTGCTGAACGACGACCGCGAGGATCGCGACCGCTCGGACGATGTCGAGGAACCGGTCCCGGCCTCGCTTCTGGCTCGTGTGCATGCCAAGAAGCCTGGTGGTTCAGGGCTTCGGAAACAGCGGTGCGGGCCGCCGTATCCGCCTTCCAGTTTTCGCCCTTCGGAGGTGGAGTTTTCCCTACCCCACGCCGTCGGGTTCGGGCTCCGGCCGTGGCGCGGGCTCCGGGACCGGGGCGGCGCACAGGCGGAACTCCCAGCAATCGTCCTCGGCGAGGCCGAGTTCGTAGCGGGTTTCGATCTTCGGCCCGTCGTGCAGATGGACGTGCTTGAGGACGGTGCCCGCGATCGGCTCGGTGTCGCCGAGTTCCTGGACACGTCCGTCGAGCGGACCTCCGAAGAAGCGGACGCTATGGGAGGGCCTGTCGGTCATGGGTCCTCCTCGGTTCGGCTCGTCGCTCACCAACAGTCTGCCAATGTTAGGTGAGTGACGGCCTCGCCACCAAGAGCTACTTCAGCGTCCCCGAGCGGCGATAGCAAAGGTCCCTTGCTCTCGTTGTGCAGGTCAGCGCCCTAAATAAGTGAGAACCGCGCGGACCCGGCGGTGTTCCACCGAACTCGCTTCGAGGCCGAGCTTCGAGAAGATGTTGCCGATGTGCTTTTCGACGGCGCCGTGCGAGACGACGAGCGAGTTCGCGATCGCGGTGTTCGACAGGCCCTGCGCCATCAACCCGAGTACCTCGGACTCGCGGGCGGTCAGGGAATCGAGGGGGTTCTTGCGGCCTCGTGCCATCAGTTGCGCGATGACGTCCGGGTCGATGGCCGTACCACCGCCGGCGACCCGCTTCACCGCGTCGAGGAAGTCCCCGACGTCCGCGACGCGCTCTTTGAGCAGGTAGCCGACGCCGCCGGCGCCGCCGGAGAGTAGTTCGACCGCGTAGCTTTCCTCGACATACTGCGAAAGCACCAGGACAGGGAGCCCTGGGATGGCGTCACGGGCGCCCAGCGCGGCCCGCAGACCCTCATCGGTGAAGGTGGGCGGCATTCGCACGTCGACGATCGCGAGATCCGGTCGGTGCTCCTTGACCGCGACCAGCAGGTCGTCGCCGTTGTCCACGGCCGCGACGGTCTCGATGTTCTCGTCGGCGAGCAGGCGGATCACCCCCTCACGCAACAGAACCGCGTCTTCGGCGATGACAACCCGCATGCTGCCCCCAGCGTCGTGAATGAATGGCAGAGCCTATTCACTCACGAGCCGGTCACCACTGACAGGGCAGGTCCGCACGAATCACCGTGGGGCCGCCGACCGGGCTGACGACGGTGATCACGCCGTCGATCGTCGCCGCCCGGTCGGCGAGCCCGGCGAGTCCGCCACCGGGCCGGACCTCGGCGCCGCCGTGTCCGTTGTCGGTGATCTCGACGATCACCATCGAGTCGGTACGCCACACCTTCACACCCGCTTCGGTCGCGCCCGAGTGCTTCGCGATGTTCGTCAGTGTCTCGCCGACGATGAAGTACGCCGTCGTCTCGACCGCCGCGGGCGGCCGCGGTTCGACGTCCACCTCGACGTCGACGTGGATCGGCGACTTCGCGGCCTGTGCGGAGAGCGCGGCGTCGAGGCCGCGGTCGCCGAGCACGGCCGGGTAGATGCCCCTGGCGAGGTCGCGCAGTTCCGACACCGCGAGCTTCGCGTCGAGGTGCGCTTCGTCGATCAGCTCGCGCACGGCGGCCGGGTCATGGTCGAATTTCGACTTCGCGCGGCCGAGACTCATCGCGACGGCGACCAGGCGCTGCTGTGCGCCGTCGTGCAGGTCGCGTTCGATCCGGCGGCGTTCGGCTTCGGCGGCATCGACACCGCGGGCCCGCGACGCCTGCAGATGTTCCGCCTTCTGCTCCAGCCGCTGGGTGCGGTTCGGGCCGAGGAAGGAGAACGCCAGGTTGCCGTGCAGCCAGGCGAGCCACGGGGTCACCCAGAGCGCCATCGGCAGCAGCACGATCGACGCGAGCGCGATCGGGAGTTCCACGCAGGCCAGCGGGAACGCGAGCATCAGGTAAGCGAGGTCGCGCCACGTCGTCGGGTCGGTCAGGCGGGTCATCCAGCGCTTGACCAGCGAAAGGCCCTCCACCGGGAGCCGTTCGACCGGCTCCAGCGGCGTACCGAGCATCTTCCGCGCCCAGCCGCGCTCGCGGTCGGCGGACCAGCGGATGAAGTTCGTCGTGGCCATGAGGATCGGGAAGCCGATCCACACCACCGCGGTCGCGATCCCGACCGTGAGGCCGACGACGATCAGAATGAACTGGAGGATCCGGAAGAACCAGCTGACGATCATGTAGACGATCGATTTCAGCGGTCTCGGGCGCGGAATCTCCACATGCCGCACCTGCTGGTCGATCGTCATCCGGTCACCGTGCTCATCGTCGAAACCTCGCCCCAGGACTCCTCCAGGCGGCGGCGCTGGGCGTGGGTCGGCCCGAGCAACGCCGTCGCCAGCCGGGCATGCATCCCTGCCAGCGCTTTCGTCAACGCTACCGAGAGCGCGATGCACAGCACGCCGAGAGCCGCCCAAGGCAACGCCGAGACCGTCGAGTCCACGGTGAACCACGGCAGGTCCCAACTGGGGAAGCGGTACTCGCCGCCCGGGAGGAAGCGGTAGTAGATCGGAAGTCCGGCAAGGCCGAGACTGGTCGACCAGAAGGCCGTGACCAGCACGAACTCGACGATCCCGAGCGGGAAGAGCAGGAAGAAGTAGCTCAGGTCACGCCAGGTGGAGGTGTCCTTCAACCGTGCCTTCCAGCGCACGGACTGGCCGGCGACGGGCAGCGGGAGGTACGGCAGGTCGATGTAGCGGTCCAACAGCGCGTACACCCTGGCGCGTTCCATTCGGGCCGCCCCGCGGACCGACAGGATCACCAGCGCGAGGATGGGCACCCCGATCCAGATGATCACCGTGCCGACGCCCAGCCAGAAGAACGACATCAGGAGCGCGAAGGCCAGCACGCCCATCGGCAGGTTCATCAGCAGGTAGGCCAGCGAGCCGCCGAACGACGGATCGGACCTGCTCAGCTCCCGCTCGGCCGCTAGCGAACTCATGGTCGTGCTCCCTTCCGAAGTCGATGGGACAAGCATCGTCCTGCGGAGGGGCGGACGACATGGTGTGCGCGGGCATCTCGCGGGTGGGGCTAGCCCCACCCGCCGGAAATAACCCTGTTGCCGTCCGCGTTATGATGGACAGGTCCCTACAAGGGGGTGAACGGTTTCGACTTTGGACGTTGAATCAGGAGAAGCGTGCCGGTGCAGGCGAGAGACCACCGTAAGCGTCATCGCAAACCAATAAGCGCCGAGCCTAAGAGCCAGCGCGAGTTCGCTCTTGCTGCCTAAGCAGTAGAGCAACTCTGTCGGTCCGGGGTCGCCTCCGACCCGGTCACCGGCATCAGCTAGGAGGCTTACCGCCACACTCGGCTACGGGGTGTGGTTGGGAAACAAACAGTGGCTGGGCTCGTCACTTCAGCTTGTTCGCGTGACTGAAGGGGCCAAGTAGAGACATAGCGGACTGCGCACGGAGAAGCCCTGGTGATACGCCAGAGGACCCGGGTTCAATTCCCGGCACCTCCACTGGACGGCAGAAGCGGTCCTACCCCTCGGGGTGGGGCCGCTTCTCTTTTTCCGTCAGGTAGGCGAGCGTCATCTCGGTCGTTTCGGTCGCCCACGTGGTCCAGGACAGGTCGTCCGTCCAAAACCGGCAGGTGGCGGCACGGTGCACGCAGGAGCCGATGATGGTGCGAGCCGCCAGCTGGACGCCCAGTGCGCGGTCAGGCCGACCGATCTCCTCGATACAGGGCCGCACGGCTTCCACGAGGGTCCGCTGGATCGCGGCGAGTGTTTCCAGTCCCCGTTCGCGCCCATCGGTGCGCTGGCTGTCGAGCAGCTCCGGAAAGATCCGGCCGTGGTGGGTGAAGGTGCGCGCGAGCGCGTGGGTGAACGCGCTGACGACCTCGTTCAGCTTTGGCGCCGATGAGCGAAGCGCTTCACTGACGTTGACTTCCAGTTGGCCGAGCAACTGGTCCTTGACGGCGTACAGCAGCTGCTCCTTGCCCGCGAAGCGGCGATAAATCGCACCCACCGACATGCCTGCCTGCTCGGCGACCGCCGCGATGGTGAATTTCTCGATGCCCCCCTCGGCCAGGACGTGCTCGGCGGCGGCCAGCACCTTCTGCAGGGACGCGCGGCTGCGTGCTTGTTGGGGCGGGCGGAAGCCCTGCTCGATGGACTGCTGAGTCACTGGCCGCACCTTACTCCCCTCAGGATCCCTGTTTGAATGCGAATGATAACTTCCGTTCGCATTTGACAGTAGGAGGGTGGGAGCATGGTGAGTATCGAGGTGCGAGGCGCCTACGTCGACTTTCCGATCTTCGACGCCAAGACCCGGTCGCTCAAGAAACGGGTGCTCGGCAAGGTCGGCGGCAAGATCGGTACCGAAGCGAAAGTCCCGATCATCGAGGCGTTGCGGGACATCACCCTGTCTCTGCGCGAGGGCGACCGAGTCGGCCTGGTCGGGCACAACGGTGCCGGCAAATCAACCCTCCTGCGGCTGCTGTCCGGTATCTACGAGCCGACACGAGGTAGCACGCACGTCGTCGGGAGGATCGCGCCCGTGTTCGACCTCGGCGTCGGCCTGGATCCCGAAGTGTCCGGCCACGAGAACATCCTCATCCGGGGCCTGTTCCTCGGCATGAGCCGCAAGCGGATGGAGAAGAAGATCGACGACATCGCGGAGTTCACCGAACTCGGCGACTACCTGCACCTGCCGCTGCGGACCTACTCCGCAGGAATGCGCGTGCGGCTGGCCCTCGGTGTGGTGACCACCATCGATCCCGAAATTCTCATCCTCGACGAAGGCCTCGGCGCGATCGATTCGGCATTCCTCGCCAAGGCGCGCGAACGGCTGGTGGATCTCGCGCAGCGCTCCGGGGTGCTGGTGTTCGCGTCGCACGCTGACGAATTGCTGATGGAATTGTGCACGACCGCGCTCTGGATGGACGAAGGCCGGATACGCAGGCAAGGGTCGTTGCCTGAGGTCATCGCGGCTTACAAAGGGCGGCCGTGACCGGTCTTGTGAGTGGTAATGACGGTTAGAACCGTCATTACCACTCACGAGAGTCTGCGTATTCAGCTTGCGGCCTTTGTTCACCCGTCGGGTGAATCGAGGGGCAGCTGGTCGTTACGCAAATCGGGCTAGTACACGTGTTCGACCTTCGGCATCGTTGAGGGCCTGGCCAGCGAAAACAGTTCCAGGTGTGCTCCGAGTGGTGGCGTGCCGATACTGCGACGCTGCACGCCCGCAAACAGGAGATCGAAGTTTTTGAAGCGTCAATTGCACGCGGAGCAGAATGCGGTTCTCGTGGAAATCAATAACCGGGGTGTCCGTGGATGTTCTGGTCATTCGATGTTGTCGGCGTTGATTTTCGAGGACTTCCATCGGGTTGTCCTATGGCGCGATCGTCGTGATGGTGGCGGCCGCCCGACGTGCTGAGATGGTCCGGTCGCTCACCGTGGTCGAGCCGCCCGCGACCGGGGTGGTCCGCGGGAACGAGGTCGTCGACGCGTGGGACGCGGAGCCTGAAGGTTCCTCGACGGTCCGCTGGAAGACCCTCGCGAAGTCTTCGAGGCGTTTTCCCGCTCGCGGGTGTGCCACTGCCGATCCCGGGTCCGGTGCCACAGACGTTGCGGCGCGGGGCACGCGCCCTGGCCGTGATGCGACCGCCGGGAGACGCGAAATTGCCGCTGAATGTGTTGGCGTCAGCGGAATTCTCGATGCTCGTGCTCATCGGCGGGAGTACGAAATCGTCGCCGACGAGATCGCGAACAGAACAGGCGCGCGCCGCGGCGTCGTGGCGGGATGGGGCATCTGGTGCCCGATACAGGTGAGCCGTTCAATGCCCGGCTCGAGACTTTTTTGGATCACGGAGAGTAGTACAACCAAGGTCATTTTCATCTCAATTCACCCGCGCCGGGAACGGTCGCGAGGTGGGATGTCATGCTGTGTGTCCGACCATGGCCCTCTTTCGAACCGACCCCGTGTCGCCGGAGGGCCGGAAGAAGGTGTCAGATGACCTGGGCTAGGCATTCCAGTCGTCCCGATCCCGCAGAAGACCAGAGCCGCATGGCAGGTGTGCGGGCTGAGGAAGAAATCCGCCTCACCGTGCAGAACGGCAGGGCCGCGAGGACCGTTGCCGGGCACTCTTCGGACGCACTCGACTGCGCCGAACTGCTGGCGATGCTCGGTCTCGAGGGAGTCCAGAAAAGGCACGCTCAGCGCACCTGACCCCCGATCCGGGTAGTCAGTTCGGCCGCGGTCAAGCGGACCTCCTCGGCGAGGTCAGGCCAGGTTTCTTCGCACCCTTCCGCCCCTGGGCAAAGGTGGCGCAGGGTCACGCTGATCGCGGCCATCGGCCGGCCGCCGTGGTCGAAGACCGGGCAGGCCACCGAGGCGAATCCCTCGGTGACGTGGCCGTCTTCGACCGCCCAGCCGAGCCTGCCCTCCGCGTTCAGCGTGCGGCGCAGTTCGGCGAGGGTGCTTGGGCCGCGGCCGGTACGCAGGACGAACGCGGACGCGGCCGGAAAAAGCGCGCGCACATGCGGCGACGGCAGGTGCCGCAGGATCGCTCTACCCGACGCCGTGAGCTGACCCGGCAGCCGGACGCCGACCTCGGTGACCAGCGTTTCCGGACGCGTGGGGCGTTCTTTGACCAGGTAAAGCGACTCGTTGCCGTGCAGGACGCCGAGATGCGCGGTGTGCCCGACGCGGTCGGCGAGTTTGCGCAGCAACGGGACGGCGAGCCGTTCCAGCGGGTCGTGCCGTAAATAGGCCGAGCCGAGTTCGAACGCGGCGATGCCGAGTCCATAGCGACGTTCGGCGGGCAGGTGCGTCACGAAACCGGCGGCCTCCAGTTCGGCGAGCAGGTGATACGTCGTCGAGCGCGGGAGGCCCAGTTCGCGCGCGATCGCGGCCGCGGACACCGGCCCAGGCCGCGCGGCGAGGGCGCGAAGGATGCCCAGGCCGCGTCGCAGCGCAGGGACTTCGCTGCTCTCACCCATCTCGACCTCCTCTTCGCCCGACCCCGGGGGAGCAAGGGACCTTTGCTATCACTTGCTGAGCATGCCTAAGTAAGCGATAGCAAAGGTCCCTTGCTCTCTTCCGCTGTGTCTTGGATACCAGACACAACCACCGGTTGGGGCCGCCCACCAGCGGCCTTGGCGTTGTCCAATGGGGCTATGCCGGAAACCGTACTTCTGGGGACCGAACCGCTTCGGCCCGAACAGGTCGTCGCGGTCGCCCGTGACCACTCGCCCGTCGCGGTCAGCGAAGCGGTCGAGAAGAACCTCGCCGCGACGCGTCAGCACATCGACAACCTCGCCCATGCTGAGACGCCGACGTACGGCGTGTCGACCGGCTTCGGTGCGCTCGCCACCAGGCACATCCCGCTGGAGAGCCGCACCGCGCTCCAGCGGTCGCTGATCCGCTCCCACGCGGCGGGCGCCGGTCCGGTCGTCGAGACCGAGGTCGTGCGCGCGCTGATGCTGTTGCGCCTCCGCACCCTCACCAGCGGCTACACCGGGGTCCGCCCGCAGACGGCGCAAACGCTTGCGGCCCTGCTCAACGCTGGAATCACCCCGCTTGTGCACGAATACGGCTCCCTCGGCTGCTCCGGCGACCTCGCGCCGCTGGCCGCTGTCGCGCTCGCGCTGATGGGAGAGGGCGAAGTCGCGTACAGGGGTGAAGTCGTCCCGGCCGGCGAAGCGCTGAAGCACGCTGGGATCGAGCCCATCGTCCTCGCGGAGAAGGAGGGCCTCGCCCTCACGAACGGGACCGACGGCATGCTTGGCATGCTCCTGCTTGCCGCGGCCGACCTGCGCAAGCTTCTCGACACCGCCGACATCACCGCGGCGATGAGCGTCGAAGCGCTCCTCGGCACCGATCGCGCCTTCGCCGCCGACCTCCAGGCCCTGCGCCCGCACCCCGGGCAGGCGCTGAGCGCCCAGCGCATGTGGACCGCGCTACAGGGCTCCAAGATCGTCGAGAGTCACCGTGGCCCGGACTGCAACCGCGTCCAGGACGCCTACTCGCTCCGCTGCTCGCCCCAGGTGCACGGAGGCGCACGTGACAGCCTCACGCACGCCGAACTCGTCGCCGAGCGTGAGCTGCATTCCGCGGTCGACAACCCGGTCGTGTTGTCCGACGGCCGGGTCGAGTCGAACGGCAACTTCCACGGCGCCCCGGTCGCGTACGTGCTCGACTTCCTCGCCATCCCGCTCGCGGACGTCGCCAGCATCGCCGAGCGTCGCACCGACCGCATGCTCGACAAGGCCCGCTCGCACGGCCTGCCGCCGTTCCTCGCGTTCGACCCCGGTGTCGACTCCGGCCACATGATCGCCCAGTACACGCAGGCGGCCATCGTCAGCGAACTGAAGCGTCTCGCGGTGCCGGCGTCGGTCGATTCGATCCCGAGCAGCGCCATGCAGGAGGACCACGTCTCCATGGGCTGGTCCGCCGCGCGCAAGCTGCGCAAGGCCGTCGAGGGGCTCAACACGGTCCTCGCCATCGAACTGCTCACCGCCGCGCGGGCACTCGACATGCGCGCGCCTCTCGTCCCGTCGCCGGTCACCGGCCGGGTCCGGGATCTGGTCCGTACCAAGGTCGAGGGCCCCGGCCCCGACCGTCATCTGGCGCCGGAGATCGCCGCCGCCGAAGAACTCGTCGCGTCGGGTACCGTCCTCGCCGCGGCCCAACTGGAGGTCTGAGCTTATGTCCCGCACGGTCCGTGCCGCCCGAGGCACCACGCTCACCGCGAAGAACTGGCAGACCGAAGCCGCGCTGCGGATGTTCCACAACAACCTCGACCCCGAGGTCGCCGAGCGCCCCGACGACCTGGTCGTCTACGGCGGCACCGGCAAGGCCGCCCGCAACTGGGCCAGTTTCGACGCGATCACCCGTGAACTGACCACTTTGGAGCAGGACGAAACCCTGCTCGTCCAGTCCGGCAAGCCGGTCGGTGTGTTCCGCACGCACGAATGGGCGCCGCGGGTGCTCATCGCGAACTCCAACCTCGTCGGCGACTGGGCGACCTGGCCGGAGTTCCGCCGCCTGGAGGCACAGGGCCTGACCATGTACGGCCAGATGACGGCGGGGTCCTGGATCTACATCGGCACGCAGGGAATCCTGCAGGGCACTTACGAGACCTTCGCCGCTGTCGCGAAGAAGCGGTTCGGAGGCAGCCTCAAGGGCACGCTCACCGTCACCGCCGGCCTCGGTGGCATGGGCGGCGCGCAGCCGCTGGCCGTCACGATGAACGACGGCGTCGCGCTCGTCATCGAATGTGACCCGCAGCGCGCTCACCGCCGCGTCGAGACCCGCTACCTCGACGAGGTCGCCGACGATCTCGACGACGCGATCCGCCGCGTGGAGGCCGCGAAGAAGGAGAAGCGCGCCCTGTCCGTCGGCGTGGTCGGCAACGCCGCCGAGGTGCTGCCCGAACTGCTGCGCCGTGGCGTCGAGGTCGACATCGTCACCGACCAGACCTCCGCGCACGATCCGCTTTCCTACCTGCCCAAGGGCATCGGCGTCGACGAGTGGCAGGACTACGCGGACAAGAAGCCCGACGAGTTCACCGAGCGCGCCCGCGAGTCGATGGCCGACCACGTCGAAGCGATGCTCGGCTTCCTCGACAAGGGCGCCGAGGTCTTCGACTACGGCAATTCCTTGCGCGGCGAGGCGAAACTCGGCGGCTGCGAGCGCGCGTTCGACTTCCCCGGGTTCGTGCCCGCCTACATCCGCCCGCTGTTCTGCGAGGGGAACGGCCCGTTCCGCTGGGCGGCCCTGTCCGGCGATCCGGCGGACATCGCGGCGACCGACCGCGCGATGCTGGAACTGTTCCCGGAGAACGAATCCCTCGCGCGCTGGATCAAGCTGGCAGGTGAACGCGTCGCCTTCCAAGGACTTCCGGCGCGGATCTGCTGGCTCGGCTACGGCGAGCGGCACCTCGCGGGCCTGCGGTTCAACGAGATGGTCGCCAGCGGCGAGTTGAAGGCGCCGGTCGTGATCGGCCGCGACCACCTCGACTCGGGCAGCGTCGCCTCGCCTTACCGCGAGACCGAGGGCATGGCCGACGGTTCCGACGCGATCGCCGACTGGCCGCTGCTGAACGCGCTGGTCAACACCTCGTCGGGTGCTAGCTGGGTGTCGATCCACCACGGTGGCGGCGTCGGCATGGGCCGCTCCATCCACGCCGGTCAGGTCAGCGTGGCCGACGGAACCCTGCTGGCCGCGCAGAAACTCGAGCGCGTGCTCACCAACGACCCGGGCATGGGTGTCATCCGGCATGTTGACGCCGGCTACGACCGTGCGGCCGACGTCGCCGACGAGCGCGGCGTGCGCGTGCCGATGCGGGACGCCGAGTGACCGCGTCCTCGCTGCTGGCGGAGATCTCGGACGTCGGCCGCGATCCGAAGCGCGGCGGGTACTCGCGCCACGCCTTCGACGCGGCCGAGACGGAACTGCGCGCTTGGTTCGTCGAGCGCGCGGGACGGCTGGGACTGGGTGTCGAGACCGATCGCAACGGCAACATCTGGGCCTGGTGGGGCACTCCCGGCCCGGACGCGGTGGTCACCGGGAGCCACCTCGATTCGGTGCCCGGTGGCGGGGCCTTCGACGGACCGCTCGGTGTCGCGAGCGCACTCGACGCGGTCGAGATCTTGCAGGCCAAGGGATTCCGCCCGGCCAAGCCGTTCGCCGTCGTGGTCTTCGCGGAAGAGGAGGGCGGCCGTTTCGGCGTCCCGTGCCTCGGTTCACGGCTGCTGACCGGGACCATCGACGCGGACAAGGCGCGTGGCCTGCGTGATCCCGACGGCGTCACGTTCGCCGAAGCGGCGGCGAAATCCGGGCTCGACCCCGAGCAGGTCGGCTGCGATGCCGAGCGACTCGGTTTGATCGGGCGGTTCCTCGAACTGCACGTCGAGCAGGGGCGCGGGCTGATCGATCTCGGCTCGCCGGTCGCCGTCGGGAGTACGGTGATCGCGCACGGCCGGTGGCGATTCTCCTTCCAGGGGCAGGGAAACCACGCTGGTGCCACACTGATCGGCGACCGTCGCGACCCGATGATCCCAGCCGCCGAGACCGTTCTCGCCGTGCGGAAAATGGCGAAGGCGACGGCCGACGCCAGGGCCACGGTCGGCAGGCTCGTGCCGATTCCCGGCGGCACCAACGTCATCGCGTCCACTGTGGACTTGTGGCTGGACGCAAGGGTGCCGGGCACGGATACGCCGGAACTGGTCGCGGAGATCGCGAAGCTGGCCGAGGAAGCGGCAAGCCAGGAGGGCTGCCGGGTCGAGGTCGCCAGGGAGTCGTACTCGGACGACGTGGTCTTCGACGACGCGCTGCGCCGTGACCTGGGCACTTGGCTCGGCGGACCGCCGGAGCTGCCGACCGGCGCCGGACACGACGCGGCGATCCTCGCCGGGTTCGTCCCGTCCGGAATGCTCTACGTGCGTAATCCCACCGGCATCAGCCATTCCCCGGAGGAGTTCTCGGAGGCGGAGGATGTCGACCACGGCGCTCGTGCGCTCGCGGACGTCCTGGAGAAACTGTCGACATGACGACATATTGGTGTGAACGGGCCTGGTTGCCGGACGAGATCGCCGATGCCGTCCGGATCGAGGTCGACGGCGGGACGATCGTTTCCGTGACGGCGAACGCGTCTCGTGAAGGGACCGTCCTGAGTGGACTGGCTCTGCCGGGCTTCGCCAACGGGCACTCGCACGCGTTCCATCGTGCGCTGCGCGGCCGGACGCACCATGACCGCGGGACCTTCTGGACGTGGCGCGAGCGGATGTACTCGCTCGCGTCGCGGCTCGATCCGGACTCGTACTACCGGCTGGCGCGGGGCGTCTACGCCGAGATGGTGCTGGCCGGGTACACGAGTGTCGGCGAGTTCCACTATCTGCACCACGCTCCAGGCGGAAAGCCCTATGCCGAGCCGAACGCGATGGGTGAGGCGCTACGGCAAGCCGCCAGGGACGCCGGGATCCGGCTGACGTTGCTCGACACGTGCTACCTCACGGGCGGCATCGGCGTCGAGCCCGACGAGGTGCAGAAGCGGTTCTCCGACGGTTCCGCGGCGCACTGGGCGCGGCGGGTCGGCGAGCTGCGGGAAGACGAGACGTTCCGGGTGGGTGGCGCGATCCATTCCGTGCGTGCCGTTCCCGAAGACCAACTGTCCGAAGTGGACAATGGAACGCCGGCGGATCGGCCGTTGCACATCCACCTCTCCGAGCAGCGGGCCGAGAACGAACAGTGCATGGCGGCTTATCGCTGGACTCCGACGGGGCTGCTCTGGGACAACGGCGTGCTCAGCGAACGGCTCACCGCGGTGCACGCGACGCACCTGACACCGGGCGACGTCAAATGGCTCGGCGAGGCTGGGAGTCGTGCCTGCTTTTGCCCGACGACTGAACGGGATCTCGGCGACGGCATCGGTCCCGCGCGGACGCTGCTGGACGCGGGTGTGCGGCTGTGCGTCGGGAGTGACAGCAACGCGGTCGTCGACGCGTTCGAGGAGACCAGGGCACTGGAACTGAACGAGCGGCTCGCCAGCGAGAAGCGCGGCAGGTTCACCGCGGAGGAACTGCTCGCGGCGGCGACGGATCACGGCGCGATCGGCTGGGACGGGGTCGGCGAGCTGGCTCCGGGCGCGGGTGCGGACCTGGTGACGGTCGGCCTCGGTTCGGTGCGGACCGCGGGAATCGAGCCGTCCGGGGTGGTCTTCGCCGCGTCCGGGGCGGACGTGCGGAACGTCGTGATCGCCGGGCGTGAGATCGTCCGCGATGGCGCACACCAGCTGATCGACCGGCCGGAAACGGTCTTGGCCAAGGAGATCGAGGCATTGTGGCAGTCCTGATCACGGGTATCGGCGAGCTCACCACGAACGACGCCGAGCTGGGCAAACTCCGCGACGCGGCCGTCATCGTGGAGGGCGAGACGATCGCTTGGGCCGGTTCGGCGGCGCACGCGCCGGACGCGGACGAGCGGGTCGACGTCGACGGTCGCGCGGTGCTGCCCGGTTGGGTGGACAGCCACACCCACCTTGTCTTCGCCGGGGACCGGACGGCCGAGTTCGAGGCGCGGATGGCCGGGAAGGCGTACAGCGCCGGGGGTATCGCGGTCACTGTCGAGGCGACGCGGTCGGCTTCCGACGAGCAGCTGGCCGCGAACCTGCGGCGTCACGTCGACGAAGCGGCGCGGCAGGGCACGACGTGTCTGGAGACGAAGACCGGATACGGGCTGAACGTCGAAGACGAGGTGCGCTCGGCGCGGATCGCCGCCGACGTGGCCGACGAGGTCACCTTCCTCGGCGCTCATCTGGTGCCACCGGGCGCGGACGCGGAGTCCTATGTGGACTTGGTCTGCGGTGACATGCTCGACGCCGTGGCGCCGCTCGTGCGGTGGGCGGACGTGTTCTGCGAGACCGGCGCTTTCGACGAGGGACAGTCCGGGCGGGTGCTGAAGGCGGCACGGGAACGCGGCCTCGGGCTGCGCGTGCACGGGAACCAGCTGGGGGAGGGGCCGGGTGTAGGGCTCGCCGTCGAGCTGGGGGCGGCGAGTGTCGACCACTGCACCTACCTGAGCGAAGCGGACGTAGAGGCTCTCGCCGCTTCGGACACTGTCACGACCCTTTTGCCCGCGTGTGACCTGTCGACCCGGCAGCCGTTGGCTCCGGCGCGGCGGCTGCTCGACGCCGGGGCGACGGTCGCGCTGGCGAGCAACGCGAATCCGGGCAGCTCGTACACGACGTCGATGGCGTTCTGCGTGACGACCGCGGTTCTGCAGATGCGGATGACGATCGAGGAGGCCGTCTGGTCGGCGACGGCGGGCGGCGCTCGGGCCCTGCGGAGGGACGACGTCGGGGTGATCCGGCCTGGCGCGCGGGCGGACCTTCAGGTGCTCGAAGCGCCTTCGGTCACGCACCTCGCGTATCGGCCCGGGGTGCCGCTGACGGCCGCCGTGTGGCGGCGCGGGAGGCTGCTGACCAGCGGTTTCGCCGCAAAACGATAGCAAAGGTCCCTTGCTCCCCCGGCGGGATCAGGAGGCCTGGCCGAGGGTGTCTTCGACGCGCTCGCGCAGGGCGGGCGGGAGTTCGCCGAGCAGGTGCGACCACTGTTCGATCCGCTTCTCGCTCAGGTGGGTGAGCAGGTCGAGCAGAGGCGGCCACAGGCCTTCGTCGGCGGCCGCGACCCGCAGGAGGCCGCGGAACCGGTCCGCGGAGAGCAGGCCGAGGACGTGGTCGATCCGGTTCTTGTCGTCGAGGACGAAGGCGATCCGGATCAGCGCTTTGTCGCCGATGACGTCGAGGGCCTTCCGCACCGTCGGATCGGGCAGGTGACCGACGAACCGGCCGACGGTGATCCAGTCCTCGCGGCGCACTAGTTCCCCGGCGACCGCGACGACGGTGTCGAGCGGGATCCGGGCGATGATCGCGCTCGCTCGGCGCGGATCCAGCTCGGCCGCGACGTCGGCGAGGAACCGCGGCTTCAGCCTCTTCGCGACGTCAACGCCCCGGGAGACGTCCACCAGTCCGGCGATCCGGGCGCACAGAAGCGGGCCGAAGACCTTCTCGGCGATCTTCGCCAGAATCGGGGAGGGGACGAGCTTGCTCGCCATCGCCATCCGCTCGAGGGCGGCGCGGTTCGCGTCGAACAGCGTGTCCGTGACCTGCTCACGGAACGTCTGGAGTTCGGCGGCGTCCACGCGGTCGAGGTAGGCGAGTCGCTCGGGCGTGGTGCCGAGGACGCGCGCGAGTTTGAGGATCTCCGCCTGCGAGGCGAAGTTTTCGTTGGTCACAGGCCCACCACCTTGCGGACGGTGCCCCGCAGAAGGGCGGGTACGTACCTCAGGCCCTCTTCGCCCGCTTCGGCCAAGGCCTTGGCCTGGCGGTGGCGCGCGTCGCGCAACGCGTCGGAGAGGTCCTGTTTCTCGTGTTCGGCCAGCGCTTCGATGCCTGCCGGGACAGGACCGCCTAGCTGACCGGAGAGTGTGCGCTCGGCCATGGTGGATCATCATGCCTCATGAAACCAGGGGAAGCAGGGGACCTTTACTTTCGTCCATGGCGGTCCGCTCGTCACGGCTTGTAGCGTCCAAGTCTGTGAAGGACGCAGAGGAGCCCGTGCGGCGCGGGCGGCGACTGGTCATGGACGTCGCGCTGTGGCTCGGGCTCTGTGGCTGGGTGACCATCGACGCCGGATCCAGCACGAAGCACTGGGAACTGCTCTTCGGGCTCACCGCGACCACGGCCGCGATCGCCGTGTCGAGGCGGTACCCGCTGGTCTCGCTCACCATCGCCATGTTCGCGAGCTTCATCGTGCTGGGCAGCTTCGGTGGCCGGGTGCCGATCTGGGAGGGATTCCTCCTCGTCGCCGTGAGTTACCTCGCGGGTTACCGGCAGCCGGTCGCGAAGCCGATGATGCGTGTCTTCGCGATCGTCTCCGTGATCGCGGTCCCGGTGGCGCTGCTGTGGAGCGAGGACGGCTTCTCGGCATGGGGTGCGTTGCTCGGCATCTTGGTCTTCGCCTCGGTGACGCCGTGGTTGCTGGGCCGCTACATCCGGCAGCGCGAGGACATGGCGCGCGACGGCTGGCGCCGCGCCGAGGAGATGGAGAGCCGTCAGCGGCTCATCGCCGACCGCGCGCGGTTGCGTGAACGGACGAGGATCGCCAGCGACATGCACGATTCGCTGGGCCACGAGCTGAGTCTCATCGCGGTCCGCGCCGCGGCGCTGGAGGTCGCGGGCGGACTCGACGAGCTCCAGCGGCAGGCCGCCGGCGAATTGCGGCAGAGCGCCGCGACGGCGACCGAACGGCTGCGCGAGATCATCGGCGTGCTGCGCGAGGACGACGCCCCGACCGTGCCGGTCGACGAGAGTATCGACGAACTGCTCCACCGCGCGAGGGCGTCCGGCGTGCTGATCGAGTCCTCTGTGGACGCACCCGTCGACGGCGAGCCGGGAATGGTCGACCGCGCGGCGTATCGCGTGGTCCAGGAGTCCTTGACGAACGTCGTCAAACACGCGCCGGGAGCCGCCGTCACCGTCCGGGTCGTGCGCTCGGCGGGGCAGACGGACGTCGTGGTCACCAACGCGCCGCCGCCCGCGGGTCCACTGCCCGGACGGTCGTCCGGACGCCGCGGCCTGATCGGCCTGCGTGAACGGGTCCGGCTGGTCGGCGGGACATTGCGGGCGGCGCCGAGCGGCGGCGGGTTCGAGGTCAGCGCCACCCTGCCGCACGACGCGGCGCCTTCGGAGGAATCGCCGGAGAGCCAGGCGGCGATGGACGCGGAGGTCGGGCAGTCGACATCGGCCAGGGAACTGGAACGCGCCCGCCGCGACGTCCGGCGCAGCCTGATCCAGGCGGTGGTCGTGCCGATCGGGCTCTTCGGCCTGGTGGTCGGGATCAGCGGGGTGGTGTTCCTCGTCCAGTGGTACGGCTCCGAACTCCCCAGAGGAGCCTACGAGCGGATCCGGGTCGGTCAGACGCGGGCGGAGATCGCGCCCGTCCTGCCCGGCGGTCAGCGGATCGCGCGGCCGCGGACGGTGGAGCCGCCGGTGCCCGCGGGAGCGACATGCGAGTACTACGGCACCGAGCGCACCGTGTTCAACTTAAACTACGAGGCCTACCGGCTGTGCTTCGCCGACGGGAAACTCGTGGCGAAGGACGTGATCAGTGAAGACGAGCAAAGGGGGAACCCGGATGATCCGGGTGGTGCTGGCCGATGACGAGGCGATGATCCGGGCCGGCGTGTCGGCGATCCTGGCCGCCGACGCCGACATCGAAGTGGTCGCGGAGGCCGGGGACGGCCGTTCCGCCGTCGAGCAGGTGCGCGCGACCAGGCCGGACGTCGTGCTTCTCGACATCCGGATGCCGGTCATGGACGGGCTGAAAGCGGCGGAGGAGATCCGGCGGCTGCTGCCCGAAGTCGGCGTGATCATGCTGACCACGTTCGGCGAGGACACCTACATCGAACGCGCGCTCGGTCTCGGCGCGAGCGGTTTCCTGCTGAAATCCGGTGATCCGCGGGAACTGCTGTCCGGGATCCACGCGGTCGCGGGTGGCGCGGCGTTCCTTTCGCCGAAGGTGGCGCAGCGGGTCATCGCCCGCTTCTCCGGCAACCAGGTTTCCCGCGCGGAAGAGGCGAAGGCGTTGATCGGCAAGCTGACCCCGCGTGAACAGGAAGTGCTGGCACTGCTGGGTTCCGGACTGTCCAATGCGGACATCGCGGGCAAGCTGTTCGTGGTCGAGGGCACGGTGAAGGCCTACGTGAGCACCATCCTCAACCGGCTCGGCGCGCGGAACCGGGTGCAGGCCGCGATCACCGCGTACGAGGCGGGGCTGGTCGGCGGGGAACCGGAGGCGTCCAGCCGCTGACCCCGGCTCCGATGCGGGCGGTGAGCGCGCCGGGAAGCAGCCGGAAGACGCTGTTGCGTACGGCCACGGCGAGCGGGTTCCGCAACTGTGGCCCCATTTTTCCCGCCTGAATCGACGACTTGACGACCGACTGACTGCGCGGGCGGCGCTGCTCGTCGTACCTCTTGAGCGCCGCGTCGACGTCTTCGGTGGAACTGAGCGCGGCGGCGAGGACGACGGCGTCTTCGATCGCCTGGCAACCGCCTTGGCCGAGGAACGGCGGCATCGCGTGCGCGGCGTCGCCGAGGAGCGCGACCCGCCCCTTCACGTAGGACGGCAGAGGAGTGCCGAGCAGGTAGAGGTCGTGGTGGAGCAGCGTCTCGGGTGTGGTGGCGTCGATGAGCCGCGGGATCGGTTCGTGCCAGCCGCCGAAACGTTCACGGAGATAGGCCTTCGGGTCTTCGTGCCGGATGCCTGCTTCGGCGACGTAGCTCGCCCACCAGTAGACGCGGCCGTCGTGGAGCGGGATGACGCCGATCTCGGCGCCGTCGTCCCAGCTCGTGCTGAGGTCCGTCGGGTGCGGGAGTGCGGTCACGGCGCGGAAGGCCGTGCTGCCGCTGTAGACCGGTGCGGGATGCCGTGGCCACAGCTGCTTGCGGAGTCCACTGTGGATTCCGTCGGCGGCGATGACGACGTCCGCGTCGAGGTCGCCGACGTCGGTGACCGCGGTGCCGGTGCGGACGCTTCCGGCGGGCAGGGCGGCGAGGAGTCCCGCGATGAGGTCGGCGCGGTGGAGGGCGGCGAGCGGACGGCCGTGGTGACGGCGGAACGCGTCGGCGTCCCATCGGGTGATGCGGCGGCCTTTCCGGTCGTGGAGGCCGCCCGACGATTGTTCTTGGAGCTTGTCGAGGCGGACGCCCAGTGTTTCGAGTGAGCGCAGGGCGTTCGGCCACAGGGAGATGCCCGCGCCCGCGGCGGTGAGTTCCGGCGCTCGTTCCAGGACGGTGACCTCCCAGCCGATGCCGTGCAGCCCGATGGCGGCGCTGAGCCCGCCGATTCCCCCGCCGACCACGATCGCTTTGCGCATGTCGACCTCCTCTACGTTTGTAGAGTACTACTACACTTGTAGAGTGCGAAAGGCGATAATCGGGGATGCGGCCATCGAGGTGATCGCGGCCGAGGGGATGCGGGGCCTGACACATCGCGCTGTCGACCGGTGCGCCGGGCTGCCGCCGGGATCGACCTCGTATTACGCGCGGACGCGGGCGGCGCTGCTGGAACTGGCGATCTCGCGGATGGTCGAACTCGACGAGGTGACCATCGAGCCGCGGCCCGGGAAGCTGGCCGAGTACTTGGCGGGGTTCGCGTACGCGGCGATCACGCAGGGACGGACGCGGATGCTGGCGCGATACGAGTTCGCGCTGGAGGCGACACGGCGGCCGGAGTTGCGCGAGGCCTATGACCGCGGTGGGCTGGTGATCCGGCGAAGGTGTGCCGAGGTGCTGGCCGACCGCGGGTCGGCGGAGCCGGAGCGGCACGCGCGGGTGCTCGTCGCGTGGCTGGACGGGACGATCTTCGACGCGCTGGCCGGGACCGGGTCGCTGCGGCCGCCGGGGCTGGCGGAGCTGACGCGGGACGCGGGGGAGGTGCTGGCTGGGCTGGGGGTGGCGGGGTAGCGGGGACCTTTGCTATCGCCAGGGGTGCTGACCTGCGGTTATGGCTCAGAAGGAGCAGAGGACACAGTGGCCGCGTTGACCTGCAGAAAGAGAGCAAGGGACCTTTGCTCTCGCTCGCTTAGGCATGCTAAGTAAGCGAGAGTAAAGGTCCCTTGCTCTCCCTCAGGCGTCGCGGCGCCGGAGCACGGTGGAACCGGCCGCGAGACCGGCCGCCGCCCAAGCCGTACAGAGCGCGATGCCGACCCAAGGCGCGTAGGGCGCGACGCCGCCAAAGATCGGGTTCGGCTCGCCTGACGTGACCATGGCGTTGACGCCCGCGAAGCCGGGGAAGTAGTTCACGATGTCCTCCCCGCCGAGCGAGCCGGCGAACATCGGGATCATCACCAGCAGCACGAACACCGACACGATCGTCCCCGCGGTGCTCCGCAGTGCCGTCCCGAGGCCGAGGCAGAGCAGGCCCAGCAGCGCGAAGTAGCCGCCCATGCCCGCCGAGGTCGCCAGGACGTCGCCCACCGAAGAATCCCGCGCGGGGATCAGTGGCGCAGAGATCGCCACGCCGGCGAGGGTGTTCAGGACGCCGTAGCCGAACAGCACCGGCAGCAGGACGGCCGATTTCGCCGCGATGACCCGGTTGCGCACCGGGACCCACTGCAGGGTCGAGCGGATGCTGCCGCTGGCGTACTCGCTCGTGATGAACAGCGTCGCCAGCGCGACCACGGCGAACTGCGTGAGGTAGAACGCCGCTCCGGTCACCACGGCGTGCGGGGCCATCGAGCGTTCGACGCCGGAGTTCGCGGCCAGGCCCAGCGCGCCGGAGTAGGCGAGCATCAGCACGACTCCGCTGATCAGGCACCACCAGGTGGAGCGGACCGACCAGAACTTGGTCCATTCCGAAGAGATCGTGTTCATCGCGCGCTCCACTGCTTGAAGAAGGCGGTCAGCCGGTCGCGGAAGAAGTCCAGCGCTTCCCGGGAATCGATCGAGCCGTACTGGTTGCGGACGAAATCGGCGGGCAGCGAGGCTCGCAGGCCCAGCTGATCTGTCAGGATCGCGCTGTCGGTCACCGAGGAGTGGCCGCTGTTTTCGAGCAGGTACCGCTCCTTCGGCCCAGTGAGCCGCGGCCAGGTCTCGTCCCAGCTCGGGCTGTAGTACTTCTCGCCGAGCGGGCTGGCCAGCAGCAGGATCGGCCGGTCGAGGGAAACGGTGCCGAAGAACGGGCCGTCGACGTTCACGCCCGCCCTGATCCGCCGGTCGGCGACCATGGCCGTGGCGGTGGCCGAACCACCGGCGGAATGCCCGGCCATCCCGATCTTCGTGGCGTCGATCGACCAGCGCCGGTCCTTCACCAGGGTGTCGATGACAAACGAGGTGTCGATCGCACGGTTCGCGATCGCGGCGGGCCAGGGGTCGTTCGGTCGCCCACAAGCGACGCACTGGCGGAGCCCGTCGGGAAATTCCGTCGCCCAGGCTTCGTAGGCGTGGTCGATCCCGGCGACCACGAATCCTTGCGCCGCAAGACGTTCGGCGACCGCGGTCAGGGTGACCCGGTTGTTTCCCGCGCCCGGCGAAAGCAAGACCAAGGGACGACGCCCGGGCAGCGAAGGCGCGTTCTCCCTCGAGTGAACCCGTACCTTGCTCAGCGCGTCCGGCGGCAGGTCGAGCTTCCGTCCGGCGACCGCCGCCGCCGACTCCGCGTGGGTCATGTACAGCGGCGCGCGCCCGACCGGAACGGCCGGGTACCAGACGCTGACCATCAGTTCGCGCCGTTTCTCGGGCACCCAGGGGTCGGCTCGGTGCTGGTCGGTGAGATGCAGCGTGCGCATCCCGATCGGCATCGGGCCACCCGGCGTGGGCAGCGACAGATTCGGTGAGGCCGACGCGGCCGCCGGCACCCCCAGCAGGCCGGCGATCATCGCCACCAGGACCATGAGTGACTTCATGCCGCGACTCCCGTTCCGTATTCGACCGACGACGCGGTCAATTCCATGTAGGCCTGCTCCAGCGACGCGGTCTGTTCGGTCAGCCCGTGCACGCGGATCCCGAGTTCGTGCACCGCGTCGCCGACGAGGTGTACGGGCAGGTCGTGCACGATCAGTTCGTCCCGATCGGCTTCCGTGCTCGCACCGAGTGCGCGCAGACGCTGTTCGAGCGCACGCAGCTCGGCGGGAGCGGGTACCCGCACCGCGACCGACGTCCGCGAATTGCCCGCGATGAATTCGTCGACCGGCGCGTCGGCGAGCAGCTTTCCCTTGCCGATGACGACCAGCCTGTCGGCGGTCAGCTGCATCTCGCTCATCAGGTGGCTCGACACGAACACCGTGCGGCCCTCCGCGGCGAGTGATCGCATCAGTTGCCGGACCCAGCGGACACCGTCAGGGTCGAGGCCGTTGACCGGCTCGTCGAACATCAGCACACCGGGGTCGCCCAGCAGGGCGCCGGCGATGCCGAGCCGCTGCCCCATCCCGAGCGAGAACGTCCCGGCTCGTTTGCCCGCGACGTCGGTGAGGCCGACCGTCGCGAGCACTTCGTCCACCCGGCTCGCCGGGATCCCGTTGCTGCGCGCCATCGCCAGGAGGTGCTTGCCCGCGCTCCGGCCAGGGTGCAGCGCCTTGGCTTCCAGCAACGCGCCGACCTCACACAGCGGATACCGCAGGTCCGCGTACTTCTTGCCGTCGATGCGGACCTCTCCGGCGCTCGGTGCGTCGAGGCCGAGCGTCATCCGCATGGTCGTCGACTTCCCGGCGCCGTTGGGACCGAGGAAACCGGTCACCTTGCCCGGCTCGACGGCGAAGGTCAGCCCGTCGACGACCGTCTTCTCGCCATAGCGCTTCGTGAGTCCTCGAAGCGTGATCATCCGCGTCCTCCTTCGTGTGATGCCAGTTTCCGGCGTGGAGGCCCGCGCGGGCATTGCCCCGAAGTCATCGGTCACCCCTTACTTTCGGCAGGTGCCGTTCGGCACGAGTCAGCGCGGAAAGGCACAATCGGCGCCATGACCACCCGTGGACAACGGCGCGTGAATCCGCTCGACCTGGTGATGCTCGCACTCGCCGTGTTCTCCGTAGGGCTGCTCGTGTATGTGACGTTCTTCCCGCATTCGGACGAGACGGCGCATCGCGTGTTCATCATCGACACGACGGTGTGCGGGATCTTCGCGCTGGAATTCCTATGGCGGTGGCGGAGCACCGGCTGGGAAAAGCGGTTCCCGCTGCGCAACTGGTACGAAATCCTCGGCATGATCCCCATCGCGCATCCCGCGCTGCGCGGGTTCCGGTTGCTGCGGATCATCGTGGTGCTGATCCGGCTCGCGCGGACGGCGGACCGCGCTTTCGGGGAGCGGTTCACGCAGCGGCTGGTCGAACGCCTGTCGCGGCCGATCGTGCTGGCGATCAAGAAGCCGATCACGATCGCGGTACTCGACGAGGTCGTCAAGGTGCTGGAAACCGGGAACTACCCGCAGAACCTCGCGCGTTCACTCGGCGAAAACCAGACCCTGCTCCGGGGGATCATCGCCGAGAAACTGAAAAACGATCCGCAGGCGGGACGGCTTTCGAAGCTGCCGTTCCACGACGAGGTGGTCCGTTCGGTGATCGACACCGCGATGCGCGTGATCCTCGAAGTACTGACCGATCCGCGGACCGACGAGTTCTTCGCGCATGTCGTGCGGGAGAACCGGGAGCAGATCCGCAGCGCGGTACAACTGGGGCTGAGCGAGCAACTGGACGACGAGGAGCTGGCGGAGCGGCTGCCGACCCGGCCTCAGCACCAGATGATGGACTGACCGGTCAGGAGCCGCGCCGCGTGGTCCGCCGGGTGGGAGCGGCGCTCAGCGGGTCGTCCGGCCAGGGATGCTTCGGGTACCGCCCGCGGAGATCGGCCCGCACGGCCGCATAACCGTTGCGCCAGAACGATTCCAGATCGGCGGTGACCGCGGCGGGCCGTCCGGCGGGGGAAAGCAGATGCAGGACGACGGGGACCCCCGCCAGTTCCGGTGTCGCGAGCCAGCCGAAGGTCTCCTGCAGTTTCACGGCCAGCACCGGCTGCTCACCCGAGTAGTCGACCCGGATCCGCGAACCCGACGGGACCTCCAGCCGGTCCGGCGCCAGTTCGTCCAATCGCGACGCTTCGGGCCACGGCAGCAGGCCGCGCAGCGCGGCACCCGCGTCAATCGACGCCAGGTCCGATCGGCGGCGGGCGGAGCCGAGGTCGAGCCAAGAGTCCAAAGTGGACAAAAGAGCCGCTTCGTCGACCGCGGGCCAAGGTGAACCCACCACCCGATGCAGGAAGAACAGCCGCTCACGGAGTCGTCGCCCGTCTTCGGACCAGCGCAGGAGGCCGAGCCCTTCGGTGCGCAATCCCTCCAGCAGCGCGGCGCGAAGCGCGTCCGGCGCGGGCGAGCGCAGCGGTTTCTCCGACAGCACGATCGCTCCGAGCCGTCGTATCGAACGCGCCACGACGTCCCCGTGGGACCAGTGCACTTCGTCGGCCGAGGAGACCAGATTCGGTGCCGCGCGGACGGCGAGGTTCTCGTCGGCGGGCGCGGCCAGCCGGATGATGCCCTGGGCGCGGCCGGGATCGCGGGTCGCTTCGGCCACCGCCAGCCATTCGACGTCGGCCAGTCCGCTGCCGCGCGGCAGTTCCGCCGCCGTGCCACCGGCCATCAAATAGACCGGTGTACCCGCGGAACGCCGTCGGGCGAGCCGTTCGGGATGCGCCAGCGCGACGATCAGCGCGGGGTCGGGCGCGCCGCCGCCGTCGGGCACCAGCCTGGAAAGCCGTCGCACGTCGGACTTCCAACGGTCGTCGCCCCGTACACGCCGTAGTTCGGCCTCGAGGTCGGTCAGCGTGCCGCCACTGTCGAGCAGCGCGACGACCTCGGCGGCCGAACGCGCGTTGGTCCGCGCCGCGCCGTCCAGCAGTGCCCGCGCCAGGCGCGGATGCAGGCCGAGTTCGGCCATCTTCCGGCCGCGTTCGGTCACCGTGCCGTCTTCCGCGGTCGCGCCGAGCGTCGTCAGCAGCGCGCGACCGGCGGCGAGCGCGCCTTCCCCGGGCGGGTCCCACCAGGCGAGCCCGGAACCGTCCGGAGTGGACCAGCACGCGAGCTCCAAAGCGAACCGGGCCAGTTCGGCCGTGCGGATTTCGGGTTCGGGGTAGGCAGGCAGAGAACCCTGTTCGTGCGCGGCCCAGCATCGGTAGGCGCGCCCAGGCGCTTCCCGTCCGGCCCGGCCGGCGCGCTGCTCCGCGACAGCCGCCGAAACGCGGACCGTGGCCAGCCCCGGCAGGCCACGCCGATGATCGACACGGGGTACGCGGGACAGTCCGCAGTCCACCACCGCGCGTACGCCGGGAACGGTCAGGCTGGACTCGGCGACCGACGTCGAGAGCACCACCCGGCGACGGGCACGCGGTCGCAGCGCGTCGTCCTGGCTCGCCACCGAAAGCCGTCCGTGCAGTGGCAGCACGTCGGCGTCCAGGTCGCTGAGCCGTCCGCTCACCCTGGCGATTTCGCCGACGCCGGGCAGGAACGCGAGGACGTCACCGTCCCCTTCGGACAGTGCTTTGTGGATCGCACGGGCCACGGTCGCCTCGATCCGCTCGCCGCGCGCGGGTGGCTCATACGAGACGTCGACCGGATAGGTCCGTGCCCGCGCGATGATCACCGGCGCGTCCCCGAGCAGGGCGGCCAGCCGCCCGGCCGCCACGGTGGCCGATGTCGCGAGCAGGCGCAGGTCGTCCCGCAGCCCGGCGCGCACGTCCAGCAGCAGCGCGAGCAGGAGGTCCGCGTCGAGGTGGCGCTCGTGGCATTCGTCGAGCAGCACGGTCGAAACCCCGGGAAGTTCGGGGTCGCCCTGCACCCGCCGGACCAGCAACCCGGAAGTGACCACTTCGATCCGCGTCGAAGACGACACCTTTCGGTCTCCGCGCACCGAATAACCGACGGTCTCGCCGACCCGTTCGCCCAGCAGGGACGCCATCCGCGCCGCCGCGGCCCGTGCGGCCAGCCGCCTCGGTTCGGCGACGATCACCCGGCCTTCGCCGTCGTCCAGCGCGAGCGGCACCAAGGTGGTCTTGCCGGTGCCAGGGGGCGCGACGAGTACCGCGGTGCCGTGCGTGTCGAGGGCGGCCAGGAGTTCGGGCAGGACGGCGCGAACCGGCAGATCGGGAAGGGTCACTGCTCGGTGACCTGCGGTGGAGGCGGGATCCGGTAACCGGACGGGCCGATGTTGCGGTTCAGCGACGCGAGCCACTCGCCGGACGAGATCATCTTCTGGATGGCCCTGGCCACCGCCGCCCGCCCTTCGTTGTCGCCCTTGCGCAGGCCGACGCCGTATTTCTCGGCGGAGAACGGCTTGCCGACGACCCTCAGCAACTCCGGATTCTGCGCGACGTATCCGGCCAGGATGACGTCGTCGGTCGTCACCGCGTCGACCTGCCCCGCGAGCAACGCCGTGACGCAATCCTGATAGCGCGGATATTCGACGAGCTGGACGGCCTGGGCGAACTTGTCGCGCACCTGCTCGGCCGAGGTGGTGCCGCCCACGGCGCACAGTTTGCGGCCGTTGAGGTTCTCCGGGCCGGTGATGTCGGTCGACCGGAGACGGACCAGCAGATCCTGGCCGGTTTCGAAATAGGGTCCGGCGAAGGCGACCACCTGTTTGCGTTTCTCGGTGATCGAGTAGGTCGCCACCATCAGATCCGTGAGCCCGGATGTTATGTCCGTCTCACGGGTCGACGGTCGGCTGTCGTGCCAGGTGATGCGATCCGCGTCGACACCCAATTCGCTCGCGACGTACTTGGCTACGTCGACGTCGAAACCGACGTAGCGGCCGTCGACCGTCCGTTTGGAAAGCCCCGGCTGGTCGAAGCGGATGCCGATGGTGAGTTCGTTGGCTCCGACGGCGCGGGCGACGAGCGAATCCGCCGGACCGGCCTCCGGTCCGCAGGCCGCCGTGGTGACCAGCAGCAAGCAAGCCGCCAGCAGGGCACGTCCCCTCATCGGGTGCCTCCGTCCGCCGCCTCACCTTGTTCTCAGGGTTGCCCGTTAGCCTAGGCCCGTGCGTAGACCGCCCCAAGTCGTACTCGACGCCGTGGGCACCCTTGCCCGGCTCGGACTCGCCGCCGTCTGGTTGATTTCCGGAGCGCTGAAGATCAGCGATCCGGGGCAGACCTACATCGCGGTGCAGGCGTTCGACGTCCTGCCGGACGGGCTCGTCCGCCCGGTCGCGATCGGGATGCCGCTCGTCGAACTGGCGCTCGGCCTGTTCCTGCTCGCCGGGTTCGTGACCCGCTGGGTGTCGGTGCTGTCGGTGCTGCTGCTCGCCGTGCTCATCGCCGCGATCGCCCAATCCTGGGCGCGCGGGCTGAGCATCGACTGCGGCTGCTTCGGCGGTGGCGGTCAGATCGCCGCGGATCAGACGCAGTATCCGCAGGAGATCGCCAGGGACCTCGGGTTCGCGCTGCTGGGCGTCTGGTTGATCGTCCGGCCGCGGACCTGGTTCTCCGTGGACGGCTGGCTCGGGAACTCTCGTGCCCCCGCGGACGACGACTATGTGGGTATCGCTGAAGGGAACGAATAATCGTGGGTGGAGCTGAGCGCAACGCTCGGAAACGCAAGCAGCAGCAGACGTCGGCGCGCTCGGTGGCACAGGCCAGGGGCGTCGCCGGCGGCGACAAGAAGAAGGTCGTCGCGATCACGGTCGCCGTGGTCGTACTCGCCGCGCTGGTGATCGGTGGCGTCATCTGGACGACGTCCAGCAAGGACAGCACCGAGGGGAAGGTGATCCAGCCGCAGGCGTCGGCGACGGTCGCGCCCGGTGTCGTCCAAAAGCGTGACGGGGCCGTCGTGGTCGTCGGCAAGCCGGAGGCGAAGAAGACGATCGACGTCTACGCCGACTTCCTCTGCCCGATCTGCAAGCAGTTCGAGGAGAAGTTCAAGGACCAGATCCAGGAGCAGGTCAACAACGGCGTCCTGCAGGTCCGCTATCACATGCTGCCGATGCTCAACCAGCGCTCCGACCCGCCGGGGTACTCGATGGACTCCGCCAACGCCTCGCTCGCCGCGGCCGACGCCGGCAAGTTCCTCGCCTTCCACGACGCGCTGTTCAAGGACCAGCCGCAGGAAGGCGGACGCGGGTTCGACAAGGGGCAGCTGATCAAGCTCGGCCAGGACGTCGGCATCACCGACCCGGCTTTCGCCACGGCGGTCAACACCGGTGTCTACGAGCAGCAGATCCAGGACGCGTACAAGAAGACCTCCACGGATCCGTCCTTGCAGCAGGACTTCGGCAATGGGCCCGGTTTCGGCACGCCGACCGTCGCTTCGAACGGCCAGGTCGTGAAGCTCGAGGCCGACTGGGTGCAGAAGGTCGTCGGCTAGTTTCACGCTGGTCGGGGGCGGTGGGCGGGGCCGGGTGATAGCAAAGGTCCCTTGCTCCCTTTTTCCGCGGGAGTCAGGGGCGGGCGGAGGAGGCGACGTTCGCGAAGGCCTGTACGCGCGCTGTCTCGGCGGAGCGCGGCCAGACGAGGCCCCACTCGACGTCGGGTGAGCCCGCGAAGGGCACGAAGCGGATTCGCGGGTGGCTGAAGTACTCCTGCGCGTGCGCGGCGAGGGGACAGATCCCGGCGCCGGTGGCGATCGCGGCGAGCAGTTCCTGAAAGGTCGCGAACGGCTTGCCCCGGGTCACCGGATGTCCGGCCGGGGTCAGCCACTGCCTCGGCTCCTCGACCCAGTACGGCTCCGGCGGATGCGCCGCGCGGAGGACGGTGTCCCTGGCGAGATCGTCCAGAGTCACCGACTTCCGGTGCGCGAACGGGTGTTTCGACGACACCGCGAGCACCATCGGTTCGCGGTACACGGCCGGACCGGTGGTGAGATCGGCTTCGTCGGCCGGAAGCAGGGTCACCAGGACGTCGATCTCGCCCGAGCGCAGCATCGCGACCGGGTCGGCGAAATCCGCCTCCCGGATCAGCAAGTCCGTTTCCGGGTAACGCTGCCGGAAGCGGTCCAGCAGGCTCTCGGTGAGGTCGGCGACGCCGGGTGCCTCGAAGCCCAGCCGGAGGACGCCACCTATCCCGCGTCCGGCGGTGACCGCGCGTTCGATGCCTTCGTGCAGCGCGCGGTAGGCGGGCCCGAGGTCGTCCCGCAGCCGCCTGCCGATCGGCGTGAGCTGGACCCGCCTGCTGGTGCGGGCGAACAGAGGTGCGCCGATCCGGCGCTCCACCTGCTTGATCGTCTGGCTCACCCGGGCCTGCGAGACATGCAGCCGTTCGGCGGTGCGGCCGAAATGCAGCTCGTCGGCCAGCGTCAGGAAGATCTCGATGTCCCGCAGTTCCATAATCCCGAGGTTATCGATCCGGTGGCGTATGAGTCACCGCGCCGTGAAGGCCTCCTTGCCTACCTTGAGAGTAGGGAAGGAGGCCTTCACGGACCAGGCTCCGACCTGTCACCTTTGCCGCACCCCTCAATGACCTCACTTACCACTCAAGACCAGCGGCGATAGCAAAGGTCCCTTGCTACTCCTCGATGGCGCCGCCGACCGCCCGCAGGTGCTCCCGGAACGTCAGCGAAGGTGACTTCTCGCGCTCCACGAGGAAGTCGGCGAAGCGCACCTGTTCGCGAAGCGTCTCTCCGGCTCGGATCCGCTCGGCTTGCCGCCGTTCGGTGTCGCGGATGGCTTCCGCCCGGTCCAGGACCTCGTCGGCGCGGTCGGCCGGGACGAACAGCACGCCGTCCTCGTCACCGAACACGAAGTGGTCCCGGGTCACCGTCCACTCCCCGACGACGGCCGATTCCAGTGCGCCGTCCGGGCGGGCGGAGACCGAGAGCGGGCCGGTCGGGATCGAGCCGAGACTGAACACCGGCAGGCCGATCTTCTTGATGTCGGCGGTGTCGCGGTGCAGGCCCCAGATGACGACGCCGCTCATCCCGGCCGCCTCCGCTTCGAGGACCGCGAGGTCTCCGACGCAGCTTTCGTCGAGCCTGCCGCCGTTGTCGACGACCAGGACGTCGCCGGGGTTCGCGGTTTCGTACGCCTCCAGGAAGACGTCGACGCTGCCGACGTGCCGGGCGGGGGTGACCCGCCCGGCGACGCGGCTGCCGGGCACGATCGCGTGCGTTCCGGCCGGCGCGCAGCGGACCGGGACGCCGGCGCGGACGCAGCCGTCGGTCAGATGCGCGGTGGTCAGCAGGGAAAACCGCTGCCGAAGCTCCTCGGGATCCATCCCCCGACCTTAGCCACGGCGCCACACCACGGGCGTGTCGTAAGGCCCGTGCTCCGGGAGGGCGCCCGCGACTTCCCCGTTCTCGCCCGCGATAGTGGCGCAGCCGCGGGACGGCGCGGGAAGCGTCTCGACCTGGCCGCCGAGTGACCACACGGCGGGAATCGTCGAATAGTCCGGGGTTCTCATACAACCCACCACCTGTCCCGAGCTGGTGAGCGCGTTCGCCGTCATGCCGCTTGGCACCGGTACGGAGGTGTCGAAAGCGGTCCACACCCGGGGGCCGCCTTCGAGGTCGGCCAGTACCTTGCCGCCCCGGATCGCGAGGGCGCGTGACTCACGGATGCCGTCGGGGAGCACGAGCTGCCGCGCCACCCCGTCCTTCCAGAGCCAGGTACCGCCGACCTGTTCCTGCATCAGGATCGTGCCGTCGTGGTCGACGTCCACCGGGCTGAGCAGCGGCGGGGAGTCCAACCGCACCGGGTGCGCGCGGTCGCCGCCCGGCCAGAACGCCGCCCAGGAGCCGTATCGCGGGTCGTTGAACACCGTGCCGACGATGTCGCCGCGGTCGTTGATGCCGGTGACCCGAGTCTGGGAGTAGCCCGGCACGTTCTCCAGGACCTGGAACGCGCCGTTCTCGAAGACGAACGAGCGCCTGGTCCGGGTGGAGATCGCGTAACTGTTGAGGAGAACGGTCCCCGACGCGTTCTCGTCCATGGTGTCGACGGTGTTGTAGCCCGCCGGGATGCCGTGGTTGTGGACGGCCCCGCCGGACCAGGTGAGCAGACCGCCGTCGAAGTGTCCCGCGTAGCTTCCGGCGCCGTCGGTGGCCACGAGCCGAAGAGCGTCGCCGCCGGGCGTGGGCAGGTAACTCATCGTCCAATCGCTCGCCGATGCCGTGCCCGCCGACAGCAGTCCGGCGGCGACGGTCGCGGCCAGGACCATGCTCGTTCTTCTCATCGAATACCCCCTATGAGTGGTGTTTGTCCTGTTTAACGGGGGCGGGAGCCGCCTGTCTGCGTCACCTGACACGCAACGTGCCCTAAGTAACATCCGTGCAGTCCTGTATGTAAGGGGTTGATAAATACAGTCCTGTCTGTATCTTCAGAGGCGGCAGCGACCCGGCAAGGGCAAGGAGCGTCGTGGTGGGCAACAAGGTGTACGTCGTCGGCGTCGGCATGACGAAATTCGAGAAACCCGGCCGCCGCGAGGGCTGGGACTACCCGCAGATGGCGAAGGAGTCCGGGACCAAGGCGCTCGAAGACGCCGGGATCTCCTTCGACGAGGTACGGCAGGCCTACGTCGGCTACGTCTACGGCGAGTCGACCTCGGGGCAGCGGGCGGTCTACGAACTGGGCATGACCGGCATCCCGGTGGTCAACGTCAACAACAACTGCTCGACCGGGTCGACCGCGCTCTACCTGGCCGCGGAAGCGATCCGGGGCGGTCGCGCGGACTGCGTGCTCGCGCTCGGTTTCGAGAAGATGCAGCCGGGGTCGCTCGGTTCGACCTACGACGACCGCGAACAGCCGATGGGCAGGCACCTCCAGGCGCTCGCGGAGATCTCCGAGGTGCTGTTCCCGCCCGCGCCGTGGATGTTCGGCGCGGCGGGCCGCGAGCACATGAAGACCTACGGGACGACCGCCGAGCACTTCGCCAAGATCGGCGAGAAGAACCATCGGCATTCGGTGAACAACCCGTACGCCCAGTTCCAGGAAAGCTATTCGCTGCAGGACATCCTCGACTCGCGGATGATCTACGACCCGCTCACGAAGCTCCAGTGCTCGCCGACCTCGGACGGTTCGGGCGCCGCGATCCTGGCCAGTGAGTCCTTTGTGGACTCACATGGCCTGGCGGGGCAGGCGGTCGAGATCGTCGGACAGGCGATGACCACCGACTTCGCGAGCACCTTCGACGGCACCGCGAAGAACATCATCGGCTACGACATGAACGTCCAGGCCGCGCGCCAGGTGTACGACCAGGCCGGGCTCGGCGCCGAAGACTTCCAGGTCATCGAACTGCATGACTGCTTCTCCGCCAACGAACTCCTGCTCTACGAAGCGCTGGGACTCTGCGCCGAAGGGGAAGCCGGGAAGCTGGTCGACTCCGGGGACACCACCTATGGCGGCAAGTGGGTCGTCAACCCGTCCGGCGGGCTGATCTCCAAGGGACATCCGCTCGGCGCCACCGGTCTCGCGCAGTGCGCCGAGCTGACCTGGCAGCTCCGCGGTACCGCGGACAAGCGCCAGGTGGACGGCGTCGAAGCCGCACTGCAACACAACATCGGACTCGGCGGCGCCGCCGTCGTCACCGCCTACCAGCGCGCCGAGCGCTGATCCCGAAAGGAACAACCATGGGCAAGATCAGTGCCTCCGTCGAACTCCCCGCCGCTCCCGACAAGGTGTGGGCGGAGTTCTCCAACCCCAACAACTTCGAGAAGTGGCTGACCATTCACACCAAGTGGAAGGGCGAGGTCCCGGCCGAATTCTCGAAAGGCGCGCAGGCTTCCGAAGTCGTCACGATGCTCGGGATGCCGAACACGATCACCTGGACCGTCGACGAGTTCGAGGCGCCGTCGAAGCTGGCGATCTCCGGGACCGGGATGGCCGGGGTGAAGGTCAAGTTCGAGCTGTCCGTGGAGCCGTCCGGGGAGGGATCGCTCGCGAGCATCGACGCCGAGTTCGCCGGACAGATGATCGTGGGCGCGCTCGGCAAGGCCGTCGAGAAGGACGGCAAGAAGAACCTCGACGCGTCGCTGGAGAACTTCAAGGCGCTGGTCGCGTGACCGAGGACCGGTTCGATCCCGGCGGGCTCGGCAAGTGGACCGACGAGTCCCGGTTCGAGGTGACCCGCGAGCGGCTGATCGAATACGCGAAGGCCACCAACGACCCGATCCCGGCGCATCTCGCCGGGGACGTCGCGAGCCCGGTGTTCGCGATCGTGCCCGTGTTCGAGTCACTGATGGAACCCGCGCTGGAGGTCGTGCCGGTCGGGTTGTTCGGCCGGATCGTGCACGGGGAACAGGAATTCCGGTTCCACCGGCCGATCCGTCCCGGCGACAAGCTCGTGTCGCGGGCGCGGATGACCGGCTACGAGGGCCTGCCGAACGGCACGCGCGGCACCATCCACCTCGAATGCCGCACCGAGGACGGCGACCTGGTCAACGAGCAGTACGTGACGTTGTTCGTGCGCGGGTTCGACACCGGCGAGACACGCGGCGAACTCGGGCCGGAGCACAAGTTCGACGACACACTGCGCTCGCAGGCACCGGTGGCGAAGGTCAGCCAGCACGTCGACGACGACCAGACCTACCGGTACGCGCCCGCCGCGGGCGATCCGATGCCGATCCACCTCGACGAAGAGGTCGCGAAGGATTCGGGGCTGCCAGGCATCATCGCGCACGGCCTGTGCACCATGGCGTTCACCTCGTGGGCACTGCTGACCGAGGTCGCCGGGTCCGATGTGGACAGACTGAAGCGGTTCGCCGTCCGGTTCGCCAAGCCGGTGCTGCCAGGGCAAGACCTCACGACGTCCATCTGGCGCGCGGGCGCCGGAAGCTACGCGTTCGAAACCACCGTCGGCGAAACCGTCGTGCTCAAAGACGGTCTCGCGGAATTCGCGGAGTAGGAGCAAAAGCCATGGGAGCACTCGACGGGCGGGTCGCCGTCATCACCGGCGCCGGACGCGGGATCGGCCGCGAGCACGCGCTGCTGTTCGCGCGGGAGGGCGCGAGCGTCGTGGTCAACGACCTCGGCGGGGCGAACGACGGCAGCGGGGCCGACACCGGTCCGGCGCAGGAGGTCGTCGACGAGATCCGTTCGGCGGGTGGCAAGGCCGTGGCGAACACGGCCAACGTCGCCGACTGGGCGGGCGCGGAGGAGCTGGTCGCGCAGGCGGTGGGTGAGTTCGGCAGGCTGGACGTCGTCGTGAACAACGCGGGCATCCTGCGCGACGCCTTCATCGCCGGGATGGAGGAGTCCCAGTGGGATTCCGTGCTCGCCGTGCATCTGAAGGGGCACGCGGCGGTGCTGCGGCACGCGGCGGCGTACTGGAAGTCGGCGAGCAAGGCCGGTGAGCAGGTGGCCGGTTCGGTGATCAACACCGCGTCGGCGTCCGGGACCACGTTGCCGAACGCGGGACAAGCGAACTACGGCGCGGCGAAGGCGGGCATCGCCGCGTTGACGCTGGTCGCGGCCGAGGAACTGGAACGCTACGGCGTCCGGGTCAACGCGATCGCGCCGATCGCGCGTACCCGGCTCACCCTGGCGACGCCGGGCATGGGCGCGATCTTCGCGCAGGAGGTCGAAGAAGGGGAGTTCGACGCGTTCTCTCCGGCCAACATCTCGCCGCTCGTGGCCTACCTCGCCACCGAGAAGTGCCCGCTCACCGGCAAAGTGTTCGCGGTGCAGGGCGGCGCGATCTCGGAACTCGCGGGCTGGCACGACGTCAAGGTGATCGAAACCGAGGAAGCCTGGACGATCGACGACATCTCGGCCAGGTTGCCGTGATCGAGTGGTCCGAGACCGAACTGCTGATCCGGGACGCGATCCGCGAGTTCGTCGACAAGGAGATCCGGCCGCAGCTGGACGCGCTGGAAAGCGGCACGCTGCCGCCGTACGACATCATCCGCAAGATGTTCGCCTCCTTCGGCATCGACGCGCTCGCGCGGGAATCGGTGTCGAAGCTGCTGGCGAAGTCACCTGGGTCCGGGTCGGGTGGCGGCTTGGCGTTCGGTGGGCAGGAGGCGATGGCCCTCATCGCGGTGAGCGAACTGGCCGGGGTCAGCCTCGGCATCGTCGCCTCGCTCGGGGTGAGCATCGGGCTGACCGCGCAGACGATCTTGACGAAGGGCACGCAGGCGCAGAAGGAACGCTGGCTGCCCGGGCTGGCGACCTTCGAGAAGGTCGGCGCGTGGGCGATCACCGAACCCGACTCCGGCTCGGACGCTTTCGGCGGGATGAAGACGTCGGTGCGGCGTGACGGCGACGAGTACGTCCTCAATGGACAGAAGACGTTCATCACCAACGGCCCGTACGCCGACACGATCATCGTGTACGCGAAGCTCGACGAGGGCGACGGCGCGGCCGTCCGCGACCGCAAGGTGCTGACGTTCGTGCTGGACAAGGGCATGCCCGGGCTCACGCAGGGCAAGCCGTTCAAGAAGATGGGCATGATGTCGTCGCCGACCGGCGAGCTGTTCTTCAGCGACGTCCGGCTCGGGCGGGACAGGCTGCTCGGTGAATCCGAGACCGGCCGTGACGGTGACAGCAAGGCCGAGGTGAAGTCCGGGTTCGCCGTCGAGCGGATCGGGGTCGCGGCGCTGGCGCTCGGGATCATCAACGAATGCCACCGGCTTTGCGTGGACTACGCGAAGAACCGGAAGCTGTGGGGTCAGGAGATCGGGCGGTTCCAGCTGATCCAGCTCAAGCTGGCGAAGATGGAGGTCGCGCGGATCAACGTGCAGAACATGGTGTTCCAGCTGATCGAGACACTGCGCGCGGGCAAGATGCCGACGCTGGCCGAGGCTTCGGCGATGAAGCTGTACTCGTCGGAGGCCGCCACCGAAGTCGCGATGGAGGCCGTGCAGTTGTTCGGCGGCAACGGGTACATGGCCGAATACCGGGTCGAGCAGCTGGCGCGGGACGCGAAGTCGCTGATGATCTACGCGGGGAGCAACGAGATCCAGGTGACGCACATCGCGAAGGGCCTGCTGGGTCGCTGAGCGCCAGAGTGTCATGAGGGGTCCCCATGGGACGAAATCTGTCCCATGGGGACCCCTCATGACACGCGCGTGAGGTCAACCGGCGACGACCGAGCGGCCCATTCGCACGGCGTCAGCGAGTGACTCCAGCACGGATATGGTGCTGCTCAGGTCGAGACAGGCGTCCGTGATGCTCACCCCGTAAGGCGCCGGGTGGTCCTGTCGTCCCCCCTCGAGGAACGACTCCATCATGATCCCCGCTATTCCCCGCTCACCACAGGCGATTCGGCCGGCGATGTCGGCGACGACGCCGACTTGGCGGCGGTGATCCTTGCGGGAGTTGCCGTGTGACGCGTCCACGACGACACGGTCCAACGACCTCGTGGCACGTAATTCCCCAACGGCCGCGTCCACACTCGCCGAGTCGTAGTTGGTTCCGGCCGTGGTGCCACGGAGGATCAGGTGTGCCGTCGGGTTGCCGGGCGAACTTCGCACGACGAGAGCTCCGTGCTCGTTCACCGCCGGATGCCGCTGCGCGGTGCCGGCACAGTGAATCGCCGCGGTGGCGACCGACAAGTCACCGTCGAGACCATTCTTGATCCCGATCGGCATCGGCAACCGGGACGCGAGTTCCCGGTGTGGCTGGCTGGCGACCGTCCGCGCTCCGATGGCACCGTAGCTGAGGAGATCGCTCAGGTAGGGGGCGAGCATCGGCTCGACGAATTCCCCCGCCAGCGGTAAACCGGTTTCCGCGGCCATGATCAGGAATCGGCGGCCGATGCGCAGTCCACCGGCGATGTCTTCGGAGCCGTCGACCCAGGGATCGTGGAGCAGGCCCTTCCAGCCGACAGCGGTTCGCGGCTTTTCCAGGTATGCCCGAAGCACGACGAGTAAGTGATCCTTCAGGGGTTCGGTCGACGCTGCCAGCCGGGCGGCATAGTCGAGGACCGCGACCGGGTCGTGGACGGAACACGGGCCGACAACGGCCAGCACCCGTCCATCGCGACCGTTGAGCACGTCGACGATCGCCGAGCGATGTTCCTGGATTCCGTCGATCAACCGGGCTGGAACGGGATGTTCGGCGGCCAGTTCCGCCGGACTGGGCAACAGTTCGTGATCGGGCATCGCGGTCACCGCGCACTCCGTTTCCTGGTCCGGGAAAGGCCTACGCCGGCAAGGCAAAGAGCCCCGCCGAGGATGGCGAGCAGAGTGGGGATCTCGTCGAGGAAAAGCCAGGACAGCGCGATCACGATCACCGGGACCACATAGGTGGTCACGCCGAGCTTTCCCGCCGATGTGCGGGACAACGCGTATGCCCACGTGTAGAACGCGAGCGCGGTGGGCAACAAGCCCAGATAGACCACCGACCAGGTGGCCGATGCCGGGGCTGTCGCCACATCGTGGATCAGCTGACCGCTGAACGGAAGGCAGGCGACGGCGCCGACAGCGCAGCCGAAGGTCGTGGCCTGCAGCGCGGTGGCGTGGCGCAAAGCCGGTTTCTGAGAGACGACTCCCACGGCGTATCCCGCTGCCGCCAGCAGACAGAGCGCGACGCCGAGGGCACTGGAGGAGCCGTGCCGCGAGGAGAGTCCCACGATCGCCGCGCCGGTGAAGGCGACGACTTGCCCGATCACCAGGGGGAGGGGGAGCCCTTCTTTCAGAACGATCCCGGCGAGGATCGCGGCGAAGACAGGGCCGATCCCGACCAGGAGCGACGCCGTCCCCGCGTCGGTATAGCGTTCCCCCCAGTTCAGCGCGACCATGTACAGGCCGAACCAGAAGACCCCGGCACCGGCTATGCCAGGCCATGCCTTGCGCGGCGGGAGCGGCATGCCCTTGACCGCCGCGATCGCACCCAGGGCGAGCGCGCCGACCAGGAGTCTGCCCAAGGCGAGGGAACCCGGCTCGTAGTGTGCACCGGCGAAGCGGATACCGACGAAGGCGGATGCCCACAAGATCAGCGTGACGGTGACCGCGGCGACGGACTTGATGTCGATCCCGGCCTCGACCTCGGTCCGAGTGCTCATCGAACGGCCGCCAGTGTCCGGAGCGCCCGGCGATCCAGCTTGCCGACCGGAGTACGAGGAAGTGATTCGACTACGATGATGTCCTCCGGTATCTGGTACCAGCTCAGGTTCTTCTGTGTCAGGGAGCCGATCTCGGCGATCACCTGGTCCGGCTCGGCGTCCTCGTCCAGTTCGACGTGGGCGCGGAGTGAAGTCGCGGAGGACTTCCGGCGTACCGAACAGACACCGGCCGCGCGGACGGCGGGGTGGCTCACCAGGAGATCTTCGATCTCGGCAGGATGCACGTTCTGCCCGCCGACGATCTCGATGTCGTCCATCCGGCCGTGCAAGCGGACGAAGCCGTCGGGATCGACAGTGGCGGCATCACCGGTCACGTACCAGTCGTCCGGCGTTCGTAGTGGTGTATCGGAGCCGCGAGGGACCCCAGGCGCGATCGTCGGGCCGAGAACCTCCAGCTTCCCTTCCACCCCGGCCGCCACCTCTCGGCGCAGTTGGTCGACGATTCGCATGCGGTACGGCGGAAGGATCCGGCCGATAGTGCCGTCCCGCTGCGAGGACAGTGTGTTCGCGATCAGCGCGTGCCCTGTTTCAGTGGTGCCGAAAATATTGAGGAATCTCTTCCCGAGCGTCTCGCGGAGCGTGGTTTCGACGCTGTCGGGCAGTGGTTCGCCGGCGACCAGCGCCAGCCTCAGGCCCTGGAGTACCTCGGCGAAGGGGTGCTGGAGCAGTCGAGCGTAGAAGCTTGGCTGTCCATAGAGGACAGAGACCCGATGACGGGTGATCAGCTCCAAGGCCGCGGATTCGGTGAGGCGTTCCCGGCTCAACACCGTCGAGCCGCCACGAAGCAGCGGTAAAAGAATGGAATTACCGAATCCGTAAGCGAAGTACATTCGCGACACGGACAGGGTGATGTCGTCCGGGGCGAGGTCCACCACCGAGCCGATGGCCTGGTCGTAGACCTCCGGGTCACCGTGAGTGTGGAAGCAGAGCCGGGGAGTCCCAGTCGTACCGGAGGTGAAGAAGGCGAACGCCGGCGTATCCGCGTGAACCGCGGCGTACTCGGCTCTCGGCTCATGGTCGAGGAGCCGTGCCGGCGTGACCGGACCGACCTGGTCGAGGCCAGGTGTCCCCAGTTCCGCGATGGTCAGGAACGGGCTCGCGGTTTCGACCGCGCGCCGGATCGCCGCCTCGTGGATGAGAGTGTTGACGGGGATCGCCACGGCTCCCAGCCGGATCGTGCCGAGCACGGCTTGGACAAGCTCGACGCTGTCGGGGAGCACCAGCAGGACACGGTCTCCCGCCTTCACCCCGTGTGCGGCCAGTCCGCCGGCGAATCGAGCCGAACCGGCATACAACTGCGCGTAAGACACCGTCACATCGTCGATATGGTAGGCGATTCGCCCGGACCAGCCTTCGTCGTCGGCGAGTGCGGCAAGGTGACCGGCCAGATTCATTGGACTATCGCCTCGATTTCGACGAGCAGATCGGGGCGGCAGATGTCGACGTTCAGGTAGACGACCCGCGCGTCGGGAGAAAAGACTTCCTCGCACCGTGAGCGGACGAACGGGATATCTTCGGGACGGCTGACGTAAACCTTGATCAAGTCGAGGTCATGGAGGCTGTAGCCGCCTTCTGCGCGAACTTTCCCCAGATTTTCCGTGCTGATCAGCGTCGTGATGTTCTCGAGCGTGACGTCGACCTGACCCGAAATATCTCCCTTGTGCACGGTTTCGTCGCCGATGATGCTCGCAGTGCCGGAAATGTACAGGATTCCGTCGGCGAAAGTCGCTCGCGCGAAGCTCGGCGCTTTGGGGCCGTAGTTTTCCGGATAGTGGTAGGCCGGAGTCTGCCGAGGGTTCTCCAAGTGGTGCACCTCGGCGTCGGCCCGTCCGGAGATGAAGTACAGGTACACGCCGTTGCCCCGGGTGCCGATCCCGGTTGCCGCCGGGATGTGGAGGATTCTGCCTGCCCACAAGGCGAAGGCCTCGGCCCGTCCCGCGCAGAAGTCGCGGTAGATCTCCATGCCGTCCGCGTTGTCGTCGATGATGCCGCCGACCAAGTTCCACATGCGGAGGATGTTCGGGTAGCCGAGTCGCGTGGCGAGCTCGAAGGCGGAGTCGTAGGCGATCCGGGCCGCATCGCGATAGACGTCACGTTCGGCGACCTGTACGGCGCAGAACAGATGGCGGCTGTCCACGGCGTAGACAAGGCCGCCTTCCCTGCCTGCCATGACAGGGCCCGAAGCGGCGAAAACCTCGTGGAATTCCGGCTCGGTCTCCGTGGTCATCGGTACGCCCAGAGTCGGTACGCCCTGGTGTAATTCAGGGGCGAACCCATTTCTCTCGAACGCGACGCGGGCAAGGATGTGCTGGTTGTCCGCCTGTTCCCCCGACTGCTCGAATTTTATGTTCGGCCGGGTCTTTTGTGGTGAGTTTAACAGGTCGACAAAACCGGGCATCCGAGTTCCCCTCAAGGCAAGAATCGCAGTTCTGCTGTTCGCGTCTTCGCGTCTTCGCGTTGAATATTCGGGCCGAGTGGGCCGAACTGGAAACTATCCGCGTTTCGGCCGCGAAGTCAACCGATGATAAGGAAAGCAGGAACCGCTCGAATGGACCCTTGAAATTCTGAGTCGTCGGTATGCGGATGATCTTTTCGAACCTTCGTACGGGCGATGTCTACGATTTCAGCAATGTTGCTGAGAGATCGATGCTGAAAACGCGACGTGGGTCTGGGGAGGCCCAAGCGAGCGGAGGCCCTGGTCTGCCCTTTTTTGGGTCGGAAGGTGTCCTTACGTCTCACGCCGATCGCAGGCAGACGACTGTTTACGCAGGAACGCCCCCTTACTCGCGCCAGGCGCGAGTAAGGGGGCGGAGTGGGGATGGAGGCGGAGGGTCAGCTGCGTTCGATCAGGTGGCCGACGACCTCGGGGCCGGGGTGCGCGTGACCGGAGCCGTCGCGCCGGACGTCGATCTCGGGCAGTTCCACCGGGTCACCGGTGCGTGACGCGCCGGCGGGACGCGGGCCGATCCAGCCGACGGCCAGCCGTGTTTCGCCCTTGAGGAACCGCTGTGCCCGGACACCGCCGGTCGCGCGGCCCTTCGCCGGGTACTCGCTGAACGGTGTCACCTTCACGCTCAAGCCGGTCGCGGTGACGACCATCGGCTCGCCGTGCTCGGCGTCATCAGTACGGACGGCACCGAAGAAGACCACTTCCGCCTCGCCGCGCACGGCGATCCCGGCCATACCGCCGCCCTTGAGACCCTGCGGCCGCACCAGCGAAGCGGGGTAACGCAGCAGCGACGCTTCGGACGACAGGAACGCCAGGGTCTCCTCACCGTCGGTGAGCCAGGTGGCGCCGACGACCTCGTCGCCGTCCTTCAGGCTGATCACGTCGAACTCGTCCGAGCGGACCGGCCATTCCGGCGAGCACACCTTCACCACGCCGAGTTTCGTGCCGAGTGCGAGACCAGGGGAGCCGGCGGCCTGCTCGCCGAGCGGGGCCAGGCCGATGACGCGTTCACCCTTCTCCAGCGGCACCAGTTCCTTCGCGGCCATTCCGCCGCGAAGCGACACGGTGCCCGCCTGCTCGGGCAACACCGGCAGCGGTAGTACGTCGGTCTTGACCGCGCGGCCGCGGTTGGTCACCAGCAGCACCTGACCGCGGGCGGTCGAGTGCACGACGGCGGACACCGAGTCGTGTTTGACACGGCCGTTGCGGCGCCGCACTTCCGACGCCTCCTCCGATTCCGCCGCCGTCCGCGCGACCAGCCCGGTCGCGGACAGGATCACCTGGCACGGGTCGTCGGCGACCTCCAGCGGACCCGACGGCTTCGACGCGGCGAGGACCTCCTTGAGGTCGCCGTCGATCAGCGCGGTGCGGCGTTCGGTGGGGTGGTCCTTGGCGATCTTGGCCAGTTCGGCCGAGACGACCTTCTTCAGCACCGTTTCGTCGTCGAGGATCTTCGACAACTCGGCGATCTCCTCGCGCAGCTTGTCTTGCTCGGCCTCGAGTTCGATCCGGTCGTACTTGGTGAGCCGCCGCAGCGGCGTGTCCAGGATGTAGGTCGCCTGGATCTCCGAGAGCTTGAACCGCTTCATCAGGCCGTCCTTCGCGGCCGCGGCGTTCTCGCTCTCGCGGATCAGCTTGATCACCTTGTCGATGTTGAGCAAGGCGATCAGCAGACCGTCGACCAGGTGCAGACGCTCTTCGCGCTTGCGGCGGCGGTAGCGCGTGCGGCGGGTGACGACCTCGTAGCGGTGGCTGAGGAAGACATCCAGCAGCGCCTTGAGCCCCAGCGTCTGCGGCTGCCCGTCCACCAGCACCAGGTTGTTGATGCCGAAGGACTGCTCCAGCGGCGTCAGCCGGTACAGATCCGCCAGTAGCGCCTGCGGGTTCACGCCGACCTTGCATTCGATGACCAGCCGCGTGCCGTTCTCGCGGTCGGTGAGGTCCTTGACGTCGGCGATCCCGGTGAGCCGCTTGGACTTGTTGACCTCGTCGGTGATCTTCTCGATCACCTTCTCCGGGCCGACGCCGTACGGCAGTTCGGTGACGGTGATCGCCTGGCGGCCGCGGCTGCCTTCCAGCGGTCCGGTCTCGGCGCTGGCGCGCATGCGCACCACACCGCGGCCGGTCTCGTACGCGCGGCGGACCTCGTCCAGCCCCAGCAGCGAACCGCCGGTCGGCAGGTCGGGGCCGGGGACGAACTCCATCAGCTTGTCGAGCGTGGCGTTCGGATGGTTGATCAGCCACCGCGCCGCGCCGATCACCTCGGTCAGGTTGTGCGGGATCATGTTGGTCGCCATCCCGACCGCGATCCCGGACGTGCCGTTGACCAGCAGGTTCGGGAACGCGGCTGGCAGCACCGTCGGCTCTTCGAGCGAACCGTCGTAGTTGGGCCTGAAGTCGACGGTGTCCTCGCCGAGTTCGCCGACCAGCAGCATCGCTTCCGGGGACATTTTCGCTTCCGTATAACGCGAAGCGGCCGGTCCGTCGTCCGGGGAACCGAAGTTCCCGTGCCCATCGACCAGTGGCACGTTGAGCGAGAAGTCCTGCGCCATCCGGACCATGGCGTCGTAGATCGCGGTGTCGCCGTGCGGGTGGTACTTGCCCATGCAGTTGTGGACGACGAAACCCTCGGCGACAAAGGCGTGTTCCTCGGTACCCACCTGAATGTCGTAGGTCGTGTCCGGCTCGACAGGCTCGACCGACGTCACTTCGAGGAACGAGTACCCGGACAGTGCTCCGAGCCGCCCCGCCATCGGCGAGCCGATTCGCTGTAGTTTCTCGATCCAGCCGTCTTGTTCGGCGCGAGAGAGCGGGAATGACCGATCCGCCAGGGCGAGCCCGTGTCGGTCTTTTCCGTAGCGGACTTTCGCGCCGCTGACACTGGAGAGCGACGACCTGAACGCCTTCCCGGACGTGTCGCGGAACCAGCCGCCACCCAGGTGGGCGTTGGAGAATTCGGCCATGACGGCCTGGTAGGGAAGACGGTCATTGCCCTGTTTGCCACGGTACTGATACGAGATCTCGGCGACCCTGGACAAGTCGTTCTTCTTGTAGCCGATCTTGATCCACGGCAACAGGATCCGAGCGAGCTCGCTCGCGTCCTGCCCGCTGAACGAGAGGCCCAGCAGGGTCTTCCTGCCTTCCGGTTTCGGCGAGGACCAGTGATGGCCGTGGATGCCGAGATCGGCGAGGATCGAGTAAGTTTGCCGGATCAGCTTCTCGCTCGTGCTGACGAAGACGATTTCCCGGCGCTCCTTGCGCACATATCCGTCGCCGTCGAACAGGCCGGCGAGGAACGGCGCCCAAGCCGACCGATCGGCCAGAACTTCGAGCGGAATGTGCTTTTGGTCGCTCAGCGGGGTGCCGGCCACCAGAAGACCTTCGTGCCGAGCGAACGTGAGAATGTGCTGATCTCGATGCCCGGCCTCCTGAGCCGCGCGGGTTCCGCGGTGAACGGTCATTCCGTTCGCGGTCGCCCAGTCGTGAACGGCGTCGAGCGGCTCGATGTCGCACATATGGATCCGGACTCGTCCGTCGACGCCCCGAGCCCTGTCGACGGCGAAGCCTTCGGCCGCGATCAACCCGAGCAGGTACCCGTAAAGGTCCCCACCGCCGGCGTGACGGGCGGCGCTGCGGCCGCTTCCGTATCCCACGGTGCGGCGGCCCGCGAGATCCCGCGCGTCGGTCCATTCGAGAGCCGAGTCGTCCGAGACCGTCCGGAAGCGCTGTCCCGGCGTGACCACCATGGTGTGCCCGTTCGACCAGGTGATGCGAACGAGTTCGGACACCGGGTTTTCGTAGACCGCCGTCACCGGGACGGCCTTGCCCCCGCCGTCCAGTACGCGCTCTCCGACCTCGATGTCCTCTATCGGGCGCAGGCCGTCCGGAGTCGAGACCAACGCGCCACGAACGAAGCAGTCGCCGACGACGCGCGACGACTTCACGTACGCGTGGGTCGGCCGGTAACCGTTCTCGTGCATGGAGAAGAGGATCCGGCGGTGTACCGGCTTCAGCCCGTCCCGCGCGTCCGGAAGCGCCCGCGAGTGGATGACCGAGTAGGCGTACTCCAGGTACGAATCCTCGATCTCCGTCTTCAGCGAGTTGTCGAAGACGTTCGCGCCGGGCCGGTCGAACGCGGAGGGGTCGACCTTGGTGGTGGTGCCCTTACGGCGTGCCATTGCTCAAAGCTCCTTGAATAGCAGCGAAATCAGGCGTCGATGGCTTCGCGGTCGACCCGGTCGGAGGATTCGACGAGCCAGTTGCGGCGCGGTTCGACCTTCTCGCCCATCAACAGTTCCAACGCGTTCTCCGCGGCTTCGACGTCGTCGAGGGTGATGCGGCGGACCGAGCGGGTGGCCGGGTTCATCGTGGTGTCCCACAGTTCGTCGGCGTCCATCTCACCGAGACCCTTGAACCGGGGCACCGGCGTGACGATCTGCTTGCCCGCGCGTTCCAGCGCCGCGTACTTGGTCTCCATTTCCTTCTGAGAGAAGGTGAAGTGGGTTTCCGGGTTCCGGCCCTTGGTGACCAGTTTGTGCAGCGGCGGCATCGCGGCGTAGAGCCTGCCGTCCTCGATCACCGGCCGCATGTACTTGGCGAACAGGGTGATCAGCAACGTCCGGATGTGCGAACCGTCGACGTCCGCGTCGGCCATCAGGATCACCCGGCCGTAGCGCATGGTCGACAGGTCGAACGTGCGTCCGCTGCCCGCGCCGAGCACCTGCACGATCGAGGCGATCTCCGCGTTCTTCAGCGTGTCACCGAGCGAGGCCTTCTGGACGTTGAGGATCTTGCCCCGCAAGGGAAGCAGCGCCTGGTACTCCGACACGCGAGCCATCCGCGCCGAACCGAGCGCGCTGTCACCCTCGACGAGGAACAGTTCACTGCGGGAGACGCCGGTGGTGCGGCAGTCGACCAGTTTCGGCGGCATGGCCGCGCCTTCGAGCGCGGTCTTGCGCCGGGCGGCGTCCTTCTGCTGCTTCTGGGTGAGCCGGACGCGGGACGCGTCGACCACCTTCTGCAGGACGACCTTGGCCTCGGATTTGGTCTTGCGTTCTTCGGTCCAGGCGCGGATGTGCTTGTCGACGACGCCCTGGATGACCCGGGCGATCCCGGCGGTGGACAGCTCGTCCTTGGTCTGCGAGGTGAACTGCGGCTCCGGCAGCCGGACGTGCACGACCGCCGTCATGCCTTCGAGCACGTCCTCGACGGTCGGCATGTCCTCCTTGGGCTTCAGCAGCCCGCGGGTTTTGGAAATGGCGTCCTGCAAGGCTTTCAGTACCGCGCGGTCGAAACCGCGGCGATGCGTGCCGCCGTGCACGTTGCGGATGGTGTTGGTGAAGCACTCCACCGTCCGCTCGTAGCCGGTGCCCCAGCGCAGCGCGACCTCGATCTCCGCGTGACGCACCACATTGGACTGCATGACGCCGTTGGCGTCGGCCGCGTTCTCCTTGTAGGTGCCTTCACCGGTGATGAAAAGCGTGCCGCAGACGGGTTTCTCGCCCGCGGGCGAAAGGAAGTCGACCATGTCGGACAGGCCGTTGGGGAAGTGGAAGGTCTCTTCGCTGATCGAGTCGTCGACAGCGGTGCGCAGCACGTACGTGACGCCGGGGACCAGGAAGGCGGTGTTGCGCATCTTCGTGCGGACGCCTTCGACATCGAGCGAAGAGCCTGTCTCGAAGTAGCGCGAGTCGTACCAGTACCGGATCGACGTGCCGCTGCTCTCGCCGCGCTTCATCTTCCCGGTGATGTTCAGCCCGGACTTGCGGGTGAACTTCGCCTTCGGGCCGGGCCCGTCGAACACCCCGGGGACGCCGTGCGCGAACGACATCTGATGGACCTTGCCGTTCTGCTTCACGGTGACGTCGAAGCGGTGCGACAGCGCGTTCACCGCCGAAGCGCCGACGCCGTGCAGGCCACCGGAGGTCTTGTAGCCCGAGCCGCCGAACTTGCCGCCGGCGTGCAGCCTCGTCAGCACCAGCTCGACACCGGACAAACCGGATTTGGCGTGCGTGCCGGTGGGGATGCCGCGGCCGTCGTCGTCGACCTGGACACTGCCGTCGGCGTGCAGGGTGACCACGATCTTCGTGGCGTGACCCGCCACACCTTCGTCGGTCGAGTTGTCCACGACCTCGGAGAACAGGTGGTTGATACCGCGGCTGTCGGTGGAGCCGATGTACATCCCGGGGCGCTTGCGGACCGCTTCCAGACCCTCGAGATGCGTCAGGTCGTCGGCCCCGTACAGGGTCTCAGCAGTCACTGGGTCTTTCTCCTGGAGTCGTGGCTCGCGAACTTGCTCGTGGAGGTGGCGTTCAACGCGACACCGTACTGGAGGATATCCGGCAGCCCCGACAGTTCGTCTTCTCCAGCGCCCTCGGTGTGGCGAACACCTGTTCGTGGCCACACCCTGTCATCCGATGACGCGCTTTCGCGACGGTCCGTGAAGACCGCTGCTTTTACCCTGGTCCTGCTCCTGACAGTCATCTGATGAGGCGTTATGGTCTCCACTGTCACACTGCTGGGGGCGGCAGGGGGAATCGGGAAGTGACCGTCGGAGTCGGTCCCACGCGCGCGTCGACCGCACAGCGCGTGGTGAGTCTTTGGTATTTCGTGGTGGTCGTCGCGTCACTCGGGCTGCTCGCACCCTTGCCGTTCGTGCACGCGGCGATTCGGCTGCGCCGTGCGTACCTGGTGCTGTTCGTGTTCTTCTACGGTGCCTGGGCCTATGGGCTGCTCTATCTGCTCTCGCCCGTGGAAATCGAAGAAGAGGTCGAGACGCTCCCGGCCATGTTGTGGTTCTTCGGCACGATCCTGTTGATCGCCGTGTCCTGCGTCCACCTCGCCCTGCTGAGGAAGAAGATCCTCTACCCGCAGCGGACGGTCTGGGTCGAATCCGGCATGCACTGCGGGCTGTTCTCGATCGACATCGCCGGATTCGGCCAGGTCGGGCGCAGCAGCGACATCTTCGTCCAGGTGCGGCGGATGCTCTTCGGCCTGCTGGCCAACGCCTTCGAAGCCAGCGGGATCGCCTGGAACATGTGTCTCAAACGGGATACCGGCGACGGGATGATCGTCGTCGTCCCGCCGCATTTCCCGAAGTTCCGGCTGCTGCTCCCGCTGCTTTCCCAACTGGCGGCGGAGCTGGCCAAATACAACGTGGTCACCGAGCCGGCCCTGCGGATCCGGGTGCGCGTGGCGATCCACGCCGGCGAGGTCACGCTCGACGAGTACGGCGTGACGGGGCGGCCGAAGGTGCTGCTCGCCCGGCTGCTCGACTCGCGGGTGCTGCGTGACGCGCTCGCCGAAGCGCCGGACGAGTCGCCCGTCGTCGTGATCGTCTCGGACCGGTTCCATGAGGACGTCCAGGACCAGGGCGGCCCCGGTCTCGACACGATGAGCTACCGGCAGGTGCTCGTGCAGGAAAAGGAGACCGAGGTCCTCGCCTGGCTGCACGTCCCGACGCCGGTGATCAGAGGGCTGCCGTGAGGACCTCCAGCGCGCTGTGCTGACGGGCCGCGTCGATCCGGTCGACCGGACCGGCCCAGCGCAGGCCGTGCTGATCGAGCGAGGTGCGGTTGTTCGCGATGGTCGAATTCGCTTGGCGGGTCAGGTAAGCGCGGTACGGCCTGCCCGCGAGCGCCCGGTCCAGCTCACCGAGGTTGCGGGCGTACGCGCCCTTGAACGACGGCCCGTCCGCGCCGCAATCGCCGGACTCGCACGGGTCGCGCAGGATCCCGCCGGAATGCAGCGACGGCGCCGTGGTGGAGGCGTCGGCGAGCCGGCGGGCTCTGGTGAGCAGTGCGGCGTCACCGGTCGCGCGGTTCAGTTCGACCAGCGCGCCGAGGACGATGCCCTGGTTATAGCTCCACACGGCGTCGCCGTTGTTGGCGCACGAGGAGTTCAGCCCGTCGTTGATCAGGTCGCTCCCGTTGATCATGCCGCTGTTGCCGAACCAGTCCCAGACCTCGCGGGCCCTCGCCAGCTGGACCGTGTCGCCGGGGAGGCGGTTGTGCAGTGACGCGGCGACCTTGACGTACAGCTCGTTCGTGACCGCGTTCTTGTACGTCCGGGCCGTCGACCACCACAGACCGCCGCCGCAGGTGCCGTCGCGGTAGGAGTACATGTAGTTCGCCGCGATGACGGCGGTGTCGAGGTAGCGGCGGTCCTTGGTCAGGTCGTATGCCCGGATCCAGGCGAGCGCCCACCAGCCGGTGTCGTCGATGTATTCGTTCGTGAAGTTGTCGCCCCGGTTGCGATCGAAGGTGTTGGCGATGGCGTAGCGGTAGTTCTGCGAGCCGGTGCGGGTGCTGTAGTCGAGGATCGCGGTGAGCGCGTTCGCGGAGTTCCACCAGCCCGTGGTCTGCCAGAGCCCGGTGCCGTTGTCGTAGAACTGCATCAGCGCGGTGGCCGCCGCTTCGGTGCGATTGTTCGCGGCGACGGTGGTGCGGAACCATGGCGTGCAGGCGATTTCCGGCCGGTTTCCGGCCTTGCCGCAGGCGCGGAGCGCGCCGAAACGATGGTTGGCGGGATCGTCGCCGTTGAACATCAGTGTCCGCCAGCCGCGGTGACCGGCGGGGATCTTCGTGTCGCCGAGCCGGCTGTCACCGGCCCAGGTGCGGCCGCCGTCGAAAGAGCGGTCGAGCCACACCTCGTCGCCGGGATCGCCGTTTTCGATGCTGCCCCAGCCCATGTCGTCGCCGTCGGAGAGGTGCAGCACGATGCCGCGGCCCCAGACGGACGTCGTCGCGGGTCTTCTGTCGCCGACGGCGACCGCCGGATCGCGGCCGTCGCAGTACTTCGCGCAGATGGTCGCCGTGACGGACGGGGCAGGAGTGGTCGGAGTGGCGGGGGAGAGTGCCAATGTCAACGTTGTCACAAGCAGGGAAGTGAGCCACATGGCTTCGAGTGTGCGGGCGGTCACCTCGGTGTCCGACCAAGTCACTCGTTCAGCTCGCGCCGAAGGTCTGGACCAGTAGGGCGACGGAAGGGAATACATCTTCCGCGCGTAAGGTTGAACGCTCAAGTAAAGATGATCCGGTGATCGAGGGAGCAGGTCATGCAGTTCGGAATCTTCACGGTGGGCGATGTGACGACCGACCCGACCACCGGGGAGGCGCCCAGCGAGTACGAGCGCATCAAGGCGATGGTGCGGATCGCGCTCAAGGCCGAAGAGGTCGGCCTCGACGTTTTCGCCACCGGCGAGCACCACAACCCGCCCTTCGTGCCGTCCTCGCCGACGACGATGCTCGACTACATCGCCGCGCGGACGTCGAAACTGATTCTTTCCACGTCGACGACGCTGATCACCACGAACGACCCGGTGAAGATCGCCGAGGACTTCGCGATGCTGCAGCACCTCGCCGACGGACGGGTCGACCTGATGATGGGCCGTGGCAACACCGGGCCGGTGTACCCGTGGTTCGGGCAGGACATCCGGCAGGGCATCCCGCTGGCCATCGAGAACTACCACCTGCTGCACCGGTTTTGGCGCGAGGACGTGGTCAGCTGGTCCGGCAAGTTCCGGACGCCGCTGCAGGAGTTCACCTCGACCCCGCGTCCACTCGACGGCGTGCCGCCGTTCGTCTGGCACGGTTCGATCCGCAGCCCGGAGATCGCGGAACAGGCCGCCTACTACGGCGACGGGTTCTTCGCGAACCACATCTTCTGGCCGAAGGAGCACTTCCAGGCGTTGATCGAGCTGTACCGCGAGCGGTATGAGCACTACGGGCACGGCAAGGCGGACCAGGCCATAGTCGGCCTCGGCGGCCAGGTGTTCCTGCGGCCGAAGTCGCAGGACGCCGTGCGGGAGTTCCGGCCGTACTTCGACAACGCGCCGGTGTACGGGCACGGCCCGTCGCTGGAGGAGTTCACCGAGCAGACACCGCTGACCGTCGGCAGCCCGCAAGAGGTGATCGACAAGACGCTGACCTTCCGCGAGCACTTCGGCGACTACCAGCGTCAGCTGTTCCTGATGGATCACGCCGGGCTGCCGTTGAAGACCGTGCTGGAGCAGCTCGACCTGCTGGGTGAGCACGTGATCCCGGTGCTGCGCAAGGAACTCGACTCGCTTCGTCCGGCTCATGTCCCTGAGGCGCCTACGCACGCTTCGCTTGTCGAGGCTTCGTCGGCGGTGACCGCATGACCACGATCGCTGTCGTGACCGCGGGGTTGAGCCAACCGTCCTCGACGCGGCTGCTCGCGGACAAACTCGCCGCGGCGGTGTCGTCCGCGCTCCCGGCTGTGAAGACCGAGGTGATCGAACTCCGCGACCTGGCCCTCGACGTCACGAAGAACATGCTGACCGGGTTTCCGTCCCCGGCGCTGCGCGCGGCCATCGACACGGTGACCGCCGCGGACGGCCTGATCGCCGTCACGCCGGTGTTCACCGCGTCGTACAGCGGGCTGTTCAAGTCGTTCTTCGACGTGCTGGACCCGAAGGCGCTCGACGGGAAGCCGGTGCTGATCGGCGCTACCGGCGGGACCGAACGGCACTCGCTGGTGCTCGACTTCGCACTGCGTCCGCTCTTCGCCTACCTCCGCGCGGAGCCCGTCGCTACGGCGGTGTACGCGGCTTCGTCGGACTGGGCGTCTCCGGGCGATCTCGATGCGCGGGCTTCGCGGGCTGGGCGGGAGTTCGCCTCTCGGCTGTCCTCGGAGGGGGCGACGGCGGCTCCGGCCAGCGGGTTCGTGCCGTTCGAGCAGCTGCTGCGCGCGGGGGAGTGAGCAAGGGACCTTTGCTATCGCGTGGCCTGGGTGAGGTGGGCACCGCACTCGCGTGCTCAAAGACGGATCTCGTGTGCTTGGAGGCGTAACACCCAAGTGGGATCCAGACACGCGAGTTACGCCAGGACCAGCGCTTTCCCGGCGCGACCGGCACAATCAAGGAGAAGAGACGACGGCGAGGAGAAAACGGTGGGTATCGGAAAACCCGTGAAGCAGGGGCTGATCCTGATCGCGGGCGGCATTCTCCTGCTGGTCGGCATCGCGCTGCTCGTGCTGCCCGGACCGGGCCTGTTGCTCGTGCTCGCGGGGTTGCTCGTGCTGGCGTCGGAGTTCCCGGTGGTGGAAAAGTACGTCGATCCCATTCGGGACAGGGCGATGAAGGCGGCCGAGGACAGTGTTTCTTCGCCGCTGCGCATCGCCGGTTCGGTGCTGGCCGGGCTGTGCCTGCTGGCGGCCGGGGTCGTCTGGGGGCTGGTGCCCGGGCTGCCGCTCGGGGGCTGGAGTACCGGTTCGAGCCTGATCCTGTCCGGGATCATCCTGTTCGCGCTCCTGATCTGGAGCTACAAGAGGGTGCGGGATCGGCGGGCCGCGAAGACCGAATAACAGCCGGGTGGTCTGGTAGCGTGCGGCGCGTGGCCCCCGACTTTCAGCGCGCCCGGCGGCCGGAACAGGTGGCGGCCCGGCGCACGGCGATCCTCGGGGCGGCGCGCGAACTCCTGGCCGAGCGGCCGGTTTCCCGGATCAGTCTGCGGGAACTGAGCGATCGCGTCGGCCTGGCGAAGTCGAACGTGCTGCGGTACTTCGACAGCCGCGAGGCGATCTTCCTGGAAGTCCTCGATTCGATCTGGGTCGCGTGGCTCGACGAGCTTGAAGGCGAGTTAAGCGCTCCTCGCGACGCGAAGCCTGCGTACGAGCACGAAGTGCGCGTCGCGACCGTCATAGCGACGTCGATCTCGCGGCAGCGGCTGCTGTGCGAGCTGATCAGCACGATGGCCGCCGTGCTCGAACACAACATCTCCGTGGAGACCGCACGGACGTTCAAGAGCCGGGCCGCCGAGCGGATCGAACGGCTCGCGAACGTCGTCCGCGCCCAGGTCCCGTTGGACGCCGAGGCGGCCGGGCATTTCGCGAAGGCCGTCTTCATCCTCGTCGCGGGACTGTGGCCCTACGCGAACCCGGGCGAGGCCGTGGCGACGGTTCTGGCCGAACGGGGAGCGCCCGCCGGCCGCGAGATGTTCGTCGACGGGCTGGCCGAAGGGCTGGCCAACCAGCTGGTCGGCCTGGTCGTTCGCGCAGGTCAGGGCGCCGGGCGAGAGCAAAGGTCCCTTGCTCCCTTCCCGGGCGCGCCGAGGCGGCTGACCCTGCCTAAGGTGAGCGGAACCCACTTGCACAAGGAGCGACCATGAGCCCAGGCGGCACCCTCACCCTCGGCGATCTCACCGTGAGCCGGATGGGCTACGGCGCCATGCGGCTGTCCGGCCCCGGCATCTGGGGACCGCCTAGTGACCGCGAAACCGCGATCGCCGTCCTTCGCGAGGCTGTCGAGCTGGGCGTGACCCACATCGACACCAGCGACTTCTACGGCCCGCACACGGTCAACGAGCTGATCCGCGAGGCGCTGCACCCGTACCCGGAGAACCTGCACATCGTCACGAAGGTCGGTGCGAAGCGGACTCCGGACAAAGGCTGGCCTTCGGCGCTCTCGCGCGAGGAACTCACCTCCGCGGTCCACGACAACCTGCGCAACCTCGGCGTCGACGCGCTCGACGTCGTCAACCTGCGGCTCGCGGGGGAGCACGGTGTCTTCCCGATCCCGGTCTCGATCGCGGAGCCTTTCGCGGTGCTCGCCGAATTGCGGCAACAGGGCCTGATCCGGCACCTCGGCCTGAGTCACGTCTCGGCGGAGCAGGTCAAGGAAGCCCGCGCCATCGCGCCGGTCGTCTGCGTGCAGAACGAGTACAACGTCGCGCAGCGTGCCAACGACGGGCTGCTCGACGCCCTCGCGGCCATCAGCGTCCCGTTCGTGCCGTACTTCCCGCTCGGCGGGTTCACCCCGCTGCAGTCCGGCGTGCTCGACGACTGCGCCAGCCGCGTCGACGCGACGCCGATGCAGGTCGCTCTCGCGTGGCTGCTTCAGCGGTCGCCGAACATCCTGCTGATCCCTGGCACGTCGTCGCTGCGACACCTGCGTGAGAACGTCGCCGCCGCGGAGCTGGAACTGCCCAAGGACGTCGTCGCGGACCTCGACGCCCTCGCCTAGAAGTACGTGAAGGCCCCCTTCATTGCGCTAGGCGCAATGAAGGGGGCCTTCACGTACTTCAGAGGACATCCCGGCGCCGCAGCAGCCAGCCGCCGAGAACGGTGAAGGCCACCAGGTAGCCGGCCACCACCAGCGTCGCCTGAGGGACGCTGACGAGTTCGCCGACCCCTGGCGTCGCACCCGAAGCGCCGAGCGACGCGGCCAGCGAACCGGCGTTGGCCCCGGGGAGGGCTCGCTGAAGCGTGTCGACCCAGTCCAGCAGCGGGGCCGCGACCCCGAACAGCAGGTTCTGGACCACGAGCAGCCACACCAGGCCGAGCCCGATCGGCAGCGCCACCCCGCGCATCGCGATGGCGAGTGCCGCGCCGAGCACCGCCCAGGTCATCGCGATCAGCCAGCCGGCGCCGATCCCGGTGACCAGCGAGCCGACCGTTGGCCAGTCCATCGGCTCGCCTTCGGAGGACGCGATGAGCGCGCTCGTGACCGCACCGGTCGCGAAACTCGTCAGCACGACGGTCAGCGCCGCGACGGCCAGTGCGAACAACTTTCCACTGTAGACGGTCATGCGCGAAGGACCCTGGGTCAGCACGGTCTTCCACGTGCTCCAGCCGTATTCGGTGCCGACGGCCAGTACCCCGAGCACGAGCAGGATCGCCCCGAGGAACACCGGAAGCCCGCCGATCGAGTTGCCGACCAGGTTCGACGGCATGGTCGCGGCCAGCCCGCGATCCGTGCCGGGCGCCCCGCTCGACGAGCCGACCGCGCCGGCCAGCGGCAGCAGGTAGGTGAACGTCAGCCCGAGTACGACCGCGATCCCCAGCATGAACCAGTTCGCCGGACGCCGGACGAGTTTCGCCAGCTCGGCGCTGCAGCTACCCCACATGGTCCGCCACCTCTCCGGTGAGCTCGAAGAAAACCTGTTCCAGATCCCGTTCGCGGACATGCAGTTCGCGCACCGCGATCCCTTCCGTGACGAGTTCGCGGTTCAGCCACGACGCGCGCTCCGGGGCGACGGTCAGGTCGAGACCGGTCCCACTCGTCCGCACGTTCTCCCCGCCGATCCAGCGCTTCGCCAGCTCGGCGGCACGAGCGATCTCGTCGGCTTCGATGTGCAGCACCGTGCCGCCGCGGAGTTCGGCGACCGTGTTCTCCGCGACCAGCCGCCCGTGCGAGACGACGCCGACGCGGTCGCAGATCTGCTGGACCTCGCCCAGTAGATGGCTCGACAGCAGCACGGTGCAGCCCTCCGCGCCGAGCCGCCGGATCAGCACGCGCATGTCGGCCATTCCAGCCGGGTCGAGTCCGTTGGTCGGCTCGTCGAGGATCAGCAACCGCGGATTTTTCAGCAACGCCGCCGCGACACCGAGCCGCTGCTTCATGCCGAGGGAGTACGTCGAATAACGGTCTTCGCCGCGATCGGCGAGATCGACCAGCGCCAGCACTTCACCGACCCGGAGCGGATCCGTTCCGCTGTACCGGGCCAGCACCTTGAGGTTGTCCGAACCGGACAGATACGGGTAGAAGCCGGGCGATTCGATCAACGCGCCGACGCCGTCGAGGTCGCCGGGCGGCCGCCCGAACAGCCGCACGCGGCCCGACGTCGGCCGCACGAGGCCCAGCAACATCCGCAACGTCGTCGTCTTGCCCGCGCCGTTCGGGCCGAGGAAGCCGTAGATCTCACCGGGCAGCACGGTCAGCTTCATCCGGTCGACGGCGAGGTGTTCGCCGTACCGTTTCGTGAGTTCGTCTGTGTCCACGGGAATGGTCATGGTGACCAAGGGTGCCCGCGGCGAGGTCGCGCCACATCCGTTCTCAGGCGGCTCTCGGCGTACGTCGCCGGACGTAGCCGATGGCCGGAATCCTGTGACATCTGTCGAAAACACCGGTACCGGAGGAGAGGGTGACGATCTTAGGCTCGGCGGCGTGTCGAAAGTCCTCTTGATCCTTCATGTCCTCGCCGCCGTCATCGCGATCGGACCGGTCACGGTCGCGGCGAGCATGTTCCCGGCCGCCGCCCGCCGCGCTTTCGCCGAACCGGGTGCCGGTCTCTCCGTACTGCGCGCGTTGCACCGGATCTGCCGGGTCTACGCCGTCATCGGTATCACGGTGCCGTTCTTCGGGCTGGCGACGGCGGGCAGCATGCGGGTCTTCGGAGACGCGTGGGTCATCGTGTCGATCGTCCTCACCGCCGCGGCCGCCGGTGTGCTGGCGTTGCTGGTGCTGCCGGGACAGAAGGCGATCCTCACGGCCTTGGACGCCGAGCCGCCGTCGGAACCGCTGACGGCCGGGCGGGTGGCGATGTACACCGGGATGTTCAATCTGCTCTGGGCCGTGGTGACGGTGCTGATGATCGTGCGGCCGGGGTCGACCACCGGCGCCTGAGAAAGTCCGTGAAGGCCTCCTTCCCTACTTTGAGGGTAGGGAAGGAGGCCTTCACGGACCGGGGTATTACGCCCTCAGCAACTGGTTGAAGAACGACCGGTAGCGGCGCAAGGCGATCCGGAGGTCCTCGGTGGCCGGTTCACCCTGGCTCCACGCGGATTCCAGTTCCTTCTTGTGGTCGGCGAACGTCGTGGCCAGATTCTGGATCACGACGGCGACCAGTTCGTCGGCTTCCTTCACGGCCCGCTGCGGATCGTCCACGAAGGCCGTCTGGATGCCCTGCCAGCTCTCCCGGAACCGCGTCACGTCGGAGTCGTCGAAGAGGGTCTGCGCATCGTCCTCTGTGGACTCTTCGGTGGGGGCGGACTCCCTGGTGGAATCGGGTTCGGCGGCCACCAGGTCCTCGGTGCTCAAGGTATGCCCGGAGTCGCGGCCTTCGGTGTCCGCGGCGGTTCGGTCGAAACCGTCAGCGGTCCGATCCCCGTCGAGCCGATCCTCCGTCCGCGGTTCCGTTCCCTCGGTTCCCAGAGGCCTGCTTTCCATGACTTTCCGCTCCTTCGTCACCGTCGGTCAACAGATCTTCGAACACCACGCGGTAGTGCTTCATCGCTTCACGCATGTCCTCTGTGGACATTTCGGATTCCCGATGGCGCTCCAGCGTGTCGTGCCCGGCGCGGTAGTGCCGCAACGTGTTCGCGTGCCGGACGGACAGATCCGCGAGCTGCTGGTCGTACCCTTCGGTCGGGTAACCGCGCTCGGCCATCAGCGAGACCAGTACCCGGTCCGCCTCGACGACGGCGCCGGACGGACGATCGACGAACTGTTCCTGGATCAGCGCCCATTCCTGGGCGTACCGGTCCTTTGTGGTCGCCGGCAGGGGACGGATGTCGAGATCCGAATGGCGCTTCATCCGCGACGAAAGATCGCGTTCCGCTTCCCGTGGGCTCTCGTGTTCCTTGACGGCCCGGTCGTACTCGGGCCCGAACGTCTCGCGCAATCGCCGCTTGCGTTGCCCGGCGATGACGAACCAGGCGGCCGCTCCCACCACCAGGACCGCGGCGATGACGATGATGATGACCAACCACGTTGGCATCGTTATCTCCTCCGGATATTTGCCGGTCACTCCCCCGACAAGTCGTGGATGCCCCCGGGTTCAGTGGCGGAAACCCTTGTGCCACAAGAATTTTTGGATCTTAGGCCGGATGGCGCAGTGGAATTCGTCGCGAATCGGCGTGGCGGCGGACCGAGTAGGCCATTCGGCCCAGGTCGTGAGGTCCGCTAACGGAGCGTCCCCCTTTCGGATGCCTGGGATGACTCAGTGTAGGTAATGTCTCCCGATCACTGCTCCGTTGTGGCACTATTGCCCCATTCGCAGGAAGAGGGCCTGCGAATGAGGGGACCCGGCGCGATGGGGTCGCCCGGCACGACAGAAAAGATCGCTAGGGGAGGAGATCGTCATATGTCGACGCCTACGGACGTCAAGGATCCCATCGGTGAGGAGGAGCCGGTCGACCCGGTTCTGCCCGAGCCCGACCTGCCGCACCACGAACACAGCCCGGACTGCGAACACAATCGCGACCGGCTGCTGGAGTGCACCGGTGGCTGCGCTCAGACCCCGCCGCCGGCTCGCTGAGGCGCGAAGCGCGTGAAAGCCGCCCGCCCGCCGGGGTCGCCCGGCGGGTGGGCTTCTTTCGGATACGGACTGTGCTCTCATAGATCAGTGGTTGTCACCAGGCTCGGCCAACTCGAGGTCATTCGCAAGGCGCGTGACCTGCATCAAGCCGGACTCGAGGCGGCTTGTTCAGCGCGGCAGCGCGAGGGAATCCGGCTGCTTCGCCGCGGTATGACGCTGCTCGAGTCGATCCACCCCGTGGCGGCGGAGCACGAGGACGATTGGCTGGTCGCCAGAATCCGGCTGGCTTCGACCATCGCCACAGTGGGCTCTGAGACCAGTGGCGCGGGATCGGCAGGCCTAGCGGGGCTCGATGAGGTCAGGACCCTTCTCGAAAAGGTCTCGGACCCCTGGCTGAAGACAGACCTGAGCGGCAGGCTCGACCACAACTACGCTCTTTTGCTCATGTCGGCCGGGCGCAATGAAGAGAGCATCGCCTTTTTCGACGCGTCGCTCCAGCACAAGAAGGCGGGATTGGCGGCAGCCACTGATCCGCTCCCACTGCTTGACGCCTTCTTGAACACGTTGGCGACGCGTGGCCTCGCGTTTACCCGGCTGGGTGAAGTTGCCAGGGCGCGGGCCGACCTTTCCGAAGGCATCGAGATAGCGGACTCGAACGGGTTGCGCGTGCAAGGCGCTGAAGTGAGACGTCATCTGGGGATCCTTGAACAGCACGTCGGGAACATCCCCGCAGCGCTTCGTGTGCATGAAGAAAGCGAGCGGATTTATCAGGAGCTGGAGATGACGACTCCTCCGCTCCTCAAGCAGGAAGAGGCCAGGGCTCTGCTCGCCGCGGGACTCGCGGACGAGGCGGGAAATCATCTCGACGAAGTACTCCCATGGATGCTGGAGCAACGGAGTGTCGCCAGGGATCTGGCAGGAGCCGAGCTTCTCCGGGCGTCCGCCGCGCTGATGAGCGACGATCTCGAACTCGCTCGTGCCCATGCCGCCTCGGCGCGACGCAGGATGCTCCGCTGGGGTTGCCAGACCTGCGTCGCCAACGCGACCATCGTCGGTCTTCGTGCCGATGTGCGGGACGCCTTGCGCACCAACGAAATACCGCCCACCCTGACCGCCAGGGCGTTGCGTGCGGCGAACCGGATGCCGATGCCGCGGCTCGCCGATCAAGCCGCGCTCGCGCGCATGCTGGCCGTCCGGGTCGAGTTGCGGAAGGGAAAACGCAAACGTGCCGCCGGGCTGCTCTCGCGGATTCCGCGGCCGGGACGGCTGACTTCCGTCGATTATCGGATGCTGCGCCGGCTCTGCCGCGCGGAACTCGCGGTCGCCGAGGGGGACAAGACCAGGGCGCTGGCCGAGATCCGCGCCGGGCTGACCGAACTCGACCGGGTCCGTGACCGGATGGGCGGCCTCGAATTGGTGTCCGGGACGGCGTTGCACGGCCAGGAGCTGGCGGATCTGGCGATCAAGATCGTGCTCGAACGCGCCGACGCGGCCCGGTTGTTCGCCTGGACGGAGCGGACGCGCGCGCAAAGTCACCGGTACGAACCTGTTGCGGCGACCGACCCGGATCTCGCCGAGCGGGTCGGCGAGGTCCGTGGTCTGGATCAGGCGATCCACCAGGCGCAGCACGACGGGCATCCCACGGCGGCCTTGCGCGCGAAACACGCCGAGCGGTTGCGGGAGGCGCATCGGCTCGGGTGGCATACCGGACGGTGGGGCAGGCCGCGGCCGATCGCGCGGCTCGCCGAGGTCGCCGACGAGCTCGGCGAACGCGCGCTGGTGAGTTTCGCCTACTCCGGAGACGACCTGGTGGCGGTGGTCGTCGCGGGCGGGCGGTGCGAACTGGTGCGGCTCGGTTCGGCGGCGCTGGCGGCGGAAGCCGCGCGGATGCTGAACGTCGACCTCGACGCGCTCGCCCCGGATCAGCTGCCGGCACCGCTGGTCCGGTCGGTGCTCGGATCGGCGCGGAAGCAGGCCGAACGGCTCGACATCCAGCTGATCCGGCCGCTGGCCGGGCTGATCGGCGACCGCGACCTGGTCGTCGTGCCGACCGGACCGCTGTACGCCGTCCCGTGGGGGGTGCTTCCGTCACTGCGGTCGCGGCCGATCGTCGTCGCCCCGTCGGCGACGGCGTGGCTGGGAGCGGAGCGTTCGACGGCGGCACACGCGCGGAAGGTCGTCCTCGTCCGTGGCCCCGGGTTGGTCGGCAGCAGGGGTGAGCTGGACAAACTCGCGACTCATTATCGGACCGCGCGTACGCTGGCCGGCGCCGACGCGACGGTGAAGTCGGTTTTGCGCGCGCTGGACGGCGCGAAGCTCGCCCACATCGCCGCGCACGGCGCGCACGAGCCCGAGAACGCCTTGTTCTCCCGGTTGGAAATGGCCGACGGGGCGCTCTTCGCGCACGAGATGGCCGGACTCGCGCAGCCGCCGTCGCAGGTGGTCTTCGCGGCGTGTGAGCTCGCGCTGAACCGGATCCGACCCGGCGACGAAGTCCTCGGGTTCGCCAGCGCCTTGCTCGCGAGCGGTTCGCGGACGGTGATCGCGCCGTTGAGCCGAGTCGGTGACGAGGCCGCCGCGGCGGCGATGGACGACTACCACCGAGGGCTCGCCGAAGGGGCGGGACCGGCGACAGCGCTCGCGGACACCATCGCGGTTGACCCGTTCCGGCGACCGTTCGTCTGTTTGGGTGCGGGCTGATCGTCCGGCTTGACAACCTCCGTGCGATCTTCACGACCCGAAGTGACCGGTTGGTTACTCTTGACCAAGTCGTCTGAACCAATTATGGTCTAGACCACATTCGCCGGCTTGGCGCTTTGGCGAATGTGGTCCCAACCGTCATTGGTTTTCGCTCGCTGTGGCCCCAGAACCTGGTTCGAAAACGGTTCTGCCACCGGGTCAGCGGTGGGTGTCGAAAGGGGTAGGCATGAGCTTCAAACGAAGGCTTCTGACCCTGGCGGCAGGTGCGGCGATGGTGCCGGCCGCGCTGGTCGCGATCCCGGCGGGAACGGCCAGTGCGCACGGCTACGTTTCCTCACCTGCCAGCAGGCAGGCGCAATGCGCGCAGGGCACCGTTTCCTGTGGTGACATCAAATGGGAACCGCAAAGTGTCGAGGGCCCCAAGGGGCTCATGAGCTGTAACGGCGGTGTCGGCCGGTTCGCGGATCTCAACAACGACAGCAAGGGCTGGAAGGTGCATTCCCTCGGCCGTACCACCACGTTCCGGTGGACGATCACGGCTCGCCACCGCACCAGCACCTGGGAGTACTTCGTCGACGGGGCGAAGGTCGCGACCGTCAACGACAACGGCGCGCAGCCGGGTGCCACGGTCACGCACAGCGTGAACCTGCAGCAGAGCGGGCGGCACAAGATCCTCGCCCGTTGGAACGTCTACGACACGGCGAACGCGTTTTACGCCTGCATCGACGCCAACATCAGTTAAGAGTGGGTCTCGTGAGTGGTAAAGACGGTTAGAACCGTCTTTACCACTCACGAGGCTTTTTATGCCACGCTCACCCCATGAGCGATGAAGAACGCGACGGGGTCAAGCTGACCAACCTCGACCAGCCGTTGTTCGAGGGCGCGACCAAACGCGACCTGGTGGATTACCTGGACGCCGTCGCCGGCCGCATCCTCCCCGTGCTGGAGAACCGTCCGCTCTCGGTGATCCGCATCCTGCGCGGGCAGGACCCGTTCATGCAGAAGAACCTGCCCAAGTACACGCCGGACTGGGTGAAGCGGTACGGGATGTGGGCGGAGACCTCGAAACGGCAGGTGTCGTACGCGCTGTGCGACGACCGCCGCACGCTGCTGTGGTTCGCGAACCAGCGCGCCGTCGAATATCACCCGACGTTGATGCGCGCGGGCGACGACACGGGCCCGACTCATCTCGTCCTCGATCTCGACCCACCGGTGGGTGACGACTTCGCGCACGTCGTGAAGGCCGCCGGGCTGGTGCGCCAGGCCCTTGCCGATTCCGGTCTTTCCGGGGCGGTGAAGACCAGTGGTTCCAAGGGAGTGCACATCTTCGTCCCGCTGGTGCCCGGGCAGGGCTTCGACGACGTCGCGGCCGCGACCCGAGCGCTCGCCGCCCGCGCGGAGGCTGTCGATCCGTCGGTCGCGACGACCGCGTACATCGTGGAAGACCGCGAAGGCAAGGTGTACCTCGATTCGACGCGGGCGGGCAGCAACACCGTCGCGGCGGCGTACAGCCCGCGGTTGCGGCCGGGCATGCCGGTGTCGTTCCCGGTGGCGTGGGACGACCTGGAAAACGTCGTCCCCGCCGATTTCACCGTGCACACCGCGCCTGCCCTTTTGGGCGGCAAGGATCCTTGGGTCGAGTCGATGCCCGAACCGCGGCCACTGCCCGCCGACCTGGTCGAGCAGGGGCACACGATTCCGGTCGCCAGGGTCGTGGCGATGCACGAAGGGAAACGTCGCGCGCGGATGCGTGCCCAGAAGGGCTGAAAAGCCGACTACGGGAAAGCGTCTTGTGTACCTTGGACCACCTGGGGTGGCGGAGGTACTGGGGGCTTTCGTGGGAAAGATCGATGCTGACGTCCTGATCGCCGGAGCGGGTCCGGCCGGGCTCGTGCTGGGAAATCTGTTGCGCGCGGCTGGAATCGAGTGCCTGATCCTGGAGCGGCAAAGCCGGGAGCATGTCGAAAACCGGGCGAGGGCGGGGTTTCTGGCCGCCAACAGCGTCCGGGTGCTCACCGAAAACGGACTCGCCGACGGACTTCTCCGCGACGGTGCGCGGCACGACACCTGCGCCTTCCGCACCGATCAGGCGGAATTCGAGCTCAAGTACGGCGAACTCGGCACGGGTGAGGTACACACCGTTTATCCGCAGCAGTTCCTGGTCACCGACCTGATCGCGGAATTCCTCGCGCGGGGCGGAGAGATCAGGTTCGGGACCGAGGTGTCTTCGGTGTCGGGCACGGAGGCCACCGTCATCGCGGATGATCTTCTGTTGCGCGCCAGGTACATCGCCGGCTGCGATGGTCAGCACGGTGTCTCGCGGAGATCCGTGCCGGCGCGGATCTTCCGGCGGGACCACGAAATCTCGTGGCTCGCGATCCTCGCCGAAGCGCCGCCGAGTATGTCCGCGATCGGTTACGCGATCCACGAACGCGGGTTCGCCGGGCATATGGCGAGGACGTCGACGGTGACGCGTTACTACCTCGAAGTCCCGCGCGGTGAAGATCCGGAAGCGTGGCCGGACGAGCGGATCTGGGACGAGCTGCACGTGCGGATGGGGGCCGGGCACCACGGCGAGCTGAAACGCGGCCCTGTCATCGAGCGCCGGATCGTGGACCTGGGTTCGCGGGTGATGGACACGATCCAGCGGGAGAAGCTGTTCCTCGCGGGCGACGCGGCGAGCCTGATCAGTCCTTCGGCGGCGAAGGGCGCGAACCTCGCGCTGATGGAGGCCGAGATTCTCGCCGACGCGTTGATCGCCGCCCACGAGAAGAACGACACGAGCGCGCTCGGCCGCTATTCCGCGGACTGCTTGCCGCGCATCTGGCGGGCGCAGGAATTCTCACACTGGATGATCAACCTGTTGCACAGCCCGCCCGGGTACGGCGACGAGGCCTTGTTCCAGCGTGCCCTGCGGGACGCGAGGCTGGAAAGCCTGCGGGTTTCGCGGGCTCATCAGGACTTCTTCGCCGAGAATTACGTCGGTATCTGATCCGCCGGTGAGGGTCTTTCTCGCGGCCGGCATGAACCGGTGGATCATCAGGTCCGTATCTCGGTAGAGAGGTCCTTCGCGGAGTGGAAAGGACGACGCCGATGCCGGTACGCATCCGCTGGACGCCAGGGAACTCGTCCAGGCAGCCGAATCGGCCGGTTCCCGCGGAGGAACCCGAGCCCGGACGGCGGGAACACTCACCCTGCGCGCATTGTGGGTGCGGCCGCCCGCTCGACGGGGACGAGCCGGACGTCGCCTGAGGGGCGCGCGCCTCTCACGGGCTCTTCCTCGGCGACGAACCGCAGTGCCCCGCTCACCTCGCGGGTCACCATCCGCGCGCTCCGCCAGCCCACCGGTACCCAGCCGTCGCGCAGGTCACGGCGCAGCTTCTCGGCCCTTCTGACGTGGCGGGCGAACGAGTGCCGCCGGATGACCCGCCCGCGCGCGACTTGGCCCGCGCGGGCCTCCTCCGGCGTCACGTCGAGCCACAGCAGCCGGACCGGGCGGCGGCTCAGCAGCCCGAGCAGGGCCAGCAGTCCGCGTGTCGTCGCCCGGGTCGACGGCTCGTGCACGATCAGTGGGCCGTCGTCCGCCACCGCGAACCCGACGACGCGCGCCCGGTGCCACAGGTGGACGAGCGGCCGGTAGCACCGGTACGGCAACCACGAAGGCAGTCGTGCGCGGAGCCTGCCGCGGACCTGGTCGGAGTCGAGCACCGGCATCGCGCCGGTCGCCGCCCGGGACAGCAGCGTGGTCTTGCCCGCCCCGGGGATCCCCGCGACCACCAGGAGGTCGCGGCGGCCGAGCTGAAGTGCGATGCGCTCAGTCATAAGGCGACAACGACCCGGCCGTTGACAAAGGTTCCTTTACCTTCGGGTGCCCAGGTCAGGCCTCCGACAGCGGCGCGGGCGTGGTCGGCGTCGGAGAAACGGCCACCGGTTTGTCGGGCAGCAGCGTCCCGCCCTTGGTGAGCCAGGCCACGCCGAACGCGAGGATCGCCGCCGACTCCAGCCAGAGCGCCGGGTAGAGCGCTCTGATCTCTTCGTCGAAGAACAGGCCGCAGAGCACGATCAACGCCAGGCACACCAGCATGATCACACCCGACGTGACGTACAGCCGGTTCCGCTCGGGTTTGCGCGCGCCCGGGATCGCCTTGTCCGACTTGGTGAACAGCACGATGCAGAAGAACGCCAGGGTCAGGAAGAAGACCGCGGCGAAGCCGAGATGCAGCATGCCGACGAGCTCGTCCACGCGGTCGCCGTGCGCCGGTGTCGTGGGGAACAGCGCCACCCCCACCGCGGCCACCGCCGCGATGTTCCCGGCGATGTCGTCGATCCGGCCGTAACCCCGGTAGGACAACAGGAAGACGCCGATGGCGCACATCGTGCCGACCCAGACGTCGCGCATCCCCGAGTAGTAGTACCCGCTGATCGAGTTGAGCAGCCCGCCGCCGTCGACGAACATTTTCCCGAACATCAGCACGAAAGGCAGGCCGACGCCGAGGAAACCTATGGCGCGCCGCAAGAACAGGTAGTTGTGGACCAGGTTGTCGGACACCGTTCTCGGGCTCATGGCCGCCTCCGTGCTCAGTGCGTTCTCTACTCGGGAGTATCACCCACGCGAACACGGAAAATGACGGTTCGTGACGACGTTGAGACCGTGTGTTATCGAATTGGTCGACTCGAAGACGACTGGACGCCTCAGGCGGCGTCCAGTACGACGGCGGTGACGTAACCACCCATCCCGATCGAGGTCTTGACGGTGAGCCCGCTTTCCGGCCGGGACGGTCCGTCCATCAGCTGCGGATGCCCGTCCGCCACCGGTTTCGGCGCCGGGATCAGGTCACGCCGCGCCGCGAGGCAGGTCGTCACGATCTCGGTCAGCGCGCTGCCCGACTGGCTGTGCCCGGTCAGCGGTTTGATAGAGAAGATCTCGGTACTGCGCGGGAACACCGCATCGAGGATCTGGGATTCGGTGCGGTGACAGAGTTTCGTCCCCGTTCCGTGCGCGTTCACGTACCGGACGTCCGCCGCGTCGGCGTTCGCGTTCTCCAGCGCGTCGGTCACCGCCGCGATCGCGGTCGCCGGGTCGGGGTCGAGCGCCATCGCGTTATGCGCCTCATGCGTCATGGCGCCGCCCAGCACGGTGGCGTACGCGTCGGTCTTCCGCTGGGTCATCACGACCGCGATCGACGCCTCGGAGAAGGTGAAACCCCTTGTGCCCTCTTGGAAAGGACGACACGCGTCGAGCGGCGGCACGTCGGTGACCGCGACGCCGCAGTGCACGAAATGCCGGACGACCTGCCGGGTCGCGGACAGATCGGTGGTGACCACCACGACGTCGTCGGCCATCCCCGCGTCCAGCCACATCTTCGCGGTGAGCACCGCGGCGTTGCCGGTCGCGCACATCGCGGACGCGGTCATCGTGGGGCCGTGGAAACCGTACTCGGCCATCAGCGAGGTGATCGGCGTCGACGGCATCATGCCGATGAACTGGCGCCGGTACGCGAGCCGCTCGCCGAGGGCGTGGAAACCGTCCCAGGTCCGCATGTCGTCGCGGACGCCGCCGTAGACGAGGCCGACCCGGCGGCCGGGAGTCCAGCCGCGCGCGCCGGCGTCCTCGATCGCTTCCCGCGCCGACGCGAGCAGCGCGCGGCAATGCAGGCTGCCGTCCCGCTGTCTGCCGCCCTCGGGGATGTGCCCGACCCAGCCCGGCAATTCCCGGGTCTCGCCGAATCCTTCGACGAGCTGGGCGCCGGGGAGGCCGCTCGTGAGGCCTTCCCACAACGCTTCGCGCCCCCAGCCATAGGCGGTTACGGCTCCGATGCCGCAGATGCCGGTTTTGCTCCGCACGTGTTTCCTTTCAACTACATTCTGTCAACGCTGGGTGGATAAAGCCGCACCGGGCAGCTGGCCGAAGAGGACGGCTACGTCGATTTAGTGATCTAATCGGAAGCTACATCAGTCGAGTAGGGGGTTTGGATCACATGGATCCTGACGATCTCGACGGCGGGACCCCCGACACCCGCCGGCCCTCGGATCAGGATTCCTCGCCGGCGAACGGCGCCGCGACCTGCATGGTTGGAGTATCCGCCCCCGCCGGTGGAGTGACTTCCCGGCATGCGTCGCTCGTCCGTCTGCTGACCGAGCTGTCCGCCGAAAGGGATCTTCGCGGTGAGCCCGCGCTCGCATTTCTCGGCAAGGGGTACCGCCTTTTGGAGCAAAATTCCGACGGCGGGACTTTGGGCACGCAATACCTCACGATGGTCGAGGCGAGCCCCTACGGCATCTGTGTCCATCAGCGCGGCAAAGTGGTGTTCGTCAACTCGGCCGCGATGCGGTTCGTCGGCGCCACGGTCTCGACCGAACTCGTCGGCCTGCACATCACGGACATGGTGGACGTCGGCTCGCAGGACGCGTTGCTCGCCAGGATCGGCTCGCTGGCCGCTCCCGGTTCCTTCAGCGAACCGACCGAGATGACGCTGCTCACCCTCGATGGCGGCAAGGTCACCGTCGAGTCCCAGGCGGTGCTCACCACCTGGGAGGGCAAGCCCGCCTATCAGGTGATCATGCGGGATCTGAGCACGCAGAAGGCGGCGGAGGCCGGTCTGCGGTTCCAGGCCGCACTGGTCGGCCACGCGAGTGACGCGATCATCGCGACCTCGCCCGACGGGCTGGTGACGAGCTGGAATCCGGCGGCCGAAGCGGTATACGGGCATGAACTCGACGACGTCATCGGGGTGCCGGTGGCCGAGGTCGTCGGCGCGCCGATGGACCCGCGGCAGGTCGTCGCGTCGGGCGGGGTCGTGCAGGCCACGCATTTCAGCGCCGACGGCACCGCGCTTTCGGTGCGCGTCTCGGCGGCGGAAATGTTCGACGGGTACGTGCTGCTGTGCGCCGACGAGACCGCGCAGCGCCGGGCCGAAGCCGAATTCGCCACCGTCGTCGAGACGCTGGACGAAGGGGTGCTGGTGGTCGGGCCGAGCGGGCGGATCGAGCTGGCGAACTCCGCCGCGCACCGGATCTCCGGAGTGCCGGAGGGATCCCTGGTCGGCCTGGAGAGCCGGACGCTGCGGTTGCACGACGAGCGTGGCGTCCCGGTGCCCGTCGACGATCTTCCGTCCGCGCGGGTACGGCGCTCCGGAAAGGTCGAGACCGGCCGGGTCTTGCAGGTGCGGCGGCGCGACGGGGCGCATCGGTGGCTTTCGCTGACTTCCGGTCCGCTGATGGCGCCGGGACAGAGCGTGCCCTCGGTGCTGACGTCCTTCGCCGACATCACCGAACGGCGGGCGATCAGCGAACGGCTGGCCTACGAAGCGACCCATGATCCGCTGACCAGGCTGGCGAACCGCACGCTCGCGCTGAACCATCTGCGGCGCACGATCGCCGATCCCGCGCTCACGACCACCGTGCTGTTCATCGACCTCGACAAATTCAAGATCATCAACGACTCGCTCGGTCATACCGTCGGCGACCAGGTGCTGCGCATCATCGGCGAACGCCTGCGGGCCGCCGCCGGCCCCTCGGACCTGGTCGGACGGCTCGGCGGCGACGAATTCCTGGTCATCACGACCGGTTATACCGAAGCCGCCGAGGTGCGGGCGCTGGCCGATCATCTGCAGCGGCAGCTCGCCGAATCGCTCACCGTGCACGGCCGGGAACTGCATATAAATACGAGCATCGGAATAGTGATCGCCGAACCCGGTGATACCCGCAGTGCCGACGAAATGCTGGAAGACGCCGATTTGGCGATGTATCAGGCGAAAACGTTCGGGCCTGGCCGGTACGCGTTCTATGCGCCGATCATGCGGGAACGGGTGCAGGATCGGTTCATTCTCGAACAGGATCTGCGGAACGCCGTCGCGAACGGCCTGATCGAGACCGTTTATCAGCCCGTCGTCGATTTGCGGACCGGCGAGATGGTGGCGGTGAAGGCGAAGTCCCGTTGGGATCACCCGATCCGGGGACCGATCGATCCCGCGGAATTGGTCGAGATCGCCGATGACGGCGACCTTCTGACGATCATCGGCGCGGAGGTCCTTGCCAAGGCCGCCGGTGAGATCTCCCGATGGCGTGCCGATCATGGTGTGCACTGTAATGTGAATGTGAGTGTTTCGGTGCGCCAATTGGGCGATCCCGCCTTACTGCAATTGGTCCAGACCACTCTGGACGAGGCGGGACTGGGGCCGCAGGATCTGAGTCTCGACGTCGACGAAACGGCGCTGAAAGACGCGGCCGACGCCGTCGACGCGCTACGGAAGGCCGGGGTCAAGGTGACCGCGGAACGATTCGGCGCGGGCTATTCCTCGCTCGCCCAGTTGTGCCGTCTCGACCTGAACGTGGTCGAAATCGATCGGTCGTTCGTCGCCGACCTCGGCAGGTCGAGTGACGCCGAGCCGATCGTCGCCGGAATCATGGCGATGGCGCACGCGGTCGACCTCGTGGTGGTCGCCGAAGGGGTCGAGACCGCGCGACAATTGACGGTTCTGCACGAACTCGGCTGCGACTGGGCGAAGGGGCCACTGGTGGCGCCGGCGGGTCCGGTGGAGGAGCTGAAGACGGCGTACGAGCACGTCGTGCGGTGAACCGGGCGACGCTCGTGGTCGTGACGCTTGGGTCACTGGGGCTGCTTGGTCTATTGGGCGATGTTGTGGGCCGTGAAGGCCTCCTTCCCTACTTTGAGCGTAGGGAAGGAGGCCTTCACGGACAGGCCAGCTCTTGACTGTCCACAAGGGACGCTGTTCTGGATCAAGGCGCCCGATTTGGCTGCTTCGCGTGGCTTCGCAAGAGGGTCGTGAGTGCTAATGCGGGTTCTAGCGAACCGTCTCTTGGGTACCTACTCGTGGCGTGCGGCCTTGCGTGAAGTACGTGATGGTCCCCTTCCTTGCGCTAGGCGCAAGGAAGGGGGCCTTCATGTACTGGGGAAGGTGTGAAGGTCGAGTTTCCTCGGCTGAGCCGAGGGGAAGGGTCCTTCACGCGCCGCTGTTGTGGCTGGTGGTGCTGCTGAGACTCCTGAACGCCTTTCGGGACGGGCGAAGGGGCCTTGAGGGGCTCTGGGTCCCTTAAGGAGTCCTTCGCAACCGGCCGCTACCGGACTCGCCCGCGGCAGGTACCACGACCCTGTGTGGAACTGTGCGTAAAGGCATAAAGCGGACACCCAACCGCAGGGAATGTCCATGTGGACGATGGGGCCTGGTCTGCGCCCAAAGGGGGCCTTCGCGGACCCTCCGTCCAGGAGCGTGCGCGCCTGACCTGCAGGTTCGGCGAAAGTGATAGCAAAGGTCCCTTGCTCCCGCAGGCTCGGGTTGTCTCTGTACCTACTAGTATGTACAGTCTCGGTGTGGACAAGAGGGAACAGCTCATCGAGAGCACTCGCGAGCTTCTGTGGGAGCGCGGGTACGTCGGCACGAGCCCGAAGGCGATCCAGGAGCGCTCAGGCGCGGGTCAGGGCAGCATGTACCACCACTTCCAAGGCAAGTCCGAACTCGCGCTGGCCGCGATCGGCCGGAGTGCCGAAGACCTGCGGGCCAGGGCCGAAGCCGAGTTCAGCGGGCCCGGCACGGTCGTCGAGCGGATCACCGTCTACCTGCGCCGCGAGCGCGCCGTGCTCAAGGGCTGCCCGGTCGGCAGGCTTGCCCAGGATCCCGACGTGATGGCCGACACGGAGCTGCGAAAGCCGGTCGAGGAGTTCTTCGGCTGGCTCACCGGCCGTCTCGCCGAGCTGCTCGACGAAGGTCGCACGGCCGGTGAACTCGACGCCGGACTCGACCCGCTCGCCACGGCGACCGCGTTGGTCGCGGTCCTGCAGGGCGGGTACATCCTTGCCCGCGCCGCCGACTCCGCGGACGTCTTCGCGAAAGCCGTCGACGGCGCCCTCGGGCTTCTCGCCATCAAGGAGAACTGACATGCCCTTCGTTCGTATCGACGCCATCGGGACCGACAAGCTCGAAGCCCTCGGCAACGCCGTCCACGACGCCATGGTCGAAACGCTCGGCATCCCGGCCGACGACCGCTTCCAGGTCCTGAACGGCCGGGGCACTCTGAAATACGACGACTACCTGGGGATCCACCGCGACGAAGGCGTCGTTTTCGTCGCGATCACCATGCGGCCGGGCCGGACTGACGAGCAGAAGAAGGCGCTGTACCGGCGGATCGCGGAACTGGCCGAGGAGTATTCGGGGACGGAGCCGCGGAACGTGCTCGTCACGATCACCGAGACCGATCCGGTCAACTGGTCGCTCGGGAACGGCGAAGCGCAGTACGCCTGATCCCCTTCACGCGACGTCGGCGGCGACGCGCGGGCGGGGTTCGGCAGGGGCGGTGCCGAAGGCGTGCTGCTCCAGCAGCCACCACGTGTCCCGCCCGAAAGACCAGGTCAGCAGGCCGAGCGCGCCGAGCGTGAGCACAAAACCGGCCCAGAGTGGCAGGACCGTCGAGGCCACCACCACCAGCACGATGCCCTGCACGGCCGCGACGGTCTTCCGCGCCATGCTCGACGGCAGCGGGTCGTTCAGCCACGGCCACAGCTTGCCCGCGATGACGAACACGTACCGCATCGCGCCGATCGTGAGCACCCACGGTCCCAGCGACTGCGCGACGACGACGCTCAGGACGAGGATCAGATACGCGTCGACCTCCATGTCGAAGCGCGCGCCGAGCGGCGACGCCGTGCCCGTGCGGCGCGCGACCTGACCGTCGACGGCGTCCAGCACCAACGCCACCGACGCGAGGACGACCATCACGGCGGTCTCCCGGCCCGCGGTGTCGACGACGAGCGCGGTCACGCAGCCGACGAGCGCGGAGCGGCCGAGCGTGACGGCGTCGGCCGGGCCGAGGGAGCACGCGGAGCTCCGGTTCAAGCCGTGGGTCAGGAATCCGCCGACGGCGATGCCGTAGGCCACTCCGGTGATCCAGCCCAGCGGGCCGAGTCCGACGAAGGCGTCCAGCGCGCCGAGAAGGGCCAGCTGGACGAGGGCCCCCAGGAAAACTCCGGGGTTGATCACGAGGCCTCCTCGTTATGGTGACGGTTGACCCCGTCTCCAGGGTCCGACATGAGAGGACACGATGGAACGCGCCTTCTGGTTCAGTGGTACCGGCGATGGGGAGCTCAGGCCGGTCACGCTCCCTCCGGTCGGTGACGGTGAGGTACTGGTCCGCACGCTGTGCAGCGGCGTGAGCCGGGGCACCGAGACGCTCGTCTTCCGCGGCGAGGTCCCGGCGAGCCAGCGCGAGGCCATGCGCGCGCCGTTCCAGGAAGGCGACTTCCCCGGTCCGGTGAAGTACGGGTACCTCAACGTGGGCGTCGTCGAACAAGGTCCGGCCGAATTCGTCGGCCAGGTGGTGTTCTGCCTCTACCCGCATCAGACGCGTTACGTCGTTCCCGCGTCGGCCGTCACGCCGGTGCCGCGCGGGGTGCCGCCGGAGCGCGCGATCCTCGCCGGGACGGTCGAGACCGCGGTCAACGCCGTCTGGGACGCGGCGCCGAAACTCGGCGACCGGATCGCCGTGGTCGGCGCCGGCATGGTCGGCGGAAGCGTCGCGAAGCTGCTGTCCGGTTTCCCCGCGACCCGGGTACAGCTGATCGACGTCGACCCGGAGCGCGCGAAGATCGCCGAAGCGTTCGGCGTCGACTTCTCGACACCGGAGGACGCGCTGGGTGACTGCGACCTCGTCGTGCACGCCAGCGCGAGCGAAGCAGGGCTGACGCGGTCACTGGAACTGCTCGCGCCGGAGGGCGAGGTCATCGAGCTGAGCTGGTACGGCGACCGCCGGATCAGCGTCCCGCTCGGCGAGAACTTCCACTCCCGCCGGTTGACGATCCGGTCCAGCCAGGTCGGCATGGTCTCTCCGGCGCGCCGCGCGAACCGGAGTTACGCCGACCGCTTGGCGCTCTCTTTGCGCCTGCTGGCCGATCCGGCCTTTGAGGTGCTGGTCAGCGGGGAATGTGCATTCCATCAACTGCCGGAAGTACTGCCGCGTCTGGCCGCGAATGAACCGGGAACGCTCTGCCTCCGTGTCACCTATCAGGTGGAGGACACGCGTTAAGGGCACGATCTGGGAGGTCCGTTGTTCAGTATCACCGTCCGCGACCACGTCATGGTGGCCCACAGCTTCCGCGGCGAGGTCTTCGGACCCGCGCAGAAACTGCACGGCGCCACCTTCGTGGTGGACGCGACGTTCCGCCGGTCCGAACTGGACGCCGACAACATCGTCGTCGACATCGGCAAGGCCACCGAAGAGCTCAAGGCGGTACTCGCCGACCTGAACTACCGCAACCTCGACGACGTGCCCGAGTTCGCCGGGATCAACACCTCGACCGAGTTCCTGGCCAAGGTCATCGCCGACCGGCTCGCCGACCGCGTCCACGCGGGCGCGCTCGGCGAGGGAGCCCACGGGCTCGAAGGCATCACCGTCGCACTGCATGAGTCCCACGTGGCGTGGGCGAGCTACGAGCGTGCGCTGTGACCGGACTCCGGGTGGTCCTGCCCAACGACATCGACGACGAGAGCGCGCCGAGCGGCGGCAACGTCTACGACCGCCGCCTGTGTGACGGCCTCGCCGCCACGGGCGTGGACGTCCACGAGATCGCCGTGCGCGGGAGTTGGCCGAGGCCCGACACCGAGTCACGCAACGTCCTCGCGCGTAAGCTCGCCGAGCTGCCCGACGGCTCGGCAGTCCTGGTCGACGGCCTGGTCGCGTGCGGGGTGCCCGAGGTGATCGTGCCGTCGGCGCAGCGGCTGTCGATCGCGGTGCTGGTGCATCTGCCACTGGCCGACGAGACAGGGCTGCCGCCGTCGCTCGCCGCCGAGCTGGACCGGCTGGAGCGCGAGACGCTCGGCGCGGTCGAGGCCGTGGTCGCGACCAGCGACTGGTCGGCGCGACGGCTGATCGAGCACCACGGGCTCGCCCCGCATCGCGTGCACGTGGTGCCGCCCGGGGTCGACAAGGCCGAAGTCTCGTTCGGGAGCCTGGACGGGACCCGGCTGGTCTGTATCGCCAATGTGACTCCGCGCAAGGGGCAGGGTCTGCTCGCTGACGCGCTCAAGTCGCTTTCGGACCTTCCGTGGAGCTGCGAATGCGTCGGTGCCATCCGCCGCGAGACGCGCTACGTCGAGCGCCTGCGGCGACACACTCTCGGCGACCGGTTCACCCTCACCGGCCCCCGGTCCGGTGAAGAACTCGAAGCGACGTACGCCGCCGCAGACCTCCTCGTGCTGCCTTCGCGCGCGGAGACCTACGGAATGGTCGTCACCGAGGCACTCGCGCACGGGATTCCCGTACTGGCGACCGCTGTCGACGCCCTGCCGGACACCCTTGGCCAGGCGCCCGACGGCAGCGTGCCCGGGATGCTCGTGCCCGGCGAGGACGTCGACGCGCTGGCCGCGGCCCTTCGCCGCTGGCTCACCGAACCCGATCTGCGTGACCGGCTTCGCGCGTCGGCTCGCCTTCGCCGCGAGACGCTGACCGGCTGGGACGCGACGGCCCGCGGCGTCGCCGCCGTGCTGCTGAACGAAAGGACGGCGGCATGACCAAGTACGCCCCCAGTTGGCTGCGGCTACGCGAGGACGCCGACGCCGCCGCCCGCGCGACCGAGCTGCTGGAGCCGGTCCGTTCCTTCCTCCGCACCCAGGACGAGGTCGTCATCCGCGACCTCGGCTGCGGCACCGGATCGCTCGGCCGCTGGCTGGCCAGGCGCCTGCCCGGCCGCCAGCGCTGGATCCTGCACGATCGCGACCCCGACCTCCTCACGCATGCGCTGGCCCGCACCAGCCGTCCCGATCACTCGTTGGACGGAAGCGACGTCGAGGTGGTCACCGAACAGCGTGACATCACCGAGTTGCGGGCGGCCGACCTCGCCGGGACGTCGCTGGTGGCGGCGTCGGCACTGCTCGATCTGCTCACCGCCGAGGAGATGACCCGGCTGGCGGAGGCGTGCGTCGAAGCCCGATGCGCGGTCCTGTTCACACTGAGCGTTTCGGGCCGGGTCGTGCTGTCGCCCAAGGAGAAGTTCGACGTCGAGATTTCCGACGCCTTCAACGCGCATCAGCGCCGGGTGACCGACGGCCGGTGGCTGCTCGGTCCGGACGCGGTGGACGTCGCGTTCGGGGTGTTCGAACGGCTCGGCGCCACCGTGCGGCGCGCGCCGAGTCCGTGGCGACTCGGGGCGGATCAGGCCGCGCTGACCGCGGAATGGCTCACCGGCTGGGTCGGCGCCGCGGGCGAGCAGCGGCCGGAATTGCGCCCCGACGCCGACACCTACCTGCAATGGCGGCTCTCGCAATGCGCGGCGGGCGAATTGAACGCGATGATCCACCACGAGGACCTCCTGGTGGTGCCTTCGTGAAGCGGTTCTGGCCGTGGCTGCGGATCCTCGGCGCGCTCGGCATCCTCGCCGTACTCGCCTGGCGCCTGGGGACGAACGCGTTCCTGGAGGGCCTGCGCCAGGTCGACGTCGCCGGCGTCACCGCCGCGCTCGGAATCGGCTTCGCCACCACCGTGTTCAGCGCCTGGCGCTGGTGTCTGGTCGCACGGCGGCTGAGTCTGAAACTTCCGGTGTGGAGCGCGGTCGGCGAGTACTACCGGGCGCTGTTCCTCAACGGTGTCCTGCCGGCCGGGGTCCTCGGCGACGTCGACCGGGCCGTGCAGCACGGCCGCGCGTCCGGCGACGTCCCGCGCGGCGTCCGCGCGGTGGTGCTGGAGCGGACGGCCGGGCAGATCGTGCTGATCGGCGCGTCGGTCGCGGTCGTGCTCAGCACGCCTTCCGTGGTACCGCGGCCGATCGACAAGATCGTCATGGCCGCCGGGATCGTGGTCGTCGTGCTCGCCCTCGCGGCCGTCGTCACCGGGATGACGGCGGGGAAACGCTGGATCCACAGTGGAGCGAAGTGGCGGCGCGGGTTCGCCGTAACCCTCGCCGACGTCCGGCTGGGCCTGCTGACCAAGGAGACCTGGCCCGGCGTGAGTCTCCTTTCGGTGGCCACGCTGGCCGGGCATCTCGCACTGTTCGTCGTCGCCGCACGAGCAGCCGGGGTGACCGCGCCGATCGGGGACCTGCTTCCGCTGATGATCCTCGCCCTGCTCGCGATGGGGCTACCGCTCAACATCGGCGGGTGGGGCCCGCGCGAAGGCGTCTGCGCGCTGCTTTTCGGCGCGGCCGGACTCGGTTCGGCGCAAGGCGTCACCGTGGCCGTCGTCTACGGCGTGCTCGCCCTCGTCGCCAGCCTTCCCGGCGCGGCCGTGCTGCTCGCGGGTGTCGGCAGGGTCCACCCACCCGCCGCACCGCGCATCACGGCCCGCGTCGTCAGGACACCCGTACAGATAGGAGAAATGCGATGACCGTGGAGAGGGTCGTAGAGACCAGACTGCCGACTCATTACGGGGTTTTCCGCGCGTACGGGTATCTCGACGCCGACGGGACCGAGCAGATGGCGCTGGTACACGGCGATGTCGCGGGTTTCGACACGCTGGCGCGGGTCCATTCGGAATGCCTCACCGGCGACGTGTTCAGCTCGATGCACTGCGAATGCGGCGACCAGCTGGCCGCCGCGCTGCGGGCGATCGTCGAGGAAGGCGCCGGAGTCCTCGTATACGCCCAGGGCCACGAAGGGCGCGGCATCGGCCTGCTCGCGAAGCTGAAAGCGATGCGGCTGCAGGAAGAAGGCCTCGACACCGTCGAGGCGAACATCGCGCTCGGGCTGCCGGTGGACGCGCGCGACTACCGCGCGGCGGCGGAGATCCTGGCCGACCTCGGGGTGCGGTCGGTGCGGCTGCTGTCCAACAACCCGACGAAGGTCGACCAGCTGAAGCGGCACGGGCTGCGGATCAGCCAGCGGGTGCCGCTGCTGGTGACGCCGAACGCCGAGAACCTGCGGTACCTGCGGACGAAACAGGAGCGGATGCACCACTTGCTGCCGCATCTGGACGCCATCGGTCCGTTGGGGGCGGCTGGGTCTTGAGGCACCCGTTGCCCGCCCAGCCCGTGCAATGAAAGCGTCCTTCATTGCACGCGGGAGGGAGACCCCAGCGCGGCCAGGGTGTCCGCGAAGCTCTCCACGAGGGACTCCAGCACCAGCCGCCCCTTCGCCGCCGTCGCCAGCGAAGGCCGTCCCACCACACCGGACTCCGAGTACGGCCGAAGCCCCACTGTCAGCAGATGCCGCCTGTCGTCGGCGAGGTGATCCGCCTCCGCGTAACCGGGCCGGACCAGCGAAGGATGGGCGTGCAGCAGAAGGGAAGTTTCCAGCTCCCCGGCGTGCATGTCGCTGTCGAGCGACGTCTCCAGCCCGGCCGCGTCGTGCGCCGCCTGCCAGCCTTCGACGCCGGGGAAGAGCGCCATCGGCGACGTCGACTCCTGGACCACATTGGACAGGACGTAGTTGCCGCCGTGCGCGTTCACCAGCGCCAGCTTTCCGACGCCGGACCGGCGCAGCGAAGCGGCGACGTCGTTCACCACGGCATACAGCGTCGCGGCCGAAATGCTCACGGTCCCCGGCCAGTCCGCGTGCTCGTGCGAGCAGCCGATCGTGATCGGCGGGAGCCGCAGCACGGGGTACGCGGCGGCGAGGGCGTCGGCGATCGTCGTCGCGATCACCGCGTCGGTGGCGAGCGGGAGGTACGCGCCGTGCTGTTCGAAACTGCCGATCGGCAGCACCGCGACGTCGGCACCCCGGGCGCGTTCGTCGGCCGTCGTGGCCGTCGGGAACAGGTTCATCCGGGCTACGGTACCCAGATGACCGACCACGCCGCATTGTTGTCCGTCGCCAGCGAGGCCGTCGCCAAGGCGACCGGGATCATCCGCTCGATGACGACGTTTACCGTTGCCGCCAAGGGTGATCGCGACATGGTGACCGATGTCGACCTGGCCGTCGAGGACGCCGTGCGCGAATTCCTGGCGCGCGAGACCCCGGAAATCGGCATCCTCGGGGAAGAACGTGGCCACGAGGGAAACAAAGACCTGTGGTGGGCGCTCGATCCGGTCGACGGCACGGCCAACTTCGCGCGCGGCATCCCGTTGTGCGGCGTTTCGCTGGGCCTCGTCGACGGGCTGAAGAGCACGGTCGCGGCGATCTCCCTGCCGTTCCTCGACGTCACTTACACCGCCGCCGAGGGTCAAGGCGCGTACGTGGGCGAAGAGCGTCTCGAAGCGTCTAAAGCGACGAAGCTGTCCGACGCGATCGTCTCCATCGGCGACTTCGCGGTCGGTGAGGGCGCGGAGGTCAAGAATCGCGTCCGGATGGCGTTGCTGGGCGAACTCGGCGGCCGGGTCCAGCGTGTCCGGTTCCTCGGCTCCGCCGCGATCGACCTGGCCTGGGTCGCGCACGGCAAACTCGACGCGAGTGTCATCCTCGCGAACCAACCGTGGGACACGATGGCCGGTGTGCTGCTGGTCCGTGAGGCCGGGGGAGTGGTCGTCGACACCGACGGCGGCGACCACACGGTGCGCTCGGCGGCCACCATCGCCGTCGGTGCCGGGCTGCGCGACGACCTCGTGGCCGCGATCGCCCGCGGGCACGGCTGAAATATTCCTCGCTCCAGGTGTGAACCGTTCCGGCGCCGGAACCGTGTCCCCTGGTAAGGCCGTCCGCCGGTTCGCCGTCCGCACCTGGAGGTTCCCCGTGTACACCTCGAATGTTCGCGGCACCGAGCCGGTGGTGTTCGTCCTGCCGGGGGACGCCGAGGAAAGCGACAGCGAGTACGACCGCCGCATGTGCCAGAACCTCCCGGCCACCGGTCTTCCGCTGCTGGAACTGCCGATCGCCGGTGACTGGCCGATGCCGGGGCCGCTGTCCCGGTCGCGGCTGGCCCGTTCGCTCACCGCGCTGCCCGACGACACCGTCGTCCTGATCGACGGCACGGTCGCCTGCGGGGTCCCGGAGATCGTGATCCCGCACGCCCGGCGGCTGCGGCTGGCCGTCCTGGTGCACCGGCCGCTCGCCGCCGATCCCGCGCTCGACCCGGCGCGGGCCGCCGAACTCGACGCGTGCGAACGGGAGACCCTGCGGCTCGCGGGCATGGTCATCGCCACCGGGCCGTGGCTCGCGCGGCAGCTGATCGACCACCACGACCTCGACCCCACCCGCGTGTACGTCGCGACACCGGGCACGGACGCGGCACCGCTCGCGACCGGCGCCGACGGTGTCTCCCGGCTGCTGTGTCTCGCGCCGATGACCGCGCGTCACGGCCAGGACGTGCTCATCCAGGCGCTTTCGACGGTCGACGAACTGGCGTTCAAATGCGTGTTCGCCGGAGCGATGCAGCACGACCTCGCCTACGTCGACGAACTGCGCTGGACGGTCGAACGGCTCGGGCTCGGATCCCGGATCAGCCTCATCCAGCCGCCGGAAGACCTCGACCTCGTCTACGACGGCGCGGACCTGCTCGTCCTGCCGTCGCGAGGAGGCCCGTCCGGGATGGTCGTCGCCGAGGCCTTGGCGCGCGGGATCCCCGTGGTGACCACCGAAACCGCCGGCGCGCACGACGCGCTCGGCATGGCGCCCGGCGGCGGGGTGCCCGGCCTGCTGGTGCCGCCGAACAATCCATCGGCCCTCGCGACGGCGTTGCTGCGCTGGTCGATCGACGCCGAACTCCGGCATTCCCTGCGGACGTCGGCGCTCGCGCGCAGCAGCGTGCTCGAAGAATGGGACGTGGCCGCGGGAAGGCTCACCGACGTCCTTTCCCGGCTGCAGGCCACCCCGCGTCAGCTGGCTTGATCGCCCGGAAGCAGCTATCGGGCCGATCACCGGCTCGGTTGACTTGGCGGCATGCGAATCGTCGATCTTGCGTCCCGCCCCGATCTCCTCGATCCCGCGCTGGATCTCGGTGATGTCGGCGGTGACTTCATCTACGCCGGGTTCAGCGGCAAGATGATCACGCCGGAACGCCTGCTCCGGCACTGGTCCCGGTACTTCCTGATCGCGCTGGACGACGATGGCGAACCGATCGCGCGGGCGTTGTCGGTCCCGCTGACCTATCCCGCCGAAGACCGCGCCGAACTGCCGGATCACGGCTGGGACGAGGCGATCCAGTGGGCCGCGCAAGACCTCTTGGACGGCCGCGCACCGGACACGCTGTGCGCACTCGAAGTCGTCGTCGCACCGCGGCTGCGCGGGACCGGGCTGTCCACACCGATGCTGAAGGCGCTCAAGGCGCGTGCGGCGGAGACCGGTTTGAAGCGGCTGATCGTGTCGGTTCGGCCGATCGGCAAGGAGGACGAGCCCGACGTCCCGATGAACGAATACGCCGTCCGGCGGCGCGAGGACGGGCTGTTCGCCGACCGCTGGCTGCGCACCCACGAACGGCTCGGCGCGCGGATGATCAAGGTGTGCCCGTTCGCCGTGACCGTCTCCGGCTCCGTCGCGGACTGGCGGAAATGGGCGGGCGTCGAACTCGCCGACGGCGACAACGTGATCCCCGGCGGGATCGCTCCGGTGCACGCGAACCTCGAGCGCGACTGCGGGGTCTACGTCGAGGCGAACGTGTGGATGGAGCACCCGTTCTGATCGCCTCGTGAGTGGTAATGACGGTTAGAACCCTCATTACCACTCACGAGTCCGGGCCTGCTTTCAGGCGGCCGTAGGGGCATTCCTCGCGATTTCCGGCAGGAACGTCGCATCGGGCGCAGCGGCTCCCGGCCGTGCCGCACAGTGGATCCATGGGTATCTCACGAGTCGGCTTCGCCGGACTGGGCAGCATGGGCGGGCCGATGGCACGGAACCTGGCGCGGGCCGGAGTCCCGTTGCTCGTCTGGAATCGCACCCCGGGTAAAGCCGACCAGGTCGCCGAGGCCGCCGAAGACGCGGCCGAACTCTTCGCGCGGTGCGATGTCGTGATCCTGATGCTGAAGGACGCGGCCGCCGTCGACGCCGTGCTCGACCGCGGAGGGCCCGCGTTCGCCGAGCGGGTGGGAGGCCGCACGATCGTCCACATGGGAACGACGGCGCCGGATCATTCCCGTGCGCTCGAAGCGGACCTTCTCGCGGTCGGGGCACGGTATGTGGAGGCACCGGTTTCCGGCTCCCGGGTCCCCGCCGAGGCGGGCGAACTGGTCGCCATGCTCGCGGGTGACCCCGGCGCGATCGAGGAGGTCCGGGAGCTGTTCGGGCCGCTGTGCCGGGAGACCGTGCACTGCGGGCCGGTACCGAACGCGCTCCTGATGAAGCTGGCGGTCAACGTGCACCTGACCGCGGTCGTGACCAGCCTGGCCGAGACCGTTCACTTCGCCCGTGCGCACGGCCTCGATCTCGGCCTGCTGGCCGGTGTCCTCGGCGCGGGACAGCTGGCCAGTCCGATCCTGCGGGTCAAGGCGCCAAAACTGGCCGAGGAGGATTTCGCGCCACAGGCGTCGATCGCGAACGTCCTGGCCAACGTCGAGCTGATCGCGGCGGCGGCCGGGAGGGCGGGACTCGTCTTGCCGTTGCTCGAAGCGTCCCGTGCCCTCTACGCCGAGACCGCGCGGCTCGGCCTCGGTGACGCGGACATGGTCGCCGTCGTCAAGGCCCTCGAAGCCCGCCCCAAGACGCCATTAGAGGACTAAACACGTTGAGGCTGCCGGTGTGGGGTGGGTCAAGTTGGTCGTGAGTGGCGATTCGGGTTCTAACCCGAATCGCCACTCACGACCCCCTACGAAACCGGACATCTAGCTGCCGACTGGTGTTCCAACCGGGCGGCGCGGGATCCGGACTCCGAGCCGTGGCACCATGTCGTTCTCCGGTCCTCAGACGCGTCGCAGCACGCGAAGCAGGTATTCCTTGCGGTCCAACGGGTTGTGGTCGGTCCTCGACCGCGACGGCGCCGCTCCCCGGACGGGCCGGTAGCCGTGGAAGGCGGTCTCCATCGTGCCTTCCCCACGGGTCGCCGAGGGCAGAAGCTGGTACACCTCATGGGTTTTCGCCGCCGGGATCTCGCCGTCCAGCTCGGCTGTCTCCCCGCGGGTGAGCGTCGTGCGCGGGACGGCGCGTGCTCGCGCCAGCAACGCGCTGACCGGGCCGAGCGTGTCGGCCGGGGTCTGCAGGACGAACCGGTGCATCGGTTCGTGCACGGTCGTCCCGGCTTCGCGCAACGCCGCCATCAACACCAGCGGCGTCAGGTCGCGGAAGTCGCCCGCGGTGCTGGACATGCTCTTGTCGAAGGTGCCGTGCGCGTGGCTTTGCCTGGCGTGATAGCCGGAATGCGTCATCGTGACCACGCAGTCGAGCACCTCCCAGCCGTGGACGCCCTCGCGCAGGGTCTCCTTCACCGTGTCCTCGACGGCTTTGATGAAGGAGTACGGCATCGAGCCGAGTTCGACCTCCAGCCGGAACGAAACCCCGCTCCCCGGCGGTCCTGGCTCGACGCGCAGCCCGACCGTGGCCAGGAAGGGATTCGGCGCCTTGTCGATGAGTTCGACGGCCGACCCGACACCGGAGACGCGCTCCACGCAGATCGTGGTCGTCTCGCTGAACGTGACGTCGATGCCGTACTCGTCCGCGAGGGTCGCCTGGATGACCTCCTTCTGCACCTCGCCGTAGAGCGAAACGGAGGTCTCCTGACGGATTTCGTCCTGCCGCAGGCCGATCAGCGGATCCTGTTCGGTCAGCTGGGTCAGCGCCTGGTGCAGCGGCCCGCGATCGGCCGGGCACACCGGTGAGACGACGGTTTCCAGCGTCGGCGGCGAAAACAGCGCCTCCCGTCCGTGTGCCGGCCTGGTCCCGAGCACGTCCCCGATCCGGACGTCGAGCCCCGAGAGTTTCGCGATCCGGCCCGCCTCGACCGATCCCGTCGGCACGACGGAGCCGTTGTCGAAGACGCTGATCGCGGTGACCTTGCCTTCGCCGTCACCCAACGGGACCTTGTCACGGACGGCGAGACTGCCGGAGAACAGTCGCACGTAGGCGACCTTCTCGCCGCCGGGACCGCGTTCGACCTTGAACACCGTGCCGGAAAGCGGGCCATCGGCGGTACTTTTCTTGGCGGGCAACAAATTTTCGATACCGTCGCGCAGCGCGTCGATACCCGCGCCGGTGATCGCCGATCCGAAGTAGACCGGATACGCGAGCCCTTCGGCCACTTTCGCGGTGAGTTCGGCATGGAGCCGCGACGGCGTGAACGCCTCCGGATCGGTGAGGTACTCGGTCAGGAAGTCTTCGTCGAGGGTCGCCAGCAGGTTGATCACCCGATCGGGTTCGACCGGGTCCATCGCGACGACCGACGGCGTGAGCTTTGCGGCGATATCCCGGAACACCCGGTCCGGGTCGGCGCCGCGACGATCGAGTTTGTTCACGAAAAGCAGTGCCGGGATGCCCAGCCGTCGCAGGGTCCGCATCAGCACGCGGGTCTGCGCCTGGACGCCTTCGACCGCCGACAGCACCAGGACGGCGCCGTCCAGGACGCCGAGGGCGCGTTCGACCTCGGCGATGAAATCGGGGTGGCCAGGGGTGTCGATCAGGTTGACGGTGACGTCGCCGATGGCGAACGACACCACGGCCGCCTTGATGGTGATCCCGCGGGCGCGTTCCAGCGCCAGCGTGTCGGTCTGGGTACTGCCGTCATCGACACTGCCCAGCTCGCCGATGATCCCGGCCGTATGCAACAGCCGTTCGGTCAGGCTCGTCTTCCCGGCGTCAACATGCGCCAAAATCCCCAGATTGAGGGTCTTCACGAGGTGTCTTGTCCTTGAGGTAGGCGGAAATTACCTGGTGGAAGGACTCGGACACTCGCAAGACGATCATCTCCTAGGCCGGGAATCGGTCTTTCCGACTACAGCACCCCGGCTTCGGCTCCGCAACCGGATTACCGCCCAACGCATTTCGTCCTCTGAATGCGGTAGATGCACGCGCAAGTACCGCATTCAGAGGACGAAATGCGAAAAAGGGTCAGGCCAGGTACTCCGCGGCGGCGCGGAGGCTGACGTAGGACCCGCTGAACGTGTCGATCCGCGGCCCGTCGTCGGTGCCGGGGCCGGGTGCGCCGGTCTCGACGCGGATGTAGTCCACGCCTGCTTCCCGAAGCCAGGTGAGGAACTCGCGGACCTCGGGGTGGCGGTGCGCCTCGCGGGTCACCACGACGAGGTCGCGCGCGCCGCGGACGGCGTCGATCGCGGTCGCGATCCCGTCCGCGGTGACCTTGAGCGCCCGCGTGCCGGGAACGAGCTCGGTCAGATGCGCGCCGAGTCCCCACGGCATCGGCCCGGCCGCGACGATCGGCTCGGTCTCGACGTCGATCACCAGCGGCGGACCGGCCAGCTTCGGTGAACCCTGGATCCGCAACGCCTTGCGCGCCGCCTCCAGCCCGAGCCGGTGATCCACCGCCGAAATCGGCGTCGACACCGGCGGAGCGCCGAGTGCGGCGACCCGCTCCGACGCCTCCGCCAGCCGCTCCAGCGGCAGTTCACCGGCTTCGACCGCGGCCGCGATGACCGCCGCGATCCGGTTCAGTTCGTCCTCTTCGAACGACACACCGCCCAGGCAGAGCGCGTCGGCCCCGGCGATCAGCGCCCGCACCGCCGCCCGGCCGACGCCTTCGGTCTTGCCCAGCTCACCGGCGATGGCACCCATGTCGAGCGCGTCGGTGACCACCGCGCCGGTGAAGCCGAGGTCGCCACGCAGGACGTCGGTCAACGCCTTCGGGTTGAGCGTCGCGGGCAGGTCACCCCACGCGGGCACGACGAGATGCCCGGTCATCACCGCGCGCACACCCGCCGCGATCGCGGCCTTGAACGGGACGAGTTCGATCTCGTGCAGTTCCGCCTCGGTCCGGGGAAGCACCGGCAAGGCGTAATGCGAATCCTCGGTGGCCGCCCCGTGCCCGGGGAAATGCTTGGCCGACGCGGCGACGCCGTACTTCTGCATGCCGGTGATGTACGCCGCGACGTGCGGCGACGCCTTCACCGGATCCGAACCGAACGCCCGGACCCCGATCGAGGGATCCTCCGCCACCTGGGTCAGATCCGCGCACGGGGCGAAGTTGATCGTGACCCCGCACGCGGCCAGCCGCTCGCCGAGCGCCGCGGCGACCGAGGCCGTCAGCTCGACGTCGTCCGCGGCGCCGAGCGCGAGTGGTCCCGGGACGAACGAGCCGGTGGCGACGTCGAGCCGTGTGACGTCACCGCCCTCTTCGTCGATGCCGATGAGCACGTCGGGCCGTTCCGCCCGCAGTTGCGCACTCAGCGCGGCCACCTGCTCGTCGTCGACCACGTTGCGGCCGAACAGGATCGCGCCGCCGAGGCCGTCGGCCACCTTGCGCCGCAGCCACTCCGGCGCCGTCGTGCCGTCGAAGCCCGACACGAGAACGGAGCCGGCCAACTTTTCCGGTGAAGACAACGCTTATCCCTTCACTGCGCCTGCGGTCAGGTTGGACACGAGTTTGCGCTGGACGAGGATGAAGAACACCAGCGCGGGCACGGCGTAGATCACCGACGCCGCCATGATGCCGCCCCAGTCCACGGAAAACGCCGTCCGGAACGACGAAAGCCACACCGGCAGCGTCTGCTTGCTCTGGTCGCGCATGAACACGAACGCGAACAGGAACTCGTTCCACGCGGTGATGAAGCTGAACACCGACGTGGTCACCAGTCCCGGGGCGAGCAGCGGCAGCGTCACCCGGCGGAACGCGCCCGCCCGGCTGCATCCGTCGATCATCGCGGCCTCTTCGAGGTCATAAGGGATGCCGTTGACGAAGCCGTAGAGCATCCAGCACGTGAAGGGCAGCGTCGCCGCGAAGTACACCAGCAGCAGCGAAGGCAGCTGGTTGAGCAGCCCGGCGTCCCGCATCAGCAGGTACATCGGGATCAGCAGCGCCTCGAACGGCGCGAGCTGCGCGACCAGCACCAGCATCAGGAAACCCTTGCGCCCGCGGAATCGCATGCGGGACAGGGTGACCGCGGCCAGTACGCCCGCGACGAGCGAGCACAGCACCGCGCCGATCGTGACGATCAGGCTGTTGGCGAGATAGGTGGTGAACCCGGGTTTCGTCAGCGCCGTGACGAAGTTTTCGAACGTCACCGAGAGCGGGATCAGATCGTAGTCCGGCGACAGGACCTGGCCCGGCGTCTTCAGCGAGGACGTGATCATCCAGTACGTCGGGAAGACGAACAGGAGGGCCACGATCAGCCCGAACGTGCCGAGGCCGACCCGCTGGATCAGGGATTTTTTCATGACAGATCGGCCTCCTTCGTGCGCACCAGCAGCTGGATGTACCGGGCGGTGAGCAGGATCAGCACGAGCATCATCAGCAGGGCGGCGGTGGCCGCCAGGCCGAAGTGGTTGCCCGCGAGGCCCTTGAGGTACATGTAGACCGGCAGTGTCGTGCTGGCGCCGTCCGGCCCGCCCTGGCGGATCGCCCACACCTGGGCGAACAGCTTGAAGTCCCACAGGACCGACAGGAACGTGACCATGGTGAGGATCGGCCGGATGGCGGGCCAGCTGACCGCCCAGAACGCCTGCCAGGCGTTCGCGCCGTCGATGCCCGCGGCCTCGTACTGCTCCTTCGGGACGCCGAGAAGCCCGGCGTACAGGGTGAACGCCACGAACGGCACGGCCTGCCAGACGACCAGCAGACCGATGACGGTCAGTGTGCTCGGCCCGGTGGAGAACCAGGAATACCCGATGAACCCGTCGAAGCCGAGTTTCGCGAGCGTCTTGTTCAGGATCCCGTACTGCTGATCGAAGATCCACTGGAAGACCGTGGTCGTCGCGAGCACCGGGGTCGCCCACGCGAGGATCAGCGCGACCTGCAGGATCACCCGGACGACCGGGGTGAGATGCCGCATCAGCAGCGCCATGAACAGCGCGAGCAGCAGGGTGGTGAGCACGACCGCGGCGGTGAACACCAGCGTGCGGACGGTGATTTCCCAGAATTCGGGGTCGGACAGGATTTCGGAGAAGTTCTCGAATCCGATCCAGACCATTTCTCCGGAGACCAGCTCACGGAGGTCGAGCTTGCGGAAACTGATCCCGATCAGCTGCATCGTCGGCCAGCCCAGCAGGACCAGGATCGCGACCAGTGCGGGAAGGATCAGCAGATACGGCGCCGTCCGTTCGCCGAGACGGAGACGCCGATTCGACTTCGGCGGCTTGATGCGCGGCGAAGCCGGCGGGGAAGACCCCGCCGGCGTCGTCACATCTTTTGTCGTGGTCATCCGCCGATGAGCTTGTCGAGCGCTGCGTTGGCGTCGGCGGCCGCCTGGTCGAGCGATTTCGTTCCGGTCAGGTAGGCGGTCATCATGTCCTTGATCGGGTTCTGGCCGGACTCGACGTCACCCCACTTGGGGCTGGTCGGCACGGCACGGCCGTTCTTGGCCGCCTCGGCCATGACCTTGCCGAACTCGGTGCCGGCGAGGGCGGAGACGTCGGTCGAGGTACCGGGGACGTAGCCGGCCTTGGCGAACTCGGTCTGGTACTTCGGGGTGCTGATCAGCTTGACGTAGTCCTTGGCCGCGGCCGCGTTCTTGCTGTTGGCCGGGATGACCAGGTTGGACCCACCGAGGAAGACCGGGGCGGACTGGCCGGCGTTCTTGCCGGGGATGGGGAACGCGCCCGACTTCTCCTTGATCGACGGGTCGGTCTTGGCGGCGGTGTCGATGCCACCCGACACGGCGATCATCATCGCGACCTTGCCCGCGCCGTAGATACCTTCCTGCTGCGGCGTCGCTTCGTCGGCGTCCTTCGGCGCCTTGGTGCCGGCAGCCTCGGTGAGCTGCTTGTAGAACTCGAGGCCGGCCTTGGCCTGCGGGGTGTCCAGGGTGGACTTGAAGGACTTCCCGTTGGCCTGCGCGATGTCGCCGCCCTCGTCCCAGATGTAGGACAGCAGCTCGTACCAGTTCTGGCCCGGGTGGTAGAGGGCCTGGAACTCGGGGTCGCTGCCGAACTTGGCCTTGAGCTTGGTGAGCGCGTCGAGCCACTCCGTGCGCGTCTTCGGCGTCGCGGTGACACCCGCCTGCTCGAACATGTCCTTGCGGTAGATGACCTCGCGGTTGGCCGCGTAGAGCGGGACGCCGTAGGTCTTGCCGTCGAACTCGCCCGAGGCCTTGAGGCCCTGGAGCCACTGGTCGCCGTTGAAGTCCTTCACGCTCGCGGAGAGGTCGGAGAGCACGCCCTGGTTCGCGAACGCGGGGGTCTGGGTGTTGCCCAGCTCGATCACGTCCGGCGGGTTGTCACTCGCCAGCGAGGTGGTCAGCTTCTGCTGGATGCCGTTCCACTGCTGGATCTCGTACTTGATCTTGACGCCGGGGTGCGCGTCTTCGAATTCCTTGTGGAGCGAGTTCGTCAGAGATTCGGGGGCGGTCCCGGTCATGAGCCAGACCGTGAGCGTGCCGTTCGAGGCCGGAGCGCTCGAATTCGTGCTGTCGCCACTGCCGGAACCGGCGCAGCCCGCCGTCGCGAGGGTGATGGCCGCGGCGCCCGCAGTCATCTTGAGCCAGCGCTTCACTCGTGCCGTCCTTTCGATGCCCGGCCACGATGCCGGGCTCCCACAAAATGGTGTAGACCAATGCGGGCAGCGTGGTACGTACCACTCCGACTGTCAAGCAGGTGGCCGGTTCGTTGTAAACGAGCCGCAATCTTTCACCTTGAGTGAGGGCATGATCACGCTGACGCGCGGATTTCGCGGCACTCGACAAGTTGTCGCGAGGCGCGCTGACATGCGGTTTTTCGTTGACTGTTCCGGTGAACGGAGCATTCGGCCGAACGCTCGGGGCTGTTCGGCGGAAGCCGGAGCGGCTATCGGATCAGTGGTCCTCGTCGTCGTCGAGAGGTGGCTCGATGCCGAGGAGTGCCCTGGTTTGATCTTGCCGGAACCACGCCAGCGTCGCGCAGACGATCAGCAGAATCAGGGGGAGGACCGGACCGCCGTTGGTGAGGAGGAACAGTTCGGTGACGCTCGCGCCCACCATGACCCCGGCGAGCAGGAGCGCCGCCGGGCCGCCGAAACGGGGGATGAGCAGGCCGATGGCGCCGCCGACCTCCAGGACGCCAGTGACGTACCGGAGCCACTGCCCGAGCCCGATTTCTGCGAAGGTCTGTTCGGTGTGCCCGCCCGCGAACAGCAGGTAGCCGCTGTAGAGGAACTCGGCGGCGAGCGCGACGCGCACGATCCACAGCACGATCGAGCCGATCGGCAGGCTCCGGGTACCGCTGGCTCCTTCGGGCATGCCAGGGATCTTAGGCGTCACCGAGAAGTATCTGTTCGAGCAGCAGGTCGACGTCGCGGGCGGACTCGGCCTCGCCGATCCGGTGGAAGGTTTCGGCGGCGCGGAGCGCGCGGCGGGCGGCTTCCCGGACGCGGCCCGCGGCGCTGAGCACGTGCGCGGCGACGTGGTCGAGCTGGGCGACGAGATGCTCCCTGACGGGCGTGGTTTCGGTCTTCACGGCGTGCACGGCCGTTTCCGCGGCGGCGAGCGCGGTCAGTGCCGCGTCGAGGTCGCCCGACCGCAGCCGGGAAAGCGTCGCGGCGTTACGGCAAGTGGCGGCCACGTACCCGCCGCCGATCGCCAGCGCCGCCTCGGCGGCCCGCGCGTAGAAGTCGGCGGCGTTCGCGCCGTAGCCGAGCAGGTCCAGCTGTTCGGCGGCGGCCATACTCGCCGAGATGTAGGAATGCCCGGTGTCGCCCGCCTCCTGGAGGATTTCGGCGAGGACGGCGTATTCGTCGAACGCCCGCGAGGATTCGCCGAGCGCGCGGTAGGCGCCGGCGTACATCCACCGGCAGCGCTGATCCCAGTCCGGCAGCCCGGCGAGCAGGTCGATGGTGCGGGGCGCGACGTCGAGCACCTCGTCGTAACGGCCGGCGCCGTGCAGCGCGGTGACCAGGACGTACCAGTGTTCCATCGTGTCCTTGCCCCTCGACGCGGCGACGCCGAGGGACGCGTAGGCGTCGTCGACGGCTTCGGCGAACCGACCGGTGCCGATCAGGGACATGGCCCGAAGCTGGCGGAGGTGCCCGCGCAACCGCTCCGGGCCGCCCACGGGCAGCGTCGACAGCATGTGCTCCACGAAGACGTCCAGTTCGTCGAGCGATCCCGTGCGCTCATAGGCGATCCGGACCTGTTCGACGGCTTCGACGGCCTTCTCGCCGACGTTCCCGACGATGAAGGCGTCGGTCGCCGCCCGCGCCAGTTCCACGGTGGTCGCCGGATCCTCGCCGTCGCCATTTCGCAGCGACGCCTCCAGGCACAGAAGAGTGCCGAGGAGCAAGGGATCCCCCGCCGCACGGGCCCGATCCGCCCCGCGCCGCAAGGCTTCGTACGCCTCCGTAGTGCGGCCCTGTCCGGAAAGCACGTGCGCCAGCCAGTATTCGCCCCAGCAGGCGGCGCCGTCGTCGCTCCCGGCGCGCAACCGCGCCGCGGCCACCGTCGTCAGCGCGACGCCGGTCTCGACCTGATCGTCGAAGACCAGCCAGAGGCCGAGCCAGCACTGGTTGAGCAGGAACCGGACTTCGTCGCCCTGGCGCCGGAACCCGGCGGCCGCGCGCCGCAGCCGCTCCTCGGTGTCGCCGCCCTGGAAGAAGATAGCGCGCAGTTCGGTCAGCCGAGGGGCGATCCCGTCCGGAACGGTGTCGATCGCGGCGAGACAGGCCCGTGCCTCCTCCGGTTCGCACCGGTGATTGTGGATTTCGGCCCGGACGACCAGTTCCTCCACCGACAGCTCCGGCGGCGGCAGGATCGAGACCCGGGGGAGCGCGGAAGGCAGGAGCGGCACGAACTCCGCGACCGGTCCCGCGGCCATCTTGCGCCGGGCGTGCTCGGTGAAGTACAGGGTGTGATCGCGTTCGTCGAGTTCCTCGGCTTCGACGAACGCCGCCGCCCGCATCCGCTGGTGCAAGTGGCGCAGGAGCAGCCCGTCGTACGGGCCGTCGAGGGTGAACCGGATCTCGCCGTACCCGGTTTCGGTCAGCCGCCGGGTGAGCAGGGCGGCCGCGGTGAAGAACTCCAGCCTGTCGACGGCCTCCGCGTGATCGCCGACACCGTCCAAAAGCGACAGAAGTGCGATACCGGTGTGCTCGTTGCCGGTGAGCGCGCAGAACTCCAGCCGCAGGGCGTGGTCGCCGTAGCGGCGAGGGGCACCGGTCGAGGCCCTGGTCACCCACCGGTAGGTCGACGCCGCCTCGGCGTGTTCACCGGCGGCCGCCAGCGGGATCAGCGTCCGGCAGAGCCGGGTGATCTCGGCCTCACCGGAGCCGGAGCCGCCCGCCTCCGCGCGGCGTGGTTCCACTTCCATGGTTCTGCCCCCAGAACATGACGTCGACGCCGGATCTTAACTCCCGTGGTCCGGCCGTGACCCTGCTTTCGGATGGTTCAGGTGACGCGGTACGCCGGATCGGCGGCGTCCTGGGCGACAGCGCGTGACCGGACTGGTTAGGCTCAGCGCATGTCCGAGACTTCGACGGCCGACGAGCGCATCCAGGTGCTCGAAGCCATCACCGACACCGCATTGGGGCATCTCGGCCCAGGCAAGGTGATGGAGACGATCCTCGGCCGGGTGCGCGAAGTGATGGGGGTCGACACGGCCACGGTGCTCCGGTTCGACCCGGAGGCGCAACTGCTGCGCGCCATCGCCGCCTCGGGGATCGAAGAAGAGGTCTACCAGGACGTCCAGATCACCGTGGGTTCCGGTTTCGCCGGCCGGGTGGCCGCGGAACGGCGTCCGGTGATCCTCGACCACGTCGACGAGACCACCGTCGTCAACGCGCTCCTGTGGGAACGCGGCCTCCGCGCCCTGCTCGGCGTGCCGATGCTGGCGGGTGACGAGCTGGTCGGTGTCCTGCACGTCGGCTCGATCACGCCGCGTGAGTTCACCGAGGCCGACGCCGACCTGCTGCGGCTGGTGGCCGCGCGGATCGCGCTGGCGGTCCAGATCGATGTCTCCACCGCCGATCGCGCGGCCGCGTCGGCGCTTCAGCGGAGCCTGTTGCCGGGACGGCTGCCCGACGTCGCCGGAATGCAGTTCGCCGCGCGGTACGTGCCGGGTACCGAACCGGGGGTCGGCGGGGACTGGTACGACCTGTTCCCCCTGCCGGGTGACCGCTTCGGCATCGTGATGGGCGATGTCGCCGGGCACGGTCTCAACGCCGCCGTGATCATGGGCCGGATACGCAGCGCGCTGCGCGCCTACGCCCTCGAATCGGACGACCCGGCGGAGGTGCTGTCCAAACTGGACCGGAAGGTGCACCATTTCGAGCCGGGTGCGCTGGCCACCGTCGTGTACGGGCTGATGCCCGCTTCACGCGACAGGGTGGCGATCTCGCTGGCGGGGCATCTGCCCCCGGTGCTCGCGACGCGTGACCACCCGTCGGTGTTCATCGACGCCCCGGTCGACCCGCCCATCGGGGTCACGGGGGTGCAACGCCGTCGAACGGACATCGCCCTGCCGCCCGGCAGCGTGCTCGCCCTGTACACCGACGGTCTCGTGGAGCGCCGGGACCACCTGATCGACGTCGGATTGCGGCGGCTCGCCAACGTGGTCACCGCCGAGCCGCCCGGCGTGGTGTGCGCACGGGTGATGGCCGCGCTCGTCGGATCGACTCCCGCCCAGGACGACATCGCCCTCCTCGTGGCTCGGCGCGACCTGAACTGATCACCGGACCGGGTGATTGGCGCGGCGATTCACGGCCGCGAGTTCGACGGTCCTCGCGATCCGCCGCTCCCGGGTTTCCGGCTTCTTCGCGGTCAGGATCCATTCCAGGATCAGCCTTTTCGACGACGGCGGGAACTTCTCGAAGTGGGTGCGGGCGGCCTCGTCGGCGTCGAGGCGGATCCGCAGGTCTTCGGGGACGCCGGCGCCGTCGGGCACGACCTGCCAGCGGCCCTTCTCCTTGGCCAGGTCGATCATCGCCTGACCCCGCGCGGTCATCCGGCCCTCCGCGATCAGGCGGGCCGCCCGCTCGCGGTTGACCCGGCTCCACGAACTCCGGGGATCGCGCGGGGTGAACCGCAGCCGGGAACTACCGGCGTCGTTCTTGCGGTGGAGCCCGTCGATCCAGCCGAAGCACAGGGCCTGCTCCATCGCCTCGTGGATGGCCACGCCGGGGACACCGCTGTCCTTGTGCTGGATGATGAGCCAGACCGCTTTCTCGGTGCCGGCGTGCTCGCTCAGCCAGGCACGCCACTCGGCGGGGGTGGCGGCGGTGAAGGTGGGCTCGTCCATGGCCGGGTCCTCTCTCGTAACGTCTGGGACCATCATCGGAAGTAAAGTGCTCATCGACTGAGCACTTTCAGGACAGAGGTGGCCCGACATGGAGATCTGGGTGAACCCGGCGTGCGGCAAATGCCGGTCGGCGGTGTCGATGCTGGACGAGGCGGGTGCCGAGTACACCGTGCGGAAGTACCTGGAGGAACCACCGACGGCGAAGGAACTGAAGGCCGTCCTTAAGCGGCTCGGGCTCGAACCGTGGGACATCACCCGCACCGCCGAGCCGATCACGAAAGAACTCGGACTGAAGACCTGGGGGCGCACGCCCGCCGACCGAGACAAGTGGATCGAGGCCTTGGTCACGCAGCCGAAGCTGATCCAGCGGCCGATCATCACCGCCGACGATGGCACGACGGTCGTCGCGCGCACCCCCGAAGCCGTCCAGTCCGTCCTTCCCGGATAGAGAGACAGCTGTGGGCCCGTCGCCGATTCGTGGCGACGGCCGTCGCGGGCCGACCAGGACGCGGGCATCAAGCCGCTAGGGCGCCACATCCCACGCTCGCCGGCGATGCTCGGGTGCGGGAGCAGTCACGGAGGGCAGGTCCGGTGCGGCAAGGGGCGACGCGAGTCGAGGGCTCGTGAGTGTTTTGGGTCGTTAGAGCCAACCGTGTTTTAGGTACCTACGGTGGGCGAGTTCGGTAGCGGCCGGTCCGTGAAGGACTCTGGGTCCCTTAAAGTTCCCTTCACCCGCCCGGAAGACCATCAGGAGCCTCAGTAGCACCACCAGCCACAGCGGCGGCGCGTGAAGGCACCTCCCCCAGTACATGAAGGCCCCCTTCCTTGCGCCTGGCGCAAGGAAGGGGGCCATCACGTACTTCACGCAAACAATTCCGGTGCGGCAAGGGGCGACGCGAGTCGAGGGCTCGTGAGTGTTTGGGTCGTTAGAACGACCCAAAACACTCACAAGCGGTCATGCCAGCTTGCCGAAGAAGTCCCGGATGCTCCCCAGCAGCAGGTCCGGAGCGTCTTGCGTCGCCCAGTGGCTGCCGCGGTCGAATTCCTCCCACGACACGATGTTCGCGTGGTCGCGATCGGCGAAGCGCCGCAGGGGACGGAAGTCGTAGGCGAAACTCGCCAGGCCGGTCGGCGCGGTCGTCGGCTCGGTGGGGTGGTCGGTGTGCTTGTCCTCGTAGTAGAACCGCGCCGCTGAAGCCGCCGTGTTCGTCAGCCAGTACAGCGTCGTGTTGGTGAGGACGTGGTCGTCGTTCGTGCCCGCCAGCAGCTGCGCGCTCCAGGCCAGCTGCCCGGTCGGCGAATCGGCCAGCGCGTGTGCGAGGTTCTGCGGCGCGCTTTCCTGGAGTTTCGCGTAGCCGGACATGTCGTCGTTAAAGTTCTGGAGGAACTCCATGTACTCCAGTTCCTTCTCCGTCATGCCCTCGAACTCGGCCGGGTCGCCGCTCGGGAACGAGAACAGCTGCGTGACGTGCACGCCGATCACGTGCTCCGGATCGACGCGGCCGACCTCGGGGGCGACGAACGAACCGGCGTCGTTCCCGTGCGTGCCATAGCGTTCGTAACCCAGCCGCCGCATCAGCTCGGCCCAGGCGCGAGCCGTGCGGTAGCGGTTCCAGCCCTTTTCGTTGGTCGGACCGGAGAAGCCGAACCCCGGCAGCGACGGGATCACGACGTGGAAGGCCTTCGCCTCGTCGTCGCCGTGCGAGCGCGGGTCGGTCAGCCGGTCGATCAGGTCGAGGTATTCGAAGACCGAGTTCGGCCAGCCGTGGGTGAGGATCAGCGGCGTCGCGTCCGGTTCCGGCGAGCGCACGTGGAGGAAGTGAATGTTCTGTCCGTCGATCTCGGTGGTGAACTGCGGGTACGCGTTGAGCTTCGCCTCCCACTCACGCCAGTCGTAGCCGTCGCGCCAGCGGGCGACCAGTCGCTGCACGTACTCGAGCGGCACGCCGTACTCCCAGCCCGGCGTGACGGGTCCTCGCTGTACGCCGTCGGTCACCTGATCGGCGGGCAGTTCGTTCGCCCAGCGGACCCGGGCGAGGCGGTCGGCCAGATCGTCCAGTTCGGACTGGGGGATGTCGATGCGGAAGGGTCTGATCTCGGTGTTCTCGTTCATGAGACCAAGATAAGGTGCCATTAGGAACACTGCGTTCCTAATGAGGAGGGAGTCTCGAAGAATGTTGGAAACTTCGGCAAGACTGCTCCGTTTGCTCTCCCTCTTGCAGACTCCCCGTGACTGGACCGGCACTGAACTGGCCGAACGCCTCGAAGTGAGCGCGCGGACGATCCGCAACGACGTCGAGCGGCTGCGCGCGCTGGGCTACCCGGTGAACGCGACGCGCGGCTCCATCGGCGGCTACCGTCTCGGCGCGGGCGCCGATCTGCCACCGTTGCTCCTCGACGACGAAGAGGCCGTCGCCGTCGCGATCGGCCTGCGCACCGCGGCGGGCGGCACCATCGCGGGTGTCGAGGAGACGTCGCTGCGCGCACTGGCGAAGCTGGAACAGGTGCTGCCCTCGCGACTCCGGCGCCGTGTCAACGCGCTGCAGGCGTACACGATCCCGGTACCGAGGGACGATCCCGGCCCGCGTGTCGACGCGAAGACGCTCACCGTGCTGACAGCCGCCTGCCGCGACCACGAGCAGTTGCGCTTCGGCTACCGGGCCCACGACGGCTCGGAGAGTGTCCGGAAGGTCGAGCCGTACCGCCTGGTGAACTGGGGACGCCGCTGGTACCTCGTCGCCTGGGATCTCGACCGTGGCGACTGGCGCACCTACCGCGTCGACAGGCTGACCCCGCGGGTCCCGATCGGTCCCCGCTTCACCCCGCGCGAGCTGCCCGAGGACGTCACGGACCGGGTGCGGCGCGGTGTCTCGGCCGCGGCTTGGCGGTACCGGGCCGCGGTCACCGTCCACGCGCCCGCCGACGAGGTGACCGCGCGGATCAACCCGGCCGTCGGGACGGTGGAGGCCATCGACGCGAACACGTGCGTGCTGCACACCGGCGCCGACAGCATCGAGACCTTGGCCGTCCACTTGGGACTGCTCAATGTCCCTTTCCGGGTCACCGAACCCCCGCAATTGGTCGACTACCTGCGCACGTTGGCCGACCGGTATCGCGACGCGACCCGCGTTCAGTGAGGGGTACGGCGAACGTGTCGTGGTGGAGGCGGCGGTGGGAGCGCGGCGGTGGGTCGTCGGTCGAGGTGGTCGTGAGTGGCGATTCGGGTTAGAACCCGAATCGCCACTCACGACCAACGCAACCCACCCACGTTTGGCTTACCGCGTTTAGTCCTCTAAATGCGGGTTTCAGCGGGCGAAGGTGCTCAGGAACCGGTCCCGGAACGCGTCCAGCCGCCAGACCGGCGCGTTTCGGTCCGGGTTCAGCCCGTCCTGCCAGTTCCAGCCGGCGATCTTGTCCAGCACGGCCTTGTCCCGGGTGACGACGGTGATCGGCACGTCGCGGTCCGCGCCCGCCCCGGCGACGATCGGGTTCGGCTGATGGTCGCCGAGGAACACGAGCACCAGGTCGTCGTCTCCATACGTCTCCACGTACGAGATCAGCGAGTTCAGCGAATAAGCGATCGAGTCGCCGTACGCGTCCCGCACCTTGGCGGGGTCGCTGAAGACCTCTTCGGGCGTTTTCCCTTGCGAGGGCATGGGGTTGTAGACCGATCCGTCGCCGACGGCGTTCCAGTCGACCATGCGGGGGAGTGGGGTCCACGGCCAGTGACTGGTGACGAGGTCGATTTCCGCCATCAGCGGTGGCCGGTCCCGCTTCGCGCGCTCGGCGCGCTGGAAAGCCGAAAGCGTGAACTGGTCCGGCATCGTGGCGTAGGAGAACGGCGGGCCGCGGTAGCCGATGCCGCGTGAGTCGTAGTAGCGGTCGTAGCCGTAGACCTTGCCTTCCGGCCAGTCCTCGGTGTGCGCCGGCACGACGCCGACGGTGTCCCAGCCCGCGCGTTTGAACGCGCGGGCGAGGGTGAACCGGTCTGTCTTCACGAAGTCGTCGTAGCGGTGCTGGCTGTCGACCCAGACGCCGGACTGGAACGTCGAGTGGGCCAGCCAGCTGCCCGCGCTCGTCGTCGGCGACGTCAGGAACGCGCTGCGCGAGCCGTACCCGGCGTTCTTGAGCCGCGCGGTCCCGGCGTCGAGCACCACGTCGACCTTCGGCGCGATGTCGGAGTCCTGGATGGCCACCCGCCCGTAGCTCTCGACGAAGGTGAACAGGACGTCCTTGCCGCGCAACGCGTTCAGCAGCCCGGACGGCGGCGTGTCACGGAAGGCGTCGACGGCGACCTCCGACGCGAAGGCCTCCCGGTCCCGGATACCGGCCCGCACCTGCCGGAGGTCGTCGTAGGCGTAGGCGGCGGCACTGCGGGACGCGAGCGGCTGCCCCGGCGCGAGCTGCACGCCGACCACCGCGCAGACCATCCAGAGCACGCTGAGCACGGCGACCACCCGGGTCGAGCGGGTGCGGCGTCCGGCCACGATCCGGCTCAGTCGCAGCGTCGAGAGTGCCATCAGCCCGATGACGACCCCGGCCAGCAGCACCAGCCCGATGACCGACGCGATCGCGCCCGCCCGGCCGATCGACGTGCCGAGCAGGTCGACGCCGTTGCCGACGACGCCCCAGTCGAACACCGGGTTGAACCGCCGGTTCAGTGCGAGCCCGAAACCGATGTCGATGGCCTTGACGACGGTGAGCAGCCCGAGGACGGCGCCGGCGGACACCGCGACGATCCGCCGCGCGCCGTCGCGCAGCATGAGCACGACCGCCGCGCCGAGCAGCGCTTCCACCGGCAGCCGCACGAACGCCTCCGGCGTCAGCCTGTCGAGGTCGTTCGGCGCGAGCAAGGCGAACAGCACGAGGACGCCCGCCAGCGTCGTCACCGCGCTGGACGCGATCTCGCGGGCGGTCGTCCGGTCTCCCGGCAGGCCCACCAGTGCGGGGCGCGTGAAAACCGACAAGGCGGGTTCCTTCCAGGGGGTAGGAGCCTTTATCGGGTTACACGGACGGTGGGCGCGGTCGGTTCAGCCCGATCGCCAGGTGCGCAGCGCCCACCACCAGCCGACGGTGTGCCGCACCTGTGATCCGCCGTCGTCTTCCGGCAGGTCGAGCGACGCTCCGGTGATCTCGCCGAGCCTGGAGAGCCGGTACCGGACGGTGTTCGCGTGGACGTGCAGTGCCGCGGCGGTCTGGTCGAGCCGCCGCCCGTGGTCGAGGTAGGCCAGCGCGGTCGAGACGAGCTGCTCGTGGAAGGCGTCACCCGGCGTCAGCGCGCCCAGCAGCGTTTCGCCGAGCAGCGCGGCGAGCCCGGGCTGGGCGTCCAGCGCCGTCTCCACGGCCAGCTCGGCCACCTCGTGCAGGCCGCGGGCCCGCTCCCGCGCCGCCGTCGGCAGGGCCATCGCGCACAGGGCGTGCATTCCGCGGACCTCGGTGAGCGGGACGGCGGGGGAGACCACCATGAGGACGTCGTCCCCGAGCGCCGAGGGCGTGGGCAGCCGCGGCGCCAGCCCGGTCAGCCGTCCGTCCACCAGTCCGAAGATCCCGCCCGTCCCGCCGAGCCGCCGCTCGACGACCCGTGCCTGGTACGGATCGCCGATGTCGGAGTGCACGCAGTGGTAGCGGCCGTCCGGGTTCAGCCCGGCGTGCGCGACCTCCTCGGCCGACGGCACCGCCGTGTCGTCACCCAGCAATCGCCGAAGCAACCGGACCCGGCTGTCGTGGACCGTGCGGGAGAGTTCGAGTTCGGCTTCGTGGTAGCCGGCGATCACCTGCCGTTCGAGCGCGCGGGTGTTCCGGTCGAAATCGACCAGTGCCGCCAGCATGACGTCGTCCGGGACCCCGGCCGCCTTGCCGCGTTCGACGGCGATCTCGACCGCGCGGCTGCGGCCGGCCTGCACCCCGCGCAGCAGCGCGGCGAGCGGCACTCCCTGTGCCGCGCGGTCGGCGCCGAGGACGGCGGCCGCGGCGTAGTCCTGCTCGCTGGTCCCGCCCGGCCGCTCGAAGGACGCGAGCCCGGCGGCGAGCACGATCGCGACGTGCCGCCGGTTCTCGTGCACCGGCAGTGCGGCCACTTCCGGCGACTCCGTGCGGGCGGCCAGGACGACCTCTTCGACGACATCGGCGTCGGCCGCCATCGCGGACAGCACCTCGTGGAGCAACCGGTGCGCCATCGCCACCGCCTTCCCACGGGTGGTTGTGAGCTGTGCACAACGAACGACGCGGTCCTTGGCGACCGGCCCCTACCGAGGGTGTCCGATCGGTTGGTTTCCTGAGAGCTACCGAAAGGTAACAGGACTTCGCCGAAGGGTGCGTGTGATGCGGAAACGCCGGTTGCTCAACACCGTCCTCGTGACCTGCCTCGCCGTCGCGGCACTGGGCTCGGTGCCCGCGGCCACGGCGGCGAGCGCCGCCCTGCGGCAGGTCCTGTTCGTGGGCAACAACTGGGAGGGGACCGCGGACGTCATCCGGCCCTCCGGCGACTACGCGAAGATCGCGCGCGTCGACATGGTGCCGGACAAGGACGAGCGGCTCACCGAGATCTACCTGAACCCCATCAAGCTCGCGTTCTTCCTCGGTATCCGCAACGGCGTCGGCGAGGGCCACGACCAGCTCGTCGACGACCTCTACACGACCCCGGACGGCCGTTCGGTCGTCGCGTCCCGCCCGAGTTTCGCCGACGTCGTCTCCATCGACCTCACCACCGGCCGCGTCAACTGGCGCTTCCCGGTGTCGGGGTTCCGGTCCGACCACATGGCCGTCTCACCGGACGGGCGCAGCATCGCGGTGTCCGCTTCGACGTCGAACACCGTCCACGTGCTGAACATCGAGACCGGGCAGCAGTTGGGTTCGTTCAAGACCGGCGACAAACCACACGAGAACACCTACACCGACGGCGGCCGGTACCTCTGGAACAGCTCGATCGGCGAGGTCAACACCGCGCTCGACGCGCCGTGGCAGGATTTCACCAAGGGCGACCGGAAGCTCACCGTCGTGGACGCGAAGACCTTCCAGCAGGTCAAGGTGATCGACATGCGCCAGCGGCTGGACGCTTTCGGCCGCACCGATCTGTCCGACGCCGTCCGGCCGGTGGCCTTCACCCCTGACGAGTCGAAGCTGTACTTCCAGGTGTCCTTCTTCAACGGACTCCTGGAGTACGACGTCGCCACCGACCGCATCACGCGGTCGAAGACGCTGCCGAAGAACCCGAACACCAGCGAAGACCGCACGACCTGGGTCAACGATTCGCGCCACCACGGGCTTTCGATGAGTCCCGCGGGCGACAAACTGTGCGTCGCCGGGACGATGGACGACTACGCGACCATTGTGGACCGTGCGAGCCTGCAGGAGGCCCGGCTCGTGACGGCCGCGAAGCCGTACTGGGCGACGGTGAGCGGTGACGGAAAGCATTGCGTCATCTCGGAAAGCGCCTCGGATCAGGTGACCGCGATCGACTTCGCGACCGGCGCGAAGGTGAAGTCCGTCCCGGTCGGCGACCACCCGCAGCGCATCCGGATCGGCCACGTGCCCGACGGCTGGACGGGGCCTGCGGGCCGGTAGCCTGCGCCGGTGAGCGAAGAGATCTGGGCGGCACTCGGTGCAACATCCCTCGAAGAAGTGCGGCGGCGTGCCTCGGTGATCGACGCGATCACCGAGGTCACGCCGATCGCGGTGGACGGCGCCGAGCGGTTCGCCTGGAACGACGGTGGCGGGCAGTCGGCCGTCTGGTACTTCACCCCGGACAAGCAGGCGTTGCTGCTGACCTTCGACCACGAGTCGGTCCTGAACCTGTATGCCGAAGGGAACTACTCAGTGCAGGAGGCGCTCTACGGTGGTGTCCCCGAACACCTCTTCGCGCTGGTGCGGAACCGTCCCGAGAACTACGAATCCCTGAACCTCGTCGATCCGGAGACAGGGGCGGCGATCCACTACGCCGGTGGCGTGTTCTGGTTCGACGGCAAGCGGTGGGCGCAGGCCGAAGGCTTCCTCGATCACTGCCGCCGGGAAGGACTGGACCCGCTGAGCGAGTCGGGGTTCACTTATTGCCTCGGTGACTACCGGTTCGGCGAGGAGTTCACCCCCGAGGCGATCGTCGAGGAGCGGGCCGCCGACGGGTCGTACGAAGACGACGCGGAACGGGAAGCGGCGCTGGCCGAGATCCGGGAGATCTTCGCGCGGCTCGGCTGAGGCTCTCGCTCAACGCACGATCTTGGCTTCGCTGTGGCACCGTTTCAGGAATGAGTCTGCTCCTGGGTCCGTTGCTGCGCCACGTCGACGAGACGTCGGCGACGGTGTGGGTCGAAACCGGCACCGCGAGTGAGGTCGAAGTCCTCGGCACGACCGCGAGGACGTTCGAGATCCGCGGCCACCACTACGCCCTGCTCGTCCTGACCGGGCTCGAACCCGGCACCAGCACCGAGTACGAAGTGCGCGTGGACGGCGAGAAGGTGTGGCCGCCGGCGGATTCCGAGTTCCCGCCCAGTCGCATCCGGACACTGCCCGCGAACGAGTCCCGGCTCCGGCTGGTGTTCGGCTCCTGTCGCAAACCGCACGACGGGGACACCTTCGGTCCGGACGCGCTGGCCGCGTACGCCCGCCGGATGGCCGACGGCGACGAAGCCGAATGGCCGCAGGCGTTGCTGATGCTCGGAGACCAGGTCTACGCCGACGAAACCACCGACGAGACGCAGGAATGGCTGAAGCGGCGCCGGGACACCTCGAAGCCGCCCGGGACCGAGGTGACGGACTTCGAGGAGTACACCCACCTCTACCTCGAAGCCTGGGGTGAGCCGACGATCCGCTGGCTGCTCTCCACCGTGCCGACGTCGATGATCTTCGACGACCACGACGTCCGCGACGACTGGAACACCTCGCATACGTGGCGGGAGCACATGCGCGCGCAGCCGTGGTGGCAGGAGCGCCTGCGCGGGGCGATCATGTCCTACTGGGCCTATCAGCACCTCGGGAACCTCGGCCCCGCCGAACTCGCCGAGGACCCGACCTATCAGAAGGCCCTCGCCTCCGGCAGGGACAACGCCGATCTGCTCGTCGCCTACGCCGACGAAGCCGACAACGAACGCGACGGCACCAAAGGCGCGCGATGGAGTTATCGGCGCGACTTCGGCAAGGTGCGGCTGCTGGTCATCGACAGCCGGGCGGGCCGGATCCTGGAACCCGGCCATCGGGCGATGATCGACGACGACGAGTTCGACTGGGTCGAGGAGAACGCCGCCGATGCCTGCGACCACCTGCTCATCGGGTCCTCGCTGCCGTGGCTGCTGCCGCCGGCGATCTCCCACCTGCAGTCCCTCAACGAGCGGGCCTGCAACCGTCCCGGGTGGCGGGGACGGCTCGCGGAGAAGATCCGGCAGGCGGGCGACCTCGAACACTGGGCGGCGTTCCGCGGGTCGTTCGACCGGCTCGCCGCGATGATCGCGCGCGAGGGACGCCGGGAGGAGCCGCCCGCCACCATCGCGGTGCTCTCCGGCGACGTCCATCACGCCTACATCGCCGAGGCGCGGTACCCCGAACCGGTGACGTCGACGGTGTACCAGCTCACCTGCTCGCCGGTGCACAACGCGATGCCGCGGCCGCTCCGGCTGGCGTTCGCCGCGACCTGGTCGGCCGGGGTGGCGTCGCTCGCGCGCCGGTGGGCTCGCCGAGGCGGCGTCGCACCCGAGCCACTGACCTGGGCCAAGGTGTCCGGCCCGCATTTCGGCAACGTGATCGCCACGGTCGAAACCACCGGCCGCTCCGCCGTCGCGACGATCGAACAGGCCACCGGCGACGGGCTGACCGAGGTGGCCAGGCAGAGGCTGGCTTGACCCGCTCCCGCGCTCGGTAATATCGCCCCGTGACAACCTCTGCCGAAACACTCGAGTTCCAGTCGGAGGCACGTCAGCTCCTGCAGCTGATGATCCACTCGATCTACTCGAACAAGGACACCTTCCTGCGGGAACTGGTGTCCAACGCCTCCGACGCACTGGACAAGCTCCGCCTCGAAGCGTTCCGTGACAAGGACCTCCAGGCGGACACCGACGATCTCCACATCGAGATCGACACCGACCCCGAAAACCGCACCCTGACCGTGCGGGACAACGGAATCGGGATGAGCCGGGACGACGTCGTGGCGCTGATCGGCACGATCGCGAAATCCGGCACCGCCGAATTCCTGAAGAAGCTCAAAGAGACCAAGGATTCCGCGGCCTCGCAGGATCTGATCGGCCAATTCGGTATCGGCTTCTACGCCAGCTTCATGGTGGCCGACAAGGTCACCCTGCTGACCCGCCGCGCCGGATCGGACGAAGGCGTCCGCTGGGAGTCCGAGGGCGAAGGCACCTACACCATCGAGACGGTGCCGGACCTGCCGCAGGGCACCTCGGTCACCCTGCACCTCAAGCCCGAGGACACCGAAGACCAGCTCTTCGACTACACCTCGGCCACCAAGATCAAGCAGATCGTCAAGAAGTACTCCGACTTCATCACCTGGCCCATCCGGATGACCGAGGGCGAAGAGGTCGTCACGGTCAACTCGATGAAGGCGCTGTGGGCCCGCTCCTCCAGCGACGTCACCGAAGACGAGTACAACGAGTTCTACAAGCACGTCGCACACGACTGGAACGACCCGCTGGAGACCATCCGCCTCCAGGCCGAGGGCACCTTCGAGTACCAGGCGCTGCTGTTCCTGCCGGGACACGCGCCGCTCGACCTGTTCATGCGGGAGCGCAAACGCGGCGTCCAGCTGTACGTGAAGCGCGTCTTCATCATGGACGACTGCGAAGCGCTGATGCCGGAGTACCTGCGCTTCGTGAAGGGCGTCGTCGACGCGCAGGACCTCTCGCTCAACGTCTCGCGCGAGATCCTCCAGCAGGACAGGCAGATCCAGCTGATCCGCCGTCGGCTGGTCAAGAAGGTCCTCTCGACCGTCAAGGGCCTGATGACCGGCGAGAACACCTACAAGTACGAGACGTTCTGGAAGGAGTTCGGCCGCGCCGTCAAGGAAGGCCTGCTGGACGACCACGAGAACCGCACCGCCATCCTCGACATCTGCTCCTTCGCGTCGACGCACGACCCGGAGAAGCCGACCACGCTGCGCGAGTACGTCGAGCGGATGAAGGACGGCCAGGAGCACATCTACTACCTGACCGGCGAATCGCGGCAGAGCATCGAGAACTCCCCGCACCTGGAAGCCTTCAAGGCCAAGGGGTACGAGGTGCTCGTGCTCACCGACCCGATCGACGAGATGTGGGTCGACGCGGTGCCGGGCTTCGAGGAGAAGCAGTTCCAGTCGGTCGCGAAGGGCGAGGTCGAACTCGACTCCGACACCACCGACGAGCAGAAGGAGGAGTTCTCCGGGCTCCTGACCTGGCTGACGACGGCGCTTGCGGAGCAGGTCAAGGAGGTCCGGCTCTCGTCGCGGCTGACGACGTCGCCCGCCTGCATCGTCGGTGACACGAACGACGTCACCCCGACGCTGGAGAAGATGTACCGCGCGATGGGCCAGGAAATGCCGCAGATCAAGCGGATCCTGGAACTCAACCCGGGCCACCCGCTGGTCTCCGGACTGCGGGACGCCTTCGCGAAGCAGGGCGAGAACGAGGGTCTCGCCGAGACCGCCGAACTGCTCTACGGCATGGCCCTGCTGGCCGAGGGCGGCGAACTCGCCGACCCCTCACGCTTCACGAAGCTGTTGGCCACCCACCTCCAGAAAACCCTGTAGTCCAAGTACATGAAGGCCCCCTTCATTGCGCCTAGGTACATGATGGGGGCCTTCACGTACTTCTACGGTCGGGTCCGCCAGAGCACCAGCACGAAGTACGGCGTCCCGACCAGTGCGATGACCAGGCCGGCGGGGATCTGGGCGGGCGCGATGACCGTCCGCCCGAGGGTGTCCGCGACGCTGACCAGCAGGGCGCCGATCGCCGCGGCCACTGGGAGCACCCGGCCGTGCCGTCCGCCGACCAGCGAGCGCGCCAGATGTGGCGCGACCAGCCCGACGAAGGCGACCACGCCGATCGCGGACACCGCCGTGGCCGCCAGGATCCCGGACGCCGCCAGCACCACCAGCCGCGACCGTTCGACGCGCATCCCGAGGACTCGGGGCGTGTCCTCGTCGAGGGCGTGCAAGTCGAGTTCGCGGTGCTTGAGCCACAACAGCGGGGTCAGTGCGAGCAGCGCCAGCGCCACCGGCGCGACCTGCTCCAGCGTGCGGCCGTAGGTCGACCCCGAAAGCCAGGTCAGCGCCTTGGCCGAGTTCCACGGATCGGAGACGACGATCAGCAGGGTGATCAGGCCCATCCCGGCCGACCAGACCGCGATGCCGATGATCACCAGCCGGTCCGAATCCAGCCCCGAGCGCCACGCCAGTCCGTAGACCAGCACGAACACCACGGCCGCCCCCGCGCCGGCGGCACCGGCGATCGCCCAGGCACCGACCGTCGGGACGATGGTGATCAACGTGATCGCGCCCAGCCCGGCACCCGCGGTGATGCCGAGCAGGCCGGGTTCGGCGAGCGGGTTGCGGCTGACCGACTGGATCCCGCAGCCGGACACCGCCAGCGCGGCACCGGCGAACAGCGCGGCGAGGACCCGCGGAAGCCGTTGGTCCAGCACGAAAGTGAGCGCGGTCCCGGTGTTCCCGGTGACCCAGTTCGCGAGGTCGCCGAGCAGCACGACGCGATCGCCCAGCATCAGGCCGACGACCGGCACGACGGCCAGCAGCACCACCAGCGCGGCGGTGATGGTCACGAGCCGCCGCTTCGATCCGGCGACGCCGACCCGCCCCGCCGGGGACGGACGGCGCGAGCCACTGGCCCGGCCGCGTCGCGCCAGCCACACCATCACGGCGGCGCCGACGAGCGTCGTCACCACTCCGGTCGGTACGCGGACCGCGGCGGCCGAGCCCATGATCGCCCGCAGGACGACGTCGGCGCCGAGCACCGTCACCACCCCGACCAGCCCGGACACCGGCAACAGCACGCGGTGCTTGGCGATCGGCAGCAGCAGCCGCGCGATCACCGGCGCGCTCAGCCCGACGAACCCGACCGGTCCGGCGACGGTCACCGCCGCCGCGGTCAGCGCGACGGTCAGCAGGACCGCCCCGACCCTCGTCCGCCGGACCCGCAGGCCGAGCACGGTCGCGTTGTCGTCGCCGAGCGCGAGGATGTCGAGTTTGCGGCCCATCACGATGAGCGCCACGACGGCGACCACCACGATCGGCGTCATCTGCCCGGTCGCCCGCAGATCCGAAACGGTGAGCGAACCGCTGCCCCAGGCGAACAGTCCGGACGTCTCCTGCTCGAACATCAGCAGCAACAGGATGGTCACCGACTGGAGCGCCAGCATCACCGCCGAACCGACGAGCACCAGCCGCGGACTCGCCGAACCGCCGCCCGCCAGTCCCAGCACGACCACGGCCGCGGCGAGTCCACCCGCGAACGCCGCCCCGCCCACCGGGACGAGCGGCAGCGAAAGCCCGAACGCGGAAATGGCCACGACGGCGAAATGCGCGCCCGCGTTCACCGCGAGCGTGTCGGGCGAGGCGAGCGGATTCCGTGCCACGGACTGCATTCCCGCGCCCGCGACGCCGAGGGCGACCCCGAGCAGCAACGCGGCGAGCAGCCGGGGGACGCGCGAACCCTCCAGTACCGCGAGGGTTTGCGCGTCGCCCTGGCCGAAGAGCGCCTTCACCACGTCCAGCGGACCGGACGTCGAGGTGCCCTGTGTCAGGTGAATGCCGGCGAGGACGATGATGAGCACCACCAACCCCGCCGACACCACGGCGGTCCGCACGGCTTGCGGCGACCGCAGGTTCTCGATCATCAGGCGGTGATGGCCTTCACGATCTGGTCGGCGGTGAAGATGATCGACTTCGGCCCGCCGAAGGTCCACGTCCCCGCCTCCAGCTTGTAGATCTTCTTCGACACCACGAACGGCAGCCGCTGGTAGACGGCGTTCTGCGCGAGCCCGGTGGTGAAGACGTCCTCTTCGGACGCGCTGTAGAACAGCACGGTCTTCGGATCGGTGATCGCGGTCAGGCCCTCGACGTCGGTCTGGCCGAGGCCCCACTGCGGGTCGACCTGCCCGGTCCACACGTTCTTCAGGCCGACGGCCTCGGCGGTGTCGGAGACGAGCGAACCCTTGCCGAACGGGCGGATGCTGACGGTGCTGCCTTCGAGGTAGCCGTCGGCCATCAGGAACGGCGTGCCCGCGGCACCCTTGGCCTCGACGGCCTTCTTGCCCTCGGCGAGCTTGGCGTCCATTTCGGACAGTTGCTTGTCCGCCTCGGCCTCCTTGCCGACCGTTTTGGCGATCAGCTTGAAGTCCTCGCGCAACCGGTCGAAGTTCCGGCTCGCGTCGCTGGATTTGGTGACCACGACCGGCACGTACTTCTCGATCTGCGGCACCAGCGTCGAGTCGCGTTCCTCGGCCATGATGACGACCTCGGGGTTCAGCCCGACGATCGCGTCGACGCTGGGTTCGTTGCGCTTGCCGACGTCCTTGACCTCGGCCGACAGCGGAACGGCCTTGTCCCAGACGTGGTAGCCCGCGACGTCCGCGGCGCCGACCGGCATGACCCCGAGCGAGGCGACCATTTCGGCCTCGCCCCACTCCAGCGCGACGACGCGTTTCGCCGGGGCCTTGAGGGTGACGGCCTTGCCGCGCGCGTCGGTCACCGTGACCGGACCGCTCGTGGCGGCGGACTCGTTCGGCGCCGACGCGGGGGTCTCGGTGGTGCCGCAGGCGGACAGCAGCAACGCCGCCGCCGTGAGGAGGGCAGGGGTCAGCACTCGCATGGTTCTTCCTGGATTTTCTCAGGCGGGCCTGGGCGAATAACGCCCGAGTGGCCTGCAGTGGATCGCGCCCGTGACCGGGTCGTTCGCGACGTGGACGGTGACTCCGTAGGCCTGGGAAAGATGCTCGGTGGTGAGCACCTGGCCGATGTCGCCCGTGGCCACGATGGTTCCCTCGCTCAGCAGCACGACCTCGTCGGCGATGATCGCCGCGTGGTCGAGGTCGTGCAGCACCACGCCGACCGCGACGCCTTCTCCGGCTAGATCGCGGACGACATCGAGGATCTCGACCTGGTAGCGCAGGTCGAGATGGTTGGTGGGCTCGTCGAGCAGCAGCACGGAGGTCTGCTGCGCGAGGCAGGACGCGAGCCAGACGCGCTGGAGTTCGCCGCCGGACAGTTCGTCGACGCCGCGTTCGGCCATCGGCGTCACGCCGGTCAGTTCCATCGCGCGGCGGATCGCGGCGGCGCCGTCGGCGTCGACCCCGCGCCAGCCCGAGCGGTACGGGTAACGGCCGTAGGAGACGACGTCGCGGACCGACACCCCGCTCGGCGTGGGCCGGTGCTGGGTCAGCAACGTGACCTGGCGGGCGAACTCCTTGCCGGACAACGCGTTCGGACCCCAGACGGAACGCTCGCCGAGCCGGACGTCGCCTTCTCGGGGTTTGTGCAGCCGCGCCAGCGAACGCAGCAGCGTCGACTTGCCGGAACCGTTCGGCCCGACCAGCGCGGTCACCGTACCCGCGCGCAGCGACAGCGACACGCCGTCCACCACGGCCCGTTCATGGTGCGCGAGCACCAGGTCATGGCCGGTGAGCAGCGCGTCTTCCGTCGACATGAGGGGAGCCTAACCTAAGGGAGCGGGCCGGCCGGTGTCGTGAGTGACACAGCGCGCCGGGTGACCGCCCGGTTACCGCGAACGCGCGATCCAGGAAAGGTTCGGTCGTCGTCCGTGGCCTTCCGGGCGACGAAGGCGGGGGAGACGCATGGAAGGCTTGTACGAACTGCTGTGGGATCGCGTGGACGCCAACGCCCGGCGCGCGGTCGACGTCTATTTCGCGCCGGTGAGGATCTGTCGATGCTGACGGCTTTCGGTGAGCAACGCGGCGCTCAGGGCATCTCGCCGGCCTCCGGGCGGCGAGTCCTCGCTCTGCACGACGTGCTTACCCTGCGGGAGATCCACGAAGCGGCCGGGCTGCACGAGGGCTGGAGCTGATCTTCGTGACGACGGCCCGCGGTTTCCCCGAATCGCGGGCGGGTGGGACCGGGATCCGGTATCAAGGTGCCGGTCGCGTGAGGACGCGACAGAAACTGGGGATGTAACAGATGAAGAGATTCCGTCACGCGCTGGTCGTTCCGGCCATCGCGGGCCTCATGCTGAGCGGGTTCACGCCTGCCTTCGCGACAATCGATCCGGTCGACGAAACCCTGCCGGTCAACTCGACGGGAATTCCCGCGAAGTACGCCGAGCAGCCGATCAACTGGCATCCGTGCGCGGACAACGAGTTGCCGTCCAAACCGCCTGCCGGCGCGGAGAACATCCAGTGCGCGACTTACCTGACGCCGCGCGACTGGACGAACCTCGCCGACACCCGCGATCTCACCATCGCGATCAGCAGGCTGCCCGCCACCGGTACGGCGACACAATCGCTGTTCATCAACCCGGGTGGCCCTGGTGCGGCCGGGCGGATCTGGCCGGTGAAACTGCGCAACCAGCCGCGGGTGCGGGCGAATCAGGAGGTGATCGGCTTCGATCCGCGCGGCACCGGGATGAGCACGACGATCACTTGCGGTGGCGCGCTGGACAACCCCGAGTACCTCGACCCGCGTGACCGGGACCCGGCGAACCTGGGCCGCATTCTCGATGTCACGAAGGAGGCTGTCGGGCTGTGCAAAGAGCGGTCCGGCGACCTCGGGCCGTTGATCACCACCGACCAGACGATCCGCGACATCGATCTGCTGCGGGTCCTGCTGAATCGGCCGAAGATCAACTGGGTCGGCTACTCGGCGGGCACCTGGATGGGCGCGTACTACGCCCAGCGCTTTCCGGAGCGGGCCGGGCGGTTCCTGCTCGACTCGCCGGTCGAGTTCACCACCACCTGGCAGAAGGCGTTCGACTGGCAGCCGATGAGCTTCGAGCGGCGCTGGCGCCAGGATTTCCTGCCGTGGATGGCGAAGTACGACAAGCTGTATCACTTCGGCACCACCGCTGACGCGGTCCGGGAGACGTTCGAACAGGTCCGTGCGAAGCTGCGAACGCGGCCGGTCGACTACGGCGGCATGAAGGTCGGGCCGAACATCCTCGACTCGTTCGCGGCCGAAGGCATTTACGCCAAGAGCCAGTTCCACGGAACGGCGACCATGCTGGTCGACATCCGCACCCTGACCGAGCAGACCGCGTCCGCCGACGAACGGGCCGCGGCGGCGAAGCGGATCTCCTCGGCGCGCCAGAACGAGGACGTGCTGATCCCGAGGCTCGGCGCGGCCGCCGCCGACTCGTATCCCACCGCGTTCTGGACGATCCGGTGCAACGAGGGTCCGTGGACCGGTGACCGCGACAGCGTCGTCGTGCAGTCACAGCAGTACCTCGACATGCAGCAGACGTTGGTCGGTGGCAAGTGGATGGTCCAGCCGTGCATCTACTGGGACAAGCCGCGGCCGCCGCTGCCGGTCATCGACGGCAAGGGTGTGCCACCGGTGCTGATGCTGCATTCGGAACACGACCCGGCCACCGCGATCGAAGGAGGCAGGCGCGCGCACGCGGCCTTCGCGGGTTCCCGGATGGTCACCGTCACCGGTGAAGGCGACCATGGCCTGTACGCCACCAGTGGCGTACACAACAACAAGACGCTGGACAGTGTCGTCGAGGACTTCCTGGCCGATGGTGTGCTGCCACCCGCGGACATGACCGTTCCGGGGATGCCGCTTCCGGTGCCTCCCGGCGCCTGATCGTTCTGTGGCACGTGAGGGTCGCCCTCAGGACAGTGGGAAGTCCTGAGGGCGGCCCACCCGCGCCGCTTCCCGCCTGCGCTTGGCGAGCCGCTTCCCCACGATCCCGTGCCGCGGGCCGAACAGGTACACGAGCGTGAACCCCGCCCCCTGCACCAGCACGATCATCCCGCCGGACGCGGTGTCGAGGTGGTAGCTCAGGTACAGCCCGGTCACCGCCGCGAGCACCGAGAACGACGGCGCGATCACGAGCATGCGGCCGAACCGGTCGGTCAGCAGATACGCCGTCGCGCCGGGGATGATCAGCATCGCCACCACCAGGATCACGCCGACCACCTGCAACGCCACCACCGACGTCAGCGCGAGCAACCCGAGCAGCGCGGCGCCGAGCAGCCGGGGGTTGAAACCGATGGCGTGCGCATGCGTGGGATCGAAGGCGTACAAGGTGAAATCGCGGCGTTTGAGCACGAGCAGGGTGAGCGTGATCGCGCCGAGGACGCCGATCTGGAGCAGATCCGAGACGTCGACGCCGAGCAGGTTGCCGAAGATGATGTGGTTCAGGTCGGTCTGGCTCGGCGTCACCGAGATCAGCACGAGGCCGAGGGCGAACAGCGTGGTGAACACGATGCCGATCGCGGCGTCCTCCTTGACCCGGCTGGTGTCGCGGACGACGCCGATCAGTGCCACGGCGAGGAAACCGAAGACGACGGCGCCCAGCGCGAAGGGCGCGCCGAGGATGTAGGCGAGCACGACGCCGGGCAGCACCGCGTGCGAGACCGCGTCGCCCATCAGCGACCAGCCGATCAGCACCAGCCAGCAGGAGAGCACCGCGCAGACCACGGACGCGACGACCGTGGAGGCCAGCGCCCGCACCATGAAGCCGTAGTTCAGCGGTTCGAGCAGGAGATCGTAGAGGTTCACGCGGGTTCTTCTTCCCGTCGCAGGACATCGAGTCCGAAGGCCAGCGCGAGATTCTCCGGCCGGAGCACCTCGTCGGGGGAGCCGTGCGCGAGCACCTTGCGCATGAGCAGGATCGCCTCGTCGGCCAGGCCGGGCAGCGCGTGCAGGTCGTGGGTGGAGATCAGGACGGCGGCCCCGTCGGCCGCGAGTTCCTTGAGCAGCCGGGTGATCGTGGCCTCGGAGCGCTTGTCCACACCGGCGAACGGCTCGTCGAGGAGCAGGACCCGCGCGCCCTGGGCGATGCCACGGGCGACGAACGCGCGTTTGCGCTGGCCGCCGGACAACTGCCCGATCTGACGTCCGGCGAGTTCGGTCAGCTCGACCCGGTCCAGCGCCTGATCGACGGCTTCGTGGTCGGCGCGGCGCGGCCGCCGGGTGAACCCGAGACGCCCGTAGCGGCCGGTCATCACGACATCCCGCACCGACAGCGGGAACGACCAGTCGACGTCCTCGCTCTGCGGCACATAGCCGATCACGCCGGTCTTGCGGGCGCGGGCGGGCGGGCCGCCGTCGACCGAGACGGTGCCGGTGTCCGGCCGCACCATGCCCATGATCGTCTTGAACAGCGTCGACTTGCCGGAGCCGTTCATCCCGACCAGACCGCAGACGCGGCCGTGTTCGAGGGTGACGTCGACACCGTCGAGCGCGAGGACGTCGCCATAGTGGACGGTGACGTCTTCGACGCGGATCGCGGCGGTCACGGCTTCGCTCCGGTGAGGCCGGCCACGATCGTCTTCGAGTCGTGTCGGATGAGGTCGAGGTACGTCGGCACCGGGCCTTCGGGGCCGGACAGGGAATCGACGTAGAGGACGCCGCCGAACGCGGCACCGGTCGCGGAGACGACCTGGCGCATCGGGGCGTCGGAGACGGTCGACTCACAGAACACCGCGGGGACCTTGTTCTGCTTGACGAATTCGATGGCGCGGGTGATCTGCTGCGGCGTCGCCTGCTGTTCGGCGTTGACCGCCCAGATGTACCGCTCGGTGAGGCCGGTGTCGCGCGCGAGGTAGGAGAACGCGCCCTCACAGGTCACGAGCGCGCGTTCGTTCTGCGGAAGGCCGCTCAGCGCACCGGTCATCTCGTCCTGCACCTCCCGCAGTTTCGCCTTGTAGGCGTCGCCGTTGGCCTTGAACACGGCGGCGTCGCCGGAGGAGAGCTCGCTGAACGCCTTCACCATGTTGTCCACGTAGATACCCACATTCGTCGGGGACATCCACGCGTGCGGGTTCGGCTTTCCCTGATAGGAGTCTTCTGCGATGTCGATGGGCTGGACACCCTCGCTGACCACCTTGTGCGGTGCGTCGCTCTCCTTGACGAACCGGGCGAACCAGGCCTCCAGGTTCAGTCCGTTGTCGAGGATCAGGTCGGCCTTCGCGGCCTTCTTGATGTCGTCCGGAGTGGGCTCGTAGCCGTGGATCTCCGCGCCGGGCTTGGTGATCGACTCGACCCGGAGCTTGTCGCCCGCGACGTTGGAAGCGATGTCGGCGAGGACCGTGAACGTGGTCAGTACGACGGGCCTGCGGTCGCTGTCGCCCGCGCTGGGGCCGCCGCACGCGGTCAGGACGAGCGTGGACGCCGCCAGCGCACAGACGGCCTTGCGCAGATTCGCCATGCCGGGAGTCTAGAGTTCGGCAGGCCGAACTTCCAACTCACCTGTGCCTTAAATCTCTGAGTGAATCCGCGTCCGCGAGCGACGTCGGCAGGGCGCCACCTGGTCAGTCCAGTCAGGTTAACGAGGAAAGGCGCCCTGCCACCGCGATAGCGGGCCTTCGGCCGGGCGGGTTCACGCGTTGTGTCTTTCCGGCATACATCTCAGCTCCGCCGACAGGCGCTTAAATCTCGGTCGCTGTGGGGTTCCGCTCTCGTACGGTTTCCAGGAGCAGCTGCGAGACGTCGCGCACGGTGACGTTCTCGCCACGCTGCTCGCTCTGCCGCTGGACGAGACCGTCGTTCAGCATCACGCGGCAGAACGGGCAGCCGGTGACGATGGTCTCGGCGTCCGTGCCGAGCGCCTCGTCGACGCGTTCGAGGTTGATGCGCTTGCCGATCTGCTCCTCCATCCACATCCGCGCGCCGCCGGCGCCGCAGCACAGTGAGCGGTCGCCGTGCCGGGGCATCTCGCTCAGCGTGGCGCCGGTCGCGCCGACGAGTTCGCGCGGCGGTTCGTAGACCTTGTTGTGGCGGCCCAGATAGCAGGGGTCGTGATAGGTCACCGGTCCGGCGTCGACCGGTTTGACCGGGGTCAGATTGCCCGCGCGCACGAGCCGGTTCAGCAGCTGCGTGTGATGCAGGACCTCGTAGTGCCCGTCCAGTTGCGGGTACTCGCGGCCGAGCGTGTTCAGGCAGTGCGGGCAGGTGGTGACGATCTTGCGCGTACCCGGTTCGCGGCCCTCGAACACCGCGTTCAGGGTTTCGACGGTCTGCTGCGCGAGCATCTGGAAGAGGAACTCGTTGCCCGAGCGCCGCGCCGGGTCGCCGGTGCAGGATTCGTCGGTGCCGAGGATCGTGTACTTCACCCCGGCCAGATGCAACAGCTCCGCGGTGGCGCGGACCGTCTTGCGCGCGTTGTCGTCGAAGGCGCCCGCGCAGCCGACCCAATAGACGTACTCGACGTCCTCGGCGAGTTCGCCGTCGAAGATCGGCACCTCGAAATCCAGGCCCTTCGTCCACGCGAGACGATCGGAATTGTTCTGGCCCCAAGGGTTTCCCTTGGTCTCCAGGTTCTTGAACAGCACGCCGAGTTCGCTGGGGAACGCGGACTCGATCATCACCTGATAGCGGCGCATGTCGACGATGTGATCGACGTGTTCGATGTCCACCGGGCACTGCTCCACGCAGGCACCGCAGGTGGTGCAGGACCAGAGCACGTCCGGATCGATGACCCCGAAGTCCTCCTTGGTACCGACGAGCGGACGCTCCTCGGGCGGCTCCTTGCCGTCGAGGATGTACGGCGCCTTCTCGAAGAGGTGGTCCCGCAGGTCCATGATGACCAGCTTGGGCGACAACGGTTTCCCGGTGTTCCACGCTGGGCACTGCGACTGGCAGCGGCCGCATTCGGTGCAGGTGGCGAAGTCGAGCATGCCCTTCCAGGTGAAGTCCTCGATCTTGCCGCGGCCGAACGTGTCGTCCTCGCCGGGATCCTCGAAGTCGATCGGCTTGCCCGCCGATTCCATCGGCAGCAGCGGGCCGAGCGCGTCCGGGAGCCGTTTGGCGGTGACGTTGACCGGCGCCAGGAAGATGTGCAAGTGCTTGGAGTAGAGCACGATCGACAGGAACGCCAGCATCACACCGATGTGCAGCAGCAGCCCGACGGTCTCCAGCGGTTCGTTGAACGAAGGCCCCAGCGGCTCCAGGAGTTCGCCAACACCGAGGGAGACCCACGCGCCCGACTCGTACGGGAAGACGCCGACCGCCGCCGACGCGCCGCGGAAGAGGAACATCGTCCAAATCACAGTGAAGATCATGAACAGGATCAGCCAGGCGCCACCGGTGTGCGAGCCGAAGAAGCGCGACGCGCGGTCTTTCTTTTCGGGCGCCTGGCGGATCCGGATGACCGCGAAGACCGCGAGCGAGACGAGGACCGCGACCGCGATGAAATCCTGGAGGAACCCGAGAACCGCCCAATGCCCGATGAGCGGGATGTGGAAGTCTTGGTCGAACAAGGCACCGTACGCCTCGACGTAGACCGAGCCGAGGATCACGAAACCCCAGAACGTGAACAGATGCGCGAGCCCGGGAACGGACCACTTCAGCAGTTTGCGCTGCCCGAAGACCTCGGCCAGATGCGTTTTCACGCGGACGGCCATGACGTCCGAGCGCTTCTTGTCCGGCTGGCCGGACCGGATCAGTTTCGCGAGCCAGGCGGCGCGGCGGGCGGCGAAAGCGAGGCCGACGACCGTGATGAGCAGACCGAGGATGAGACGAACGAGCACGAGTCCTCCGGGGGAGAATCGGCTCAGTGAGAGCCGGTGTAGTACCGGCACGCCTTGCAGGCGTACCGCATTTTGGCCACTCGCCACCGTTTCCGGTAGACCTCGAGCCGTCCCGGCCGTGGCGGGCGCACGCCGAGTCTTTGGTGACTTCGCCGTTGGTGGCAGCGGATCCGCCGCCCCGTTTCGAAGAGTTCGGTCGCCAGCCCGAGGTAGGCGCGCCGGAGGGCGATACCGGTTCCCGGCGTGGGATTGTCGCGGCAGAACCGGTGGAGGAGGGCGAGGTCCGGCAGACCGGGGGTGGCGGCGCCGGGTAGGTGCTCGACGACGCCGAGACCCGGATGCCCTGGGGGAAGGGAGAATCGGGCGGGAAGTCCACAGTGGACGCAGGTGAGCGTGCAGCTCAGACATCGGGTGACATGGCGGATCCGCCGTTCGCGCTGATCCCCGTCGATCACCTCGCGAACGTGCCACCCCATGGAGCCTCCCAAGACCGTGGTGTGTCCTGTGTCACTCTCAATACTGGAGAGTAGGGGGCGCTCCCGGTGGCGCGACAGGTCCAACCGGATGGCGTCGGAGCGGCCGGTCGGCGTAACCCAGCCCTGCCGCACGCTTGCGCACACCGTGACCCACTCGTAGCCGAAAACCCTCCTCGCGGCGTCACGCCCTGGTTATAGTCCTGACTCGGGGTAATGGGGGAGGGAACGACGGCGATGGGCGGGTTCGTCACCGCGGCTCTGGGGTTCCCGGCCGTGCTTTTCAGCTTCCTGCTGATCGTGGTGATCGGCTATTGGCTGCTGGCACTGCTCGGTGTCTTCGATCTCGATGAGTTCGACGGCGGCGACGGGCTCCTTGCCGGGTTTGGCGGCGTCCCCCTGTCCCTTTCGCTCTCTTTGCTGATCGCATTCACCTGGTTCGCCAGCCTGGCAGGGACGGTTCTTCTCGATGACTTGGAGCTTTCGACACCTTCGAGGATCGGCTTCGGCGCCGGCGTGCTCGTCGTCGCGCTCGTCCTCGGAACACTCGGGACGAGGGTGATCGTGGTGCCGCTGCGCCGGGTATTCGGTCCCGCCAGGGAACCGAGCAGGATGGATTTCGTCGGCCGCGCCGCGGTCATCCGCACCTCGTCGGTGACCCACGACTTCGGGCAGGCCGAGGTCGCCGCCGCCGACGGGTCGACGGCCATTGTGGACGTTCGCCAGGCGGGTGAAGGCAACCTGACGGCGGGGAGCCGCGTAGTTCTCTATGACTACGACTCCGAAGGCGAGTTCTTCTGGGTCGAGTCCTTGGACATCTGAAGCAGAAAAGGAACAGTATGGGTGCCATCAGCGTGGGGGCCGGCGTTCTGATCGCCGTGATAGTTGTCATCCTCCTGGTTTTGCTCTTCACGATCACGAGGTTGTTCAAGAAGGTGCCGCAGGGGAAGGCGCTGATCATTTCGAAGGTCCGCCGGGTCGACGTGACGTTCACCGGCGCGATCGTCCTTCCCGTGCTGCACAAGGCCGAGATCATGGACACCTCGGTGAAGGCGATGGAGATCACCCGCACCGGCCGCGAAGGCCTGATCTGCCGGGACAACATCCGCGCCGACATCCGGATCTCGTTCTTCGTCCGGGTCAACAAGACCACCGAGGACGTCATCAAGGTCGCGCAGGCGATCGGCACCGAACGGGCGAGCGACGAGGCGACCCTGCAGGAACTGTTCAACGCCAAGTTCTCCGAGGCGTTGAAAACCGTCGGTAAGCAGCTCGACTTCGTGGATCTCTACACCAAACGGCACGAGTTCCGCGACCAGATCATCCGCGTCATCGGCACCGACCTCAACGGGTACAGCCTCGAGGACGCGGCCATCGACTACCTCGAGCAGACACCGATGGCGCAGCTCGATTCCGCGAACATCCTCGACGCGCAAGGTATCCGCAAGATCACCGAGCTGACCGCGATCGAGCACGTGCGCACCAACGAGTTCCGCCGCGGTGAGGAAAAGGAGATCACCCGCCAGGACGTGGACGCCAGGGAGGCGATCCTCGAACTGGAGCGGCGACAGGCCGACGCGGAGATCAAGCAGCGGCGCGAGATCGAGACCATGCGGGCTCGTGAAGAGGCCGAGATCGCCAAGGTCCAGGCGGAGGAGCGGCTCAAGTCGCAGGCCGCGGGGCTGCGCACGGACGAGCAGCTCGGTATCCAGCACCAGAACCAGCAGCGCGAAATCGAGGTCGCGGGCAAGAACCGCGAGCGCGTCATCGCCATCGAGAGTGAGCGCATCGAGAAGGACCGCCTGCTGGAGGTCATCGGCCGCGAACGCGAGACCGAGCTGTCCCGGATCGCCAAGGACAAGGAGGTCGAGACCGAGAAGCGGTCGATCGCCGAGGTGATCCGCGAGCGGATCGCGGTCGAGAAGACGGTGGCGGAGCAGGAAGAGATCATCAAGAAGCTCCGCGTCGTCGAAGAGGCGGAGCGCCAGCGCGAGGCCATCATCATCCGGGCCGAGGCGGAGGCACAGGAAAGCCTGGTCAAGGACATCAAGGCCGCGGAAGCCGCCGAGGCCGCTTCGAAGCACAAGGCCCGCGAGGAACTGACGCTGGCCGAGGCACGCCAGCAGACCGCAGAACTGGAGACCCGCGCGAAGATCCGTCTCGCGGAAGGGATCCAGGCCGAAGAGGCCGCCAGCGGGCTGGCCGCGGCCCAGGTCAAGGAACGCGACGCCGACGCGCTGGAGAAGGTCGGCCGGGCCGAGGCGATCGTCGCCCGCGAGAAGGCGATCGTGCTCGCCGACGGGATGCGCGACAAGCTCAAGGGCGAGGCCGAAGGTCTCACCGAGAAGGCCGCCGCGATGGCCGCGCTCGACAGCGCCAGCCGCCAGCACGAGGAGTACCGCCTGCGCCTGGAAGCGGAGAAGGAGATCCGGCTCGCCGCGCTCACCGTGCAGCGCGAGGTCGCCGAGGCGCAGGCCACGGTGCTCGGCATCGGGCTGGAGAAGGCCGACATCGACATCGTCGGCGGCGAGACGATGTTCTTCGAGAAGGTCATCGGCTCGATCGGGCTCGGCAAGAGCGTGGACGGCTTCGTCGAGCACTCGGACGTCGTCCAGACCCTCGGGAAGTCGTGGCTCGACGGTTCGGGCAGCTTCACCGACGACCTGACGAAACTGGTCGGCTCGGTGAGTACGGAGGACGTGAAGAACCTGACGCTGTCGGCCTTCCTGGCCAAGCAGCTGCAGGCGGGCGGCCCGGACAGCGGCAAGCTGCAGGAACTGCTGGCCATGGCGCAGCGGCTCGGCCTGGCTGACAAGTCCGTCGCCACCCTCGCCCCCGCGAAGCAGTGACGACGACCGAACCGGCGGCAGGAACGGAGCAGCTGGACGCGGGCACCTATGAGGTGCTCCGCGCCCGGCTCGCCGCACAGGCCGCCGAACTGGCGAAACGCGCGGACGAGCTCAACAAGGCGCGGCTCGGGGTCTTCGGCAGCGCGCAGCTCGCGCTGATCGGCACGGAGCGGATCCGCACCGCGAACAACTGTGTGCCGCGGGACGTCGTGTCGGTCGGCGGACGGATGTTGTTCGGCTACAACGTCTTCATCGGGCTTAAACCCGAGACGACGGTCGACGACGTCTTTTCGCTGCACGGCTTCAGCCATGACGAGGAAGCCTTCCGCTTCGACGACGTGCCTGCCGAAGAGCTGCCGGAGCTGTTGCGCGACGAGCGGTTCGTCCGCGATTTCGCCGAGCTGTACCGGTACTACCGGCAGGCGAAGCTGTTGCAGCTGCGGCGGGTCGAGGGCAAGCTGCTCGCGATCTTCCAGATCGGGCCGCGGACCGAGGACATCCGGGTGCTGCGCTGGGGGATCACCGCCGACGGCAAGGTGTCCTATGTGGACAGCCGGGGTGAACGCGACCACGTCTTCCCGCCGTCACACGACTTCGAATGGATCGAGACCACCCGCGAGCAGCATGTGCTCGGACGGCATCCGCATATCTCGATCGAGGACGAGGTGTTCGTCGAGACCGTCGGCGGCAACCTGACGATCAAGGTCGAGAACAACACGGAGACCGGCGAGGGCGTCTACTCCGAACCGGTCGACGAGCCACTCCAGAGCCTGGCCGACGCCGAGGTCTCCTACGCCAGGATCGGCCCGCTGATCCTGCTGAGGCTGTTGCCGTACAAGGAGACGACGTACCGGTACCTGGTGTTCAACACCCGGACGCGGGATGTGGTCCGCCTCGACGGCATCGGGCAGGCCTGTCAGCGGCTGCCCGAGGACCACGGGATCATCTTCCCCGGCGGCTACTACCTCGACACGGGTGTCAGCAAGACGTTCGACACCACTGTGGACGGTCTCGAATTCGAGCGGGTGATCCGCTCGCCCAACGGCGAGGACGTGCTCTACGTCTTTCACGCGCGGGCCGAGGGACGCACGCTCCTCCTGCCGTACAACGTGATCCGCAAAGAGGTCTCGAACCCGATCCCGTGCCACGGGTACTCGCTGTTCGACGACGGCACGATGGTGCTGTTCCGGGCGTTGTCCGACGAGCCGAGCCGCGTGCATCCGATGCAGGTATGGCGGACGCCGTTCCAATCGGACACCTACGCCGCGTCGCAGCCGACAGGGACCGGTCCGCTGGAGCGGGTCGGCAACGCGGATCTGGTCCGCGGGATCTCCGATTGCCTTTCGATCGGCCGGATGGTCGACGAGATGGCGCCGTCGGCGGCGGTGTTCGAGGCCCTGATCGCCGCGTGCGCGCGGATCTTCGACCACTACCACTGGCTCGGCGAGGCCGAACTCGGCGATCTGCGGTCGCCGCTGTCGGACGTCCGGGTCACCGCGGAGCAGGTGCTCGACGAGTTCGAGACGGTCACCGCGCTCACCACGCAGGCGGCCGAAGCGGTCGACGAGGCGGCCGCGCAAACCGCCTCACTCGTGCGCAGGGTACGCGGCGAGGCGCTGAACTCGGCCGACGCGTGGGTGCGACGGCTCGCCGAGATGCACCGCGCGCGGGGACATCTGGTCACCGTGCGGGAACTGCGGTACGTCGACACGGACCGCGTGGACAAGCTGATCACGGATCTCGACACGGAGTTCGGTGAGGCCGCGCGGCGGGCCGTGCGGTTCCTGCAGGGCGAGGACGCGTTCACGGGCTACCACGCCGAAGTGGACGGACTGATCGCCGCCGCGGGCGCGATCGCCACCGTGGCCGAGGCGGTCCCGGTCGCCGAGCGGCTCGACGAACAGTCCGGCGGGCTCGAAGTCCTCACCGACGTCGTCGGCGGGCTGGAGATCGCGGACGCCGTGGTGCGGACGCGGATCCTGGAACGCGTCGGCGAGGTCATCGGCGGGGTCAACCGGGCGAGGGCCACCCTTGAGGCGCGGCGCAAGGAACTCCTGGAGACCGAAGGACGGGCGGAGTTCGCAGCCGAGTTCGCCCTGCTCGCGCAGGCCATCACCGGCGGCCTCGCGGTCGCGGACACCCCGGACCGCTGCGACGAGCAGCTCGGCAGACTGCTGCTCCAGCTGGAAAACCTCGAGTCGCGGTTCGGCGAGTTCGACGACTTCCTGGTGTCGCTGGGGGAGAAGCGCACCGACGTCTACGAGGCGTTCTCCTCCCGCAAGCAGGCGCTGCTCGACGAGCGGGCACGCCGCGCGGACCGGCTGGTCGATTCGGCCGAGCGGATCCTCACGAGTGTGACCAGGCGGGTCGGCACGCTCGGTTCGGTCGACGAGATCAACACCTATTTCGCATCTGATCCGATGGTCGCGAAGCTGCGCAGTGTCGTCACCGAACTGCGCGACCTCGGCGACCAGGTGCGCGCGGAAGAACTCGAAGGCAGGGTCAAGGCCGCTCGCCAGGAAGCGGGCCGCGCGCTGCGCGACCGCCTCGACCTCTACGGCGAGGGCGGGGAGACGATCCGCCTCGGCCGCAACACCTTCGCGGTCAACACCCAGGACATCGACCTCACGCTGGTGCCGCACGACGGCGGGATGAAGTTCGCGATCACCGGCACCGACTACCGCGCTCCCGTCCGGGACGCCTCCTTCGAGGCGACGAGGCCGTACTGGGACCAGTTGCTGGTCTCGGAATCGCCCGAGGTCTATCGCGCCGAGTATCTCGCGACATCGATCCTGCTCGAAGAGCCGGACTTGATCGAAGGTGATCTGCTCGACGTAGTCCGGCGCGTGGCGGGGAACCGGTACGACGAGGGCTACGCGCGCGGCGTGCACGACCACGACGCCGCCGCCATCCTGTCGGCGGTGCTGCGCCTGCGTTCCGCCGCGGGACTGCTGCGGTATCCGCCCGCGTCGAGGGCGGCCGCACAGCTGTTCTGGGCGTTCGGCGCCGAAGAGGCTGCGAAGGGCGCGTGGACCACGCGGGCCGCGTCGCTCGCGCGGGTCCGGGAAGCCTTCGGGCACACCACGGCGATCGACGCGCTGGCCCGGGAGTTCACCGAGGCGATGACCGCGTTCGCCGAGGACTTCGGTCTGGCGCTCGACCTCGAATTCGCCGGCGAGTACCTGTTCGAGGAACTAGCCGACGCGTCACCGGGATTCGTCACCAGCGGCGGCGCGCGGACGCTGCTCGACAAGTTCCGGCTCGACAGGCGCAGTTTCGCCGAAGACCTGCGCGCGCTCGACGACCTCGCCGATCGCCATCAGCTCGCCGAAGCCTGGCTTTCGTCCTTTGTGGACTCCACTGGATTGCCCGACGACGAACTGGCGGAGGCCGTCGCGATCGAACTGGCCGACCTGCCGCGCTACGACTCGTCGGCGGAACTCTCGGCCACTGTGGACGGTCTGCTCGGTTCGCATCCGCGGATCGTCAACCGGTCCCTGACCCTGCGGCTCGACGAGATGCTGGCCAGGACGCAGCGGTTCCGGCGGGATCGCGTACCGGGTTTCCGGGCGTACCAACGGCTGCGCAACGAACTGGTGGCGGCCGAACGGGACCGGCTGCGGTTGAGCGAGTACAAGCCGAAGGTGATGAGCGCCTTCGTGCGCAACCGGCTGCTCGACGAAGTCTATCTGCCGTTGATCGGCGACAACCTCGCCAAGCAACTCGGGGCGACCGGCGACGCCCGCCGCACCGACCAGTCCGGTCTGTTGCTGCTCATCTCGCCACCGGGATACGGCAAGACGACCTTGATGGAGTACGTCGCGAGCCGCCTCGGTTTGGTGTTCGTCAAGGTGAACGGGCCCGCCCTCGGACACGAGGTCACCTCGGTCGATCCGGCGGACGCGCCCAACGCGACCGCGCGCCAAGAGGTCGAGAAGATCTCGTTCGCGCTGGAGCAGGGCAACAACGTGCTGTTGTATCTGGACGACATCCAGCACACGTCGCCGGAACTGCTGCAGAAGTTCATCTCGCTGTGCGACGCGCAGCGGCGGATGGAAGGCGTCTGGGAAGGCCGGACGCGCACGTATGACCTGCGCGGCAAGCGGTTCGCGGTCTGCATGGCCGGTAACCCGTACACCGAGCAGGGCAAACGGTTCCGGATCCCGGACATGCTCGCCAACCGCGCGGACGTGTGGAACCTCGGCGATGTCCTGTCGGGCAAGGAAGAACTGTTCGCACTGAGCTACATCGAGAACTCGCTCACCGCGAACACCGTACTGGCACCGCTCGTCTCGCGGGAACGGTCCGATGTGGACGTTCTGGTCCGGCTGGCCCGCGGCGACGGCGGCGTCCGGGCGGATCAGCTGAAGCACGCGTATTCGGCGACCGAACTGGAGCAGATCCTCGCCGTGCTGCGAAAACTGATCCAGGTGCAGCGGATCGTGCTGAAAAACAACCAGGCCTACATCGCTTCGGCGGCGCAGGCGGACGCGTCCCGCGTCGAACCGCCGTTCCAGCTGCAGGGTTCCTACCGGAACATGAACAAGCTGGCCGGCCGGATCGTACCCGCGATGAACGACACTGAGCTTGAAGCGCTCATCGACGACCACTACGCCGGCGAAGCACAGACGCTGACCTCGGGCGCCGAGGCCAACTTGCTCAAGCTGGCGGAACTGCGCGGACGCCTGACCGACTCGGACGCGCGACGGTGGGCCGAGGTCAAGGCGGGTTATCTGCGGGCACAGGCGCTCGGTGGCGACGAGGAGGACCCGATGAGCCGCGCGGTCGGCGCGGTGGGCCTGCTGGCGGACCGGGTCGGTGCCGTGGAAGCGGCGATCGAGCGGGCTTCGGAGCGGCTGGTCGTGCGGGATGTGCCGTGAAGTGATTCGCCGGTGGCCCATTGCCGAAAATCGGCGATGGGCCGCGGTGGTCGCTTGATCCGCAAGCGTGTGCATTCACCGGCAGAGGCCGCATCGCCGACCAAGGCGAGAACCATCGCCAGCTTTCGGCAACGACGGCCACCACGGGCTACGCCACCACCGACCACAGCGTGACCTGACCGGACATGGCAACCATCGCCGGTTCTTAGAAAGCGACGCTAGCGACGAGTACGCGGCCATCGACCGTTGCGGCCCGTCGGATCGCTGCGAGGGCCGTCGCCGGTTTTCGGCGAGTGAAGCTGCCAGAAGAGTGCGTGGCCACCGGTGATTGCGGGTACTGGCGGGTCGGCGTGATGACCATCGCCACTTTCCGGTAATGAGCTCAGAACGGTGGCGCTTCCCCGGCCGGAGCGGTTCGCGTGCGGGGCTGGTGAAGTGGCGGCGGGGCGCTGTCGTGGCTTTGCCCGGTCGGGGTGGTGACGGTCAGGGTGCCGTCGGACGCGAGGCGGTAGATCCATCCGGCTTCGTCTTTGAGCCGGTGGTCTCGACGGCAGAGGTCGATCAGGTCGTCGGCGTCGGTGGTGCCGCCGAACTCCCACGGCACCGAATGGTCGAGATCGCAGGTCTGCGCGGGACGGCCGCAGCCGGGTCTCCGGCATTCACGGTCCCGTACCCGGACGAACTCGCCGACGCCGGCTGTCGGCCGGTACCGGTCCCGGCCGAGGTCCAGTACCTGTCCGGACAGCGGGTCGGTGATGATCCGGCGCAGCACGGCGTTCGGCCCGGTCGCGATATGCCGTGCCAGTGCCGCGGGAAGGTGGCCGTGTCCGGCCATTTCCGCCGGCTCGTCGTTGAGGCCGAGGTAGGTGAACAGGTCCATGTACAGGAACACTTCCGTGTGTTCGCTCGTGCCGCCCTGGCCACCCAGCAGGAGATCGAGCGCGACGTCCGCGCGCAACTGGTCCAGGGTGCGGGTTTCGTCGCCGGACCTGAGCTTCTTGGCTTCTCTGTCTATCCGAAGGTAGGCGGCGTTGACCTTCTCGGCTGGGCCGTCCTCGACCTCGATCGACGCCACCCCTGTCTCACCCTGTCGCACGGTGAGACGGCGGCCTTCACGATGGTGCTCAGCACGTTTGTCGGCGCCTTCGCGGTCGACCGTGATCGCCGCATGATTCGCCGCTTTCCGGATCTGGTCGGAATTCTTCCCCGCCAACCGTTCCTCGAGCAGGGAATCGGCGGCCCGGGCGTTCTCGTCCGACAGCCATGCCGTCGCCGCGACGACCTTCATCGCGCCGAAGCCACTCACTTTTCCCTTGTCCATCAGGGTCAAGGTGCGCGGCAGGCGGGTGGTCAACGCATCGGCGGCCGCGACCATCGCCCCCGCGTGATTGTCCACAAGGGACAAAGCGAAGGCGACCTCCTGCGTAACACTGCTCGCGCCCTCGCGATGCCGGTTCAGCTGGGCCAGCGCCCGGAACCGGACCGCCTCAAGCCGGGCGATCCCCGCCGACGCCGCTTGGGCGACAGCGACGGAATCGTTGTCGCCCAACGAATTCAGCGAAGCGTTGACCGGTGCCAACGTGTCAGGATCGGTCAGTTTCTCGAGTAGCGCCACCGGCGCGGCTTTGCGGGTGTCCACCCCGCAAACATACGACCAGCCACCGACAATTTTCGGATCAAGCGATCACCGTATTGCCGGAAACCGGTGACCGTTGTTCGCGGCGATTCGATGGTGCTGTGACGGTCGATGGCGGTGTTCGTGTTGGCAGTTGTCCTTTTCCGATGTGTGGCGGCGGTCGTCGAGTCTGGCCTTGCCGCTGTCGGTGGTGGTGCTGTTCGTGGTGGCCGTATTGCCGGATACTGGCGACGGTTGTTCGCGGCGATCCGATGGTGCCGTAACGGTCGAGGGCTGTGTCCCTGCCGGAAGTTGTCCTTTTCTGGAGTGTGGCGGCGGTCGTCGAGTCTGGCCTTGTCGCTGTCGGCGGTGACGCTGTTCGTGGCAGCTGTATTGTCGAGTATCGGCGACGGTCCCTCGTAGTGAGCCACCAGCCGTCGTTCGCCGAAAATCGGCGACGGTTGTTCGCGGCGATCCGATGGTGCCGTAACGGTCGAGGGCCGTGTTCCCGTCGCCAGCTGCCCTTTTCCGGAGTGTGGCGACGGTCGCCAAGTCCGACCATGCCGCTGTCGGCGGTGACGCTGCCCGTGGCAGCAGTATTGCCGAATACCGGCGACGGTCATCACGCCGACCCGCCAATCCCGCTGTCACCGATGGCCGCGCACCCTTCCGGCCGCCTCATCGCCGAAAATCGGCGACGGCCCCTCGCAACGAGCCACCAGCCACCAGCCAGCCGTCGTTCGCCGAAAACCGGCACCCCCATCCAACGACGAGCACTGTCACCAGCCGGACTCAAGACCCCAAAGCCGCCAACTGTGCCCCCGTGAGCCGTTCCACCGAAGGAACCGCCCGGTACTCCTCGCCTGTCGAAACCACCGTCACCGGACCGGCGATATGCGGATGCTCGGCCACCACCCGCAAAGCCGCCGAAACCCGTTCCGAAGGCCATCCCAGTGCCGCCGAAAGTGCCGGGACGGAAAGTGCGTGCCCGGCGTGCAGGAGGGCGGCGAGTACCGTCAGCGCGTCGGCGGCGTACACGTCGACGCGGTCGTCCAGCATGATGTCGTTGATGCGCGCGTGAAAGCGGGACAGGTCGTCCATGCGGGCGCCCGCGGGCGTCGAGATGCCGAGGACTTCGGTGCCCTGGCGGGTGATGACGACCCATTCCTGGTTCGAGCGGATGCTTTCGGCCCATACGCGCTGCGGCATCTCCTCGTCGATGACGTACCGTTCCCGCCGTCCGTCCCGTTCCCGTTTGAGCATCGCCTGCTGTTCGAGGTACCGGACGGCGTTGGAGATCGACGCGGGACTGACCTGGAGCCGCTGGGCGAGTTCGGCCGCGGTGTGGACGCCGTCGTCGCTGACGGACAGGCACGCGAGTACTCGCGCCGTCATCCGCGGCAGTCCGGTCCGGACCATCATTTCCGCGAAGTCCGCCTCGAAGCGACGGACGGCTTCCGGGTTCCGGCCGTAGCCGTGCGAGACGGCCGCGACGTCGCGGGCGGGCGGCTTTCGGCGCCGCCGCGCGCGTTCCCCGGTCACCCGGTTCGCTTCTTCGGCGCGGTAGCCGGAGTGCCCGCGGTTGCGCGCGACCTCACGGCTGATCGTCGACGTCGGGCGCCCGAGCCGCCGGGCGATCTCGGCGTAACCGAGGCCGTCCTTGAGCCAGGCCGCGATCAGCCGTCGGTCCTCCGGTGTCAGCCTGCCGCCCGGCATGGGCACCTCCTGTGCGTTCACGCGCAGATCATTGCAACACGTCGTTGCGTTCATCTCCAAGAACGTTGCAACGATTCCCGGAAACTACCAGCAATAACACAGAAATGGCCAGAGTTGAGCTTTGAGAGATCCTTAAATGCAACGTAGCCTTCGGGTAGCGGTAAAACTGGGAGGAACAGCAATGACCACGTCGGTACCTCATCTCACGGAACTGCCCCTCGAACGCCCGAAGGGCTGTCCGTTCGACCCGCCCGCCGAACTCGGTCCGCTGCGCGACGAGCATCCGCTCGTCCGGCTGCGGTTTCCCGACGGGCACGAAGGCTGGCTCGCGACCGGCCACGCGATCATTCGCGCCGTCCTCGCGGATCCGCGATTCAGCGCCCGGCAGGAGCTGATGCACACGCCGCTGCCGGGTGCGGCCGCGATGGCGGAGATGCCGCCCGCCCAGCCGGGGATGTTCATCAAGATGGACGGTGCGGAGCACGCGCGGTACCGCAAGCTGCTCACCGGCAAGTTCACCGTCCGCCGGATGCGGCAGCTCACCGAACGGGTCGAGCAGGTGACCGTCGAACACCTGGACGCGATGGAGCGACAAGGAACGACGGCCGAGCTGGTGACCGCGTTCGCGCAGCCCATTCCGGCGCTGATGATCTGCGAGCTGCTCGGTGTCCCGTACGCCGACCACGAGTTCTTCCGCCGCAACGTCGCGCCGTTGAACCGGCCGGAGGCGCCGTTGGAGGAACAAGAAGCCGCCATCAACGCACTGGGGGGCTACCTGTACGAACTCGTCGTGGCGAAACGGGCCGAGCCGACCGACGACATCCTCGGTGAACTGGCCGCCACCGACCTCACCGACGAGGAACTCACCAGCATCGCGTTCCTTTTGCTGGGTGCGGGCCTGGACACCACGGCGAACATGCTGGCGCTGGGTACTTTCGCGTTGCTGCGCAACCCGGACCAGCTCGCCGTCCTGCGCGAGGACCCGGAGAGTATCGACGGTGCGATCGAGGAACTCCTGCGCTACTTGACGATCGCGCACACGGGCGTCCGCACCGCGCTCGAAGACGTCGAGATCGGCGGCCAGGTCGTCAAGTCGGGGGAGGTGGTGGCCCTCTCGGCGGGGGCGGCCAACCGCGATCCGCTGAAGTTCCCGGAACCCGACCGGCTCGATCTCCGCCGGAACGCCGCCGGGCACGCCGCTTTCGGGCACGGGGTGCACCAGTGTCTCGGCCAGCAGCTCGCGCGAGTCCAGCTGAAGGTCGCCTTCACCGGGCTGCTCGGCAGGTTCCCGGCGCTGCGCCTGGCCGTTCCGGCCGAAGAGATCCCGCTGCGGACGGATTCCGACATCTACGGGGTGTACGCGCTCCCGGTGGCCTGGGGCTGATCGCGATGAGGGTCGAAGTGGACCGGGAACGGTGTGTGGGCGCGGGAATGTGCGTGCTGACCGCGCCGGAGGTGTTCGGACAGGACGAAGAAGACGGCCGGGTCCGGTTGCTGGACCCGGAACCGGCCGGGATCGGCGACGCCGCGCAGGTGTGCCCGGCGGCCGCGATCACGGCGGACGACTAGCGGACCACCCGGGCCAGGGGGTGCCGGGCGGGCACCCCCTGGCGCGGGATCAGCCGACGTCCACGAGGACCTTGCCCGCGTCGGCGTTCTGCACGGCGGTGCCGGCGTAGAGCTGCTGGACCCTGGCCTTCTCCTGCGCGTTGGGGTTCACGCTGGTGCAGCTGACCCCGCCGGTCGAGCCGGACATCAGCGACGAGCACGGGCCGGGCTTCACGTCGGGCAGGCCGAGGCTGTGCCCGAGTTCGTGGGAAGCGATCCGGGGCGTGTGGTAGCCCTGCTGGACGGCCTGCCTGCCCATCCACACGGTGACCGTGCCGCTCGGGCGGACCGGGCCGAGCGTGGCGCGCGGCCAGCCGTTGTCGGCGATGACCCGGATGTTGACCCGCTGCCCCGGCGTCGCCTTCACGATGCGGACGTTGGTGACGTTGGTGTTCCAGACGTTGACGCCGGCGGCCACCGCGTCCTTGAACTCCGCGGCCTGGCTGTCGTCGTAGGTCAGGGTGGTCGCCATGATCTCGGCGGCTCCGGCGGAGGGCGCCGAGAGCATCGAAAGGGAGAGCGCGGCGCCGGTGAGCACCGCGGCGAAAGTACGTCGAAGCACGTTTTACTCCTCGCGTTAAGGCGTGCTGGAATTGCGGAGCAGTGTCGACACTTTGGTTCGGGCGAGAGGGATCTCTGAGTAGTCCTCCGTTGCCTCCGCGTGATGTTAGGACCTGTCGAGGTCGTCGCGGAACCCGCCGATAGTCGCCTGTCGTTAACCATGATCTTGACGCGACCGGAAGACTGTCCGGTTATGACGACGGCGCGTTTCACCGGACACGAAGAACCCATCCTCGCCGTCGCGGTGCACGGAAACCGGCTGGTCACCGGCGGTACGGACAAGACGGTGCGGGTATGGGACCTGGAGACCGGCGCGCAGCGGTTCGCCTTGGGCGGCCACGAACGGCCGGTGCTCGCGGTGGGTATCTCGGGCCAGTACGTGGTGGGGTGCGATGGCGCGACGGTGCGGCGCTGGCGGCTCACCGGACACGAGGCGCAGCCACCGGAGGTCCAGACGACCAAACGGGCACTCGCGGTCGCGGTGGCGAAGGAGTTCGTCGTGTCCGGTGTGGGAAGCACCGTCGAGGTCCGGCGGCTGGACGGCGTGACGGTGCGTGGTCTCCGCACCGGTGGCCCGGAGATCGAATCGGTCGCGGTGACCCCGGACGGCGGGGTCGTGGTCGCCGGTGACGACACCGGCGGCGTGCGGCTGTGGGACCGCGAAGTCGTTTCCCACTACCGGTTCGGCGGCGCTGGCGCGGTACACGTGGTCGCGGTTTCGGCCGACGGCGCGCGGGTGCTGTCCGGTGAGGGCGAGACGGTCCGGTTGTGGGGGCGGAAAGGCGATCCCGCCCTCGTCTTCCCCGGCCACGCCGGGGTGGTGCGCGCGCTGGCCTTCAGCCCGGATGGAAAACTGGTGCTCTCCGGCGGTTCCGGCGGCGAGGTCTACGTCCGCGACATCGAGAACCCCGCCGAATACACCCTCCTCACGGGACACGAGGGCAACGTCCGCGCGATCGCCTGCACCGCGGGCAACGAGAAGATCATCTCGGTCGGCGACGACCGCACGATCCGGGTGTGGGACCGCTTCGGCAATCAGATCGACGGCACCGGTTTCGTCGAGCCCAAGCCGGGACGGGCCCGGCCGAGGATCACTCCGGACGTCGAAAGCGCGATCGACCTGATCGGCTTCCAGGACGATGTGCGCACGCTCGCCGCGGTCATCGCCGACCGGGAGACCAGCCCGCCGCTGTGCATCGCGCTGCTGGGCCCCTGGGGCTCCGGCAAATCGAGTTTCGTGCGGCAGGTGGCCGATCGGGTGGCCGAACTGGCCAGGCGATCCCGGGGCGACGCCGCCAACAGCGTGTTCGCCGGCGAGATCCGGCAGATCCGGTTCAACGCCTGGCAGTACCACGACGACCATCTGTGGGTCGGGCTGGTGGATCACCTGTTCCGGAACCTCGGCGCGCCCGAACCGCACGCGGACGCCGACGAGGTCCGTGCCGAACGCGAGGAACTGCGGACCCGGCTCGCCGGGCTGAGGGCCGTCAAAGCGGATTCCCCGCTCACGTGGCGCTGGCGGCTGCTGGTGTCCGGGGTGGACCGGGCCGAACGCCGACGGCGGCGGCTCGCCGTCGCCGGGTACGCGGTGCTCGGTGTGCTCGGTGTCGCCGGGGCGATCACCGGATGGGCCTTGTGGCACAACGCGATCCTCGCCGCGGCGGGCGCGATCGTCGCGCTCGGTGCCGTGCTGACCCCGGCGCTCACCACCGCCAAGGCGGCCCTCGCGCCGGTGAAGTCCACATTGGACAAATTGCGGCACGACGTCGACAAACGGGCGGAACGGTTCGAGACCGAGGTCCGCGAGGCCGAGGAACGGCTCCGGCGGCTGGACGCGGCCACGCGGCTCGGCGAGCTGATCGAAGAGGCGACGGACGGCAGATACGGGGACTACCAAGGGGTTTTCGCCCGCGTGCGGGAAGATCTCGCGCGGCTGAGCGCGGATCTGGTGGACGCGCGTGAGGACTGGCGGCTGGCAGGCGGCAAGGGCGAGCCGCCATTGGAACGGATCGTGCTCTACATCGACGACCTCGATCGCTGTCCGCCGTCGAAGGTGATCGAAGTGCTCGCCGCGGTGCACCTGCTGCTGGCCCTGCCCGCGTTCGTCGTGGTGGTGGCCGTCGATCCCCGATGGCTGCGGCGATGCCTCGACCAGCACCACGAAGAACTGTTCGGCACCGGGGAGGCGCGCCGGGCGGAGTACCTCGACAAGATCTTCCAGGTCGTGTTCACCCTGCGCCCCATGGGAAGCGCGGCGGACGAGCTGATCGACGCGCTGATGCCGATCGAGGAACGGGAACCGGGGCCGTCCGAGCCCGAAGAATGGCCGGAGGACGACAGTGCCCCCGAACGCGGTGAAACAAGGGAGGTCATCGTCAAGGACACGGCCCCGCCCACGTTCTACAACATGCGGCCGGACCGGTTGCGGCTCACCGAAGTCGAACGCGCTTTCGTCCACGTGCTGCGGAAACGGTTGAACACGCCACGGGAGATCCGGAAACTGGTCAACCTCTACCGGCTGGTGCGCATCGGTATTCCCGACGCGGAACTGGCGCGGTTCGTCGGCGGCCCCTACCGGGCGGTGCTGGTGCTGCTGACCCTGCTGGTCGCCGATCCGGACGCCGCGCGCTCGACCTTCATCGCGTTGTCCGATGGGGAATCGTTGTCCGAAGCCTTTCCACCTGAATGGCGGCTAGACGCCGAATCCTTCGATGATCTAGAGGTCTATCGGAATTGGGTGGGCACCCTCGCCCGCTTCAGTTTCGAAACCTACGATCTGGTGACCGAGGAAACAGAACCGGGAACCGCGTTGTAGCTACACTTGCCCGCTACGACGTCGAGGGGGCGCGCATGCGGAGATCAGGCTGGCTTTCGCTCGCCTTCGGCACGCTGGTCGGGACGCTGGTGATCGTTCTGCTGGCGACCGTCGTCACCGCGCCCTCGAACGCGCTCCGGACCGATTGCGTCCGCCTGGTCACGAGTTCTTCCACGGAGAAGGGCGACCTGATCGCCGAACTGGCCGAGCGGTACAACAACACCGGCCGGACGTTCGACCGCGGCCGGTGCGCGAAGGTCGAGGCGTACAAGAAGACCTCGGGTGCCACGCTCGACCTCATCGCCGACGGCTGGAACGACATCGACGAACGCCAGCCCGAACCCCAGGTCTGGCTGCCCAGTTCGTCGCTCTGGCTCGATCTGCTGCGCCAGCGCGGAAAGGGCGAGCGGATCAGGACCGGGCCGAAGACCTCGCTCGCGACCAGCCCGATGGTGATCGCGATGCCGGAGCCGATGGCCAAGGCACTCGGCTGGCCGGAGAGAACGCCCGGCTGGGGTGACGTCCTGGAAATGAACCGCGACGGTGGCTGGGCCTCGAAGGGCGCGGCGTACGCCCAGTGGGGGAACTTCACGCTCGGCAAGGACAACCCGCGGCGGTCGACGTCCGGGCTCGCCGCGACCATCGCGACCTACTTCGCGGCGACGGGCGGCGACTACGGCAAGATCGGGACCGCGGAGACCGTGCAGTTCGTCCGCGGGATCGAGGCGTCGGTCGCCTACTACAGCGACGATTCGGTGGCCTTCCTGAAGACGCTGTACGAAGAGGACCGCAAGAAGCCGACGCCCTACATCAGCGCGATGGCGATGCAGGAACAGATGGTCTATCTCTACAACCGCGGCGTGCCGACCGGGGATCCCGCGCAGCTGAAGGGGAACCCCGTCGCGCCGCTGCGCCCGCTGGTCGCCGTCCACCCCAGGGAAGGGACGATGCTGATCGACCATCCCTTCCTGACCACCGCGAACGCGACACCGGAGCAGCAGACGGCGGCCAAGGACTTCTACGACTTCCTCCTGGAGACCGAACAGCAGAAACGGTTCCGTGATCTCGGGTTCCGGGACCCCGGCGGTAGCGGGAATCCCGAGCTGGCCAAGGTCGTGGGCACGCAGGAGACCCAGGAGCCCCCGAAGATCGGTGTCCCGACCGGCGAGCAGATCCAGAAGATGCTGGACGGCTGGGAGTACACGCAGCGCCGCGGCCGGATCCTGCTGGTGCTGGACCTGTCCGGATCGATGAACGAACCGTTCGACAAGAACCGCAAGGACAAACCGTATTCCGAGAGCCGGATCGCCCTGCTGAAACCGGCGATCCGGAAACAGCTCGAGTACCTGCATCCCGAAGACGAGGTCGGGTTGTGGACGTTCTCGGACGGGTACGAGGAAAAGATGCCGATCGGCAAGGTGAAGAACGTCCGCGGCCCGATGGTCGACCTGGTCGAAAACCTGACCCCGAAAGGCGATACGGCGCTGTACCAGACCGTCATGGCCGCGAACGACAAGATGCGGCGGGAGTTCGACCCGACCCTGATCAACGCCGTCGTCTTTCTGACCGACGGCCAGAATACCGAGGCCGGGACGAAGGAACAGGTGCTGCAGAACGTCGACGCCGAGCGGCTGGACAACTCCGTCCGGATCTTCACCATGGCCTACGGCGCGCAGGCGGACAGCCGCGTTCTCGACGAGATCGCGCAGAAGTCCAAGGCCCGCAGCTACCAGGCCGTCGACCCGCACGGCATCGACAAGATGTTCGTCAACGTCTTCAGCAACTTCTGACATGGCCGATCCCGACAACCGTCCGTTCCACGTCGTCACCGGCGTGCTCACGGTCATCGCGGCCTTGATTGGTCACTCGGTGACCTTGCCGCATCCACAAGCCTGGCTCTTCGGCGCGGTCGCCGCGCTCGCCGTGCTGATTCCCGCCGAGGTCGCGTTCTTCGTGCTGAGCGGCAGGCGACCGGTGAAAAGGGCGGAGTTCCGTGCGCCCGAACCCGCCACCGGCTACGACCACTACAGCCTGCTGGGCCGCGCGCTGACAGCCATCGAGACGGTGCGCCCGGGCGAGACGGAACTGGCCGGAGCCTTCCGGCGCGCGGTGGCGCTGCTCGAGCAGCGGAAGGGCGAAGGGGCGGAGGGTGTCCTCCAACTGCAGTTGACCGTCAGGCAGTTGACCGTGAAGCTGGAGCGATCGGTGCGGGACGAGAACCCGGACCAGCTGATGCTCGTCCAGCGCCTGCATCTGTTCCGGGAAGTGCTCGAAGAAGCGATCGCGGCGGTCGAACCGGGCTGATCGGCGGCGAGTGTTCGCTGCCGAACAGACTACGGCCGTGCGTCATGCTGATCTGACAGCATGCCGTTGATCGGGCGCCGGGTTGTCGAAGGCGTGGAACATGTGGTCGTACCGGTGGAGCACCGGTTCAGCCTGGAGGAGGCCGTGCTGGCGGTGATGGCCGCCAAGAGCACCGTGCGGCCCGCCCCCGGGATCAAGGTCGCTCCGCTGAAGGTGTCAGAGGTACGGTCAGCGCTGCTCTACGCGGCGAAACACGCCGACAGACGACACCAGATCGTGGACAGCTATTTCGTCGAGGCCGAGGACGGACCGTTGCACCGGCTGGCCGAGTGGATCAGATCGGAGCTGGTCCGGCTGGGCATCTTCACCACACACGATGGTTCCGCCGCCGGATCGGGTGCCCGGCTCGGTTACTCTCCGCGATAGGTGTTCACGACTGCCTGGGAGGGTGTTTCGTGGGTTTGGGCCCGGAGGCCGCCGAAGAAAGAGAACGTCCGTTCCTGGAGCGGCTGGACGAACCCGTCCGTGCCCGGTTGCTGGAAATGGGTACCCCGCAGACCTATGAGGGCAGACAGGCGCTGATGCGCGCGGGCGAGCCCGGCGACTTCGTCATGCTGCTGCGGCACGGCTACGTGAAGGTGACCAGCGCCGACCGGATGGGGGCGACGGTCATCCTCGACGTCGGGGTGCCCGGCGATCTGCACGGCGAGATCGCGGTGATCGCGGGCGGTATCCGGATGGCCGACGTCGTCGCCATCGAGGAGGTCCACGTCCGGCGGATCGCGGCGAGCGAGTTCAACCGTTTCCTGCTGGACCATCCGTCGGCGATGCGGGAGGTGCTCGTCAGCGTCGCCCGCCGGTTCGTGCTCGCCCAGCGGCAGCGGACGCAGTCGTGGAAACCGCAGGCGGTGGCGCGGGTCGCGACGCGACTGGACTACCTGGTCGACGTCTGCGGGATCCGGACGCCCGCCGGCTGGCGGATCGGGATCCCGTTGAGCCAGGACGAACTCGCGCAGTTCATCCCGATGGGCCGGACCATGGTCGCGCAGGCACTGGACAAGCTCCGGAAGGCGGGAGTCGTGGCCAGTTCGCGCCGTGCGATCACCGTCGTCGATCGCGACGCATTGCGGGTGATCACGGAAAAAGGTGTGACTTAGCTCACTGGCGTTGACCATGGCGGGGTCAGGTTCTGTTCGGTTCCGAACAGAACTTCCGGTGAGGAGTGGGAACACTGCTTCGTGCCGCCAGTTTTCACCGATCAGGGGAGGGGTCGCAGAGATGCAGGTGCTGACCTCAGGCCAATACAACGCGCACACCCATGCCGTGCTCGCCGTCGACATCGTCGGTTCGTCCAAGGCCAGCGATGACCTGCTGGATCCGATGAAGACCGAGATGGAGACGCTGGTCTCCCGCTCCTTCACCGCGGTCGGGCTCGCGCCGGCGGAAGCACGGCATTTCCGGGAGACCGGCGACGGGCTGATGGTCGCCTATCCGGACCGGGCCGTGGGGCAGCTCTGCGAGGTGGTGTTCCATTTGGACCATCTGCTGCGGTCCCGCAACCGCTACGCCCGCGTCCCGATGCGAGCGCGGGTGGCCGTCCATATGGGACCGATGGCGGACAATCACCGCTACCACCGCACGTACATCACGCTGACCCGGCTGCTGTGCGCGTCGACCTTCAACGACGCCGTCGGCTACTGGTGCCGTCTCGATCCGACCGGCGACAAGTTCGGCGCCGGGATGATCGTCTCGCAATCGGTGTGGCGCAACGTGGTCGAGCCCTTCGGTGTCGCGCTGGTCCCGCCGGCGCGCTGCGGCCGGATCAGCGTCACCACGCCGGATTTCGCCGACAGCGCGTGGATTCATTTGCCAGGCCTGGACGCCGACGCCGTACTGGCCGAAGTCGACCCGGCGGTGCCGGCGCCGCTCGTGTTCGACCGGGTGAGCCGGTTGTCGACGACGGCCTAGCCCCAGACCGGGCGAGCCGGCTTCCAGGGAGGGAAAGCCGTACCGCCCGCCGGTTTCTGGCCCGGTACCCCTACGCCGGGCCAGAAACCGGACCCATCCTGCTGAAGACTCGTGAGTGGTAGTGAGGGTTAGAACCGTCATTACCACTCACGAGCGTTACGCGTTTCCGCCGCCTACTGCTTGCAGCGCTTCCCGCTGTTGATGCACTTCACGAGCTGGTTCATCAGGCACTGCGACATCACGTTCGCGAAGTCGTCGTGGTCGGAGCGCGGGTTGTGCTTCTCCTGCGCGAAAGCGTCGACCGCGTACTGCCTGGCGAGCTGGACCTCCGGCGGGATGTCGTAGGTCAGCGTGATCCGCAGCTGCGGCACGTTCTTGAAGCCGCGCGGGCATTTCCCGTCGCGGTCGGAGAACACGATATGCGTGCGGTGGTTGGCGCTGTCGGTGTTCTTCCCGTCCCAGCAGTTCGGGAACGAGTGGACACGCGTGACCTTGCTGCCCTGCGGGCAGATCGGGTACAGCTCGGTGAGCCGGTCCTCGAAGCCGCTGCAGGTCCAGCTGGGCCGGGCGTTGGCCGGGCCGTTGGTGGACTGCTTGGCGTCGCCGTAGAGCACCCGCAGGAATTTCGGCATCGCGACGACGCGGCGGGCGCCGCCGCTGGTGAAGGTCAGGTCCACCTTCGCGGGCCGCTGGATCTCACCTTTGTTGTCGCCGATCTCATTGTTGTCGTTGGCACCGGGAAGCTCGGCGGCCTTGCCGTCGGCCTTCTTCTGCTCGACGTCACCGCTCTTGGCGACCTTGCTGTTCTCGCCGCCGTTGTCGAGGCCGCCTTCGCCGTTCTGCTTCACCGCGCAGCCGGTGAGCTGGTCCGCGGGTTTCGCGACCGGTTTGCCCGCCTGCTTCATCCCCTCGGTGATCTTCTTGATCGCCGACTCGCGCTTGTTCTTCAGGTCGTCGAGCACCGGGGCGGCCTGTTTGCCTTGCGCCAGCTGGTTGTTGGCGTTGTCGACGTCCTGGTCGATCTTGATGAGGCCTTCGTTGACCGCGTCCATGGCCTGGTCGGGGACGTCCTCGAGTTCGCTGGCGACGTCGGGGCAGTCGGCCTGCGGGGAGGCTTCGTCCTTGGCCGCGTTCGCACGGTCGGCGGCGAGCTTTTCCTCGTTCGCCGCCGCGTTTTCTTCCTCTTCCTCGGTGTTGATCCGGATGACCGGCCAGAAGTAGGCGGATTTGTCACCGTTCTTGCAGGTGGTGCCCGCGCGGAGCAGGCTCTTGTTGTTGGAGTCCGCGTTGGTCGAGAGGTTCCCGACGTAGTCGTGGAGGTGCTCGGCTCCATTGCGGACACCGGGCTGTGCGATGAAGTTGTCGCCGTTGAAGTGGCCGTTCTCGTTGCGGCCGCAGTCGACGGTGAACGTTCCTCGTGCGCCTCGTTTCGCGAGGTCGAGGTTGACGTTGTTGCCGCGGGGGACCTTCGCGATGTCGATGAAGAACGACTTGTCCGCGCCGTCGGCTCTGGCCGTGTCGGGGGTCCCGGTCGTGTTCACCACGACGAGCCCGCCGATGGCGAGAGAGAGCGCGATGGCGCCGGTGGCGAGTTTGGTCCGGCGTGCCATGCGGTGGCGGCCGGCGGATCTTGGGTTACGGGGCATGAAATCGTTCACCTCGTTCGGTGTCGTTTCGCGGAGCCCGGGGGATGCGTCACCGGCATCACCGGCGTCACTGACTCCGCGTTGGCTGAAACGGCCCCAGTCCGAGGACGGTTCAAAACGCGATCTCGCCGTTATCCTTTCGTTATCTTGCGACGAGGTGACGCAGGGCACACGAACGACGGCGCGAAGCGGTTCACCGTGGCGAAAAAGAAGACCCGGCCTCGGGGCAGTCGAGGCCGGGTCTTGATCGGGGTTGCCGCAGGTCAGACGTCCACTTTGGTCCGTGGTTCAGCCTCGGCGGCGGGCGGCCGGGAGGGCAGGAGACGTTTGATCAACGGGAAGAACACGATCAGCAGGATGATCGCGTAGACCACGATCGAGAACGGCGTGTTGACCAGCCCGCTCAGTGCGCCGTCGCTCAGTTGCAGTGCGCGCCGCATCTGCTGTTCGGCGGCCGGGCCGAGGATGACGCCGATGATCGCCGGCAGCACCGGCAAGCCGTAGCGCCGCATCGCGAAGCCGAGCAGGCCGATCACAAACATGACCAGGAGGTCGAAGATGTCCGCGTTGACCGCGTACGCGCCGACGCTGGCGAAGAACAGGATGCCCGCGTAGAGGTACGGCCGCGGGATCCGCAGCAACTTCGCCCACAGCGGCGCCAGCGGCAGGTTCAGGATCAGCAGCAGCGTCAACCCGACGAACAGCGAGGCGATCAGACCCCACACCAGCGACGACTCCCGCTCGAACAGCAGCGGTCCCGGCTGGATGCCGTATTGCTGGAAGGCCGCCAGCATCACGGCCGCGACCGCGGTGGTCGGCAGGCCGAGCGTCAGCATCGAGACCAGTGTCCCGGCGGCGGAGGCCGACGCCGTCGCTTCCGGGCCCGCCACGCCTTCGATGGCGCCCTTGCCGAACTCGTCCTTGTGCTTCGAGAGCCGCTTTTCCATGACGTACGAAAGGAACGTCGGGATCTCGGCGCCACCGGCGGGCACCGCGCCGAACGGGAAGCCGATCAGCGGTCCGCGCAACCACGGCTTCCAAGTCCGCTTCAGATCGGCACGCGAGAGCCACGGCCTGCCGACCGGAATCGGCTGATGCGCGTTACGTCGCAGGTGTGCGGCGACCCAAAGCGATTCACCGACCGCGAACAGCGCGACCGCCACGATCACCACGTCGATGCCGTCGGCCAGATGCAGCGAGCCGAAGGTCAGCCGCTGCTGACCGGTCATCTCGTCGAGGCCGACCAGTCCGATGGTCAGTCCGATCAGCAGCGACGCCACGCCGCGGATCCGGGAACCGCCGAGCACCGAGGTAACCGCGATGAACGCCAGCACCATGATCGCGAACAGGTCCGGCGCGCCGATGTCGACCGCGTGCTTCGCGATCACCGGGGCCAGCACGACCAGCGCGATCGTGCCGAGGATGCCGCCGACGAAGTGCCCGATGGCCGCCGCGGCAAGCGCTTGCGCACCGCGTCCCTTGCGGGCCATGGGATTGCCGTCGATGGCCGCGACGACCGCCGCGCTCTCACCCGGGGTGTTCAGCAGGATCGACGTCGTCGAGCCGCCGAACATCCCGCCGTAGTAGATACCGGCGAACATGATGAACGCGCCGGTGGGCTCCAGTCCGTAGGTGACCGGGAGCAGCAGCGCCACCGCCATGGCCGGGCCGATCCCCGGCAGCACGCCGATCGCGGTGCCGAGCAGGACCCCGATCGCCGCCATCGCGATATGGGTCGGCGTCAGCGCGGTGCCGAAGCCGTCGATGAGTTGCTGAAGCATCAGAACACCTCCATCAACGGGCCACCGGGGAGCGGGACACCGAGCAGGTTGTTGAAGATCAGGAAGGTCGCGACGGACATGCCCGCCGCGATCAGCGGGTCACGCACCAGGTTGCGGCTGCCGAGCGCGTAGGCCGCGCCCCAGAACAGGATCGCGCCCGAGATCGGGAAGCCGACCAGGCCGATCAAGGCCGCGTTGGCGAGGAAAGCACCGCACAGCAACAGAACCGTGCGCAGGTCGGCGGGTGCGGTGAGGTCGATGTCCTCGCCACCCTCGGCTTCTCCCTTGCCGCCGCGCAGCACGTCGCGGGCCAGCAGGACGGCGACGATCAGCAGCAGCGAGCCGACCAGGATCGGCACCGCCTTCGGGCCGACCGGTCCGCGCTGGGCGAAATCGGTCGGAATGCTCAGCGCGTCGGTGAGCACCAGCGCCCCGAGCACCAGAAGTACCACGCTCACCCCGAGTTCGGAGCGCTCCTTCAGCCACGTGGTCATGCCAGACCCAGCTCTTTCAGCACCGTTGCCACTCGCGTGTTCTCCTCTTTGAGAAACGAACCGAACTGCTCCCCTGGCGCGAACGCCCCGGTCCATCCGTTGCGCTGCAGGGCTTCCTGCCACTGCGGCGTCTTCTGCAGCCGTTCGAACAGGCTGACCAGCTTCGCGCGGTCCGCGTCGGTGATCCCGGGCGGCGCGACGATGCCGCGCCAGTTCGTGAACTTGACGTCCACGCCGGACTCCGAAAGCGTCGGCGCGTCGATGCCGGGGATCCGGTTCGCGCTGGTCACCGCGAGCACCCGGAGCGTGCCCGCCGCGATCTGGTCGCGGTACTCGCCGACACCCGAGACCCCGAACGCGACCTTGCCGCCGAGGACCGACGCGAGCAGTTCACCCCCGCCGTCGAACTGGACGTAGTTGACCGCCTTGGGCGCGAGCCCGACCGCCTTCGCCATCAGCATCGGCGCCAGGTGATCCGGCCCGCCGGGCGACGAACCGCCGCCGACCTGGACCGCGCCGGGATCGGCCTTCCACGCCTCGACCAGCTGGCCGATCGTCTTGTACGGCGAGTCCTTGCCGACCACGACGATGTCCGACTCTTCGATCAGCTTCGCCACCGGTGTGGTGTCGAGCAGCGACGACGGCGACTTGTTCGTGAACACGCTGCCGACCACGCCGAGTCCCATGGACATGACGAGCTTTCCGTTGCCGCGTTCGGCCACCGTGCGGCCGAGGCCGACCGTGCCGCCGGCACCGGGGAGGTTGAACACCTCCGCGTTGCCGAGCAGGTCGGCGTCCTCCATCGCCTTGGTCGCCGTGCGGGCGGTGATGTCGTAACCGCCGCCGGGCGCGTTGGGCACGAGTACCCGCAACGACCGGATCTGCGAGCCCTCGTCGGCCTCGCCGCCCGGGGTGAGCAACGGTGGCACCAGCAAAACGGCGACCAGCGCCGCCGCGATGGCCAACCAGCTACTGGGCTTCACTGTGATCCCCGCCTCTCTGCCGCGTGGTTGGACATGTTGCACTCGTGTAAACAGAGATGTCCCGCTTGCGGGCCCAATGGTTGTTGTGGTCGTTTTGGTCACGCGGAGGTGGCGATGGGTGCTCGGGGGTCGCTGGCCCGTCAGCTCCTCGTGTGGCAACTGGTAGTCGTGACCTGCCTACTGTGCGCGGTGGGTGTGCTGGCTGTCGTCCAGGCGGGGAGCAACTTCCGCACGACCGAGGGACGCCGGGCGCTTTCGGTCGCGGAGAGTGTCGCCGCGCAGGGTGTCGTGGGCGACCTCGAGAACGGCCCGTTCGAACTGAACGCGCCCGCAGAGACCGCGCGGAGCCTGTCCGGGGTGGATTTCGTGGTGATCGCGGGCGCGGACCGCTACGTGCTCGCGTCACCGGATCCGGGTCAGTTGCGGACCCTGCTCGACATCGGGAAAAGCACTGTCCTGCATGGACGGTCCTGGGTCGGCGAACTCGACGGGTCGATCGTGGCGCACGTCCCGGTGCTCGACGAAAAGGGCGGCAAGGTGGTCCGCATGGTCGCGGCGGGCTCGAAGTCGCCCGGTTTCTTCGCGGGCGTGCTCGACTCACCGGACAACGCCCTGCGGGTGCTGGGTGTCGCGCTGGTGATCGGCGTGAGCGGCTCGCTGCTGCTGGCGCGGCGCGTGAAGAACCAGACTCTCGGCCTGGAACCGCATGAGATCACCGCCCTGGTGGAAAACCGGGAGGCGCTCCTGCACGGCATCAAGGAGGGTGTCGTCGGCCTCGACCCGCAGCACCGGATCACCCTGGTGAACGATCAGGCCCGCGAACTGCTGGCGTTGCCGGAGGACGCCGTCGGCCGGTCGGTCGAGGACCTCGACCTCAACGAGCGCATCCGCGATCTGCTCACCGGCCGCGCGACCGGCGCCGACCAGATCGTGTTGCGGCAAGGGAAAGTGCTGACGCTGAACCGGATGCCGATCGACGTGCGCGGCGCCGTCGTCACCTTGCGGGACCGCACCGATCTGATGACGCTGCGGGACGAACTCGACGCCAGCAGGCACGCCACCGACACGTTGCGGGCGCAGGCGCACGAGTTCAGCAACCGGCTGCACACCATTTCCGGGCTGCTGGAACTCGGGGAGTACGACGAGGTTCGCGGCTACGTCAGCCGGATCAGTTCGGCGCAGGGGGAGTGGCGCGCGGAGGTCGGCTCGCGCATCGGCGACCCGGCGGTGGCGGCGCTGCTGATCGCGAAGGCGTCGCTCGCCGCGGAACGCGGGGTCGGGCTGCGGATGGCCCCGGACAGCGAACTGGACCGGGTCGAGGAGGGGCTGTCCACGGATTTGGTGACCGTGCTGGGAAATCTCGTCGACAACGCGTTGGACGCACTGAGTTCACACAAGCAGGGTGGTGAGCGTGGCTGGATCGAGGTCGGCGTGTGGCAGGAGGAAGACGAAGTGCGGGTGGAGGTCCGAGATTCCGGACCCGGTGTCGCCCCGGAGATCGCCGAGGAAGTGTTCGAACACGGCTTCACCACGAAGGCGGCCGCACACGGCCAGCGTGGTCTCGGGCTGGCGCTGATCCGGCAGGCGTGCGTCCGGCGGGGAGGATCGGTCGAGGTGCACAATTCCGGCGGCGCGGTGTTCACGGCAAGGCTTCCGCGATGATCCGGGTACTGGTCGTCGACGACGATTTCATGGTCGCGAAAGTCCACAGTGGATACGTCGCGCGCACGGACGGGTTCGCCGTCGTCGGGGTCGCGCACACCGGCGCCGACGCGCTCCGGCTGGCGCGGGAACTGAAGCCCGACCTGGTGCTACTGGACGTCTATCTCCCTGACCTGGACGGGCTTTCGGTGCTGCGGGAGCTGCGCGCCACCGAGGACGTCGACGTCATCCTGATCACCGCCGCGACCGACGTGGAAACCGTGCGGCAGGCGATGCGGGGCGGTGTCCTGCACTACCTGATCAAGCCGTTCGAATACGCGTCCCTGCGGGATCAGCTCACCCATTTCGCGTCGCTGCACCAGCGGCTGGACCGGCTGGCCGAGGCCGGGCAGGCCGACGTCGACCAGGTCTTCGGTGCCCGGCCGAGCGCGAAACCCGTGCTGCCCAAGGGACTCACCGCCGAAACCGCGCGGCTGGTGGAGACCGCGCTGCGCGGTGCGGCGGGCGGGATGTCCGCGAGCGAATGCGCCGAGGCGACCGGCGTCGCACGGGTGAGCGCGCGGCGGTACCTGGAGCATTTCGTGGCGACCGGGAAGGCCGAGGTGAGCCTCAAGTACGGCGGGACGGGACGCCCCGAACGGCGCTACCTGTGGTCCTGACCGCATTTAGAGGACCAAACGCGGGGCGAAATCAGGGGGCGGCGGAGCGGAGGCCAGCGATCAGAAGCGAGAGGCCGTATTCGAAGGAAGCGGCCGGGTCTTCGTCGTGGTCGGCCGACTCGTCCTCGACGTACTGCTGCTCGTCGATCGCGCAGCCGAGGGTGTACCGGCTGACGGCGAGGATCGCGTGTGTCGCGTCTTCCTCGGTGAAACCGGCTGCCAGCAACGGCTTGATCAGCGGCGTCATCGCCGATCGCTCGGTAGGGCGGGAGCCGGCGTGCAGGCGGGCACCGTCGCGATAGGACAGCAGGGTGCGGCGGATGGCGCGGGCTCGCTTGGCCAGCCACGCGGGCCACTCGTCCACCGACGCGGGATCGTCGAGCGGGGCGAGTTCGTCGTCCAGCATGGTTTCGGCCATCTGATCGAGCAGCGCCTGCTTGCTCTTGAAGTGCGTGTAGACCGCGGGACCACGCACGCCGAGCTTCTCCCCGAGCTTGCGCAGGCTCAACCCGTCCAGCCCGACCTCGTCGAGGAGTTCGAGCGCGGCTCGAACGTACCCATCCCGTCTCACGACCATGCGCACACCTTCGCCGGTCCGTAGCGGACTTGACAACTCGACCGAATCTTATCACTGTTAAGATCTTAATGGCGATAAGGTTGGCTGGTAGGATGATCGGGCGTCCACTTGACGAGCGCATTTCCCCTGCTTTGTGGGGAATGGCCTCGATCTTGACCCTGGGCGGGTTCCTGTCGATGTTCACCTCCACAGTCGTCAATGTCGCGCTCGGCACGATCGCGGCGGCGTTCCGCACGCCGCTCGGCACCGCGCAGTGGAGCGCCACCGGTTACCTGCTCGCGCTCGCCGCGATGGTGCCGGTGAGCGGCTGGGCGAGCCGCCGCTTCGGGGCGACCAGGTTGTGGCTGGGGTGCGTCGGATTGTTCGCGATTTTCTCCGCGTGCTGCGCGATGGCGACGTCGATCGAGGCGCTGATCGTTTTCCGGGTCCTGCAAGGCGCCGTCGGCGGGCTGCTGGTGCCTGCCGGGCAGATCCTGTTCGCGGTGGCGGCAGGACCGAAGCGGCTTGGCCGGATGATGAGTGTGCTGAGCATTCCGATCTATCTGGCCCCGGTGCTCGGCACGCTGTTCGGCAGCATGCTCACCGACGGGCTCGGGTGGCCGTGGCTGTTCCTGGTGAACGTGCCGATCTCGGTGCTCAGCCTGCTGCTGGGCCGGAAGTGGCTGCCGCGCCAGACCCCGGCCACCACACAACCGCTGGACCGGCGCGGTCTGGTCCTCACCGTGTCGGGCCTGCCGTTACTCGTGTACGGCGTCTCGGAATTCGCCCCGGTCCCGGCGATCGCCGGCGCGCTCCTGCTCGCGGCGTTCGTCGTCACCGCGCTGCGGTCGAGCCATCCGCTGCTGAACCTGCGGCTGTTCCGCGACAAAGCGTTCTCGTCGGCCGCACTCGTCATCTTCGGCATGGGCATCGCGCTGTTCGGTGCGATGATCGTGTTGCCGCTGTACTACTTGGACGTCCGGCACGAAAGCCTCGTCGACACCGGCCTGCTGACCGCGCCGCTGGCGCTGGGCACGGTGGCGGCACTGCCACTGGCGGGCAGGCTGACCGACCGGATCGGTGGCGCGCGGGTGATCTTCGCGGGCCTGGCCATCACCGTCCTCGGCACGGTGCCGCTGGCGATGATCACCGAAACCGACGGCTACTGGTGGCTTTCGGCGGTACAGATCGTCCGCGGTGTCGGCATCGGCCTGACCACGACACCGGCGCTGGCCGTCGGGTTGCTGATGGTGCCGAAGGAACAGATCTCCCAGGCGATGCCCCTTTTCGCGATGCTGCAAAGGATCGGTGGTTCCTTCGGGACTTCGCTCTTCACCGTGCTCGTCGCCGTCCAGCTGGCGAACACGTCGCCGGGGTCCGCGTCGGCCATCGCCGCCACACACTGGTGGATCGTCGGTGTCACCGCGATCGTGCTGATCCCGGCCGCGATTCTCGTCCGAGCCGATCGGCGAGAAAGGCCAGGATTTCGTCCCTGGCCCGGACGGTCGGGTGCCCTTCCTGATCGACGAGGTGAGCGGTGACGACGCTGTGGGGACACGCGACGACGTCACGGAAGAACGGCGGCGGTTCGGGATTGGCCGCCGCACCTGGAATGACGCGACCATCGAACGCGTCACCGAGAAGTGCCCGGTACGCGGCGAAACGCTGCCCGGTGCACCATCGGTCGTTGTCGAAGCGGTAGGCGAGCACCTTCAGCCCGTCGCGCTCGACGCGTTCGCGTATCGCGACGGCGTCCGCCTCGCCGATTTCCAGCCCGCCGGGGTCGTCCAGCGGTAACGAAGGATGGTTGACGACGGGCGCGATGACGGCCGGTTCAAGGGTCATGCTGAGGGCGAAGTTGCCGGTGAAGCAGAGTCCGATCGCACCGACGCCCGGCCCGCCGCACTCCTCGAACGCCTTCCTCGCCAGCCCGCGCAGCCAGCTCACGACGGGGCTCGTGCCGCCGCCGGAGAAAGCCCGGAACTCGGCGCTGACGCAGGCGCGACGGGCGACCTTCTCTCCGTCGGCGGCGGTGGGGAAGGCGCCGTCGACACCGAAAAGCGACGGAAGGTAGACCGTGAAACCCGCGTCCCGGATCCACCGGGCGAAGCGGACGACGTCCGGGCTGATGCCGGGCATCTCCGGCATCAGCACCACCGCCGCGCCGGATCCGGCGACATAGACGGTTTTGGCGACTCCTTCGACATCGACAAGCCGTTTCGAGAAGTCCGCGAGGGTGTCCATCACGCCATCGTCCGGTACGGCTCCGGATCCGGGCAGGGGCGAGATCGCCATAAGACCGGGTAATCTCGCCATCATGGTGGCCCCGCCGCGCGTCGGAGTTCTCGCTTATCCGGGGTGCTTCGCGTCGGAGGTCTTCGGGGTTCCCGATCTCCTCACGATGGCCTCGCATGTCGCCGCCGACGGGGATTCTTCCTACGAGGTCTCGATCTTGTCGCCGCGGCGGCGTGTGGTCGCCTCCGGCGGAGCGGCGCTCGCGGTCTCCCCGGTGCGGCCGGTCGATGTCCTGGTGGTGCCCGGGTTCGAGCTGACGCCAGGACTCGATCTCGATACCAGGCTCAGGTCGCTCCGCCCGGAAATCGAAGCCATCAGGACGGCCGCGGAGGCGGGAGTCGCGGTGGTCTCGATCTGCGTCGGCGCGTTCTTGCTGGCCGACGCGGGTTTGCTCGACGGACGGCGGTCGACGACGTCATGGCTTTTCGCCGACCAATTGGCGGCCCGATGCCCTGGCACCGAAGTCCTGCCGGAGAAACTCGTCATCACCGACAGCGGGGTGACCACGACGGGCGCGTTCAGCGCGATGTACGACTTCGCACTCGGCCTCATCCGCGAACACCACGGAGGCCGGGTAGCCCGTGCGACCGCGCGGATCGCGCTCGTCGACGACGCGCGGTCGAGCCAGACGCCGTATGTCGACACAGACTTGTTGCCCACTGGCGGCAGGGATTTCTCCCAAAGTGTGCAGCGCTGGCTGGACCAGAACCTGCGCGAGCGGTACGACCTCGGGCTGCTCGCCACGACGTTCCATGTCAGCACGCGAACCCTCCTGCGGCGATTTCGCGACGAGACCGGCAAGACCCCGCTCGGCCATCTGCAGGAGGCACGGGTGCGCCGGGCGAAGCATCTGCTCGAGACCACGGAGCGGACGGTCGCCGGTATCGCCGCCGAGGTCGGCTATCGAGATCCCGGGACATTCGGCGCGGTCTTCGCGCGGCTGACCGGACATCGGCCGCGGGACCACCGCGCGATGTTCAGGCGCGGCCGGACGGCCACGGGCGTCCGGGACAGGAAGTGGACAACGCCGTAGGCTCGGCTGAATGAGCACGGCATCCACCACGGAGCATCCGATGGTCGAAACCCGGCACCAAACCCAGTTGCTCACCTTGCTGCGGGACGAGGGCCCGATGTCCCGGGTCGAACTGGGGGAGCGGCTGGAGCTGCCGCGTGCCCGGGTGGGTGCCGAGGTGACCCGCCTCGCCGAGGTCGGCCTCGTCGAGACGGCGGGTCCGTCGGCGAGCCGGGGCGGCAGGCGGTCGACGCTGGTGCGGCTGGCGGGAGACCTGCGCGTGCTCTCCGTCGACGTCGGCGCGACGTCGGTCGGGGTCGCCCTCACCGACGCTTCGTGCGAGGTGCTGGTGCACACCGTCGAGGACTGCGACGTCCGGCAGGGACCGCACGCCGTCCTCAAACGCGTCGTGGAGCTGGCGGAGAAGATCCGCGAAGAGGCGCCGGGCAAGCTGATCGCCGCCGGAATCGGCCTGCCGGGGCCGGTGAGCTTCGCCGAGGGGATGGCGGTGGCGCCGCCGATAATGCCCGGCTGGGACCGGTTTTCCGTGCGCGACCATCTCGGCGGGCTGCTGCGCTGCCCGGTCACCGTCGACAACGACGTCAACTCGATGGCGCTCGGGGAACGGCATGCCGGCGTCGCCCGGTCCATCGACGATCTGGTGTTCGTCAAGATCGGTACCGGTATCGGCTGCGGGATCGTGCTCGGCGGCAAGGTGTACCGCGGCGTCGCGGGCACCGCGGGCGACATCGGGCACATCCGCCTCGACGACTACGGCCCGACCTGTGTCTGCGGTGAGACAGGCTGCCTCGAGGCGTATTTCGGTGGCGCCGCACTGGCCCGCGACGGCCTGACGCTGGCGCGCAGCGGCCGGTCGGCGTACCTCGCCGACGTCGTCGCGGACCGGGGCGCGATCACCGCCGCGGACGTCGGCCGCGCGGCGGCGTCGGGCGATTTCGGCGCGGTCAACCTGATCCGCGACGGCGGGCGGCGGCTCGGCCAGGTGGTCGCTTCGCTGGTGAGTTTCGTGAACCCGGGGATGGTCGTGATCGGCGGCGGCGTGGCGCAGCTCGGGCATCAGCTGCTCGCCGAGATCCGCAGTTCGGTCTACCGCCGCTCGCTGCCGCTGGCGACCGGGAACCTGCCGATCGTGCTGTCCGAACTCGGGGACACCGCCGGGGTCATCGGGGCCGCTTGGTCGGCCACGGACCGCGCGTTCACGTTGAGCAGCTGAGCGCTTTCGGTGGTCGTGAGTGGCGATTCGGGTTAGAACCCGAATCGCCACTCACGACCCACTCGACCCACGTCTCACGGCACGTTGGGCACTCACCTGATTCCGATTAGTAACGTCAAGATCGTACAGACTTTCGCTTGAAAAGTACAAAAGTCTGCACCGATCGGAGCGGCTAAACGGGTGACGGGGGGCATTTCTGTCTTGTTGTCACCTTGACGAGTGACAGCAGTCACCCTACTTTCGCTGGCTAAGTAACAAAGTTTGTTACGGCCGATTCGTAAGTGAGGCGTCGTCAAATGGGGCAGTGTGGCCGCGACTGATCCCGGGCAGCTCGACCCGGTCAGCCCACGCACGGCGAACCTCGCCGCGCTCCTGCGGGCGCTGCGCGCGGGGCCGCTGTCGCGTACCCAGCTCGCGGCGCGGAGCGGGATCACCAAGGCGGCCGTCTCGGGTCTGGTCACCGAGCTGTCCGAGCGTGGTCTCGTCCGCTCCGCCGGACTCCAAGCGAGCGGCAACGGCAGGCCCAGCCAGCTGGTCGAGCTGAACGGCGCCAGCGCCTACGGGCTCGCGCTGAGTGTCGAAGCCGATCGTTTCGCCGCCGTCGTCACGAACCTCGACGGCCGGGTCATCGCCGAACGCGCCGAGTCCGCCGACGTCGCCGCGCTCGGTCTGCACCGGAGCATGGACGAACTCGCCTTCCTCGCCGGACAGGTCCTGTGCGACGAGCAGCCGGTCGGCGTCACCGTCTCGGTTCCGGGCCTGGTCGACTCGGCCGCCGCCGTGCTGCGGTTCGCGCCGACGCTGCGGTGGCGCGACGCCGAAATCGCCGACCTGCTGGCCGCCCGGCTCGGTCTGCCGGTCGACGCCATCGTCGTCGACAACGAGGCCAACCTCGGCGCGGTCGGCGAGGCGGTCGCGGGGGCCGGCCGTGGCGTGCGGGAGCTTTTCTACCTCAGCGGCGGGATGAGCGTCGGCGGCGGACTCGTCTCCGGCGGCGCGATCCTGCGCGGTGCCAGGGGTTTCGCCGGCGAGGTCGGGCACATCACCGTCGACCCGTCCGGCGAGCAGTGCCAGTGCGGCCGGGTCGGCTGCCTGGAGACCAAGGCCGGGCTCAACGCCGTGTTGCGGGTCGCCGCCTCGCCGGGCGACTCGCTGCACGATCCCGCGCTCGGCGTCGACGGCCGGGTCGGGCTGCTCAAACATCGTGTCCAGCGCGGTGACCAGCGCGCCGTCGCGGCGGTCTCGGAACTCGGGGTCGCGCTCGGCGTCGCGGTGTCCACTGTGGTCGATGTGCTCGACCCGGACGTCGTGGTGCTCGGCGGTTACTTCGCCGAACTGGGCGAGTGGCTGGTCGAGCCGGTGCGCCGCGAACTGTCCGCGCGGCCGCTCGGGCACGATCCCGCCTGCCGGGTCGAGCCGTCGCCGCTGGGCACCACCGCTCCCCTGCGCGGGGCCGCACACCTTGCCACCGAACGGCTTTTCGCCGACCCGACGCTCGTACCAGTGCTCACCGAGGAGGCGCCGGCATGACCTTGCTATCGGTCCGGGGGATCGTGAAGACCTTCCCGGGGGTCCGCGCGCTCGACGGCGTCGACTTCGACGTCGAACCCGGCGAGGTGCACTGTCTTCTCGGCCAGAACGGCGCGGGCAAGTCGACGCTGATCAAGACCCTCGCCGGGGCGCACCGTCCCGACGGTGGCGAGATCTTCTGGCAGGGCGAGCCGGTCACGTTGCCCTCACCGGTCGCCGCGCTGAAGATCGGCATCGCGACCATGTACCAGGAACTCGACCTGGTGCCGGGACTTTCCGTGGCGGACAACATCTTCCTCGGCCGCGAGCGGGCCAGCTTCGGTTTCACGCGGATCAGCGAATCGCGCGCCATGGCCGCGAAACTGATGGCCCGGCTCGGGCATCCGGAGATCACGCCGTCGACCGAGGTCGGCAAGCTCTCCGCGGCGGGGCAGCAGCTGGTCTCGATGGCGCGGGCGCTCGCGTACGACGCGAAGCTGCTGGTGATGGACGAGCCCACCGCGGCGCTGGCGGGGGAAGAGGTCGACAACCTGTTCCGCATCGTCGGCGAACTGACCGCCGAGGGCGTCGCGATCGTCTATATCTCCCACCGGCTCGAAGAACTGCGCCGGATCGGGCACCGCGTCACCGTGCTCAAGGACGGCAAGACCGTCGCCACCGGCCTCGACGCCAAGGAGACGCCGACGTCGGATCTCGTCGCGCTCATGGCGGGCCGCAAGGTCGAAACCGTGTTCGGCCCGCGCCACCAGGAACACGTCAACCCGGACAAAGAGGTGCTCAAGGTGGAGAACCTGACCACCGCGGGCGAGTTCGAGAACGTGAGCTTCACCGTGCACGCCGGGGAGGTCGTCGGTATCGCGGGCCTTGTGGGATCCGGGCGCAGCGAGCTGCTGGAGACGATCTTCGGCGCGCGCAAACAGGACGTGGGAACGGTCTCGGTCGACGGCGAACCGGTCCGGCCGGGCAGCGTGTCCGCGGCGGTCAAGGCAGGGATCGGCTTGGCACCTGAGGAACGCAAGAGCCAGGGCCTGCTGCTGGACCTGCCCGTCGTGCACAACGTGACCCTGGCGAGCCTGAGCAAATACGCGACGTTCGGTTTCACCGAGCGGGGCAGGGAACTCGACGACGCCGGGGAAAGCCTGCGGCGCCTCGATCTCCGGCCCGCCGACCCGCACCGCATCATCCGCACGCTGTCCGGCGGCAACCAGCAGAAGGCGGTGCTCGCGCGCTGGCTGGTCCGCGGCTGCCGGGTCCTGCTGCTGGACGAACCGACGCGCGGGGTCGACGTCGGCGCGCGGGCGGAGCTGTACCGGCTGATCGAAGAGCTGGCCGCGACCGGGGTCGCGATCGTGCTGGTCAGCAGTGAGATCCCCGAAGTACTCGGATTGTCCGACCGGGTGCTGGTGCTGCGTGAAGGACGTGTCCTGGCTGAAAAGCCGTCTGCGGAGCTGACAGAGGCGGATGTGCTCGACGTGATTCTCGAGGGGAGTGCGGCGTGACCGACCAAGCCGAATCGGTGCGTACGGATACCGCCGTGGAAACCGTGCCACCCAAGGAAAAGCGAAACTTCTCGCTCGACACCCGGCTGCTCGGGCTGGCCGGGGTACTGGTCGTCCTGTGCATCGTCGGCCAGGTGACCAGGCCCGACCAGTTCTTCACCGAAGGCAACGTTTCGACGATCCTGCGGCTCGCCGCGGCCATCGGGGTGGTCAGCGTCGGGATGACGTTCGTGATCATCGCCGGCGGCATCGACCTCTCGGTCGGGTCGATCGTGGCGCTCTCCAGCGTCTGGCTGACCACGCTGGCCACCCAGTCCTACGGCCCGTGGGTGATGATCCTTTGTGGACTCCTGGTCGGCCTCGGCTGCGGGCTGATCAACGGGATACTGGTCTCCTACGGGAAGATCGTGCCGTTCATCGCGACCTTGGCGATGTACGTCGCGGCCCGCGGGCTCGCGGAACGCATCAGCGGCCGCCGCACGCAGGTGGTGGCGGAGGCGGGTTTCCTGGACTTCTTCCGCGGGGACCTGCTCGGCGTCCCGGTGCTGATCTGGATGTTCGCGCTGGTGTTCGTGGTCGGCTGGGTGCTGCTGAACCGCACCACGTTCGGCCGCCGCACCTTCGCCGTCGGCGGCAACGCCGAGGCTTCGCGGCTGGCGGGCATCAACGTCAAACGGCACACCGCGCTCGTCTACGGCGTCGCCGGCCTGTGCTGCGGCATCGCCGCCCTGATGGTCGTCGCCCGCACCACCGCGGGCGCCTCGACCAACGGCATGCTTTACGAACTCGACGCCATCGCGGCGGTCGTCATCGGCGGCACGCTGCTCACCGGTGGCCGCGGCTCGCTCATCGGCACCCTGATCGGCGTGCTGATCTTCACCGTGCTGTCCAACATCTTCACGCTCAACAACCTGGACACCGACATCCAGAACATCGCCAAGGGCGTGATCATCGTTTTGGCCGCGCTACTGCAGTTCCGCTCCGTGAAGAACGCAAAGACGAGTACCTAGTGAGGGAAGGCCGGACGTGTCGTGGTCGGTACAGGTGGTCGTGAGTGGCGATTCGGGTTAGAACCCGAATCGCCACCCACCACCCCCGGCACCGT
>NZ_JBVISU010000002.1:0-558650 GCF_055575355.1 Amycolatopsis sp. NPDC034160 | reverse complement strand
AGAAAAGAAAGGAAGGGCCCAGGGGGGGGAAGGGCGGACTGTGTGGGGTCCGGCACGGGGGGGGGGGGGGGGCGGTTGGGGTGAAACCCCGACCCCCCCCCCACGACCCCCGGCACCGTCGCCTTACCTCTCGCTCAGTGGCAACCACCTCATCACCGTGGATGGAGAGTCGTCATGACCGAACAATCCCTGCACCGCCGCCGTTTCCTGCTGGGAGGCGCGGCCGTCGGAGCGGGCGCGCTGCTGACCGCGTGTACCTCGAACGAGGCACCGGCGCAGAACACCGCCGCCAACGTGGCCAACGCGGGCAGCAACTCGCAGCCGGGAAACCCCGTCACCATCGGGTTCTCGGCGCCCGCCGCCGACCATGGCTGGATGGCGGCCATCACCAAGAACGCCCGCGCGCAGGCGCAGAAGTTCAGTGAGGTCACGCTCAACGCGACCGAGGGCACCAACGACGTCAACCAGCAGATCTCCCAGGTGGAGACGCTGATCAACGCCAAGGTCAACGTGCTGGTGATCCTGCCGTTCGATGGCAAGGCACTCACCGCCGTCGGCCAGCAGGCGATGGACGCCGGTATCCAGGTGATCAACCTCGACCGCGTCTTCGACACCCCGCTCGCGTACCGCACCTGGATCGGTGGCGACAACTACCGGATGGGCGTCAACGCCGGGAACTACATCGCCAAGCAGATGAAGGCGAAGAACATCGCCAGCCCGGTGATCGGCGAGGTCGCGGGCATCGACTCGCTGCCGCTGACCCAGGAACGCAGCAAGGGTTTCAAGGACGCCTTGGCGCGTCAGGGTTTCGCGGTCGGCCCGCGCGTCTCGGCGCAGTTCACGCCGGAGTCGGGTGAGCAGCAGACCTCGAACCTGCTGCAGTCCGCGCCCAAACTGGACGCGCTCTGGAACCACGACGACGACCAGGGGGTCGGCGTCATCGCGGCGATCAACAACGCCAACCGCAAGGACTTCCTGATGGTCGGCGGCGCGGGTTCGAAGAACGCGATGAACCTGATCAAGTCCGACGCCGAGCCGCTGAAGGCGACGGTGCTCTACAGCCCGTCGATGGCGTCGTCCGCGATCTCGCTCGCCCGGCTGCTCGGCCAGAACAAGGGTGCGAGCGATTTCGCCGAGCACGAGATCCCGTCGGAGATCACCACGTACTCCGCGGTGGTCACCAAGGAGAACGTCGACCGGTACATGGACGTCGGCTTCGACTCGTAAACCCGCGTACCCGACACACGCAAGCGGAGACATAGGAGGGGCATGAGCACGGCAAAGGAAACGATCGGGGTCGGCATGGTGGGCCACGCGTTCATGGGTGCGGTGCATTCGCACGCGTGGCGCAGTGTGCACCGGTTCTTCGCGCCACCGCTGATCCCGAGACTCGCCGTGCTCGGCGGCCGTGACGAGGTGCGGGCGAAGGCCGCGGCGGAGCGGTTCGGCTGGGAAGACGTCGAGACGGACTGGCGCGCGCTGATCGCCCGCGACGACGTCGACCTGGTCGACATCTGCACCCCGGGCGACAGCCACGCCGAGATCGCGATCGCCGCGCTCGAGGCCGGAAAGCACGTGCTGTGCGAGAAACCGCTGGCCAACACCCTCGCCGAAGCCGAGGCGATGGCGGAGGCGGCGGCGAAGGCCCGCGGAGGCGGCGTCCGGTCGATGGTGGCCTTCAACTATCGCCGGGTGCCCGCGCTCGCGCACGCCAGGAACCTGGTCGCGAGCGGGGCACTCGGCGAGATCCGCCACGTGCGGTCGGTCTACCTGCAGGACTGGCTGTCGGATCCGGAGTCGCCGATGACCTGGCGGCTGCACAAGGACAAGGCGGGCTCCGGCGCGCTGGGCGATCTCGGCGCGCACATCGTCGACGCCGCCCAGTTCGTCACCGGCGACACGATCACCGGGGTTTCGGCACTGACCACCACCTTCGTCAAGGAGCGGCCGGACGGCGACGGCGGGACGGGGCAGGTCACGGTCGACGACTGCGCGCTGTTCCTCGGCCGGTTCTCCGGTGGGGCCGTGGCGAGTTTCGAGGCGACCCGGTACGCGCTGGGCCGCAAGAACTCGATGCGGCTGGAGATCAACGGATCGAAGGCGAGCCTCGCGTTCGACTTCGAATCGATGAACGAACTGTCCTGGTTCGACGGTGGCCAGCCCGCCACGGAGTCGGGGTTCCGCCGGATCCTGGTCACCGAACCGGACCACCCGTACGTCGGGGTGTGGTGGCCGCCGGGCCACCTCCTCGGCTACGAGCACACGTTCACCAACGAGGTCGCCGATCTGCTGACCGCGATCGGCGAAGGCACGGATCCCGAACCGTCCTTCGAGGACGGGTTGAGGGTTCAGATGGTCCTCGACGCGGTCGAGCGCAGCGCGGCCGAAGAGGCGCGATGGACCGCTGTGCCCGGCGTCACCACGAAGGCGAGTAGCTGAGGACATGGAGAAAACCGAGGAGGCGGCGAAGTGGTAACGGCGGTGTAGATCCAGCCGAAAGTCGCATGGACGTACCTCAAGGCGACTTGGTTCGATCCGAAACGTCCGACCATCCGAGGAAATAGGCCGTCGGACGTTCCGGATCTTGGAAAGGTGGAGAAATGCCTGCTCAGGAGCGCACGGGCATCTGGTTGATCGGCGCGAGAGGATCGGTGGCCACGACCGCCGCGGTGGGCCTGCTGGCCCTGCGCGCCGGCGTGACCGGTCCGGTCGGCTGTGTCACCGAGCTACCCGCGTTCGCGGGGGTTCCGTTGCCGGGCTGGGACGACCTGGTCCTCGGCGGGCACGACATCGCGCACACGCCGTTGGAGAAGCGCGCCGAACAGCTCGCGGGCGCCGGCGTGTTCGGGCACTCGGTGTTCTCGGCGGTCCGGTCCGGACTGGCCGAAGTGGACGCCGAGATCCGCGACGGTTACCACCCGGCGACGCATACGGGTGCCCAGGCCGACGCCGCCGCGCGGCTCGGCGCGGACATCCGGGCTTTCGCCGACCGGCACGGCCTCGCGCGGGTCGTGGTGGTCAACGTGTCCTCCACCGAGGCCCCGTGCCCCCACCTTCCCGAACACGACGACCTCGACGCGCTCGAAGCGGCGCTCGCGGATCCGGCGAGGGCGGTCCTGCCGTCCAGTTCTCTGTCGGCCTACGCGGCGCTGAAGGCGGGGAGCCCGTACGTCGAGTTCACGCCGTCGCCCGGGGTCACCCTGCCCGCGCTGCGGCAGCTCGCCGAACGGGAAGGCCTGCCCTACGCGGGTTCCGACGGCAAGACCGGCGAGACCCTGCTCCGCACCGTCCTCGCGCCGATGTTCAGCGCGCGGGCGCTGAAGGTCCGCTCCTGGTCCGGCACCAACCTGCTCGGCGGCGGTGACGGCGAGACACTGGCCGACCCGGTGACCGCGAACAGCAAGCTGGAATCGAAGGCCCGCGGCCTCGCGGCGTTGCTCGGCGAGGACGTCACCGCGCCGCTGCACATCGACAACGTGCCTGACCTCGGCGAGATCAAGACCGCGTGGGATCACGTGTCGTTCGAGGGTTTCCTCGGTGCGCGCATGAGCCTGCAGTTCACCTGGACCGGCTACGACTCCGCGCTCGCGGCACCGCTGATCCTCGACCTCGCGAGGCTGGTGACCGCGGCGCACGCCGACGGCCAGAGCGGCGCGCTGACCGAACTCGGCTTCTTCTTCAAGGATCCGTTGGGCAGCGACGAACACCGCTTCGCCGAGCAGGCCGCCCGCCTGATCACCTGGGCGGGAACCCTGTGAAGGCTTACGTGGAACTCGTACGGGCGCCCGCCGCGCTGACGGTGCTCGGTGACACGGTCGCCGGATCCGCGGCGGCGGGACTCAAGATGACCGGACGACGGCTGCTGCTGCCGCTCTCCTCGGTCGCCATCTACTGGGCCGGGATGGCCCTCAACGACTGGGCGGACCGGAAGCTCGACGCCGTGGAGCGTCCCGAGCGGCCGATCCCGTCCGGGCGGGTGAGCGCGGGCGCGGCGCTCACCACCGGGGCGACGCTGACCGCGGCCGGGCTCGGCCTGGCCGCGCTCGGCGGTGGCCGTCAGGCGATGCGGGTCGCGGTCCCGCTCGCCGCCGCGGTGTGGGCTTACGACACCGTGCTCAAGCCGACCCCGGCCGGACCGGTGGCGATGGCGGCCTGCCGCACGCTCGACGTCCTGCTGGGCGCAGGCGACTCTCCGAAGAAGGCTCTCACCGCCGCGGCGGCCGTCGGTGTCCACACGCTCGGCGTCACCGCCTTGTCCACCGGTGAGGTCCACGGCGCGAAGCCAAGTACGGCTCGTGCCGCGTTGGCCACCACCTGTGCCGCGACAACGTTGGCATTGACCGGACCGGCGCGGGGCGGCTGGCACCGGCTCGCCTCGATGGCGGCCGGCTCGGGGTACGCGGGCCTGGTCGGCCGCGCGCAGGCGGACGCCGTCCGTGACCCGTCGGCGAAGTCCGTGCGCTCGGCGACGAAATCCGGCATCCACGGCATGGTCCCGCTCCAGGCGGCGATCACGGCCAAGGCTTCAGTAGTGGGGGCCGCGCTGGTCGCGACCGCGCTGCCGATCGCCCGCAAGCTGTCGCGGAAGGTGAGCCCCACATGATGACGTTCTCCTTGGGATACGGCACGAACGGCTTCTCCAACCACCGCCTCGACGACGCCCTCGCGATCATCGCCGACCTCGGCTACACCGGGGTGGCGCTGACGCTGGACCACGACCATCTCGACCCGTTCGCCGACGACCTGGCACAGCGGGTCGACCACGTGGCGTCGCGGCTTTCGGCGCTCGGCCTGAACCGCGTCGTGATCGAGACCGGTGCCCGGTACCTGCTCGACCCGTGGCGCAAGCACTCACCGACGCTGCTGTCGGACGACCCCGCGCTCCGGATCGACTTCCTGGCGCGGGCGATGCGGATCGCGGCCGACCTCGGTGCCGACTGCGTTTCGTTCTGGTCCGGTGTGTCTACTGTGGACAAAGAGACCGCCTGGTCACGGTTGCGCGAAGGCGTTGCCGCGGTCTTGGAGCACGCTTCGCGACTGAACGTCCGGCTCGCGATGGAACCGGAACCCGGACACCTCGTACAGCATCTGAGTCAGGTCCTGGACCTGCGCAAGGAACTCGGCGAGCCGGAGCTGTTCGGCGTCACGCTCGACGTCGGGCACTGCGTCGCCGTCGAGCCGGTCAACGCGGCCGAGTGCGTCCGGCTCGCCGGGCCGCTGCTGTGGAACGTGCAGCTGGACGACATGCTGCCGAGGGTCCACGAGCACCTCGAATTCGGCGACGGTCATCTGGACCTGCCGGGGACGCTCGCCGCGCTGGCGGAGATCGGCTACACCCGGCTGGCCGCGGTCGAACTGCCCCGGCACAGCCACGCCGCACCGGACACCGCGCGCAGGGCCTTCGAAGCCCTCACCGACGCCTTGCCGCAAACCTGGCTGGACAAGGCGGAACGCCGGATCCGGGAGAAGCCGTCGGACGTCGGCTCGCTCTTCCCGGCCGTCGGCCGCGAGGTCGGCCGGACGGCGGTGCGCCCGGAGACGGATCCGCAGGGGCTGGTGCACGGCACCGTCGACGACCGGGCGCGCGTCCGGCTCGTGACAGTGCTGGCCGAAGTCCTCGACGACGCGGCGCTGGCCGCCGAGCTGCGGGATCTTTACCGCTACGGCGACGACGCCGAGCGGCGAGGGGTGCTCCGCGCGCTCAACGAGCTGGCGTCGCCGGACGCCGAAGTCACTGACACCGGCGTCAAACTGGTCGAAGACGCCTTGCGGGCCAACGACATCCGCCTGGTCGCCGCCGCCATGGGGCCTTTCGCCCGGTTCCTGGACGACCACACTTGGCGGCACGGTGTCCTCAAATGCGTCTTCGTCGGCGTTCCGCTCGCCGCCGTCGCGGATCTCGAAACCCGCGCGGACGACGAGCTGAGGCGCATGCTCGCCGACTTCGCCGACGAACGCCGGGCGGCCGGACGTGACGTTCCCGCCGACGCCCTCTCATTGCTCAAGGAAGGCCACTGACCGTGCGCATCTTCGACCCCCACATCCACATGTCCTCCCGGACCACCGACGACTACGAAGCCATGTACGCGGCAGGCGTCCGCGCTCTCGTCGAACCCGCGTTCTGGCTGGGCCAGCCGCGCACCAGCGTCGGCTCGTACACCGACTACTTCGACGCCCTCATCGGCTGGGAACGGTTCCGCGCCGCCCAGTTCGGCATCCGGCACCACTGCACGATCGCGCTGAACCCCAAGGAAGCCAACGATCCCCGCTGCCGCGAGGTGCTCGACGTCCTGCCGAGGTACCTGGCCAAGGACGGCGTGGTCGCGGTCGGCGAGGTCGGCTACGACTCGATGACCAAGGAAGAGGACGAGGTCTTCGCGCAGCAGCTGGCGATGGCGCTGGAGCACGACCTGCCCGTCTTGGTGCACACCCCGCATCGCGACAAGCTGGAAGGCACCAAGCGCACGCTCGACGTCGTCCGTGAGGCCGGCGTCGCACCGGAGCGTGTGGTCGTCGACCACCTCAACGAGGTCACCGTCAAGCTGGTCAAGGATTCCGGCGCCTGGATGGGCTTCTCCATCTACCCGGACACCAAGATGGACGAGCACCGGATGGTCGAGATCCTGCGCCAGTACGGGCTGGACAACATGATCGTGAACTCGGCCGCCGACTGGGGCCGCTCGGATCCCTTGAAGACCGCCAAAACCGGGCAGGCGATGCTCGACGGCGGTTTCACCGAGGCCGACGTCGACCAGGTGCTGTGGCAGAACCCGGTCGACTTCTACGGGCAGAGCGGACGGCTCACGCTCGACCCGCTGCCCGGGTTCACCGGCGAGGCTGCGACCTTCGAAGGCAACTCGGTGCTGCGAGGTGCCCGCAAATGATTTCCTACTGTACGAACGTTCATCCCGCCGAGGATGTCGACGGCATCGTCGCGCAGCTGGAGCGGTACGCGCTCCCGGTGCGCGAACGGCTGGGCGCCGATCGGCTCGGCGTCGGGCTGTGGCTTTCCGCGCCGGTCGCGCGCGGACTCGCCGACGACGCGGATGCCCGCAAGGCGTTCCGTGCGGAGCTGGACGCGCGCGGTCTGTCGGTGTACACACTCAACGCGTTCCCATACGGCGGTTTCCACGACGAGGTCGTCAAACACGCGGTCTACCGTCCTGAGTGGACGAACAGCGACCGGGTCGCCTACACGATCGACTGCGTGACCGTCCTGTCCGAGCTGCTCGCCGACGACGCTTCGTACGGCAGCATCTCGACGCTGCCGCTCGCCTGGCGTGAGCCGTGGTCCGAGCACGACGACCGCCGCGCTGCCGAGGCTTTCGGCGAGGTCGTCCGGGCGATCGGTGACCGGCCGATCAAGCTGGCCGTCGAACCCGAACCCGGCTGTGTGCTCGACACCGTGGCCGACGCGCTGGGCTGGCTTTCCGGCCGCGTCGACCCGGAGTATGTCGGACTGTGCCTGGACACCTGTCACCTGGCGGTCTCGTTCGCCGACCCGGCGGAGACACTGGCCGCGATCGCGAAGTCCGATGTGGACATCGTCAAGGTGCAGGCCTCCGCCGCACTGCATGTGGAAGATCCCGCCGAAGCTCGCGAGGCCTTGACCGCGTTCGCCGAACCGCGGTATCTGCACCAGGTCCGAGAACTCGGCGCGGACGGTGTCGTGCGCAAGGCCGACGACCTGCCCGACGCATGGCGACAATTACCAGGAGAGGGACCGTGGCGCGTGCACTTCCACATGCCGCTGCACCAGGCCCCGGCCGCTCCGTTGTCCACCACGACCGACGTCCTGCGCACCGTCGCCGCCGGGTTGCCCGGCGAACCGCATATCGAGGTCGAGACCTACACCTGGAGCGTGCTCCCGGACGCGGGTGACCTCGTCGGCGGAATCGCCGCGGAACTCGAGTGGGCACAGGCGAACCTCGTCAAGGAAGGGGCGTCCGCGTGAAACCCTTGGTCGTCATCGACGTCGTCGGGCTGACCCCGAAGGCGTTGCGGGACATGCCGAAACTGTCCGCCGTCGCCCGTGACGGCTGGCAGGCCGAGTTGGGCACGGTGCTGCCCGCCGTCACCTGCAGCGCGCAGTCGACCTTTCTCACCGGGCTGATGCCCGCGCAGCACGGAATCGTCGGCAACGGCTGGTACTTCCGCGAGCTCGGCGAGATCTTCCTGTGGCGCCAGCACAATCGGCTCGTCGGCGGCGAGAAGCTGTGGGAGACCGCGCGGGCGGCGCATCCCGGCTACACGTCGGCGAACGTCTGCTGGTGGTACGCGATGGGGATGAGCACCGACGTCACGGTGACCCCGCGGCCGATCTACCACGCCGACGGCCGCAAGTCGCCGGACGCCTACGTGCGCCCGCCCGAGCTGCACGATCAGCTCACCGGTGCGCTGGGGGAGTTCCCGCTGTTCCAGTACTGGGGTCCGACGGCGTCGCTCAAATCGAGCAAGTGGGTCATCGGCGCGTCCCGGCAGATCCTGCGGGAGAAACGTCCCGATCTGCTGCTGACCTACGTCCCGCATCTGGACTACGACCTGCAGCGCTTCGGCCCCGACGCACCGCAGGCGGCGTTGGCGGCGCGAGAACTGGACAACGCGCTCGCGCCGCTGCTGGACGACGCCCGCGACGCCGGGGCGACCGTGGTCGCGCTCAGCGAGTACGGGATCACGAACGTCAGCAGGCCGGTCGACATAAACCGGCCACTGCGTCGCGAAGGACTGCTGGAGGTCTACACGCAGGCGGGGATGGAATACCTCGACCCGTGGGCGTCGCGCGCGTTCGCCGTCGCCGACCACCAGGTCGCGCACGTCTACGTTCGCGACTCCGCCGACGTCGAGCGGGTTCGCTCGATCGTCGGTGAGCTGACCGGCGTCGACGAGGTCCTCGATCGTGAGGCGCAAGCTCGTTACGGGTTGGACCACGAACGGGCAGGCGAACTCGTCGCGGTCGCCGAGCCGGATTCGTGGTTCACGTACTACTACTGGCTCGACGACGCGCGGAAGCCCGATTTCGCGCGCGGTGTCGAAATCCATCGCAAACCGGGTTACGACCCCGCCGAGCTGTTCTTCGATCCGGAGGACAAGTTCGCCAAGGCGCGGGCCGGGCTCAACCTGGCGAAGAAGTTCGCCGGGCTGCGCTACGCGATGGACGTCGTCCCGACCGATCCGCGCTGGGTGCGCGGTTCGCACGGACGGCTGCCGGATTCCGCTGAGGACAGTCCGGTGCTGCTGTGCTCCGATCCGGCCTTCCAACCGTCCGGTCGGGTGGGGGCTACCGACGTGCATCCCCTGCTGTTGGCCTTGCAAGGGCTCAAGTGAGGTCTCGGTACAGGGGGTCGTGAGTGGCGATTCGGGTTAGAACCCGAATCGCCACTCACGACCAACTGGACCGACCACTCACCGCAGGCTTGCCTCAGCGCGACAGCAGCTTCATGCTCTCGTCGGGATAGCGCTGCCCGGCCACCGCGTCGGCCGGTACCGCCTCTTCGATCTCGGCCACGTCCTCGGCCGTCAGCTTCAAGCCGACAGCCGCGACGTTCTCTTCGAGGTACTTGCGCCGCTTGGTGCCCGGGATCGGCACGACGTCCTCACCTTGCGCCTGCACCCACGCCAGCGCCAGCTGACCCGCGGTGACACCCTTTCGCTCGGCGAGCGCCCGCAGTGCCTCCACGATCGCCAGGTTCCGTTCGAGGTTCCCGTCGGCGAAGCGCGGTTGCGCCGTCTGCCGGAAGTCACCCTCGGCGAAGTCCTCTTTGGACTTGAAGCGGCCGGTGAGGAACCCGCGCCCGAGCGGCGAATACGGCACCAGGCCGATCCCCAGCTCGCGGCAGACTCCGGCGACCTCGTCCTCGATGTCGCGTGACCACAGCGACCATTCCGTCTGCACCGCCGTCACCGGATGCACGGCGTGCGCCCGCCGGATCGTCTCCGGACCGGCTTCGGACAAGCCGATGTGCCGGATCTTCCCCTGCTCGACCAGCGAGGACAGCGCCCCCGCGGTCTCCTCGATCGGCACTTCCGGGTCGACCCGGTGCTGGTAGTACAGGTCGATGTGGTCGACGTTCAGCCTGCGCAGCGAGGCCTCGACCTGTTGCCGCACATAGAATTCGTCGCCCCGGATCCCGCGCTTGCCGGGGTCGGCCTCGTCGCGCACGATGCCGAATTTGGTCGCGAGCACGACCTTGTCCCGTTTGCCGGCCAGCGCGCGGCCGACCAGTTCCTCGTTGCGGCCGAAGCCGTACATGTCCGCCGTGTCGATCAGGGTGACGCCCAGCTCGATCGCGCGATGGATCGTCGCGATCGATTCGGTTTCGTCACCTTGACCGTAGAACTCGCTCATGCCCATGCAGCCGAGCCCCTGCGCACCGACTTCCAGTGTGCCGAGCCTGCGAATGGGCAGCGTCGAACCCGTCATGATTTCTCTCGCAATTCTTGGGGAAGTTACTTGCCGGCGGCCCGGGCGAGCCGCTCCGGGTAACGCTCACCGGCGATCGCCTCGGCCGGTGCGGCCTTCTCGATGGCCTCGATGTCCACTTCGGACAGTTCCAGTTCGGCGGCCGCCGTGTTCTCTTCGAGGTACTTGCGCCGCTTGGTGCCCGGAATCGGCACGACGTCGTCGCCCTGAGCCTGCACCCACGCGAGCGCGAGCTGACCCGCCGTCACACCCTTCTCCGCCGCCAGCGCCCGCAGCGCCTCGACGATCGCCATATTCCGCTCGAAGTTGCCTTCGGCGAACCGGGGCAGATTGCGGCGCATGTCGTCTTCCGGCAGGTCCCTCACCGACGTGACGCTTCCGGTGAGGAACCCTCGGCCGAGGGGCGAGAACGGCACGATGCCGATCCCCAGCTCGCGAGCGGTCGGGAGGATCTCGCCTTCGATGCCGCGAGTCCACAGGGACCATTCGCTCTGCAGGGCCGTGACCGGGTGGACGGCGTGCGCGCGACGGATCGTTTCGGCACTCGCCTCGGAGATACCGGCGAACCGGATCTTTCCCTCCTCCACCAGCTCCGCGAGCGCGCCCCAGGTCTCCTCGACCGGCGTGTCCGGGTCGACCCGGTGCTGGTAGTAGAGGTCGATGTGGTCGACGTTCAACCTGCGAAGGGACTCTTCGCAGCTCGTCTTGACATAAGCGGCGTCCCCACGGGCGGACATCCCGCCGTCCTTGTCCCAGATGATGCCGAACTTGGTCGCCAGCACCACCTGGTCCCGCTTGCCCGCGATAGCCCGGCCGACCAGTTCCTCGTTCGCACCGGCACCGTAGACGTTGGCGGTGTCGAGCAGGGTCACGCCCAGTTCGAGGGCGCGGTGGACGGTGGCGATCGACTCCGTGTCGTCGTCCCGGACGCCGTAGGCCTGGCTCATCCCCATGCAGCCGAGTCCTTGCGCCCCGACTTCCAGACCGCCGAGCCTCCTGGTGCTGATCACGCTGAAATTCCCTCCATGGTGGCTCCGGTGCCGAGCACCTTGCGCTCCACCTGGTCGTAGTGGTCGATCTTGTAGTCGAGGATGTCGAGGCAGGTCTGCAGCTCGGCGATCCGGTCGGCGACCGAGTTGCGCTGGTCGACGAGGATCGCCTTGCGCCGTCCCGCGCTCGCCGCGCCGTGGTGGCGCAGTGACGCGTACTCCCGCATGCGTTTGATGGGCATGCCGGTCAACCGCAGCTTGGTCAGGAACCCCAGCCACCCGAGATCCTCATCGGTGTAGGCGCGGCGCCCCGCGGCGTCCCGTGCCGGGGGCTCGACGAGTTTGATGCGCTCGTAGTACCTGAGGGTGTCGATGGACAACCCGCTACGTCGCGCGGCTTCCGCTATCGAGTAGCTCATGTCGTCGACAGTACGACCTGGAGTGCGCTCCAGGTCAACTCCGAATCCGAGCGATTGATAACAGCGTTCCGATACGCTCGGGACATGCCTCGCCCCAGGACGCACGACGAGAACCTCCGGCTGAAGCTACTGGACCGCGCCGGTGAGCTCATCTCGGCCGACGGCCCGAAGGCGCTCAGCCTCCGCAAGCTGGCCGCCGACGTCGGCACGTCCACCACCGCGGTCTATTCACTCTTCGGCGGGAAGACTGATCTGGTCAGCGCCCTCTTCGCCGAGGGCTTCCGCCGCTTCGGCCTCCGGATGTCCGGCGTTTCGCGCACCGGCGACCCGGTCGAGGACCTCGTGCGGCTCGGCGTCGCCTATCGCGAAAGCGCGCTGGCCGACCCGCATCTCTACGCGATCATGTTCACGAAGTCGGTCCCGGGTTTCGAGCCCGCCGAGGAGATGTCCGAGCAGGCGCGCGCCACGCTCGCGCCGCTGGAGGAGACGATCCGCGCGGCCGTCGCCGACGGCGTCTTCGCCGACGTCCCGCCCGAGGTCGTCATCGTGAGCTGCTGGGGAATCGTGCACGGCCTGGTGTCGCTGGAACTGAACGGGAACCTGCCGGAGGAGTTCACCGTGAGCGAGGCCTACGAGACCGCGCTGCGGGCGAACGCCTCCGGCTGGCTGCGCCACTGACAACTCGCGTTTAGCGGGCTAAACGCGATCCACACCGCGCCGCATTTAGTCCTCTAAACGCGATCAGTAGAGCGGGAGGGTGCCCTGGTGCAGGATCGCCCCAGCCGCGTCGAGGACGGTGATGCCCACCCGCGCGTGCTCGTAGTCCTGGCTGACCCCGTCCGGCAGCCAGGCCGCGAAAGTCCCGTCCGCGACGGTCGCGTCGATCGTCTTGCCGGTCCCGAAGTCGAGCTTCACGGCCGCGGCCGCCTCGGGAACGACCCCCAAGTACGCGTTCTGGGGCCGAGCGGCGTTCCCGGGCCGGTTCGCCATGCCGACCGTTTCCGTCCACAAAGGATGCACAGGTCCGGCGGACTTCCTCCGCTCGTCGAAGACCCGGTAGTACTCGGTCTTCCCGTCCCCGTACCCGAGTCCGCCCTGGCACACGATGGCCCGGTCACCCAGGCGCGCGACGACGACTCCGACCTTCTCCCCTTCGATCAGCGCACCGACCCGGTAGGCGTCCTCGTCGGCCACCGCGTCGGGCGCTCCTCTTGTGCAGGTGTTGAAGAACTCGCCCGCGGGCGTGGCCCGGTCGGGAACCGGCGACACCGGTTTGTCGAGCTCCGACGCCGCCGGCTCCGGCGCGGGCCGAAGAGGGTGGGGAGCCTGGTATCGGTTAGGCCGGGATTGTTTCCCCGGAGTCGGCCCGACCGCGTAGGTGGTCTTTGACGGCTTCATCGGCGCGATGTACACGAACAGGTTCCCCGGCCGGAAGATCGGGATCTCCCGCAGTGACGACGACGTCTCGTTCTGACCCGTGATCTCCAACTGCGGCCACCCGGGGTCGGCGATGCCCGCGACCGTCCCGGCCCGGGTCATCAGCAGGGCGGCGGTCCCGCCGTGCGTGTACGGCGGAGCGGCGGCCGGATCGGACACGGTCGCCGTCATCAGCGTGGTCTCGCAGAAGAAGGGTCCTTCGCCCGCCGTCACCGCGACGACGGTGACCGACGACGAAACGACGGTGAAGCGCGGCGACCACTCGTCCCGGTCCGGGAAGCTCGCGGCCCTGCCCTGGGACTTGATCACCGCCCAGCACCGGTTCATCGCCGACACCGCCCTCGGCCAGTCGAGGGAGAAGTCAGGGTTCGCGACGACGGGACCCGGCCTGTCCGGTTCCCGGATGACCACGGTGGCGACCAGAGCGCCCGCGAGGACCAGGACGACGGCGGCCGCGGCGGCCACGATCGGCCATCGCCGCCGGCTGGGTTTTCCCATCCCCTCCCGCAGGGACATCCGCAGGTTGTCCAGCACTTCCGGGGGGAGTTCACGCCTGCCGGGCAGGCGGAGGTCGTCGGTCATTTCTCCTCCAGAGCGGCTCGCAGCTGCGCGCGGGCCCGCGAGATGTGGGCGCGAACGGTCACTTCGGCGACGCCGAGCAGTTCGGCGGCGTCGGCGAGCGAAAGATCGCCGAGCAGGCAGAGCTCGACGGCCTGGCGCTGCGACTTCGGCAGCTTCGCGACCAAGGCGAGCACCTGCCTGAGCCGGTCTTCGCCGTCGAGCTGGTCGACGACGGTGTCGGCGTGGTCGACCACCGACCGGGGTTCCGGCAGCCGCCGGGCCAGCCGGAGCCGTCGCCCGGAACTGCGGTGTTCAGTGCGCGCGAGGTTGCCCGCGACGGTGTACAGCCAGGGCAGCGCGCTGTCCCGGATGAGCGTGATACCCGACCTGCGCCGCCAAGCGGTGAGGAAGGTCATCGAAGTCAGGTCTTCGGCCGACGCCCACGATCCCGTCAACCGATAGGCGTGATTCCACACCGACTGGACGTGGCGTTCGAAAAGCTCGGTGAACGCACCGTGATCACCGCCCGCGGCCGCGCGCCAAAGCTCCGTGTCGCTCCCGTCGGGAGGAGGTTCGGACGAGTCCACCGGCACCCCCACCGATCCGGTCACTGTTCTGGTCACACCCGTCAGTGCCCGGCACCCAGCGGGATGTTGCGAACCGGCCGGATCGCGTTTAGCGGGCTAAACGCGATCCGGGGCGAGGCTCAGACGGCGCCGTACTGCCGGTCCCCCGCGTCCCCGAGGCCCGGCACGATGAAGCCGGAGTCGTTGAGCCGTTCGTCGATGCTCGCGGTCACCACCCGCAGCGGCAGCCCAGTCTTCTCCAGGTGCTCGATGCCCTCGGGCGCCGCGAGCGCGCAGATCGCGGTGACGTCGGTGGCGCCCCGGTCGGTGAGTAGCCGGATCGTGTACTCCATCGAGCCGCCCGTCGCCAGCATCGGGTCGAGCACCAGCACCGGCCGGTCGGCGAGCGATTCCGGCAGCGACTCCAGGTACGGCGTCGGCTTGAGCGTCTCTTCGTCACGAGCGAGGCCGACGAAACCCATCTGGGCGTCGGGGATCAGTTTGTGCGCCTGATCCGCCATCCCGAGCCCCGCCCGGAGCACCGGCACCAGCAGTGGCGGACTCGCCAGCGCGTAGCCGTCGGTGCGCGCCACCGGCGTGTGGATCCGCTCGATCCGCACGGGCATGTCGCGCGTGGCTTCGTAGACCAGCATGACGGTCAGTTCGTGCAGCGCCGCGCGGAAAGCGGCGCTGTCGGTGCGCGCGTCGCGCATGGTGGAAAGCCTGGCCTTGGCCAGCGGGTGATCAACGACGTGCACATCCATGCCGGTCAACTTAGCTCCTCACGCCTGCCGCGCGAACCAGCCGACCCAGCGGCGCTGCCACGGCATCTCCACCGAACGTTCGTGGTGGTTCGCCCGCGCCCACGCGACGGCTTCCTCGGCGGACAGCCCGGAAAGCGTGGCCAAGCACGAGAGCACCGTCCCGGTCCGCCCCACGCCGCCGTAACAGGCGACCTCGACGTTCTCGCCCGCCGCGGCCCGGCCGTGCAGGGCCACGATCTGCCGCCGCGCCTCGGCTCGGTCCATCGGCACCAGGAAATCGGGCCAGCGGATCCACTCGTGGTCCCAGTCCAGCTTGTGGTCGTGTTTCCGGCGCAGCTTCGCGCCGCCCAAGTAAAGCCCGAAATCCGGCGAAGGCCCCTCCGGCCAGGGCCGGCCCAGGCCACGCCCGCGTACCTTGACCCCGTCCGGCAGTTCGATCGCACCAGGTAGTGAGTTCCCCATCACGGCAGAATCCCACTGTCGGCCAAAAGACGGACGCCCGGCCCTCGCGCCGGCGCTAGGCTCCTGCGCGTGAGCGAAGAGCCAGCCCTGCCCGGACCCGATCAGATGCGCATCTCCGACGCCGACCGAGAGCAGGTCGCGCAGGTGCTGCACGCGGCGATGTCCGAGGGCCGCATCACCATCAACGAGCTGGAAGAGCGGCTCACCATCGTGTACGCGGCCAAGACGTTCGGGGACCTCAAACCGGTCACCGCGGATCTGCCCCAGCAGTCACGGTCCGCGATCGAGCCGGTGACCTCGCGCGCGCTGGGCCTGCCCGACGACCGCATCGGCGGGCACCCCGGCTCCGGCGCCTCGATCGCCGTCATGTCGGGCGCGTCACGCAAGGGCAGCTGGGTCGTCCCGCCGCAGCACAACAGTTTCGCGTTCTGGGGCGGCGCCGAACTCGATCTGCGGTACGCGCGGTTCGCCGAGAAGCATTCGACGATCACCGCGGTCGCGATCATGGGCGGGATCGACATCATCGTGCCCGACGACATCAACGTGGACGTCACCGGAATCGGCTTCATGGGCGCCTTCGAACTGGAGGACCGTGCCGGGACGCCCCCGGCGGCGGCGACCGCGCCGACGGTGAAGATCACCGGCCTGGCGTTCTGGGGTGGCGTCGTCGTGAAGCGGAAACCGCGTAAGAAGGACACACCCGAACTGGAAGCCTGACCTGAACTGGGGGATTCACCGCATGCGCCGAAGTTTCGTCGCGATCGCTTGTGCCGCACTGCTTTCCGTCACCGCCTTCCCGGCGGCGGCCGCTGGGAAGACCGATCCGCGACAGACGGCGATGGACGCGGCCGTCGCCGCGGGCATCCCCGGCATGGTCGCCGTCGCCGACGGTTTCCGCGGCGTCAGCGGGGTCGCGAACGTCGACCGACCGGGCAAGCCCGACGCTGCGGGCCGCTGGCGGGTCGCGAGTGTGTCCAAGGTGTTCGTCGCGACCCTGGTCCTTCAGCTCGTGGCCGAGAACCGCGTGGGACTGGACGAACCCGTCCAGCGCTACCTGCCGGGCCTCTTGCCGTATCCGGAGCCCATCACCGTCCGTCAGCTGCTGCAGCACACCAGCGGCCTCCAGCGCGACCTGGCTCCCGAGGACACCTGGGCGACGGGGCCGGAGATCGACACCGAGCGCTTCGAGCATTTCGACAGCGACGACCAGATCCGCCTGAGCGTGTCGAAGCAGCCGCTGCAGTTCAAGCCCGGAACGAGCTGGGCGTACTCCAACACCGGCTACAACGTTCTCGGCCTGCTCGTCGAAAAGACCACCGGGAAACCGCTCGAACGGGTGCTGGCCGAGCGCGTCACCCGGCCGCTGCACCTGCGCGACACCTCACTCCCCCGTGACTTCCCGTTCCTGCTCCGCCCGGCCGCCCACGGCTACGAGCAGCTGTACGACGCGCCGCGCGGCCTCACCGACGTCACCACCTACAACTACTCGCGCTACTTCGGCGCGGGCGGCATCGTGTCCTCGGGCAAGGACCTCAACCGCTTCTTCGAGGCGCTGTTCGGCGGCCATCTGCTTCCCGCCGGCCTGATGACGCAGATGAAGAAGACCGTCCCGGTCGGCGGCGGCATGGAGTACGGCCTCGGCTTGATGAAGCTGAACCTCAAGGCCGCGGGCGCCTGCGCCGAGGACATCTCGATCTGGGGGCACGGCGGCGACCTTCCGGGGTTCGCCACCCTCAGTTTCCAGGACGAGTCCGGCAAGAACATCTCCACGCTGGCCACCGTGGACATCACCGCTTCGCCGGACGCCGCGCTCAAGCGTCAGCTGCCGATGATCTCCGAGTTCTGCGCCCCGGTGGTGCCCTCGACCAGGGCGGTCGCCCAGGCCCCGGTGCCCAGCCTGTAGGCCGCTTACACTCACCCGTATGACAGCTACGACCAGCTCGTCAGCGGCGACGGCCACCCCGTCGCCGCTGGCGGACGCGACTCGCGACGAGGCGAGCCTGCGCCGGTTCCTGCACGGGCTGCCTGGTGTCGACCAGGTCGGCGTCGAGCAGCGGGCGGCGGGCCTCGGCACGCGCAGCATCAAGAAGGCCGCCAAGCTCTGGGCGATCGACACTGCCATCTCGATGGTCGACTTGACGACCCTCGAAGGCGCCGACACCCGCGGCAAGGTCCGCGCGCTCGCCGCGAAGGCCATGCGGCCGGACCCGGACCGGCCGGACACCCCGAAGGTCGCGGCCGTCTGCGTGTACCCGGACATGGTCGAGACGGCTGTCGAGGCACTGCGCGGCACCGGCATCCACGTCGCGAGTGTCGCCACCGGCTTCCCGGCGGGCCGCACGAGCCGCGAGATCAAGCTGGCCGACACCAAGATCGCCGTCGACGCCGGTGCCGCCGAGATCGACATGGTGATCGACCGGGGCGCGTTCCTGGAGGGCCGCTTCATGGCGGTCTTCGAGGAGATCCAGGCCATCAAGGCCGCCTGTGGCGACGCGCATCTGAAGGTCATCCTCGAAACCGGCGAGCTGGCCACCTACGACAACGTCCGCCGCGCGTCCTGGCTCGCGCTGCTGGCCGGTGGCGACTTCATCAAGACCTCCACCGGCAAGGTCTCGCCCGCCGCGACGCTGCCGGTCACGCACGTGATGCTGCAGGCCGTCCGCGACTGGTTCGTCCAGACCGGCGAACTGCGCGGCGTCAAACCCGCCGGCGGCATCCGGACGACCAAGGACGCGATCAAGTACCTGGTCGCGGTGCACGAGGTCGCCGGCGAGCAGTGGCTGACCCCGGACCTGTTCCGGTTCGGCGCGTCCAGCCTGCTCAACGACCTCCTGCTGCAGCGCCGCACCCAGGCCGACGGCCACTACAGCGGTCCCGACTACGTGACGGTGGACTGACCATGGGCATCTTCGAGTACGCGCCCGCGCCCGAATCGCGCGACCTCGCGAACCTCAAACCGCATTACCGGCCGTTCGTCAACGGCGAGTTCGTCGACGGCTCCGGCGAGCCGCTCAAGACGATCAACCCGGCCACCGAAGAGGTGCTCGCCGAAGTCGGCACCGCCTCGGTGTCCGATGTGGACAGTGCGGTGAAGGCCGCGCGCAAGGCGTACAACGGCGTCTGGTCCAAGATGCCGGGCTCCGAACGCGCCAAGTACCTCTTCCGCATCGCCCGGCTGATCCAGGAACGGTCGCGGGAGCTGGCCGTGCTGGAAAGTCTCGACAACGGCAAGCCGATCAAGGAATCGCGCGATTCCGACGTGCCGACGGCGGCCGCGCACTTCTTCTACCACGCGGGCTGGGCCGACAAGCTCGACTACGCGGGCTACGGCCCGAACCCGAAGCCGCTCGGCGTCGCGGGTCAAGTCATCCCGTGGAACTTCCCGCTGCTCATGCTCGCGTGGAAGATCGCGCCCGCGCTGGCCACCGGCAACACCGTGGTGCTCAAGCCCGCGGAGACCACGCCGCTGACCGCGCTGGTGTTCGCGGAGATCTGCCAGCAGGCCGAACTCCCGCCGGGGGTGGTCAACATCCTGCCCGGCGCCGGGGACATCGGCGCCGCGCTGGTGGGCCACGACGACGTCGACAAGGTCGCGTTCACCGGATCGACCGAGGTCGGCAAGGCCATCCAGCGCCAGATCGCGGGCACCGCGAAGAAGCTGACGCTGGAACTGGGCGGCAAGGCGGCGAACGTCGTCTTCGATGACGCCCCGCTGGACCAGGCCGTCGAGGGGATCGTCAACGGGATCTTCTTCAACCAGGGCCACGTCTGCTGCGCGGGTTCGCGGCTGCTGGTGCAGGAATCGATCGCGGAAGAGGTGCTCGAAAAGCTCCGTTACCGCGTTTCGACGCTGCGGCTTGGCGACCCGCTGGACAAGAACACCGACATCGGCGCGATCAACTCCGCCGAGCAGCTCGCGAAGATCAAGGGTCTCGTGGAATCCGGCGACGCCGAAGGCGCGGAGCGCTGGACCAGCCCGTGCCCGGTGCCCGAACGTGGCTTCTTCTTCGCTCCCACCGTATTCTCGGACGTCCAGCAGTCGATGCGCATCGCCCGCGAGGAGATCTTCGGGCCGGTCCTGTCGGTGCTGACCTTCCGCACGCCGGAGGAAGCCGTCACCAAGGCGAACAACACGCCGTACGGGCTTTCCGCCGGGATCTGGACCGAGAAGGGCTCGCGCATCCTGTGGATGGCGAACCAGCTCCGCGCCGGCGTCGTCTGGGCCAACACGTTCAACCGCTTCGATCCCGCCGCGCCGTTCGGCGGCTACCAGGAGTCGGGTTTCGGCCGCGAAGGCGGACGCACCGGACTGGAGGCCTACCTCGATGTCTGACCGTATTTCGGTGGCGAAGACCTACAAGCTCTACATCGGCGGCAAGTTCCCGCGCTCGGAATCGGGCCGGGTGTATCCGGTCACCGACAGCAAGGGCAAGTTCCTCGCGAACGCCTCGCACGCGTCCCGCAAGGATGTCCGTGACGCGGTTTCCGCCGCCCGCAAGGCTTTCGGCGGCTGGTCGGCGGCGACCGCCTACAACCGCGGCCAGGTGCTCTACCGGGTCGCGGAGATGCTGGAGGGCCGTCGCGAGCAGTTCGTCGCGGAGGTGGCCGCTTCCGAAGGCCTCGCGGCGAAGAAGGCACAGTCCCTTGTGGACGCTTCGATCGACCGCTGGGTCTGGTACGCGGGCTGGACGGACAAGATCGCGACCGTGCTCGGCGGGGCCAACCCCGTCGCGGGGCCGTACTTCTCCTTCACCGTGCCCGAGCCGACCGGTGTCGTCGGCGTGCTGGCGCCGCAGCAGTCGTCGTTGCTGGGTCTGGTGAGCGTGCTCGCCCCGGTGCTGGCGACGGGCTCGACGGCGGTGGTCGTCTCCAGCGCGGAGCGGCCGCTGCCCGCGATCACCCTGTCGGAGGTCCTGGCGACATCCGACCTGCCGGGCGGGGTGGCGAACATCCTGACCGGCCGGGCGTCGGAGCTGGGCTCGTGGCTGGCCTCCCACGGGGACGTCAACGCCCTGGACCCGACAGGCGCGGAGCCGTCCGCCCGGGCGGACCTGGCGCGCGACGCCGCGGGCACCGTGAAGCGTGTCCTGACCGTGCCGGACACCGAGCCGGACTGGACGGCCGACGCCGACATCGCGCGGCTGCGGCGGTACCTGGAGGCGAAGACCGTCTGGCACCCGCTGGGCGTCTAGCCACTTCCCGCGTTTAGTCCTCTAACTGCGGGACTTGCCGTGAAGGCCTCCTTCCCTACTTTGAGGGTAGGAAAGGAGGCCTTCACGGACTTTCAGCTACCGGGGGTCCAGGTCGGCGCTGGTCAGTGCCCGGCCCGGCAACTCCTCGCTCTGCCCGGCCCGCAAGCCGTCGATCATGATCCCGATGCAGCGCCGGGTCGCCATCCGCGCGACTTCTTCGGCCTTGCCCGGCATCTGACGCAGCAGCGTCGCGAACAAGATCGCGACGTCACCCGTGGCGACGTCGGTCCGGAGCCTGCCCTCCGCCTGGGCGCCCCGGACGAAGGCGTCCATCACCAGGAGCAACTCGTCTCGCAGGGCCTTGATCGCGGGATCGCTCCTCAGGATCGCCAGTGCCCGCGGCGACACCATCGCGAGTTGAATGCTCAACTGGAGTTCCATCGATTGGTGCAGCAGCCGGATCAGCGCGGCCCAATCAGAGGACTCCTGGTCTTTCGCCGCCTTCGCGTCCCTGAGCACCTTGTCGAAGTTGTCGACGGCGACCGCCCGGATCAACGCGTCCCGATCGGGGAAACGCCGGTAAAGCGTGCCGACACCGACGCCTGCCGCGCGCGCGATCTCTTCCATCGGGACCTCGGCGCCCTGGGCGGCGAAGATCTCCCTCGCGGCGGCCAGGATCTGATCCCGGTTCCGGCGCGCGTCGGCACGCAAGCGGGTCTCGGGGTCGGCTGTCATGGTCCTCGCCTCTCCAGGGTGTTTCGGCGCCGTGATTCTCGCACGGACGAACGCGCACTTCACGCTTCCCGACGGACCACCCCTTCGCCAGTGGACGACCTGCCTCCACTTGAGTACCTTGGATGACATAAGCGGAATAAAACCATCCGCATATGTTTTGGGGCCTCTGTCCGAATCTCACCCGACCCACCCGACACCCGGGGAAGGACCCGATGACCGACGTCGAGGAAACCACCGCAACTCTGCCGCTGGCCCGAAAGTGCCCGTTTTCGCCGCCTCCGGAGTATCAAAGGCTTCGCGAGGAAAGTCCGGTTTCGCGGGTCAGCCTGCCTTCCGGGCAGACCGCGTGGGCACTGACCAGGCTCGAAGACATCCGCGAAATGCTGAGCAGCCCGCATTTCAGTTCCGACCGGCAGAATCCGTTGTTCCCGCAGATGGTGGCGCGCCAGATCCGGCGCGAGGACAAGCCTTTCCGGCCGTCCCTCATCGCGATGGACCCGCCGGAACACGGCCGGGCCCGGCGGGACGTCGTCGGCGAATTCACGGTCAAGCGGATGAAGGCACTGCAGCCGCGTATTCAGCAGATCGTCGACGAACACATCGATGCCCTGCTCGCGGGTCCCAAACCCGCCGATCTCGTCACGGCGCTTTCGCTGCCGGTGCCGTCACTGGTCATCTGCGAACTGCTCGGCGTCCCCTATTCGGACCACGAGTTCTTCCAATCCTGCAGTTCCAGGATGCTCAGCCGGGAGGTCACCGCCGAAGAACGGATGACCGCGTTCGAGCAGCTCGAAAGCTACCTCGACGAACTCGTCACCAAGAAGGAAGCCGACGCCACCGAGGACGATCTCCTCGGCCGTCAGATCCTGAAGCAGCGGGAAACGGGCGACGCCGACCACGGCGAACTCGTCGGATTGGCGTTCCTGCTGCTCATCGCCGGGCACGAGACGACGGCGAACATGATCTCGCTCGGCACGGTGACACTGCTGGAGAACCCCGATCAGCTGGCCAAGATCAAGGCCGACCCCGGCATGACGCTCCCCGCGATCGAGGAGCTCCTCCGCGTCTTCACGATCGCGGAAACGGCCACGTCGCGCTTGGCCACGGCCGACGTCGAGATCGGCGGCACGCTCATCCGCGCCGGTGAGGGCGTGGTCGGCCTGAGCAACGCCGGCAACCACGACCCGGACGGCTTCGAGAACCCCGACGCCTTCGACATCGAACGCGGCGCGCGGCACCACGTGGCGTTCGGCTTCGGGGCACACCAGTGTCTCGGCCAAAATCTGGCGCGGATGGAACTCCAGATCGTGTTCGATACGTTGTTCCGGCGTATCCCGGACATCCGGGTCGCCGTTCCGGTCGACGAACTGCCGTTCAAGCACGATTCGTCGATCTACGGCCTCCACGCGCTTCCGGTCACCTGGTAGGAGGAGCCATGAAGATCATCGCGGACGCCGATAGGTGTGTGGGCGCGGGCCAGTGCGTGCTCACCGATCCCGAGCTGTTCGATCAGAGCGAGGACGACGGGACGGTCATCGTGCTGGTCCCGGAACCCCAGGGGAGCGACGCGGAGAAGAACGCGCGCACCGCCGCGCACATCTGCCCGAGTCAAGCGATCTCGCTCGCGTAACCGATCGGGCTCGTGAGTGGTAATGAGGGTTAGAACCGTCATTACCACTCACGAGACCCAACGCCTTACTTGACCGCGCCCATGGACAGCCCCCGCACCAGGTGGTTCTGCGCGATCCAGCCGACGATCATCACCGGCAGCGAAGCGAGCAGGGCCGCGGCGGACAGCTGCGCCCAGTAGAGCCCCTCGCTGGTGATGAACCCGACCAGGAACACCGGCACGGTCCCCGCCCTCGCGGCGGTGAGGTTGACCGAGTAGAAGAATTCGGTCCACGAGAAGATCACGCAGATCAGCGCGGTCGCGGCCACCCCCGGCGCGACGACCGGCATGATGATCTTCCGCAGCAGCACCGGCAGGGTGGCGCCGTCGATCCGGGCGGCTTCGATCATCTCGTGCGGCACTTCGAGGAAGAACGACCGCATCATCCAGATGGCCAGCGGCAGGTTCATCGAGGTGTACAGGATGATCAGCGCCCAGACGTTGTCGAGCAGCCGCGTGTTCTGCGAGATCACGTACAGCGGGATGATCGCCGCCACGATCGGCAGCATCTTCGTCGACAGGAAGAAACCGAGCGCGTTGCTCGTCCCCTTCACCGGCGCCAGTGAGAGCGCGTACGCCGCCGGGATACCCAGCAGCAGCACGAACACCGTCGACACGACGGTGACGAACGCGGAGTTCGAGAGGTACGGCAGGAAACCGCGTTCGAGGACGCCCGCGAACTGGTCGAGCGTCGGGGTGAAGAACAGGCGTGGCGGATCGGTGTAGGCGTCGGCCTCCTGTTTGAAGGCCGTGAGGATCATCCACAGCAGCGGGAACACGAACAGGATCGCGATCACCCAGGTCGCGACCGTCAGCGCGCCCGGACCGAAGCGGCTCTTCATTTCGCGCCTCCCTGGACCGAGAACGTGCGGAACATCAGCCGCAGCGCGAAGGTCGCGACGATCATCGTCAGGATCACGACGATGACGCCCATCGCGGACGACTGCCCGATGTCGAAACCTTGGAACGCGCGCTGATAGATGTAAAAGGGCAGGTTCGTGCTCGCCGTGCCCGGACCACCCTGGGTCATCAGGAAGATCGCGTCGAAGCTGTTCACGATGTAGATCGCCCCCAGCAGGGTCGCCAGCTGCAGGAACCGGCTCAGATGCGGCAACGTGATCGAGGTGAACGTCCGCCAGCGGCCCGCCCCGTCGACGGCCGCCGCCTCCAGCACGTCCTTGGGCTGGCTCTGCAGCCCGGCCAGGATCAGCAGCATCATGAACGGCGTCCACTGCCAGACCACCTGCGCCATCACCGCCGCGAGCGGGAACTCCGAAAGCCAGTCGACGTCCGTGCCGAACACGAAATGCAGCAACCCGTACGTCGGGTCGAACATGGTCGTCTTCCACAGCAGAGCGCCCGCCGCGGGCAGGATGAGGAACGGCGTGATCAGCAACGTCCGGACCACCCCGCGGCCGAGGAACTTGCGGTCCAGCAAGATCGCCAGCCCCAGCCCGAGCAGCAGCGAAAAGAAGACGCAGACGACCGTGAGCACGACGGTGTTCAGCAACGCCGCGAGGAACGTCGAGTCGGCGAAGACGTCGATGTAGTTCTGCAGCCCGACGAAGTGCCGCGAGCCGGGCCGCACCAGGTTCCATGACTGGAACGAGTAGAACACCGTCAGCAGGAACGGCAACTGGGTCACCGCGACGACGAACAGCAACGCGGGCAACAGGGGCAGCCGTCGTTTGAACGGGGTGTCGGTGCCTCGCTTCGGAGCAGCCGCCTTGGCGTGGGCGGGCTCGGTGCGGGCAGGAGCGGAGAGCGTGGCCATCACTGCACCTCCTGATACGACTTACCGACGGTCTGCGCGTACTCCTGCGCCTGCTTCAAGGCTTCGTCCACGGTGAGCTGACCCGCGATCGCCGCCGAAAGCTGCTGGCTCACGCGGGTGCCGAGATCCTGGAACTCGGGAATGCCGACGAACTGGATTCCGGGGTAGGGCACCGGATTCACCATCGCCTTGCGCTGGTCGGCGTCCGCGATCCCGTCCAGCGTCGGCTGCGCGTAGGCCTTGGCGGCCTCGCGATACTGAGGGATGTCGTAGGTCGACTTCCGCACACCCGGCGGCACCCGGTTCCAGTCGCCGTACTCCTTGGCGACTCGCTGCACGTAGGCCTTGTCGGTCATCCAAGACATGAACTTGAAGGCGGCGGCCTTGTCCTTGGCGACCTTCGGGATCGCCAGCGCCCAGGTGTAGAGCCAGCCACTCGCCTGCGTCTTCTCCACCGGTGCCGGGGCGTAGCCGGACTTCCCGACGACCTTGCTGGCCGACGGGTCCTCGTTGGTCCCCGCCATGACCGTCGCGTCGTACCACATCGCGGCCTGGCCTTGGGTGTACCGCGTGCCGCATTCGGAGAAGCCCGCGCTGGACGCGCCGACCTCACCGTGCTGCCGCACCAGGTTCACGTAGAACTCCGCGGCGGCCTTGAACTCGGGACTGTCCAGTTTCGCGTTCCAGTTCTTGTCGAACCATTGCGCGCCGAAGGTGTTGGCGACCGTGGTGAACGGCGCGAGGCTCTCGCCCCAGCCCGGCTTGCCACGCAGGCAGATCCCCGCGATCCCCTTCGCCTTGTCGTCGAGTTTCGCCGCGAACTCCGCGATCTGCGTCCACGTCGGCCTGGCGGGCATCGTGAGTCCGGCCTTTTCGAACAGATCCTTCCGGTAAGCCAGGAACGACGACTCACCGTAGAACGGCACCGCGTACAGGGAACCGTTGTGCGACAAGGATTCCTTGATACTCGGGATGAAGTCGGCCGAGTCGTACGAGGGGTTCGCCGCGATATGCGGTTCGAGGTTTTCGAGCCAGCCGTTCGCCGCCCACTGCGGCGCCTCGTAGTTGCTGATCATGACGACGTCGAACTCGCCGCCTTCGGTAGCCGTCGACGCGGTGATCTTCGCGCGGGCCTGGTTTTCGGGCAGCGACACGAATTTGAGGGTGACGCCGGGATTCGCCTTCTCGAACTCGCCGGAAAGTTGGATGGCGTCCTTCATCTGCGGGTTCGCGACGATCGCGACGACGAGCGTCCGATCGCCGTTCCCGAGCGCGCCCGCCCCGGCGCATCCGGTGAGGGTCAGCAGGAGAACCGCGAGCAGAGCGGCTGTTTTACGCACTTTCGCCTCCCGGTAGCACCTGGACCTTCAGCCCGGCACCGCTGCGCATGAGGGCGAGCGCGTCCGGGTACCGCTCCAGCGGCAGCGTGTCGGTGAGGAGCGCGCCGGTGTCGATGGCGCCGTCGGCGACGAGGTCGAGCGCGGCACCATAGCTGTTCATGACGGCCATCGAGCCGACGACGGTGATCTCGTCGTTGTAGATCCTGAACGGCGAAAGCGCGACGCGTGCTTCGGCGGGCGCGACCCCGAAGACCAGCAGACGGCCTCCGCGCTGAAGCGAGTCGAAAGCGGCTTCGATGGCGGGCGCGGCGCCGGTGCAGTCCGCGGCGGCGTCGAACTTCTCGTCGTCGAGGTCCTTCACGTCACCCGCGACCGCGGCCGCGCCGAGGTCCATGGCCCGGCCGAGCCGTGAGGTGTTGCGATCGACCACCGTGACGTGGGCGCCCGCACGCTGCAGCAACTGCTGCATGATCAGCCCCATCGTGCCCGCGCCGACGACGAGGAACCGTTCCCCCGCCTCGACACCGATCCGGCGCACCCCGTGAACGGCGCAGGAAACCGGTTCGACCAGCGCGCCCTGTTCCCAGGTCATCGTGTCCGGCATCCGGTAGCAGTTGGCGGCGGGAACGGCGACGTACTCGGCGAAAGCGCCGTTCACGGTGTCCCCGGTCGCGTTCCAGTTCTCACAGAGGTTGCCGCGGCCGGACCGGCAAGGCTTGCAGTAGCCGCAGAACAGCGACGGGTCGACGGCGACCCGGTCGCCGATCCGCCAGCCGCCCGGCACGTCGGCGCCGAGTTCGACGATCTCGCCGGCGAACTCGTGGCCGGGGACGATCGGATACGGCGTCGGCGGGAAGTGCCCGTCGGCGATGTGGAGGTCGGTACCGCAGATTCCGCAGGCTCCGACCTTGACGACGACCTGGCGATCCCCCGGTTTCGGATCGGGCACCTCGCCGACCCTGATCTCCCCGGGCTTGTCCACGATCGCGGCACGCATGCCAGCTCCTCTTCTTTGCGCTCAAACGAGCGAGTCGGGCTTATGCTTCGGACTGCATTTCCAGGCATCGTGAACTTTTCCTTGGTGTTACGTCAACCTTTCGCCTGAATTTCGGGTTATAGTGCTCATATGAGCGGAAAGAAACAGGAGCCTGGCTTGGTGGAGTCGGTGCGCCTGGCCGCGGTCGCCCGGCGGTTCTACGACCAGGGCGCGTCGAAACTCGAGATCGCCGACGAGTTCGGCGTCAGCCGGTTCAAGGTCGCCCGGATGCTCGACGCGGCCAGGGAAAGCGGCATCGTCAAGGTCGAGTTCCACCTGCCCGCGCCGGTGGATCTCGTATTGTCCGAGGAGATCCGCACCGCGTACCGGCTGGACCGGGTGCTCGTGCTCGAACGAGCAGCGGAACCGGAATCCCGCGAGCTGGCCCGGCGGAAGATCGGCACCCTCGCCGCCCGGCTCCTCACCGAAATCATCACTCCCGGCGACGTCCTCGGCCTGGCCTGGGCACGTTCCGTGAACGCGATGACCGACGCCATCCGGTCCTTGCCACGCTGTCCGGTCGTGCAACTGTGCGGAGTCCAAGCGGGCATGGACATGCGGGACCGGTCGGTGGAGACGGTCAGCCGGGTCGCCTCCGTCTCCGGCGGACAGGCGTACCCGATCTTCGGCCCGCTCGTCCTCCCCGACCGCCGCACCACCGAGACGCTCCGAAGGCAGCCAGGGATCGCGGAGACCTTCGGGCAGTTCAAGAACCTGACCAAGGCGGTCGTCAGCATCGGCGCGTGGAAACCCGAGGAGTCGACGGTGTACGACGCGCTCGACGAGGCCGAACGCGTCGCCATAGCGAAACGCGGTGCCAAAGCCGAGGTGTCCGCACGGCTCTTCGACGCCGACGGCACCCCGATGTCCACCGGACTGGCCCACCACGTACTGGCCATCAGCGCCGAAGAGCTACTGGCCGTTCCGGAGGTAATCGCGTTGGGCTACACGGAACCGAAGGCCGAAGCGATCGACGCCGTGCTCCGCTCCGGCATGGTCTCCACGCTGATCACCGATGCCGCCGCGGCGCTTCCACTGCTCAAACTGGCCGAGGCCCGCCCGCCCGCTTAGCCGCCTCGTGAGTGGTAATGACGGTTCTAACCCTCATTACCACTCACGAGACCCACCGCGCGGTCTTGCGCCGCCATCACGTCGTCACCGTGCCGGAACGCCCACTCCCCGAAGGCCTCGATCGGCCCCAGGAGGCTGGCGCCGAGGTCCGTCAGCGAGTACTCGACCTTCGCCGTCCGCCCGCAGTCACGCCTGCTGACCAGGCCGTTGAACTCCAGCCGCCGGACCGTTTCGGTGAGCACCTTCGTCGAGATACCACCGAGCCGCCGCCGCAGCTCGGCAGGCCGCAGCGCGCCGTCCCGCAAGGCCCAGAGCACGACGGGGTTCCACGTGTTCGCCATCAGGTCGAAGGCGAGCCGGGCGCGGCAGTCCGCGAGGAAGACGTCGTTCATGGGACCTCCGGTAACCACTTGGTATCCGCGCCGCTTTCTACGGTCGAGCGGTAACTCGATCCTAGGGAGCAAGACATGCGTATCGGCATTTTCGGCGCGGGCGGCATGGCGGAGGCGCTCGGTGGCCAGTGGGCCGCCGCCGGGCACGAGGTGATGGTCGCCGCCCGCGACCAGGCCAAGGCGGCCAAGATCTCCGCGAAAGTGGGAACCTGGGCGGAAACCGCTCGCGCGAGTGAGGTGATCCTCCTCGCCGTCCCCGCCGCCTCGGTAGCCGAAGTCGTCGCCGCGGCAGGGGATCTCAGCGGAAAGATCCTCGCCGACTGCACCAACGCGGTCGGCCCCGGCGCCGAACTCACGGTCCCCGACCAAGCCGCCAGGATCGCCCTCGCGGCGAAGGGCGCGCACGTGGTCAAGGCGTTCAACCTGTGCCACGTGGACGTCTGGCGGATGACACCACCGGTGTTCGACGGCCGTCCGCTGGCCGTGCCGCTCTGCGGCTCGCCGGAAGCGATCGCCACGGTGAGCTCGTTGGTTCGCGACCTCGGGTGTACGCCACTGAACGCCGGTGGGCTCGACCGGGCGAAGCTCATGGAGGCGACGATGGCGTTCATGGTCGGGCTGTGGTTCGACGGCCACGACGCCCAAGCCTGCTTCCCGCCCCTTCCGGTCTGATCTCAGGGTCGCCCCCGATGCGCCGGGCCGGGCGCGCGGGCGAATCTGGGCGGCGTGAGAAAACAACGATGGCGCCAGATGACGGTGTGGCTGCACGTCATCACGTCGGTGGGCTGGATGGGACAGGCTTTGGCCCTGTTCACCCTGCTGGCGATCAGCCGGGCGACCGAAGACGGCGAAATTCGCGTCGCCGCGACGTCGATGGCGCACGAGATCGACACCCTCCTGCTGGCCCCGCTCGCCAACGCGTCGGCCTTCACCGGCTTCATGCTCGCCGCGGCGACGGCCTGGGGTTTCGCCCGGCATTGGTGGGTGCTGGCGAAGTTCGTGATCACGCTCGTCCAGCTCTACGCCGGGATCTTCCTGCTTTCCGGCGCTTTGCAGGACTCCGTGGCGGCGGCGCGGGCCGGGGACCCGGAACCGGCACCGGTGGCGCTGGTGGCCGGGACCGCGCTGATGGCGAGTGCGATCGCGTTCCAGGCGTGGCTCTCGATCGCGAAGCCGTGGGGCAAGGCCAGGGCAGGCGCGAAGCTGCCGACGGCGCCGACGTGGGTGTTCGTCGCCACCGTCGCGGCCCCGCTCGCGGACATCACGGCCGGCCTGATCCTGGGCTTCCCGTTGCCCGCGCTTTCCCTAATCGTGCCGATTGTTCAGCTGGTCCGGCGCCGCCGTCAGCTTCGCCCTGCCCCGCCCGAAGTCAGAGCCGGTTCACCGCGGTGACCCGGATGACCGCGAACCCCGCCTCGTCCGACGCCGCCAGGTCGACCTCGGCGCTGATGCCCCAGTCGTGGTCACCCGCCGGATCGTCGAAGATCTGCCGCACCCGCCAGCTCTCCGCCTCCTTTTCGATGATCAGCAGCTGGGGGCCACGCGCGTCCGGCCCGATGCCGAGGGTTTCGTGCTCGTCGAAGTAGTCCTCGATGGCGTCTTCCCACGCGTCCGCGTCCCAGCCCGACGCGGCGTCGAGTTCCCCGAGCATTCCGTAGGCACGCCGGGAAGCGAGCTCGACGCGGCGGAACAGCTCGTTCCGCACGAGTACCCGGAAAGCGCGCTCGTTCCGCGTGACCGCGGGCGGCTCCGACGGCGGCCGCGTCGAAACCGGACCGCCCTCTTCGGGATGCCGCAAGGCTTCCCATTCGTCGAGGAGGCTGGAGTCGACCTGGCGTACCAGCTCCCCCAGCCATTCGATGAGGTCCTGCAAGCCCTCGGTCTTGGCCTCGTCGGGGACCGTGTGCCGGAGCGAGTCGTAGGTGTCGGTGAGGTACCGCAGCACCAGCCCTTCCGAGCGGGCGAGCTGGTAGAAACCGATGTACTCCACGAAGTTCATCGCGCGCTCGTACATGTCGCGCACGACGGACTTCGGCTTCAGTTCGTAGTCGTCGACCCACGGATGTCCTTGCCGGTACCGGGAATACGCCGCCTCCAGCAGCTCCTCCAGCGGCTTCGGATAGGTGACGTTTTCGAGCAGTTCCATCCGCTCGTCGTATTCGATGCCCTCGGCCTTCATCGCCTGCACGGCCTCGCCGCGTGCCTTGAACTGCTGCTGCGAAAGGACCGGCCTCGGGTTTTCCACCGTGGATTCCACAATGGACACGACGTCGAGCGGATAGGACGGCGACTCGACGTCGAGCAGTTCGATCGCGGCCAGCGCGAACGGCGAAAGCGGTTGATTCAGCGCGAAATCGAACTGCAGATCGACGGTGAGCCGCACGATCCGGCCCTGCTCGTCGGGTTCGTCGAGCCGTTCCACGACACCGGCCGCGAGGAGCGCGCGGTAGATCGCGATCGCGCGCAGGATCAGCTTGCGCTGGGTCGCGCGGTCGGAATGGTTGTCCTCCAGCAGATGCCGCATCGAATCGAACGCGTTGCCCGGCCGGGAGACGACGTTCAGCAGCATCGAGTGGCTGACCTGGAAACTCGACGTGAGCGGTTCGGGGTCGGCCGCGATCAGCCGGTCGAAGGTGCTCTCCGTCCAGTTGACGAAGCCCTCGGGCGCCTTCTTGCGGACGATCTTCTTTTTCTTCTTGGGATCGTCGCCCGCCCGCTCCAGCGCCTTGGCGTTTTCGACGACGTGGTCAGGCGCCTGCACGACGACGTAGCCGTCGGTGTCGTAGCCCGCGCGGCCCGCGCGACCGGCGATCTGATGGAACTCGCGCGCCTTGAGATGCCGTTGCCGCACACCGTCGTACTTCGTCAGCGCGGAAAAGACCACTGTGCGGATCGGTACGTTGATGCCGACACCCAGGGTGTCGGTCCCGCAGATCACCTTCAGCAGCCCGGCTTGCGCGAGCTGTTCGACCAGGCGCCGGTACTTCGGCAGCATGCCGGCGTGGTGCACGCCGATGCCGTGCCGAACCAGCCGCGAGAGGGTCTTCCCGAACCCGGCGGCGAAGCGGAAGTCGCCGAGCATCTCGGCGATGGCCTCCTTCTCCGCCTTGGTGGTGACGTTGATGCTCATCAGCGTCTGCGCGCGCTCGATCGCCGCGGCCTGCGAGAAGTGCACGACGTACACCGGCGACTGACCACCGTGGAGCAGCTCGGACATCGTCTCGTGCAACGGGGTCAGCGCGTAGCGGAAGGTGAGCGGCACCGGCCGCTGCGCCGACGTGACCACCGCGGTCGGACGGCCGGTCCGGCGGGTGAGGTCCTTTTCGAAGAAGGAGACGTCGCCGAGCGTCGCCGACATCAGCACGAACTGCGCGCCTCCCAGTTCCAGGAGCGGCACCTGCCAGGCCCAGCCGCGATCCGGCTCCGAGTAGAAGTGGAATTCATCGGCGACGACCTGGCCGACCGGCGCGTCGGCACCGAACCGCAACGCCATATTCGCCAGGATTTCCGCCGTGCAGCAGATGATCGGCGCCTCGGCGTTGACACTCGAATCGCCGGTCATCATGCCGACGTTCTCCGCGCCGAAGATCTCGATGAGCTGGAAGAACTTCTCCGAGACCAGCGCCTTGATCGGCGCCGTGTAGTAGCTGCGGCGGCCGTGCGCGAGCGCGGTGAAGTGGGCGCCGACGGCGACCAGGCTCTTTCCCGAGCCCGTCGGTGTCGACAGGATCAGGTTCGCGCCGGAGACCACTTCGATGATGGCCTCCTCCTGCGCCGGGTACAGCTCGAGCCCGCGCTCGGCCGTCCAGGTGGAGAAGGCTTCGAACAGCGAGTCGGGGTCGGGATCCGCAGGCAGGAGGTCTGTAAGAGTCATCAGAGGACCTATCGTGCCATCCGTTGGTCGCTTCTTGCCCAGGGGTGATCGCGCCCTCCGGCGGAAACCCGTAGGCTTCGCGGTACCGCGCATCCAAATCGGGCAAGCATCACCCGGTCGCGCGCACACAGGCGGTAATCCGAGAGGGCTTAGGAATGGCACAGGACATCATCCCGATCGAACTCGGCCTGCCTCAGGGTGACGTCGTCACTCTCTGGGCGCCGCGCTGGCGGGAAGACGGCGAGGAGTGGGAAGCCTTCCTCGGCGACGAGGAAGACCTGTACGCCTTCCCCGACGCCGCGCACCTCGCCGCGTTCGTGCGGACTTCGGAGCAGCACGACCTGCTCGACCACCCCGCGTGGGAGGTCGTGCCGGCGCTGAACGTGCCCGAGCTGATCCCGGACGACGACCACACCTTCGACCTGGTCGGCGTCCCGGAGCTGGTGGCCGAGAAGCCGGACCAGTGGACGATCGGCGAGCTGGCCGAGATCATCGGCATCGTGCGTTCGCTCGCGGACGTGTGCGAACTCGAGGACGTCCACGAGGTCCTCGACGCGCACGAGAGCTTCTCGCTGCTGGACCAGGGCACGCTGCCCTTCACCGGCCGCGACGGCGAGCGGCTGTGGGCGGACCTGTCGGAGGCGGTCTCCGAGAAGTGGGACACCGTGCTCGACGCGATCGACGGTCTGGTGACCGCTCCCGACGTCGACGAGAAGGTGCTGGAGCAGACGGCGGAGGAACTCGCGACCTTCCTCGCGGAGTCCGCCGCGGCCGAAGCCGCCACCGATGACGACGAGGACCTCGAAGCCGTCGACGAGGACGAGGAAGACGACGAGCCCGTCGGTTTCTGGGGCGAGGTCGGCATCGACCCGATCAAGATCATCACCTCCGGCGCCGAGTACTACACGCTGCGCTGCTACCTCGACGACAAGCCGATCTTCTTCGGCAGCGAAGGCGAGATCGACGTCTTCACCTCCGAGAAGGCGCTCATCCGCGCGATCGCGGAGGGCAAGGACCTGGCGGGCAACGACCTCGCCCAAGTGTCCACTTGGGACGAGGTGGCCACGAAGGCCACCGCGGGCGAGCTCGAAATCGACGTCGACCCCGAGAACACCTACGTGCTGACCGGTATCGCCGACGACATCGCCGAGGGCCCGGAGGCGATCGACCCGACCCAGCTGGAGCTGGCCGTCGAGCTGATCACCGACGCCGCCGACTGGGCCGAAGACGACAGCGTCGAAACCGCGCTGGCCGCCAACGAAAGTCTCGGCTGGCTGGTGTCGTTCGTGCTGCGGCCGGACCCCACGCGCCTCGAGCCGAGTGCCCCGTTCGACGCGGAGCAGTCCGAGTGGCGCAAGCTCGTCGAGACCTTCGAGAACCGCCTGACGGTCGCCTGACCCTCACTACGGGACGCTATGAAAGGCCCCTTCATTGCAAATTTTGCGATGAAGGGGCCTTTCATAGCGCTTGGGGGTTCCGAGGTGTGGGGTCGTGAGTGGTGATGACGGTTCTCGCAGACCGGTACTTGCTGACCTGCTGGAACCTGACCTCACCTGGGTGCCGCTGCGGCCGAGCGGGGACAGTCAACGTCCCCGATCTTCCGTTGATCAACCTTCGGCACCGGGTCAAGGCCCTCGCCCGCCTGTGGAAGGATGAAGCCTTACCTCGCAAGTAGTCGACTACCTGCGAGGTACGGCCTGCTCGTGCTTGACAGGCACGAGCGCGATCGCGAGGACCGGGAAGACCGCCGCCACGCAGAAGGCCAGCGCGTACCGCGAATCGCCGATCACGAGACCGAGCATCGGCGGGGTCAGCGCGGCGGCGATGTTCTGGCCGGTGTTCTGCGTGCCCATCGCCCGCCCCGCCCACGCGAGCCCGGCCATCTCCGCCGAAGCGGTGAACCCGAGTCCGTTGTCGGACACGGTGATCACCGCGGCCAGCACGAGCGCGAGCAGCACCAGCCACGGCCACGTCGCGTCCCCGAGCGCGACCAGCAGCATCACCGCGGCGCTCGAAACGGCCAGCTGCCGCATCGGCCGCAGCCTGCTGCCGACGCGGTCGGACCAGTAGCCCGACGCGAGCCTCCCCAGCGCGCCGAGGATCTGGACACCACCGACGAACAGGCCGGCCGACGCGGCCGTCCAGTGGTGCATGGTCACCAGGTACACCGGCGTGAACGCGGAGACCGTGAACTGCGGGACGACGAGCAGCGCGCTCGCACCGTGGACCCGCCACAACGCGGGCTTCCGGTACGGCGACGGCGGTTTCTCGCCGGTCGCGGATCGCGTCTCCGGGCGCGGCGGATCGACCAGGAGCCAAGCGACGAACAGTGCGACGACGAGCGCGGCCAGCGCGGGCAGCAGAAGGGAAACCTGGAAACCCCAGCGGTCCGCGAGCGGCGGGAGGCCGAACGCGGCGACCGCCACGCCGAGCGGCTGGGCGGTCTGGCGGACACCCATCGCGAAGCCGCGTTCGGCCGGACCGAACCAGCCGAGGACGGCCCGGCCGCTCGCGGCGTTCACTGACGCGGTGCACGCACCGGCGAGCAGAAATACCCCAAAGAGCACCCCGAGCGAGTGATCGCCGAGGGCCGCGTACACGAGGAGTAACCCCGATGCGCCCAGGCCTAGAGCGATGACCAAACGCTCTCCGTAACGGTCCGCGGCCGCACCCCACAAGATCAAGGTGAACAACAGGCCAAGACTCGGTGCCGCCACCACCGTTCCCGCCTCGGCCAGCGTGAGCCCCTCCGCACGCTGCATGGACGGCACCAGGAACGGGATCCCGTAGAGGAACGAACAGCTCGCGGTCTGCGCGGCGAGGCCGAGCGCGAGGATGAGCCAGCGTCGTTTTCCGCCGACCCCCGCGTCCACGACCTGCGCCATCTTCGCCACCGTTCCACCATTTGGGAAAGATCTCCTATATAGTGGAATATAGTTGGCTATGCTAACGAACGCAAGGCGGCATACCCGGGCTTGATGACCGTGTTGATGATGTCGAGCCGCCGATCGAAATCGAGGAACGCGGATTTCATCGCATTGATGGTGAACCACTCCAGATCGGCCAGGCCGAAGCCGAACGCCTCGGCCAGCGCGGCGAATTCGCTGGTCATCGAGCAGCCGCTCATCAGGCGGTTGTCGGTGTTGACCGTGACCCGGAAGCGCAGCCGGGTGAGCAGGCCGATGGGATGCTCACCGATCGAGCGCGCCGCTCCCGTCTGGACATTGGACGTGGGGCAGATCTCCAGCGGGATCCGGCGGTCGCGGACGTAGGCGGCCAACCGTCCCAAATGGACCGTGCCGTCACTGTCGGTCTTGATGTCCTCGACGATGCGTACACCGTGACCGAGGCGCTCGGCACCGCAATGCTGAATCGCCTCCCAAATGGACGGAAGCCCGAACGCCTCCCCGGCATGAATGGTGAAATGCGCATTATTCGTACGAAGAAACTCGAATGCGTCGAGATTTCTGGTAGGCGGAAATCCGTCTTCCGGTCCGGCGATGTCGAACCCGACGACACCGGCGTCGCGGTAGCGGACGGCGAGGCCCGCGATCTCGAGGGCGCGGGCGTGCTGGCGCATCGCGCAGAGCAACGTCCCGATCCGGATCCGGCCCCCTCCGGCGGCCACTCTCCGTTCACCTTCCTCGAAACCCGCCTGAACGGCCTCGACCACCGCATCGAGTGAAAGGCCTCGTTCGACGAAGAGTTCGGGGGCGTAGCGCACCTCGGCGTAGACGACCCCGTCGGCGGCGAGGTCTTCCACCGCCTCGGCGGCCACTCTGACCAGCGCTTCCTCGGTCTGCATCACGCCACAGGTATGCGCGAACGTCTCAAGGTACGAGACGAGGGAGCCGGAATCGGCGGCTTCGCGGAACCATCGGCCCAGCTCGACGGGGTCCTTCACGGGCAAGGCCGGGTACCCCGTCCGGTCGGCGAGTTCGGCCACCGTGGCGGGCCGCAGCCCGCCGTCCAGATGGTCGTGCAAGAGGACTTTCGGAGCACGGGTCAGTACCGCCTCCGGGATGCGGGAACTGCTGCTTTCAGCGGACATACGTAACGGTAACCAGCCTGTCATTCCCCTACATGGCGGTAAGTCTCATGCTCGACTTAACCCTCAGCTTTGTGGATCACCGGCTGAATCGGCCATCAGGGGCAGCGGGTGGCATTGTCCGATACCCGGGGGCCATACGCACAGCAATTTCGCAATGGATAAGCTTCAGGTCACGTCCCTCCCATTTCCCCGCCCACGAAGGACACCGCAGTGACCACTGACAACAACATTGCAGCCCCGTCCTTCGACCGGATGCGCAACATGCTGGTGCGCGCGGCCGAAGTGCGTGAGAGCGAACAGCAGCAGATCTTCGACGCGCTCGACGACATCTACGCCCGCCTTGCCCCGGTCGACTCGCTCGGCGCCGTCCGCAAGCGGCTCTCGGAGATGCCCGACCGCACCGAGGTCAGCGTGCTCGCCGAGCGCCTCGACGAGACCATGTCGCGGCTCGAAGCGCAGGACAACGCGCTCGCCGCGCTGACCCGCGCCGTCGAAAGCATCGTCGACAAGCTCGCCAAGCCGTTCGCCCAGCTCGACGGCCGCCTCGACGGCATGGCCGCGAAGTTCGAAGGCGTCGCGGGCCGGATGGACGGGCTCGAGGACAAGCTCCAGAACATCCACCGCCGTCTCGACGAGCTCGGCGCGCACCTCGACAAGCAGGACGTGAAGACCGACTCGCTGCCGCAGTCGGTGATCGGCCCGGTGCGCGAGCGCGTCGAGCAGGCCGAGTCGGTCCTGCGCGACCGCGTCGACACCGTCGACCGCGAGCTGCGCACCCGCGTCGAGAACCTCGACAAGGCCACCAAGGAAAGCCTCGCCGCGAATGCCGACGCGCTCAAGACCGCGCTGACCGAGACCGGCGAGATGATCGACGCGTCGGAGCGGCTCGACGGCCTCGGCGACAGGCTCGAGAAGGTCACCTCGCGGCTCGACGACCTGGCCGAGCGGCTCGACAAGGTCGAGGACGGCTTCACCGGACGGCTCGGCGACCTCGACGGATCGATCCGCAGCGGCCTGTCCAAGGTCGAGAGCACGCTGTCGAAGCAGCCGGACACCGACTCGGTGGACACGCTGGTGCGCAAGAGCAACGACGAGTCCGTGCGCCGCATCGGCGGCCAGCTGGACGAGGCCATGGCGACCTTCGCGGAGCTGATGCTCGGCGGTGGCCCGGCCCTGCAGCAGATCTCCCCGCCGCCGCCCGCCCCGCGTCAGCCGCGCCGCAGCTCGCGCAACGGCCGAGCGCCCAAGGCGGCCGACGCCAAGGCCAAGGCCGATGGCGGCGACGAGACCTCTGACTGAGGCTCACGCTCCCTTTAGCGCGTGAAGGCCCCCTTCCCTCGGCTGTTGTTTGAGTGACCAGCCAAGGGAAGGGGGCCTTCACGCTACTCGGAACCTCGCACACCCCACGCGCCCCCGATCGCCACGCGTTTCGTCCTCTAGTTGCGGTAGTGCGTAGTGCGAACCACCGCATTCAGAGGACGAAACGCAGAACCGACCAGAGCGACTTTCGCCCCCTGATCGCGATCCGCCCGCCGACGCCGCTGAGCGCGTTTAGCGGGCTGAACGCGCTCAGGGGCGGACGGTCTCCAGCACCAGGGGCGTGGCCGCCGGGGCCTCCGAGGAGACGGCGTAGGCGTCGGTGAGGGCGGCGAGAGCCGAAGGGACGGCGTCCGGGGTGTCCGTGTGGAGTTCCAGCAGCGGCTGCCCGGCAGAAACCTTGTCGCCCGGCTTCGCCAGGCACAGCACACCCGCCGCGGCCTGCACCGGATCCTCCTTGCGCGCCCGCCCGGCCCCGAGCCGCCAGGCGGCGACCCCGACCGAATAAGCGTCCAGAGACGTCAACACTCCCTCAGCGGGCGCCGAGACGACGTGGACGTGCTTTGGCCGCGGCAGCGGAGCCTCCGGGTCCCCGCCCTGCGCGGCGATCATCCGGCACCACGTCTCGTAAGCCCGTCCGGACGCGAGCACCGAAGCCGGGTCCACATCGGACAATCCCGCCAGCGCCAGCATCTCCCTGGCCAAAGCCACGGTCAGCTCGACGACGTCGGCCGGACCACCGCCGCGCAGCACCTCGATCGACTCCGCGACCTCGATCGCGTTGCCGACGGCATAGCCCAACGGCACGTTCATGTCCGTGATCAGCGCCGTCGTGGCGACGCCGTGCGCGGTCCCGATCTCCACCAGCGTCCGCGCGAGTTCACGCGCCTGCGGAAGCGTCTTCATGAACGCGCCGGACCCGGTCTTCACATCGAGCACCAGTCCGGCCGAGCCCTCGGCGATCTTCTTGCTCATGATCGAGCTGGCGATCAGCGGAATCGACTCCACCGTCGAGGTCACGTCCCGCAGCGCGTACAGCTTCTTGTCCGCGGGAGCCAGCCCGGACGTCGCCGCGCAGACCACCGCGCCGACGTCGTCGAGCTGCCGCATGATCTCCGAAGTCGACAAAGCGGCACGCCAGCCCGGGATCGACTCCAGTTTGTCCAGCGTCCCACCGGTGTGCCCGAGCCCGCGCCCGGACAGCTGCGGCACGGCCGCCCCGCACGCCGCGACGAGCGGCGCCAGCGGAAGCGTGATCTTGTCGCCGACCCCGCCCGTCGAATGCTTGTCGATCGTCGGACGGCTGACCTTCAGGTCGAGCCGCTCCCCCGAGGCGATCATCGCGCCGGTCCAGCACGCGATCTCGCCGGAATCCATGCCCCGCAGGAAGATGGCCATCGCGAGCGCGGCCATCTGTTCCTCGGCGATCTCACCGCGCGTGTACGCGTCGATGGTCCAGTCGATCTGCTCGTCGGACAGCCGTCCGCCGTCCCGCTTCGCGCGGATGACGTCGACGGCGGCGAACGCGCTCACGGCAGGTCGTCCGGGCCGAACGCGTCCGGCAGCACCGCGGACATCGGCAGGATCCCGCTGGGCGTGTCCACGAGACAGTCGGCGCCGCCGTGCTCGAACAGGATCTGACGGCAACGGCCGCACGGCATCAGCAGCTCACCGGCGCCACTGCGGCAGGCGACCGCGACGAGTTTGCCGCCGCCGGTCAGCCGCAGCTGCCCCGCCATCGTGCATTCCGCGCACATGCCCAGCCCGTAAGACGCGTTCTCGACGTTGCAGCCGACGACGATCCGGCCGTCGTCCACCACACCGGCGACGCCGACGTGCAGACCCGAGTAGGGCGCGTACGCCGACTTCGCCACCTCGACGGCTTGAGCCCGCAGGGCTTCCCAGTCGTACTCCGCCATGTCAGTCCTCACCTCGCCGATAGAGAGCGCCGTCCGCCTTGGGCGGCCGCAGCCGCTGCGAAGCGACCGCGAGCACGATCAGGGTCACGAAGTGCGCGGTGTACGGGATGAGGTCGCTGGGCAGGTCGTCGTTGGTCCAGTAGATCGCGTACAGCAGACCGGCGCCGACGACACCGAGCGCGGAAGCGATCCACTGACGGCGGAACAACTGCACCGCCACGATCACGGCCAGCAGGATCACCGCGCCGTACAGCAGCGCGAGCACCGCGGTCCCGCCACCGGCGAGCTGGAGCCCGTCCGCGTACCCGAACAGCGCCGCGCCGCCGAGCAGGCCACCCGGCCGCCAGTTGCCGAAGATCATCGCCGCGAGGCCGATGTACCCGCGGTTGTTGGTCTGGTTCTCCAGGTAGTCCGCCCCGCCGGCGAGCAGCACGAGCGACGCGCCGCCCATCCCGGCGAGCCCGCCGGAGACGAGCATGGCGATGTACTTGTGCACGTAGACGTTGACCCCGAGCGACTCGGCCGCGACCGGGTTCTCCCCGCAGGACCGCAACCGCAGGCCGAACCGGGTCCGCCACAGCACCAGATAACTGATCGGCACCAGCGCGATCGCGATCATCGTCAGCGGCGCGACCTCGGTGATGAGGCCGTTGAGGATCCCGGCGAGGTCCGAGATGAAGACGCGCTGCATCTTCTCCAGGTCCGAAAGCCAGTCCGAGAGGAACGTCGCCGAGTAGGTGTCGAACTTCGGGACCGGCGGCGACTGGCGCGGGTTACCCGAAAGCGGGGTGAACACCAGGTTCGCGAGGTACTTCGCGACGCCGAGACCGAGCAGGTTGATCGCCACACCGGAGACGATGTGGTTGACGTTGAAGGTCACCGTCGCGACGGCGTGCAGCAGGCCGCCGAGCGCCCCGAACACCACGGCAGCGAGCAATCCGGCCCAGACGCCGCCGTAGAAGGCGCCCCAGGCGGCACCCCAGGTGCCGAGGATCATCATGCCTTCGAGGCCGATGTTGATCACGCCCGCGCGTTCGGCCCAGAGCCCGCCGAGCGCGCACAGCAGGATCGGCAGCGCCAGCCGCAACGCGGTGTGCGCGGTGTTGGTCGAGGTCAGCGTGTTGACGCCGGTGGCGTACGAAGCGGCCGAAAGCACGCCGACCGCCAGCAGACCCCAGATGGCGCCCTTGGCCCAGCCCGGGATACGGCGTTTCTGCCGCTTCACCGGCATGGTGGTGCCGCCTGTGTTGGGCGAAAGAACGTCCGCGGTGGTCACACCGCACCTCCCTCGGAAACGCTCGACCCCTTGCGGCCGTTGCCCGCCAGCGCGCGACCCACGCGACGCTGTTCGGCGGCCAGATCGGCGCGGCGCACGACTTCGTACGCGATGACGACCGACAGCACGATCACGCCCTGCATGATCGTGGCGATCTCCTTGGACACGTTGATCTGCTCCAGCGACACCGCGGACCGGTCGAGGAACGCCCACAGCAGGGCGCCCAGCGCGATCCCGGCCGGGTGGTTGCGGCCGAGCAGGGCGACCGCGATCCCGGTGAAGCCGTACATCTGGGTCGAGGTGATGCCGTAGCTGAAGTCGCGGCCGAGCAGTTCCGGCATCGCGACCAGACCGGCGACACCACCGGAAAGCAGCATCGCGATCAGCGTCATCTTCTTGGCGTTCACCCCACCGGCGGCGGCCGCCGTCGTCGATTCGCCGGAGGCCTTGAGCTCGAAGCCGAACCGGGTCCGGTTGAGCATGAACCAGTAGGCGGCGCCGATCAGCGCCGCGATGAACACGAAGCCGAACAGTTCACCGGAAAGGATCGGGATACCCGGGATCCGGCCGGTGCCGTCGATCTCCCGGGTGGCGATGTTGTTGCCGGTCTGCACGCCGAACTGATCCGCGTTGACCAGGAACGCCACGATGCCGCCGACGATCGCGTTCAGCATGATCGTCGAGATGACCTCGGAAACGCCTCGGGTCACCTTCAGCACGGCCGGGATGGCCGCGTACAGCATGCCGCTGAGCACCGCGACGACCAGGATCGCCAGCACGTGGATCACCGGCGGCAGTCGCAGTGCCCCACCGATGATGGCGGTGACGATGGCGGCGAACCGGTACTGGCCCTCGACGCCGATGTTGAAGAGGTTCATCTGGAAGCCGATGGCCACCGCGAGCCCGGACAGGTAATAGACCGTCGCGAGGTTCACCGTGTCGACGGCTGTCGAGCCCTTGAAGAGCTGGCCGATCATCGTGCCGTACGCCTGCAGCGGATCGGCGCCCGAGATGATGAGCGCGATGGCCGTCAGGATGACGGCGAACACGATCGCGAGCAGAGGCGGCAGCAGCCTCGTACGCCAGGAACTCACGCTGTTCCTCCAAAGCAATGAGTGCCGCAAATAGCGAACCTTTTCACGCCACACCATCCTCTTCGGAGTCTTGGGAGTCTTCGGAGGCACCCGTCATCGCGGAGCCCAGTTCCTGCGGGGTCACGGTCGCGGGGTCGGCCGCGCCGACCAGCCGTCCGCGCAGCATGACCTGAATGGTGTCGGAAAGCCCGATCAGCTCGTCGAGGTCGGCCGAAACCAGCAGCACGGCCAGCCCGGCCGCGCGGGCCTGGCGGATCTGTTCCCAGATCAACGCCTGCGCGCCGACGTCGACACCGCGCGTCGGATGCGACGCGATCAGCAGCACCGGCTCCCCCGAAAGCTCACGGCCGACGATCAGCTTCTGCTGGTTCCCGCCGGAAAGCGCGGCGGCCGGGACGTCGATGCCCGGGGTGCGGACGTCGTACTTCTCGACGATGCGGCGGGTGTCCTCACGCGCGCCGACGATGTCGAGCAACTGTCCTTTCGCGACCGGCTTGCGCGTCTGGTAGCCGAGAATCCTGTTGACCCACAACGGTTGCGTGAGTAGGAGGCTGTGCCGCGTGCGGTCTTCGGCGATGTAGCCGATCCCGGCCTCGCGACGGGCGAGCGTCCCCAGTTTGTGCAGTTCGACGACGTTGCCGTCGGCCTCGGTCAATTCGATCCGGCCGCCGCCCTTGCGCATGCCCATGATCGTCTCGACGAGCTCGGTCTGCCCGTTGCCCTCGACGCCGGCGATCCCGAGCACCTCGCCCGCGTGCACGGTGAAGGAGATGTGGTCGAGCACGTTCCGCTCGGACCCCTCGACGCTCAGGCAGACGTCGTCCAGGCGGAGGACGGCCCGATCGGTCACGGTGGACTCGCGGGTCTCCGGGCTGGGCAGTTCCGAGCCGACCATCATCTCGGCCAGCTGGCGCGAGGTGATCGTCTTCGGATCGGCCGTGCCGACGGTGGTGCCGCGGCGGATCACGGTGACCGTGTCGGCGATCGCGCGCACCTCGTCGAGCTTGTGCGAGATGAAGAGGAAGGTGAAGCCGTCCTTCTGCATGGCGCGGACGGTCTCGAACAGCGCGTCGACCTCCTGAGGCACGAGCACCGCGGTGGGCTCGTCGAGGATGATGATCCGGGCGCCGCGGTAGAGCACCTTGACGATCTCCACGCGCTGACGGTCGGCGACGCCGAGTTCTTCGAGCAGCGCGTCCGGCCGGACGTGGAGGCCGACGCGTTCGGCGAACTCCGCCAGTTTCGCCCTGGCGGCGCGGCCGATGCCGTGCAGGTTCTCCGCGCCGAGGAAGACGTTCTCCCCGACGGTCAGGTTGTCGGCCAGCATGAAGTGCTGGTGGACCATGCCGATCCCGGCCTTGATGGCGTCCTGCGGATTGCGCAGTTTCACCGGTTCGCCGTTGATCGCGATGCCGCCCTCGTCCGGCTGCTGCATGCCGTAGAGGATCTTCATCAGGGTCGATTTGCCCGCGCCGTTCTCGCCGCAGACGGCGTGCACCTCGCCCTTGACGACGGTGAGGTTGACGTCGGAGTTGGCGACGACACCGGGGAATCGCTTCGTGATCCCGGTCAGCTGCACGGCCGGTTCACCCCGGTCGGGGGCGTCGGTGACCTCGGCCTGGGGAGCGCTCATGAAAAAGCCATCCAGTTCTGGGTAAACAGGTTGGGGCTCGGAAGGGATTACCCTCCCGAGCCCCGCGGTCACGATTGGCCCTCAGCGGGAAAACATGCTTCGGGCCCCCTGGTGGAGCTTACTTCTGCGGCTTGTCCGAGACGGTGATCGCCCCGGAGACGATCTGCGCCTTGTAGCCCTCGAGGACGTCCTTGATGTCGTCGACCTTGCCACCGGAAGTGGCGTAACCGATGCCATCGACCTTGAGGTCGAACCGCTTCGGCAGCGACGTGAGGTCGCCCTTCGCGAGCGCGCGGAGATAGTCGAACACCGCCACGTCGACGCGCTTGAGCATCGAGGTGATGATGACGTCCTTCGACGCCTCGACCGTCTTCTGGTTGTACTGGTCGGAGTCGACGCCGATGGCCATGGCGTTGTTCGACTTCGCGGCCTCGAAAACGCCCTTACCGGAGGCACCGGCGGCGTGGTAGACGACGTCCGCGCCCTTGGCGATCTGGGCGGCGGCCTTCACGTTGCCCTTCGCCGGGTCCTGGAACCCGGAGAAGTCACCGGCCGGGGTGAGGTACTCGTCCTCGATCTTGGCCTTGCTCGAAGCGGCCTTCACACCCTGGAGGAAGCCGGCCTCGAACTTCTGGATCAGCGGCGTGTTGACGCCACCGACGAAGCCGACGTGGCACTTCTTCGACTTGTAGGCGGCGGCGACACCGGCCAGGAACGAGCCCTGCTCCTCGGCGAACACCAGCGGGGTGACGTTCGGCGCCTTGACGGAGTCGTCGTCGACGATCGCGAACTGGGTGTTCGGGTACTTCGGCGCGATGGCGCCGACGGCCTTGGCGTAGGCGAAGCCGACCGCGATGACCGGGCTGAAGCCTTGCGAGGCGAGCTGGTCGAGACGCTGCGACTTCGCGGCCTCGTCCTCGGTCGCGGCGGCGGTGCTTTCGGTGACCGACGTGACGCCGAGTTCGGCCTTGGCCTTGTCGGTACCGGCGGCGGCGGAGTCGTTGAACGACGCGTCACCACGGCCGCCGACGTCGAAGGCCAACGCGACCTTGAGCTTGCTGCCGTCGACCTTCTCGCCTGCCTGGCTGGTGCTCGTCGAGGCGGCGGCCGCGGCGGGCGGCTTCGGCGCGGTCACGCAGCCGGCGGCCTGGTCCCCCGTGCTCGCGTTGTTGTTGTTCCCCGCACCAGAATCCTTCGCGCATCCGGCCAGTACCAGAGCACCGGCCATGGCAGCGGCGGCCAGCGCGGTTCCACGCATGCGACGCAACGTGTGTCTCCCTCCCCGCTGATCCAGCGGATGGTCCGAAGAAACGGCCCGGCGACGAATGCCGGGTCGACCGAGGAACGGTACCTAACGGCCGCTTAGCCGCCATAGGAAAGGCACGCTACGTAACACAAACGTTTACTCATGAGTCGTACGCGCGACCAAGGGAGTACTTACGGTGACCATGACGGAGTAATCGCAGGCAGTACCCGGCCCTCTGGCCGCGAGAAAGATCCAAGATCGTCACGCACCGTTCAGGACACTCCGCGGCGACCCGTCCCGTCCACAGTGGACGAACCGGTGAGTTACCGGCCTGCGTCACCCGATCGTGCGGGAGCCTCGATGTCTGGTCCATCACACAGAGGAACCCGGAGGTGAGCCCACCGTGAGGTGCGGGTCTAGCATCCTTTTCATCCACGCTCGATGACCATGATCTCGGCACCGTCGCCGGAGCCGTCCCCAGCGGACGTCCCGGCGGCAGGCGCGGAAACCAGCGGTCAGCGGGCCCGAGCCATGACGTTGGAGGCCGTTCACCGATGTCCACCACGGCTAGCACCGCCACCGAGGCGGCCGCGAGCGCCTCCGCGGGTGCCTCACGCCGGCAAGGGACGTTCTACCGGGGCGACCCCGGTATGTGGTCCTGGGTGCTGCACCGCATCACCGGCGTGCTGACATTCTTCTTCCTCTTCGTGCACGTCCTCGACACCGCGCTCGTGCGCGTGTCGCCCGACACGTACAACGAGGTCATCGAGACCTACAAGACCCCGCTGGTCAACCTCCTCGAGGTCGGCCTGGTCGGCGCGGTGCTGTTCCACGCGCTCAACGGCATCCGGGTCATGCTGGTCGACTTCTGGGAGAAGGGACCGAAGTTCCAGAAGCCGATGCTATGGACGATCCTCGCCATCTGGATCGTGGTGATGATTCCCGGTGCCTTCTTCATGATGAAGCGCACCGTCGAAGTTATGTTCGGGGGGCACTGACCATGGCATCCGAAGTTCTCGCACTCGACAAGCCGCGTTCCCCGAAGCGTCCCGCCGCCCGCCGGAGCAACTTCGAGCTCTACAGCTGGCTGTTCATGCGCATCTCGGGCCTCGCCCTGATCGTCCTGGTGCTCGGCCACCTGTTCATCATGAACATCCTCGACGGCGGCGTGCACCGCATCAACTGGGGCTTCGTCGCCGGCCGCTGGGCCTCGCCGTTCTGGCAGTTCTGGGACCTGTCGATGCTGTGGCTCGCCGAAATCCACGGCGGCAACGGGCTGCGGACGATCATCGACGACTACGCCCGCAAGGACAGCACCCGGTTCTGGCTGAAAATCGTGCTCTACGTCTCGATGGTGCTGATCCTCGCCGTCGGCACGATGGTGATCTTCACCTTCGATCCCGGCATCTCGGCCAACTGACGCCCACCACACGTTAAGCGGAGTCCTCATGCAGTTCCACAAGTACGACGTGGTGATCGTCGGCGCCGGTGGCGCCGGCATGCGCGCGGCCATCGAGTCCGGCCAGCGTGCCCGCACCGCGGTCCTCACCAAGCTCTACCCGACGCGTTCCCACACCGGCGCCGCCCAGGGCGGTATGTGCGCCGCGCTGGCGAACGTCGAAGAGGACAACTGGGAGTGGCACACCTTCGACACGATCAAGGGTGGCGACTACCTGGTCGACCAGGACGCCGCCGAGATCATGGCGAAGGAAGCCATCGACGCGGTTCTCGACCTCGAGAAGATGGGCCTGCCGTTCAACCGGACACCCGAGGGCAAGATCGACCAGCGCCGCTTCGGCGGGCACACCCGTGACCACGGCAAGGCCGCGGTCCGCCGCGCCTGCTACGCCGCGGACCGCACCGGGCACATGATCCTGCAGACGCTGTACCAGAACTGCGTCAAGCACGGCACCGAGTTCTTCAACGAGTTCTACGTGCTGGACCTCATCCTGACCCCGGACGAGGACGGCAACCCGGCCGCTTCCGGCGTCGTCGCCTACGAGCTGGCGACCGGCGAGCTGCACGTCTTCCAGGCGAAGTCGATCGTGTTCGCCACCGGCGGCGCGGGCAAGATCTTCAAGACGACGTCGAACGCGCACACCCTCACCGGTGACGGCCTCGGCATCATCTTCCGCAAGGGCCTGCCGCTGGAGGACATGGAGTTCTTCCAGTTCCACCCGACCGGTCTCGCCGGGCTCGGCATCCTCATCTCCGAAGCCGTGCGCGGGGAAGGCGGCATCCTCCGCAACGCCGACGGCGAACGGTTCATGGAGCGCTACGCCCCCACCATCAAGGACCTCGCGCCGCGTGACATCGTCGCCCGGTCGATGGTGCAGGAAGTGCTGCAGGGCCGGGGTTGCGGGCCGAACAAGGACTACGTCGTCCTCGACGTAACGCACATCCCCGAGGAGACGCTGAACGCGAAACTCCCGGACATCATGGAGTTCTCGCGGACGTACCTGGGGGTCGACCCGGTCACCGAACCGGTGCCGGTGTTCCCGACCTGTCACTACGTGATGGGTGGCATCCCGACCAACGTCCACGGCGAGGCGTTGCGGGACAACGAAAACGTCATCCCCGGCCTGTACGCCGCGGGTGAGGTGGCGTGCGTGTCCGTGCACGGTTCGAACCGGCTGGGCACCAACTCGCTGCTCGACATCAACGTGTTCGGCCGCCGCGCCGGCATCGCCGCCGCCGAGTACGCGCTGGCGCACGACCACGTCGAGCTGCCGGAAAACCCGACCAAGGTCGTCGAAGACCAGCTGTCGCTGCTGCTCTCGGAGCACGGTGACGAACGCGTCGCCGACATCCGCACCGAGCTGCAGCGGACGATGGACTCGCACGCTTCGGTGTACCGCACCGAGGACACGCTGAAGCAGGCGCTGACCGACGTGCAGGCACTGAAGGAGCGGTACAGCCGGATCACCGTGTCGGACAAGGGGAAGCGGTACAACACCGACGTCCTCGAGGCCGTCGAGCTGGGCTTCCTGCTCGAACTCGCCGAAGTCCTGGTCGTCGGCGCCCTGGCGCGCAAGGAGTCCCGCGGCGGACACGCGCGCGAGGACTACCCGAACCGTGACGACACGAACTTCATGCGGCACACCATGGCCTACAAGCAGGGTTCCGAGCTGAACGCCGACATCCGACTGGATTACAAGCCGGTGACCTTCACCCGCTACGAACCGATGGAGCGGAAGTACTGATGACCACGGCCACCCCCGAGAAGTCGGAGGCCGTGTCCTCCGACCACACGCCGATCACCGTCACGCTGAAGATCCTGCGGTTCAACCCCGAGGTCGACACCGAGCCGCACTGGGAGTCCTACGACGTCCCGGCGCAGCGCACCGACCGGCTGCTGAACCTGCTCTTCTACGTGAAGGACTACATCGACGGGACGTTCTCGTTCCGGCGCTCGTGCGCGCACGGCGTCTGCGGTTCCGACGCGATGCAGATCAACGGCATCAACCGGCTGGCGTGCAAGGTCCTGATGAAGGACCTGCTGGAGACCGGCGGCAAGAAGACCGTCATCACCATCGCGCCGATCAAGGGCCTGACCACGCTCAAGGACCTTTACGTCGACATGGACCCGTTCTTCGAGGCGTACCGTGCGGTCAAGCCGTACCTCATCGCCTACGGGAACGAGCCCACGCGCGAGCGGATCCAGTCGCAGGCCGACCGCGACCGGTTCGACGACACGACCAAGTGCATCCTGTGCGCCTGCTGCACGTCCTCGTGCCCGGTGTACTGGAACGACGGCTCGTACTTCGGCCCGGCCGCGATCGTCAACGCGCACCGGTTCATCTTCGACTCACGTGACGAAGGCGCCGAAGAGCGGCTCGACATCCTGAACGACTCCGAAGGCGTATGGCGCTGCCGGACGACGTTCAACTGCACCGACGCTTGCCCGCGTGGCATCCAGGTCACGAAGGCCATTCAGGAAGTGAAGCGCGCTCTGCTGTTCAAGCGCGTCTGACGCTCTTTTTGAAGTACATGATGGCCCCCTTCCTTGCGCTAGGCGCAAGGAAGGGGGCCATCATGTACTTCTGGGTGACTTATCCACAACAGGGTAGTTATCCACAGACTGCGCGAACAGCTCTGGTGAGGTGATCTATCCCGCGCCCATGCTGACTGCATGACCAAGAGGGGGAGATGGGCTCAGCATCCCGAACTGCTGCTGGAGCGAAGCCGCAACGGCGTCGTTCGGGCTTCCGACCTGGAGAGCCTGGAGATGAGCAGCAGGACGATCTACACCCGCTGTCTGCCGGGTGGACCTTGGCAACGCTTGTTGCCGGGCATAATCCTGTTGCACAGCAACGAACCGACGACTGAGCAACTCGTGACCGCCGGTCTGCTGCACGGCGGAGCGGACGCGCTGCTCACCGGTACCGAAGCTTGTCTGCGACACGGACTGCGCCCAGCCGCGATGCCACCGGACGCGGGGCTGCACCTGCTGATCCCGCATGACCGGAAGATTCGCAGCACCGGTTTCGTGACGATGGAACGGACGATCCGCCTACCGTCGCCGAACGTCCGAGACGGAGTGCCGTTAGCACCCTTGATCAGGGCCGCCACGGACACCGTGCGCCGACTTAGGAGCACCGAACAGGTTGAAGCCGTCTTGATCGAAGCGGTCCAAAAAGGTGGATGCCATCCGAAAGTGCTACTCGCCGAGCTCGATCACGGCTCATTACGGGGAACCGCTGTGCCGAGGCGACTTCTGATGAACTGGATGGATCTCCGTTCGATGGCGGAATCCCGTGCCAAAATGCTCAGCCAGCGCATGTCATCGCCGCCGACCCACTGGAACGCGGCGATTTACGATCGGCAAGGACGCTATGTCGGACGTCCCGACGCGTTCTGGGAGGACGTAGGTCTCGTTTGGGAGATCGACTCTTTCGAGTTTCATTTCCGCAGGTCGGACTATGCGCGAACCATCGACCGAAATACCCGGTATGCGGCGGCAGGCCTTGTCGTCGTGCAAACCCTGCCTTCCCGGCTGCAGAACGATCCCGACGGCGTCCTTGCCGACCTCACTGCCGCCCACAGCGTGGCCGCAGCCAGGCCCCGGCCCGACATCCACCTCACAACAGCCGCCTAAAAGTACATGATGGCCCCCTTCTTTGCGCCTAGCGCAAGGAAGGGGGCCATCATGTACTTCACTGAGCGACCGCACTGAGCACCTACTCCAGCACGCGTGCGAGTGCGGCAGCGGCCGAGTCGGCGGTGCCGGGCAGCCGGTCGAAAGCCTCAGGGTCGATGTAGTCGACAGCGCCCGTGCTCACGTCCCGCAGCATGTTGTACAGCCCGGCCATCACCGCCCGCGTGAAATGCTCCCGGTGCTGCTGCCCCAGCGTCTGCGTCTGCCCGCGCACCTCGAACAGCACCGTCCCCGTCCCGTTCAAGGCGAACGCACACCGCGCCTGACCGGGCAGGTCACGATCGGCCGCGTGCGGATAACGCGCCCCGACGAAGCCACGCGAGGTCATCCCGTTGAACGCGCTGATGGCCAGCTGCCGCGATTCGTCCTTTGTGTACACGTCGCGATACTTCGCGTACTTCTGGCCGGGCTCGAAGAACTTGTCGGGCAGCGGCGGGTAGTCGATGCCGACGTCGAGGAGCCGGTTGCTGCCGTCCTGCCGGACGCACGCGCCTTGATGGTGAAGGTCGACGTAGACGTCAGGCACCTTGCCACGCTGCTTCGTCAGCTCCACGTACACCGAACGCAGCGCCCGCGCCTCGGGCGTGATGAACCAGCCGGGCTGATCCGGCGCACCGGGAACGTCCTCCGCGCGCGGGACGTAGTTCAGGTCCGGGTGGAAGTCGCGGTTGACGTCGAACCCGGGACGCTTGCGGTAGTCGTCACCTTGGAGGACATCGCTGAGGTAGTTCCAGGCGGGGGGCCGGTCCTTGAGTTGCGGGAACTTCTGCTGCACTTCGGCCCACGACAGGTCATTGCCGCGCCGGTCGAGTTCGGCGCCGTCCGGGTTCAGTTTGGGAACGGCGACGAAGGTGACGGTCTTCCGCAGCCGCTCGGCGTCCCGTGACTCCGAAGTGCCGAGGTAGTCGAGAATGCGCAGAAGCGCGTCTGTGCCGGTCTTTTCGTTCCCATGGATCTCGCTGGAGACCACGAAGACCTTCGGGCCGGTCCCGACGGTCGCCTGGTGGATCACCCGGCCCCGGTTGGACCGCCCGACCTCCTTGACCGCGACGCGCCCCTTGCTCACGCGCTCAAGCCTGCCGAGTTCGCGGACCATCTCCCGATAGTCGGTGAACTCGCCGATGGGCAACTCTCTCGGTTCCTCACTGCAAGGCCGGGCAAGAGGTTCCACCGCCGCCGCGGGCGTGGTGAGCAGTGGAAGCATCGCCAGCCCCGCCATCACGGGAACCAACCGACCGAACATCGACATCGTGAACTCCCCTTCGCCGAAAGTGCCGGAACGACACCGGGGCCCGCCCACGAAACGCGGACAGGCCCCGGCGGTCGGAACAACGGACTACTTCACCGCGTCCAGAGCGTTGACACGGCCGTGCCCGTAGAACGAGTTGTTCTTCTCCGGGCCTTCACAGACCGGCGCCGCGGTGCCGCACGCGATCGGGTCGGCCTGGTGCTCCAGCAGCCAGGTCAGCAGCCGCGGCGGAGCGTGGCGGTAGCGGGACGCCAGCAGCGCGGCGACACCGGCGGCGTGCGGGGACGCCATCGAGGTACCGCACTTGGTGCCGTAGGCGCCGTTGAAGATGGTCGACAGCGGGCAACCGGCGCCCTGGCCGGTGGGCGGCAGCTGGGCGCGGTCACCACCGGGGGCGGTCACCTCGACCTGACCGGCGCCGTAGTTGCTGTAGGACGACTTCGTGCCCGCGTAGCCGATGGCCGAGACGGTCACGACGCCTTCGATCGCCTTCGGCAGGATGCCGCAGCTCGAGTCGACGGGGTGCGGGCGGTTCGGGTCGGTGGTCTGCTTCGTGACGTCGAAGCCGCTGTTGCCGGCGGCGGCGACGTTCAGGACGCCCCGGCCGGTCGAGTAGACCACCGCGCGGCGGACGGCCTCGTACGCGGCGGCGTCACCCGGCTCCTTCGAGCAGTAGAACATGCCCGGGTCGATGTAGTAGCTGTTGTTCGTGACCGGGAAGCGGTGCTTCGCCGCCCACATGAACCCGCAGACGGCGGCTTCGGGAAGGATCAGGCCGTCGTCGTTCACGACCTTCACCGACGCCAGCTTGACGCCGGGCGCGACGCCGGTGAAGCCGCGCGCGGTGTCCTTGCCCGCGATGGTGCCGGCGACGTGGGTGCCGTGGTCGGAGTTCGTCGGCGCCCAAGCGGCGGGCGAGGTGTCGGGCGCGCCCGAGTTGCAGCCGGCGGACGTCTTCGGGTCCAAGGCGGCCTTCAGCCCGGGGTGTGTGGGCTCGATGCCCGAGTCCAGCACGCCGACGGTCACCGAGCTGCTGCCACCGGAGACCTTGTTCGCCTCGGGAGCCTGGATCGCCCGCATGTCCCACTGCTGAGCCGACAGGTCCTCGTCGACGGCGACGCTGGTGGTCTCTTCGGTTTCCTTGGTGTCGACCACGGCGGAGCGGGTCGACCTGGCCGAAGCCGCCGGCGGGAACGCGACGTCACGGCCGCCGGAGTAGGCGCGGAAGACGCCGATCTTCGCCTGGAAGTCGGCGTTGCGCGAGGTCGCCACCGCGACACCGATCTCCGGGTAGTACGCCACCTTCTCGCCGCACTTGGCGCGCAGCTCGGTGTCGACCTTCCGTTCCGGGGTACGTGGGTTGTAGAGCACCACGTAGGTGAACGGCGCGCTCACGGTGTCGCACTCGGGTGCGGGCGCGGCGCTCGCCGACGGGGCCGCGAACACGGTTCCCGCCGCCGCCGCGACGAGCGCGGGGACGAGCAGACGTCTGATCCGGGACATTCAACCTCCATGATTCGGTGGAGTGAACGTTAAGGAGCCGACGCCGGGCCCGCCACCGTCAAAAGGACGACAAACCTGATCAGGCGTCGGCCTTTTCCGCGTCCGGTGACTTGGCGCCACGAAGCGTGCGCAGACCGATCAGGCCGATGATGGTGCCGAGTACGAACGAGACGACCGTCAGCACCGCGTGCACGATGAAGTAGGCGGTGGGCGAGCCGTCGGCGGCCCAGGCGCGGTCGCTGTCCCAGAGATTCTTGGCGAACGTGATCCAGATGATCCACGACCACACGCCGAAACCCAGCAGGAACATCGAAGTACCTCGCGAAATGCGCATGCCCCTGAGTATGCAGCGGGCGACGCGACGCTACATTGCTCGGGTGCACAGCGCTATCTCCCGGTCGCTCCTGGTCCTCGTCTCCGGTGTGCTCGCCCTCGCGGTGACGCCGGTGGCCACAGCCGCCCCGCAGCCTCCAGACCAGGCGCAGCCGTGCGCGAACAAGTCGGTGCCACCGCCGCCCGTCGACACCTCCGAGAAGCCGCGTCCCGGCGAGGTCGCTCCGGCGCCGCTGCCCGTCCCGCCCGCTCCGGTGGGTGGCGAGCGAATGGCCGAATGCGGGCTCGTGCTCCCCAAACGCGCGTTGAACCCGCCCGAGGGGACCACCGCCGCGTCGTGGGTGCTGCAGGACCTCGAAACCGGCGACGTCATCGCGGCGAAGGATCCGCACGCCCGTCAGCGGCCCGCTTCCCTGATCAAGACCCTGCTCGCGCTGGTCGTGGTCACCGAACTGCCACCGCGCAAGGTCATCGTCCCGACCAAAGAGGACGCCGAGCAGGAGTGCACCTGTGTCGGCATCGCCGCCGGCGGTGAGTACACAGTGGACCAACTGCTGCACGGACTGCTGATGCACTCGGGCAACGACGCGGCACACGCGCTCTCCACCGCGCTGGGCGGTGTCGACATCACCATCGGGAAGATGAACGCGCTGGCCGCCCGTATCGGCGCCACGGACACGCGGGCCGCGACGCCGTCCGGGCTCGACGGGCCGGGCATGACGACCTCGGCCTACGACATGAGCCTGATCTTCCACTACGGGATGAAGCAGCCCGAATTCGCGCAGGTGGTCAAGACCAAGGCCTTCGTAATCCCGCCGACCGCCGGGAAACCTGCCGTCACGATCTACAACGACAACAAGCTTCTGGGGTCCTATCCCGGATTCCTCGGCGGGAAGACAGGCTTCACGGACGACGCGCGCCACACCTACGTCGGCGGCGCGCTCCAGAACGGCCACCGTGTCGCCGTCGTGATGCTTCGCGCCGAGCAGCGCCCGACCCGGGTCACCGAGCAAGCCGCGAAGCTCCTCGACTACGGCATCGCGTTGCGCCAGGACAAGGCCGAATCGGTCGGGCGGATCGACTACAAGCCGGCGGAGACCGTGGACACGAGCGTGGCCAAGGCCGCACCGAACGCCGAAGGCGCGTCGAACAGCGGTGCCGCGGTCGCGGCCGAAGACCCGTTCGGGACGATCGGCTGGATCATCACGCTGGTCGTCTTCCTGATCATCGTGGCGTCGTTCGTCATCGGCCACCAGCGCAAGAAGGCCATGGCGAGCAAGTAGCCGGAGCGGTCAGGACCTTCGGCGGCCCAGCCAGCCCAACAGCGCACCGGTCGCGAAAGCGCCGCCGACCGCACCGAGGCCCGGCCCCTGTTGCACGGTCACCCTCGGGTGGATGAGCACCGGGGCCGGTGGCTCGATGACCGTCGACATGTTCTCCTTCGCGGTCGCCGTCCACGCGGTGACGAACAGCAGGAACCGCGAAACCAGGTTCGCGAACACGAGCAGACCGATCACCGGGCCGAACAACGCGAACGCCGGCGATTTCGTGACGCTGCCGAGGTAGAAGGTCGCGGCCTGCTGAAGCACGATGAAGCCGACGGCGGCGAACACGGCGCCCTTGACGGCGCTGCGCAGCGCGACGTGTTCACGCGGCAACCTCGCGATGACCCACAGGAACACGAGCGTGTTCGCGAGCAGGCCGAGCAGAATCGTCGCGACCTTCAGCAGGAACACGGCCCAGCCCTGGTTCTCCAGGCCGACGAGTTCGAGCAGGAACCGTCCGACACCGCTGCCCGCCGCGGTGAGACCGAACGAGACCACCAGCGCGACGCCGAGTCCGACCAGGGACAGCAGATCCTTGATCGTCGTCGAGACCAACGGCAGCTTCTGTTTTTCCTGGCCCCACTGGGCGGTCAGCGCGTCACGCAGGTTCGACATCCAGCCGACACCGGAGTACAACGCCAGCAGCAGACCGAAAACGCCGATGCCGCCGCCGGAGTCCAGCGCCGCCTTGATGATGCTGCCGACCAGATCGCTGAGCCCCTCCGGCACCGACTTCTTGATGCCGTCGACGAGCTGGTTCGTCACCGTCTGGTCGCCGGCGAGCACGATCTTGATGACCGCGAAGGCGACCATCAGGATCGGGATCACCGAAAGCACGCTGAAGTAGGTGATGGCGGCGGCGTAGTGGTTGCCGTAGCGCTCGGTGAAGGCGTCGTTCGCCCGGATGAGGTGATCGAGCCAGCCGTACTTTCGCCGGAGACGGGGTAACAGCTTGTCCTCTTCCGGCTTCACGCCGTCATCTTTCGCCACCAGTAGACGCTAACCACGCCCGGAGTGGCCCGCAACGCGAGCTAGCCCGCCGGAGGCAGGAACCCGATGTTCGCGTAGACGTTCCGCAACGTCACCGAAGCGACTTCCCTCGCCCGTTGCGCACCGAGGGCCAGCACCTTGTCGAGCTCGGCGACGTCGTCCAGATAGGACTGAACGCGTGCCTGCACGGGCGTGACCCATTCGACGAACGCCTCGGCGACACCCTTCTTCAGATCGCCGTAGCCCTTGCCCTCGTATGAGGTCTGGAGTCCGGCGATCGGCTGGTCGGTCAACGCGGAGAGGATCGTCAGCAGGTTCGAGACGCCCGGCTTGTTCTCGGCGTCGAAGACGATCTCGCGGCCGGTGTCGGTGACCGCCGAGCGCACCTTCTTCGCCGACTTCTTGGGGTCTTCGAGCAGCTCGATGAGACCGTTGCCGGTCGACGAGGACTTGCTCATCTTCGCGGTCGGGTCCTGCAGGTCGTAGATCTTCGCCGTGTCCTTGACGATATGCGGCTCCGGCACGGTGAACGTCTTGCCGTAGCGGTTGTTGAACCGCTGCGCGAGGTTGCGCGTCAGCTCCAGGTGCTGCCGCTGGTCCTCGCCGACGGGGACCTCGTTCGCCTGGTACAGCAGGATGTCCGCGGCCTGCAGGACCGGGTAGGTGAACAGGCCGACGCTGGCGCGATCCGTGCCCTGTTTCGCGGCCTTGTCCTTGAACTGCGTCATCCGGCTCGCCTCGCCGAACCCGGTCTGGCATTCCAGCACCCAGCCCAGCTGGGCGTGCTCGGGCACCTGGCTCTGGACGAACAGCGCGCTGCGGGCCGGGTCGACGCCGAGCGCGAGCAGCTGGGCGGCCGAGCGGCGGGTGCGATCGAGCAGCACCTTCGGGTCCTGCTCGACGGTGATCGCGTGCAGGTCGACGACCATGTAGAAGGTGTCGTGCGTGTCCTGCAGCCGCACCCACTGCCGCAGCGCACCCAGGTAGTTGCCCAGGTGGAACGAGTCGGCGGTCGGCTGGATCCCGGAGAGCACCCGCGGGCGCTTCAGTTCGTCGGACACGCCCGGATTCTCTCAGGCGGCGCCATGGCGGGTGATCCGGCCTCGAACCTGACTAAAGGTCTAAACGGTTAACCACCACATACTTCCGACGGTTCTGGGCGCGGTGTCCGGTTCCTAGCGTTCTAGGCACCGGATGTTCCGGCCACACCGAAGGAGAACCCAGATGAAGGCACGATCCCTGCTGATGGGCTTGGCCACGGCGGCTGCGGCCGTCTTCTCGCTTTCCGGCGTCGCGGCGGCGGCCGAGCCCACCGGCGGCGTCCAGCCGAACATCGTCGGCGGCGGCAACGCGACCCAGGTCTACTCGTTCATGGTGTCCCAGCAGTCGAGCTCCGGTGGTCACCAGTGTGGTGGTTCACTGATCAGCTCGACCTGGGTGGTCACCGCGGCCCACTGTGGCACGCCGTATCAGGTACGGGTCGGCACCACGAACCGCACCAGCGGCGGCACCGTCGCCCGCGTGGCCCAGCGGATCGCCCACCCGAGCGCCGACCTGGCGCTGCTGCGGCTCTCGACGGCGGTTTCGCAGGCGCCGGTCGCGATCGCCGCTTCGTCCGGGGCCGTTGGCACCGCGACGCGGATCATCGGCTGGGGCCAGACCTGCCCCGTCCGCGGTGGTTGCGGCGCCCCGATCAACCTCCAGGAGCTGAACACCTCGATCGTCGCCGACACCCGGTGCAGTGGCATCAACGCCGCGAGCGAGATCTGCACCAACAACCCCAACGGCAACTCGGGTGCCTGCTACGGCGACTCCGGCGGCCCGCAGGTGAAGCAGGTCAGCGGTGTCTGGCAGCTGGTCGGCGCCACGAGCCGCGCCGGGAACAACAGCAGCACCTGCGCGACCGGGCCGTCCATCTACGTGGACGTCCCCTACTTCCGCAGCTGGATCCGCACCAACTCCGGCGTCTGATCCGGTTCCCGCGTCGCCCCACCGCCCCCGGGGGCGACGCGGGCCCAGCCGGTTCAGCAAGGAACCGCGAGGAAGTTCGAAGAGCCGCTCCAGCAGCGCGACCGCCTTCAGGGAGTCGCACCGCTCGGGGCGGCTTCTTCCGGTCCGCCAGTAGCTCAAGGTCGCGACGCTGACCCGGACCCCCTGCTGGGCGAGCCGGTGGCGGATCCGGTCGAGACCGAGACCGCTGTCCGTGATCGCCTGGTCAAGGGCGCGGGGAAAAGGATCACCGGGCCGGCTGCGACGCCGCGTCACCGTCATGGACCCGAGCGTGGCGATCAGCGCGCCGCTAAACAATCCGGGCCGGACTAGGTGTACCTACCCAAGAAATCCGGCAAGTCGCCTTCAGCGGGCTAATCGCGCTCCGGCAGGCAGGCGCCTTTAGCGGGCTAAACGCGATCTGAGCTGGAAAGGTGCAGGTCAGGGACGCTGAGGGCGGGCGAGGCCGTCGTCCTCGGCGAGCACGGCCTCGGCCATCGCGGTGACGTCCTGACCGGCGGGTTGGACCGGGACGACGGGGATGACGCCGACGGCACGCGCCTTCCGGCGCTGACGAAAGACCCCGAAGGCCATACCGACGATGCCGAGGGCGACGGCGATCAGGCCGACCGGGCCCAACAGGCCGAACGCCATCTCCGAGCGCGTTGTCGACTCCGCCGCCGATGCCGGGACAGCGCCCGCGACGAGCAGCGCGACAGGGATCGCGACGACCGCCGCGGCCCTGGCCGCGGGCAGAGCCGACCGCATCAGGAGATGAACTGGGTTCCGCACCGGAGTGCCTCCCGTGACGTGACATTGCCGAACCGGAACGCTAACCCGAACGAGTGAGCATTTCCAGGTTACTGGTCAAAAAACTACCGAGCGTGTCAAGACCTGTCGGTTCTGATCAACTCGGGGCACGAGAGTAGCCCCTCACAGGGGGGATCTTTCGAGCACCCCTCTTCTCAAAGTTGGGCGAGATCGGAAGTGGTTTCGGACAGAACTGGACAGGTTGGACCGTTTCCCCGTCACCATGCGGCCGAACAGGGGCGATTCAACCTTCCCCGGTTGGTTTCTTGCGCGCAATGGTCTATACCTGTGGCCATACCCTTTAAAAGGTATAGACCATTATCCCTGCATGGTCCCTCGTACGAAGGAGCCACCGATGTCTCTTCGACGTATTCTCGCGGCGGTCGCCGCCACCTTCGCCGCCACCACGGTCGCCGTGGTCGTCCCGGCCCAGTCCGCCGCCGCGGCGGACTGCGTGACGCCGTGGACCGCGAGCTCGGTCTACCGGGGCGGCAACACCGCCTCGCACAACGGGCACAACTGGTCCGCGAAATGGTGGACACAGAACGAGACCCCGGGAACAGCGCAGGTATGGGCCGATCAAGGCGCCTGCGGCGGCGGCACGACCAATCCGCCGAACCCGTCCGGCTTCGTGGTCAGCGAGGCCCAGTTCAACCAGATGTTCCCGAGCCGGAACTCGTTCTACACCTACAACGGCCTGGTCACCGCCCTGAGCGCGTACCCCGCCTTCGCGGGTACCGGCAGCGACACCGTCAAGAAGCAGGAGGCGGCGGCCTTCCTGGCGAACGTCAGCCACGAAACCGGCGGCCTGGTGCACATCGTCGAGCAGAACCAGGCCAACTACCCGCACTACTGCGACACGACCCAGCCCTACGGCTGCCCGGCGGGCAACGCCGCCTACTACGGTCGCGGCCCCATCCAGCTGAGCTGGAACTTCAACTACAAGGCCGCCGGCGACGCGCTGGGCCTGCCACTGCTGACCAACCCGTGGCTCGTGCAGAACGACGCGGCGGTCGCCTGGAAGACCGGCATCTGGTACTGGATGACCCAGAACGGGCCGGGCACGATGACGCCGCACAACGCGATGGTCACCAGCCGCGGCTTCGGCGAAACCATCCGCAGCATCAACGGAAGCCTCGAGTGCAACGGCGGCAACCCCGGCCAGGTGCAGAGCCGCGTGAGCAAGTACCAGCAGTTCACCGGCATCCTCGGCGTCGCACCCGGGGGCAACCTGTCCTGCTGATCCATCCAGGGAGCTGAAGGGGCCCTTCGCCGCACGTGATGCGGCGAAGGGCCCCTTTAGTTTTCGAGGGGCTTCAGCAGCCGGCGCAGCGAAGCGTCCAGGACGTCGATGTCCTCGCCAAGGGACGCGAGCAGCTTCGTGACATTCGCGGTGTGCTCGGTCATCGCGGCGTCGACGACTTCGAAGCCGCGCTCGGTCAGCGTGACCCGGAAACTGCGCCGGTCCTCCGGATCGAGCGCGCGCTCGACCAGTCCCGCCGACTCCAGCCTGTCGATCCGGTTGGTCATTCCCGCCCTGGACATCATCAGCGTCGCGGACAGCTCGGACGGGATCAGCGTGTACGGCTTCCCTGACCGCCGAAGCGCCGCGAGCACGTCGAACTCCCCTTGTTTCAAGCCATGTTTCGCGAACACGGCCTCCACCATCGGCGTCATCAGCAGCGCCACGCGACCGAGGCGCCCGGCGACCCCGATGGCGGTCAGCTCCAGGTCCGGCCGTTCCCGCCGCCATGCGCCGACCACCGCGTCGATCGCGTCCGCGTTCCGTTCTTCGCTCACGGCGACAGTCTATTCGACGGGAGATAGTTTGACAGCTAACTATCAGCAGTGGAACTATCGAGTCATGACTCAGCGCAGCGAAATTCGCGAACCCGTCCTCGTCCGCGCCGCCGAAGCCGAGACCGTCGGCGCCACCCCGAACTCCGTCACCTTGCTCGCCGACGTCTCGACCACAGGTGGGGTCATGAGCAGTGCGAGAACACGGCTGGGCGTCGGCGCCGACGGCGCGGCGCCGCACTATCACACCGGATCCTCCGAGCTGTTCTTCATGCTCGGCGGAAAGCTGGAAGTCCTTGTGGGAGAAGAGATCGTCACCGTTTCCGAGGGCGACATGCTCGTCGTCCCACCGCTGACGACGCACGCCTTCCGCGCGGCGGTGGACTCAGCGGCGAACGTGCTGATCGTGTTCGTCCCCGGTGTCGAACGGTTCGACTACTTCCGGCTGCTGGAGAAGGTCGGCCACGGCGAGGCGACCGTCCAGGATCTCTTGGACAGTCAGGAAAAGTTCGACAACCACTTCGTCCAGAGTCCAGTGTGGACGGAGAGCGCGAAGAACCGTCAGTAGCCGCGCGGCGGGTACCCCGGCGGCGGCCCGTACGGTCCGGGTTGCGGCGGATACCCGGGCTGCGGATACGGCTGCGGCGGGTACTGGGGTGGCGGATATCCCGGCGGCTGCGGCGGATACGGCGGCTGGCCGTACTGCGGCGGGGGCGGATATTGCTGCGGATAGCCGGGATTCTGCGGCGGATACGGCTGGGGTGGATAAGGCTGGGCCGGATACTGCTGCGGCGCTTGAGGCTGGGACGGGTACTGGGGCTGCGGTGGCGGCGCGGCAGGCTGCCCGCCACCGAGGTGGAAAGGCAGCTGCGGCACGAGTTGCGCCAGCCTGCCCAACGTCGCAAGCACGTCGTCCGGTTTGGTCCGGCCGAACGTCGGATTCTCGACGTAGACCAGGTCCGCTCCCACCAGCGACCACGTGTGCAGCTTCAACGACCGCATCGTGGCGGCGACCTGCGGTGTCAGTATCTGGACCGCGACGTTCGGATCGGTGTCGATCAGCTTGTACCAGCGGTTGAACTTCCGGTCCGCGGTGGCGGGTTCGGGATACTGCTCGACGTCCCAAGCGGATTCGATGCTCGACACGATCTGGAAGTTCGGCATCGGCGCGGGCAGCGTGATCACCCAGACGGTGTCGATCGAGATCGTTTCGAGCTCGTTGACCTTCTTGTTGGTCCACCGCGTGTGCACGCTCGTGACCGTCGGACGGCGGTGGTAGTCGAAAACACTGAACCGAAGCCCGTTGTAGGCGCCGTTCAGCGCGCCGAACGCCATCCGCTTGTCCCCGCGCTGGTTGAACGGCAGCACCGTCCAGCGTTCGAGCAGGTTCGGCGCGTCCGGGCTGAACTCCCACCCGTACTGGCCGGACATCTGGTACCGCTCGGCGTTCGTCGCCTCGACACGCCTGGCTTCGCTCGTTTCCATCGCGACCCCCGGTTCTCCCGACGTGCAGCCTATCCGGAGTACGTCGGCGTCACCGGCGCGTGGTCGGACCTACGCGTCTTGCAACCGCCGCAGGACGCCGATCAACCCGGGAAGCCGCTCGGTGAGCACCTGCCACACCAAGGCGTCGTCGACCGTCGCGTAGCCATGGATGAGGATGTTACGAAATGCGACGATACGCCCGAGGTCAGGCACTTGCGCTGCCAAGTCGCTGTCGGCTTTGGACAGCTGGTTCAGCGCCTCACCGATGATTTCGAACTGACGCTCGACCGCCGAGCGCAGCATGGCGTTCGACCGGTAAGCGTCGTAATCCTCGCCTTTGCTGAACTTCACTCAGCAGTTCCGCTGCCCTCAAGGCGTCCCAAAGGTAAGCCCGAGCGTCACGCTGCATAGAGCAGCTCCCGAGTCTCCAGCACCTGTTGCTTGAAGTAGGGATTGCGAATGCTGGTCACGCTGATGAGGTCAACGGGACGACCCAGTACCTGTTCAAGGCCTTCCTTCAGATCGAAGTAGGTATCGAAGTAGTCGAACCCTGGCCCGATATCGAACTCGACAAGCACGTCCACGTCACTGGACTGAAGGTCGAACCTGTCGCTTACGGCTGAGCCGAACAGATCGAGGCGGTGCACTGAGTGTGCCCGGCACAATTGCTCGATCTCGCGCTTCTTGAGTTCGATCGACTCGTGCATGACCGCCACCTCCTGTTCCTGATTGTGCCTGACCGGATCCCGGAGGTCACGGCGAATGGTCGTGCTGCGGCATCGCCGACCGACCGCCCCGGATCAGTCGGCGTAGGTCGCCGTCACGGGCGCGTGATCGGACCACCGCTGGTCGTAGGACACGGCACGCTCGACGACGACCGAGGTGCACCGCTCGGCGAGGCCGGGAGTGGCGATCTGGCAGTCGATGCGCCAGCCCGAGTCGTTGTCGAACGCCTTCCCGCGGTACGACCACCAGGTGTACGGGCCAGGGCCTTCCGGGTCGAGCTTGCGCTGGACGTCGACATAACCGGCCTCGCTGAACACGCGGCCGAGCCACTCCCGCTCCTCCGGGAGGAAGCCCGAACTCTTTTGGTTCCCGCGCCAGTTCTTCAGGTCGATGTTCTCGTAGGCGATGTTCCAGTCGCCCACGACGACGACCTCACGGCCGTCGGCAGCGGACTTGGCGCGCAGGTCGACGAGGTACGGCAGGAACGCCGCCATGAAGCGCTCCTTTTCGTCCTGGCGCGGGGTTCCGACGTCACCGCTGGGCAGGTACAGGCTCGCGACCACCACGTCCGGCAGGTGGATCTCGGCGTAGCGGCCGCTGTCCTCGAATTCGGGCTCGCCGAAACCGATGCGGACCTCGTCCGGCTCGGCCCGGCTGAAGAGCATGACGCCGTTGCGCCCCTTTTGCGCCGACGGCGCGTGCACCACGTGCCAGCCTTCCGGCGCGGCGGCACCGGCCGGGAGCTCCTTGAGCTCGGCCCGGACCTCCTGGCAGGCGACGACATCGGCCTCGGTGGAGCCGAGCCACTCGACGAAGCCCTTTTTCGCGGCGGCACGGAGGCCGTTGACATTCACAGTGGAGACGGTCAGCACCCATCGCACGCTACCCGGAGGGTCCGACAGAACCGTCAGGGCGTTCGTTCTGCGAGACTGCGCGCATGAGCGAGCTGACCGTGCTGGGCAGCTGCGGCGCCTGGCCCGAACCGGGTCGCGCCTGCGCCGGCTTCCTCCTGGTCCACGAAGGTTTCCGGATCGTGCTGGACCTCGGCTACGGCGCCGCGTCGAGACTGTTCGAACACTGCCCCGAAGGCCGGGTCGACGCGGTGGTGGTGACGCACGAGCATCCCGATCATTGCGCGGACGTGAGCGCGCTCGGCCGGGCCAGGGCGTATGGGCTGCCTGATGAGCCGAGGATCCCGTTGCACTGCACGCCGGGGACGGTCAGGCGGCTGGAGGCGCTGGAACCGCGACCGCATCCGACGACGATCTTCGACGTGTTCGATCTCGGCCCGCCGCGCGAGATCGGGCCGTTCCGGATGACCACGTTCCTGCTGCCGCACCACGTGCCGAACTACGGCGTCCGGTTGACGGCGCCGGGGCTCACCGTCGCCTACACCGGCGACAGCGGGCCGAGCCCGGCTTTGGCGGAGCTGGGGCGCGACGCCGACCTGCTCATCGCCGACGCCACCCTCCAGGGGCCGTCTCCCACCGAGACGCCGCGGCTGGTGTCGACGGCGGGCGAGGCCGGGCATTGGGCCGAACGCGGAGGCGCCCGACGGCTGCTGCTGACCCACTTCTGGCCCGGCTCCGACCGCGAGGTCTCGGTGGCCGAAGCGCGGAAGGAGTTCAGCGGCGAGGTCCTGGCGGCCGAGGAGGGCACCCACCTGCGTTTAGCGGGCTAAACGCGACCTGCGGGCACGTCGCCTTTAGCGGGCTGAACGCGATCCGGGGCGGGTCACGGGCCGCACTGGGAGCCTTCGACCGGGGTCGCGTACTGGGCGGAGACCCACTTGCCCTCGGCGATCTTGCGGAAGCCGTTCTCGACCACCGGCTGGGCGTCGATCTTCGCGTCCTTGACGTACTTCCCGACGATCTTCTGCCCGCCGGGGGTGTCGCGGGCGTTGAGCACGTCGGCCGTCACCACGACCTGGCAACCGGTCGGGCTCGAAGCGCTCGACTCCCTGTCCTGCCCCGAGATGGCGACGACGACGATCAACGCCAGTCCGCCGCCGGCGAACAAAACCGGTTTCGAGATGGCCATGGTGGTCACTCCTCGAACAAGGGAATCGTTTTCTTCCTCGAACAGAGTGGCAGAAGCCGGGGCGGTCGCCCAGCTCCCGGAACGCCAACCACCCGGAGGCGCCAACCGGACGGCACGTGTACTACCCACCGTCACAAGTACGTGAAGGCCCCCTTCACCGCGTCTAGCGCAATGAAGGGGGCCTTCACGTACTCAGCGACAGGCTCAGCCCTGGCTGATCTTCTTGGCCAGGTTGGCGTCCAGCGTCGCGAGGAACTCCTCGGTGGTCTGGAACGGCTGGTCCTTGCTGATCAGCAGCGCGAGGTCCTTGGTCATCTTGCCGCTCTCGACGGTCTCGACGACGACCTGCTCCAGCTTGTTCGCGAACCCGATCAGCTCCGGGTTCGAGTCCAGCTTGCCGCGGTGCTCGAGGCCCCGGGTCCACGCGTAGATGGACGCGATCGGGTTCGTCGAGGTCGGCTTGCCCTGCTGGTGCTGGCGGTAGTGCCGGGTCACCGTGCCGTGCGCGGCCTCGGCCTCGACGGTCTTGCCGTCCGGGGTGCGCAGCACCGACGTCATCAGGCCCAGCGAGCCGAAGCCCTGCGCGACCGTGTCGGACTGCACGTCACCGTCGTAGTTCTTGCACGCCCAGACGTAGCCGCCCTCCCACTTCATCGCCGCGGCGACCATGTCGTCGATCAGGCGGTGCTCGTAGGAGATGCCCTTGGCGTCGAAGTCGGCCTTGAACTCGGCCTGGTAGATCTCCTCGAACACGTCCTTGAACATGCCGTCGTAGGCCTTCAGGATGGTGTTCTTGGTCGACATGTAGACCGGGTACTCACGGTCGAGGCCGTACTGCAGCGAGGCGCGCGCGAAGTCCTCGATGGACTTGCGGTAGTTGTACATCCCCATGGCGACGCCGCCGCCCTCGGGGAACTTCGCGACCTCGAACTCCATCGGCTCGGAGCCGTCGTCCGGGGTGTAGCTGATGGTCAGCGTGCCGGGACCCGGGACCTTGAAGTTGGTCGCCTTGTACTGGTCACCGTGCGCGTGGCGGCCGATGATGATCGGCTTGGTCCAGCCGGGCACCAGGCGCGGGATGTTCTGGATGACGATCGGCTCGCGGAAGATCACGCCGCCGAGGATGTTGCGGATCGTGCCGTTGGGCGAGAGCCACATCTTCTTCAGGCCGAACTCCTCGACCCGCGCCTCGTCCGGCGTGATCGTGGCGCACTTGACGCCGACGCCGTGCTTCTTGATCGCGTTGGCCGAGTCGACGGTGACCTGGTCGTCGGTGCGATCCCGCTCCTCGATGCCCAGGTCGTAGTACTCCAGGTTCACGTCCAGGTATGGGTGGATCAGCCTGTCCTTGATGAACTGCCAAATGATGCGGGTCATCTCATCGCCGTCGAGCTCGACGACGGTGCCCTGGACCTTGATCTTGGCCATGAGCAGCGGTGCTCCTTCCGCGGATCTTCGCGTTCTTCTTCTAAATCTCCGGTAGCGGTACAAGCGTACTGCTTAACGGTCCTGGATGGTTCCAGTAGTGGTCGGCATCAAGTCTCCACGAGGCCGATGTGGCCGACGTCACCCGGTCGGACGACGGCCATCCGGCCGTCACGGGACCCGCGAAACCGCGACATCATCGAACCGCACTTCTCTCCCGGTCCTCGGAAAAGGCGGTCGCCATGTCCACCAACCCCTACGCCGTACCGCCCCACGAGCAGCAACCGGCACCGGAGCCCTACCTCCAGCCTAGGCAAGACAGCCGCGCCGTGCCTCGCGTGCTCAGCGCGCTCGGCGGCGTACTGCTCACGCCGGTCGCGCTCGGCATGGTGATCTACGGCGGCATGCGGCTGCAGCGCGTCTTCGCGCGGGCCTACAGCATCGGGGAGGATCCACTCGGCCTGATCCTGCTGCTGTTCGGTGCTCTTCTCCTGCTCGGCGTCGCGCTCCTCGGCGCGCTGTCCGGGCTCGGTCCGGTCGTCGGCGGCATGGTCTGGGGGGTGCTGCCCGGGCTGACCGCCCTCATCGGCTCGTCGGATCTCCTGAGCGTCATGTACGACATCGGTGGCCGGGAACTCGGCGCCGGCCTGGTGACCTGGCTGGTGATGGGCGCCCTGCTCGGCAGCGGGGCACTGCTGGTCGGGGCGGGTCTGGTCGGCACCCTCGCCCGCCGCCGCCTCAAAGCGCGTTTAGCGGGCTAAACGCGCTCCGGGCGAGATCGATGTGAACCGAGCGGGCCTGGCATCCGTAGTCCGGTTAAGGGAGGTGGCCCGCCCATGTCATCGCACCGGTACGTCGCGGAGTACGACGACGAGGACTACCAGGAGTACGGCGAGTACGACCAGCAGCCCAAGGACCCTCGCAGGCCTTACGAGGACGTCGAGTCGTACGAACCGTACGAGCCCTTCGACGACGACGTGGTCCCCGAAGACAGCCGTGCCGGCCGGGGCGTGCGCCGGGTGCTCAGCGGCGCCGGCGGCCTGGTCCTGACACCGGTCGCGCTCGGCCTGCTGGCCTGGGGCGGCCTCCGACAGCAGATGCTCGTCCAGGCAACCCTCAGCACTCAGCGAGACGTCTTCGGCATCGGCCTGCTGGTCGGTGGCGGGATCCTGCTGCTCGCGGTCGGGTTGCTCGGCGCGCTCTCGGCGACCGGCCCGATCGTCGGCGGCCTGGTCTGGGGCGTCGCACCCGGCGTGGCCGCCGCCGCGGTGCCCGAATGGGGCTTCCGGCTGGTGAAGTACCTGCCGCAGAACGATGTCACCTACGGCGTCACGAGCTGGCTGTTCATCGGCGGACTGCTCGGGACGGGGTTCCTCCTGATCGGCGCGGGCCTCGCGGCGAGACTCGCCCGGCGGCGCCGCTGAGCGGACTGGGACCATCGGCGCATGGGTTTGTTCACCGTTCCTGAAGCCCGCGCCGAACTCGCCCGGCTACGCCCCGTGCTCGACGAGCTCGTCCGCCTGCGCGCCGACGCGGCCGAGCTCGCCGCGTCCCTGCGCCCGGGCGGCCGCGAGACCGCGCTCGGCGGGATGCCGGAGTGGAAGGCCGCGCAGGCCCGGCTGGACGATCTGATGACCACCGTCCAGCGGACCGGCGCGGAGCTGAAGGGGTTCGCTCCGCTCCTGATCGACTTCCCCGCTGACCTCGACGGCGTCGATGTCCTGCTCTGCTGGCTCGAAGGCGACCCGGAACTGTGCTGGTATCACCGCGCCGACCTGGGTTTCGCCGGACGACGGCGGTTGCCCGATAAAGTCGAGGCGGTGAGCGAGGAAATCGCGGCCGGTCTCTTCGACGATATCGCCGCGCACTACGACGAAGACACCTTTCACGGCCTCGTCGCCGACGCGCTCGTCGACGGCCTCGGCCGCACGGCCCCCGAACGCGTTCTGGACGTCGCGACCGGCACCGGCGTGGCGGCGTTCGCCGCGCTGCGCCTGGATCCGGGTGAGGTACTCGCGATCGACATCTCGCCGGGCATGATCGCGCAGGCCGAGGCGAAGGCGGCGTCGTTGGATCCCGGCAAGCGCGTCACCTGGCAGGTCGCGTCGGCGGTCCCCGCGCCGGTGGAGGACGAGGGCGCGGACGCCGTGCTGTGCGCGTCCTCGCTGCATTTCCTCGGCGCGGCCGCGCTCCGCGACTGGCTGCGGGTGCTGTGCCCCGGCGGCCGGGTGGGCTTCAGCCTGCCGCCGGCGTCGGCGTTCCGGCCGTCGGAGGCGTTCGCCGCCATCGTCCCCACCGACCTGAAGCTGCCGGAAACCGAGGACGAGGCGGCTGCACTGGCCTCCGAAGCGGGTTTCACCGAAGTGACGGTCAACCGCCTGGACGTCGAAACGCCGGACCGGACCCGGTCGGTGTTCGTGGTGCACGCGACCAGGCCCTGACGCTTACAGCGGCGCGAAGAACGGCCGCACGCCGGCGCGGGCGCGTTCGCCGGATCGAGCGCCTTGAGGATCAGGCTCGTGACGTTGGGGTCGATCGCCTGGCTCAGATGCCCGGACACGTCACTCGCGCAGCGGTCCTGCAGCACGATGTCGGTCGTGCCCGGTTCGCCCAGCACACCACTGGTGTACGGCGTGACCACTCGATCGTGGCGGCTGACGATGCTCGTGCAGGCCGGCCCCGGCACGCCCCGCATACGCCGTCGGCGAGCAGGTCGATGCCGGGCAGCGAAAGTATGCCCTGGCCAGCTCGGAAAGGCCGTTGAGCGTCGTGCCCTTGAAGTTCGAGCCGAAGCCGACGAAATGCTTCCCCTTTTCCGCGCCACCCACGAATTTGAGGTAGTACGCGGGCATCGTCGTCCCCTCGGACAGGCTCGGGATGTTTCGCGCTCGGACGGCACGACCAGTCGTTCCAGCCACTCGTCGTCGCGGCGCCCGCCACCGCGGGGGCGGCGACCGTGAAGGTCAAAGCCGCGACAAGCGTGGTGAGGTCATCATCCGTCACAAACCAGCGGCGAGAACCGGGACAAAGACCAGACTTGTCCACGTCTCCTTGTGAGAGATCACAACGGCAGCAGATCATCCGATGGCGATGAGGCCGATCGCGGCACCCGCGCCGATCAGCCCGGCGATCTGCGCCCGATTGGCGCGCTCGCGCAGGAAGATCATCGCGAGCACGACCGGGATCGCCGGATAAAGCGCGGTGAGCACGGTCGCGACGGCGACCAGTTGCCGCTGCGTGGCGTACCAGTACAGCAGGATCGCGACCGAGCCGAGCGCTCCGGCGACGGCTGCCTTCACCGCCGTCGCACCGGGCAACCGGAACGTCGCCGACGATAGGTACACGAGCGGGACGATCGCGCAGACCGACACCGCCCGGCTGACCGCGATCGGCCAGAACCCGGCGTCGGCGGGCACCTTGGCCATGGCGAGGAACTGCAGGGCGAACCCGACACCCGCGACGAGCGCGTCGGCCACCCCCGCGGAGCCGTGTCCGTCGCCGCTTCGCGAGACCAGCAACACCGACGGCAACGCCAGCACGATCCCGGCGGCGGCGGGCACCGACAGCCGTTCGCCCAAGGCGAGCACGGCGACCGCGGCCGGGATGACCACCGCGCCGAGGTCACTGACCGGGACGACGACGCTCATCGCGCCCCGGCCCATCGCGCGATAGAGGAAGGCGACGCCGACGCCCGTCCCGAGTCCGGAAAGGGCACCCCAGGCAAGCGCTTGCGCCGTGGCCGGTCCACGGAAAACCAGAGCGGCGACGACGCTGAGCCCGGTGCCTCCGAGCTGCGCGTACAACGAGATCGTCATCCCGGGAGCGCGTCTCGCCAGCACTCCGCTGACGAAATGAGTGGTACCGAAGCAGAGGGCCGAAAGGAGTGCGGTGAGTTCAGCCATCTCCGGCCTCCAGGCGATGGCGGACGCGGAAATAATGCATGACTCATGCATACAACTGCCCGCCATACCCCGCAACCGATCAGGCGCTGACCACCAGCGTCACACCGAGGGCGATCATCGTGGCGGCGACGAGACCGTCCAGCACCCGCCACGACGACGGCTTGCGGAAGAACCCGCTGAGCAGCCTCGCGCCGAACCCGAGCGCGAGGAACCAAAGCACGCTCGCCAGCACCGCACCGACGCCGAACGCCCACCGGCCACCACCGTGCCCCGCGGCGATCGCACCAAGGAGGAGCAAAGTGTCGAGGTAGACGTGCGGATTCAGCCAGGTGAGCGCCAGCGTGGTCAGCACGATGTGGCGCAGCGATCCGCCGGTCTCGGGGCCACCGGTATCCAGCGCCGCCGGCTTGAACGCGCGACGGGCCGCGAGAGCGCCGTAGCAGAGCAGGAAAGCGCCACCGACCAGGGTGACGATGGTCAGCGCTTCGGGTGACGCCCCCACCATGGCACTAACTCCGCCGACGCCGAGGCTCACCAGGATGACGTCCGAGACGATGCAGATCAGGACGACCACGAACACCGATTCCCGGCGGATGCCTTGGCGCAGTACGAAGGCGTTCTGCGCCCCGATCGCGACGATGAGGGCCATGGTGGCGCCGAAACCGGCGGCGGCGCTGAGCAGAACGTCTCCCATGGGAAGCACACTAGGAAGCGCCTGATCAACAGTACAGCTAAAGATTCTTACGTAACATTAGCGCTCATGATGACCGATCTGCCGCTCGACCTCGTTCGGACGCTGCTGGCGGTCGCCGACGAAGGCACGTTCGACGCCGCTGCCTCGGCACTGCACGTGACCCCCTCGGCGATCAGCCAGCGCGTCAAGGCGCTCGAACAGCGCACCGGGCGGGTGCTGCTGATCCGCACGAAACCGGTGCGCCTGACCGAATCCGGCCAGGCCGTCGTGCGCTTCGGCCGTCAACTGGCCTTGCTGGAGGCCGACACCAGGGCCGAACTCGGCCTGACCGCGGGCGAAGAACCGGTCCGGCTGCCGATCGCGGTGAACGCCGACTCGCTGGCGACGTGGTTCCTGCCGGCGCTCACCCGGGTGCCGCCCGAACAGAAGATCTGCTTCGAACTGCACCGCGAGGATCAGGACCACACCACGACCCTGCTACGGGAGGGGCTGGTGATGGCGGCCGTGACGTCGTCACCGGATCCGGTCGCGGGATGTTCGGCGCACCGGCTCGGGCACATGCGGTACCTGGCCGTCGTGAGCCCCGAACTCGGCACGGACCTCACCCTCGCCGAAGCCCCCGTCGTCGTCTTCGACCGCCGCGACGACCTCCAGGACCGCTTCGCGCGTGAACGCGGCACGATCGCGAGCTCGCTGCGGCACTACGTTCCGTCGTCCGAAGGATTCTTCGACGCCGTCGCGGCCGGGATGGGCTGGGGCATGGTGCCGGTCGCGCAGATCGGGAACCGCTTGCGTGACGGCACCTTCGCCTGTCTCGACGCGGACCACCCGATCGACGTACCACTGTTCTGGCAGCAGTGGAAACTCGACTCCCCCGCGCTGGCGGCGGTGTCGGCCGCCGTCACCACGGCGGCCGCCGACCTGCTGGTCGACCCGCCCGGATGAGGACGCGCACCCCGGCCGGGTCGTGAGATCCTGGGCGCATGACGCGCGCACTGCACCTGGTCGGGGACGAGGAAGCGGACCGACTGCTGAGCGAAGACCCGTTCGCACTGCTCGTCGGCATGCTGCTGGACCAGCAGTTCCCGATGGAGCACGCGTTCCGCGGGCCGCAGAAGATCGCGGACCGGATGGACGGTTTCGACATCGAGAAGATCGTCGCGACGGACACCGAGACCTTCGTCGAACTCTGCGTGGTCCCGCCGGCGATCCATCGCTACGGCGGCTCGATGGCCCGCCGGGTGAAGGACCTCGCCCAGCACATCGTCGAGGTCTACGACGGCGACGCCGCCGGGATCTGGACCTCCGGGCGGCCCAAGCCGGACGGTCCCGAGGTCCTCAAGCGGCTCAAGGCGCTGCCCGGTTTCGGCGAGCAGAAAGCCAAGATCTTCCTGGCGCTGCTCGGCAAACAACTGGGCGTGCAGCCCAAGGGCTGGCGCGCGGCCGCCGGTGCGTACGGCGACCGCGGTTCGCGACGCTCGATCGCGGACGTCGTCGACACGAAGACCCTCGGTGAGGTGCGGGCGTTCAAGAAGGCGGCCAAGGCCGCCGCCAAAGCCCCGGCGGAGTAACTACCGACAGGTTCTGGCAGCTGAGCGTCCGCTTGATGCCTCCATACACGGTTCCGAGCGAAGTCGTGAGTGGCGATTCGGGTTAGAACACGACTTGCCACTCACGACCCCCTCGCGAAACCGCCTAAATCACCTAACCGGACACTATGGTCGTCGACAATGTCCCTTATGGACAGTCAAGAGCGGGCCGCGCCTCGGGTGTTACGCCTCCAAGCACGCGAGATCCGTCGTTGAGCACGCGAGTGCGGTGCCGCCCCACCCAGACCCCATCCCGAAAAAACGCGCCACCTTTGCCCAATCTCTCAATAGAGCACGACTTGCCACTCACTCGACAACTACTTCTTCCCGGCTCCCGGCCACGGCCCCGGCGTCTCGGCGGGCAGTCCGGCCTGCTCGACCTCGGTGCGGAACACCCGGAAACCGCGTGCCTGGTAGTTCTTGAGCGCGGCCGGGCCGTCCGTGGTGCAGGTGTGGACCGTCACCCGGCGCGTCGCCGTCTTGCCCGGCCAGCGTTCCGCGAGCGCCCATGCCTCACGCAGCGCGACCGTCAGCAGATGCCGTCCGATGCCCTTCCCGACAAAGGACGACATCAGGCCGAAGTACGCGAGTTCGACAGTGCCTTCAAGACCGGCTTCGCCGCTGCCGTCGAGTTCGAAGTACCCGCACGGTGTTCCTTGCGCGTAGGCCACCCAGGTCTCGACGCCAGGCCTGTCCAGCCACTCGATCCACTGCGCCCAAGTCCAGCCGAGCCGGTCGGTCCAGAACCAGTCGCCGCCGACGGCGGTGTAGAGGTACCGGTTCAGCTCCGGGCTGACCAGTTCAGCGCGGGTGACCGTCACCGGGACGGCGGGCGGCCCGGCCGCGCTCAGGTCGTCCGGCGAGGTCTGTTCGAGGTGCCAGGTGGTGATCTCCATCCGGCGATCATTTCAGCCAGATCCGCAGCGGCCTCAGTGCCGTGTACCCGGCTCGCAAGGCGGCGGCGAGGTCGTCGCCGTGTTCGTAGCCGGTGATCGGCAGGCCGGGAACGTCGTGGCGACCGCCGAGGTCGCGCCACGCCACGCGTCACCGAGATCGCCATGAGTGTACGAAGTGGACAGTTCGGCGAAGTCGCCGTCACGGTTGACGGTCACGCCGGAGACACCGTCGGGGCTTCGAAGAGCGCCTCGAAGCCCGCTCCGGAGAGGTCCAGGCAACCGATACTGTCCTTCACCGAGCAGCCCGGCGACAGGTCGATCCCATTCAGCACGTCCGATACCGACGCGTCCGGTGCCAGAGTCACCGCGTCCGGGTACAGCGGCGGCGTCCGCTACACCCGCGCGAACCACAGCACATCCGGTTCCCCTTGCGGCACCGGGATCTTCAGCTCCCGCACCTCGCCGAATCGCGCTCGCAGCCGCTTCGCGAACGACGGAACCGACTCGGCGCTCCACACGGCGAGTACACCGCCGGGACGCAGCCGTGCGGCGAGCATGTCGAGGCCGTCGTTCTGGTACAGCTTCGTGTTACCGTCGGTGACCGTCCACTCAGGACCGTTGTCGATGTCGAGGCACAGCGTGTCGAACCGTTCCTCCGTCCGGCGCAACCACTTCACCAGATCGGCTTCGACCACGGTGACCCGCTCGTCGGAGAGAGCGTCGCCGTGGACGTCCTTGAGCGGGCCCTCGCGATTCCAGCCGATCACGGCGGGTTCGCGCTCGACGACCACGATCTCGCCGACGCCGGGGTGGTCCAGCGCGGCACGCAGCGAATAGCCGACACCGAGGCCGCCGATCAGCATGCGTGCCTTGCCCGGCACCAGATCCGCCGCCACCGAGACGAGCAACCGTTCGGATTCACCGTTGCGGGTGTCCATCAGGAAGACCCCGTTGGCGATGACTTCGAAATCCTCGCCCGCGCGGCGAAGCACGAGTTCGCCGCTCCTCCCGTCCACCACGTCGAGTACATCGGTCATCCGGGCAGCTTATCGACGACGGTCACCGCGAGCCCGCGGATTTCACCGAAGCCCTGGGCCGATCGTGGCGTAAACCTGTACGAGCCCCCTCCGACACTCCTAACCTTGAAGCGTCGGAGGTGGTACTCATGCACGCGACCGTCGGAGACGAGATCCACGTGCACGGACGCACGGTGGGCTCGGCTGAGCAGCGCGGTGAAATCCTCGAGGTACGCGGAGAACACGGCGCCCCGCCATACCTCGTCCGGTTCGCCGACGGGCACGAAGGGCTGGTCTTCCCCGGACCTGACTGCGAAATCCAGTCTCGCGCCGAATAGGCGTCACTCGGCCGGCGCGGGCCGCCGCACGCGGCTCCGCCAGCCCGTCACGACCACGGCCGCGCCCAGCGCGGTCAGCACCGCCGCGATCTCGGGCAGCAGGAGCGGACCGCCGCCGCTGAGCACCGCTCCCCCGACCAGACCGGAGAGGCCGACGCCGAGGTAGATGGCGGACGCGTTGAGCGAGAGGACGAGCCCGGCGTTCTTGCTGGACAACTCGATCAGCCGGTGCTGGATCGGCGGGTTGATCGACCAGGTGGCCAGGCCCCAGAGGAAAAGGGCGACCGCCGCACCGGCGACGGTGGTCGCCACCAGCGGCAGCATCGCGAGCACCACGGTGATCCCGCCGAACACGACCAGCAGCGGTCCCCTGGCGCCCCAGCGGTCGGTCGCGCGGCCGCCGAGGACGTTGCCGAGCGCGCCGCCCGCGCCGTAGACGAACAGCAGCAGGCTGACCGTCGTGCCGTGGACGCCCGCCGTGGCGGACAGGACCGGCGAGATGAAGGTGTAGACGGAGAACGCGGCGAGGCAGCCGAGCACGGTCGCGCCGAGCATGGCGAGTACACGCGGGTCCTTGGCCACGGTGAACCGTTCGACCAGGCGGACCGGAGGCGGTGCCGGGACGGCGGGCAGGACCATCCGGACCGCGATGGCGCCGAGAAGCGAGAAGGCCGCGACGAGCGCGAACACGGCGTGGTAGCCGACGCTCTGCGACAGGACGCTGCCGAGCGGGACGCCCAGGATGGTCGCGATGGTCAGGCCGCCGAAGACGAGCGCGACGGCGCGGCCCCGGCGTTCGGGCGTGGTGAGTTCGGCGGCGACGGCGCTGGCGGCCGGGGTGAACACGGCGGCGCCGATCGCGGTGACCACCCGCGCCAAGAGGAGGGTCACGTAGCCGGGCGCGAGGGCGGCGAGGGCGTTGCCGACGGCGGTGACGACGAGGGCGGCGACCAGGAGGGTGCGCCGCTCCCAGCGGCCTGTGACCGCGGCGAACAGCGGCGAGCCGACCGCGTACGCGATGGCGAAGGCGGTGACCAGCTGAGCGGCGGCCGTCTCGGAGACGCCGAGCTCGCCGGTCAGCGCGGGCAGCAGCCCGGCGACGACGTAGCCGCTGGTGCCGACCGCGAAGGTGCCGAGTGCCAGCACCGAGGGCCTAGATGGCGCGAAAGTCATGGACTCCCCAGCTCCAGACCCCTTTTCACGTCGCCTCCCGCTTCGGCCCGGATCGCGTTCAGCCCGCTAAAGGCGATCCGGGCCCCGGTCGCCCAGGTGCCCCACGGAGCGCGATTAGCCCGCGAATGTCGACCTGGGTCCGGGGGCGCCCGGCTGGCGCCGGAGCGCGATTAGGGGGCGAAAGTCGCTCAGGGGTCGTTGTTCGATGGTTGTCGTAGTTCGATGAGGACCGTACTACGAACCTCCGGGAAGTTCGAGGGGCGTCGTACTATGGACTCATGGCCGCGACCACCACCCCGCAGTACGCCTACCCCGGGCAGGACGAGATCCGGATCGAGGCGGTCCTCGCCGCGCTCGCCGACCCGGTGCGCCTCGACCTGGTCCGCCAGCTGGCCACGCCCGGCACCGAGATCTCCTGCAGCGGATTCGACGTCGCCGTGACCAAGTCCACACTCACCCATCACTTGCGCACCCTGCGCGAAGCGGGCGTCATCATGGGCCGCCAGCAGGGCACCACGCGCTACAACTCCTTGCGCCGCAACGATCTCGACGAGCTCTTCCCGGGACTGCTCCAAGGAGTCCTCGCCGCTCGCCGCTGAGGGTGGTCAGCCTCACCCGAAACCGGGATGACAAAGGCACCCTCGATCCGTTGAACTGGATGCAGGACAGCTCGTCGACGCTGAGGCCGAACGCGCTGTCTTCTTTTGTGCCCAAGACCTAAATCGATTCAGCTCCCCATCCGCGACGCTGGGCGAGTAATCGTTTACTCACGTACGACCCCGGAAGGAGAGCCGTGCCCGTCGCGCTGCTCGCGCTCGCCATCGGTGCCTTCGGCATCGGAACCACCGAATTCGTCATGATGGGCGTACTGCCCGAAGCCGCCACTGATTTCGGTGTGTCGATCCCGTCCGCCGGTTACCTCATCTCCGGCTACGCCCTCGGCGTCGTGGTCGGCGCCCCGCTGCTCACGGCGGCCGCGGTCCGGCTGCCGCGCAAGACCATGCTGCTGGCGATGATGGGGCTGTTCACGCTCGGCAACGCCCTCTTCGCGCTCTCGCCGAACCAAAGTTTCGGCGTCGCTTTCCGCTTCCTCGCGGGCCTGCCGCACGGCGCGTTCTTCGGCGCCGGAGCGGTCGTCGCGTCCAGCCTGGCCAAACCGGGCGAACGCGCGAAGGCCGTCTCGATGATGTTCATGGGCCTGACCCTGGCCAACGTCGTCGGCGTGCCGCTGGGGACGCTGCTCGGCCAGAAGGTCGGCTGGCGCGCGACGTTCGGCGTCGTCGCCCTGATCGGCCTGGTCGCCATCGCCGCGATCGCGAAAATGGTCCCCCACCAGGGCAAACCGACTGAACCGTCGCTGCGCGGCGAACTGGGCGCCTTCCGCCGTCCACAGGTGTGGCTCGCGCTCGCGATCGTCACCTTCGGCCTCGGCGGCGTGTTCGCCTGCCTGTCCTACATCGCGCCGATGCTGACCGACGTCACCGGCTACTCGCCGTCGAATGTCACCCTGCTGCTCTCGCTGGCCGGGGTCGGCATGACGATCGGCAACTACCTCGGCGGCAGGCTCGCCGACAAGGCGCTGATGCCGAGTCTCTACCTCGCGCTGACCGGGCTCGCGACGGTGCTGGCGATCTTCACGATCACCGCGAACGGCAAGGTCGGCGCCGCGGTGACGATCTTCTTCGTCGGCCTCGCCGGCTTCATGATCGGCCCGATGATGCAGGCCAGGATCATGGAGAAGGCGGGCGGGACGCCGTCGCTGGTCTCGGCCGCGGTGCAGTCGGCGTTCAACATCGCGAACTCGATCGGCGCCTACCTCGGCGGCCTGGTGATCGCGGGCGGCCTCGGCCTGGTCGCGCCCAACTGGGTCGGCGCGTCGCTGGCCGTGCTGGGACTCTCCCTGGCCGCGGTCTCCGGCGGTCTCGACCGCCGTGAGGCCCGGGTCCCCGCGATGGCTTCCTGACCCCCAAAGCGCGTGAAGGCCCCCTTCCCTCAGCTCAGCCGAGGGAAGGGGCCTTCACGCGCATCAGGACAGGGGACCGCCGGTGATCGTGAAGGCGATGAAAAGGATCAAGACAGAAAGCGCGCCATAAGTCAGGACGTCGACCGGCTTGCCCCGGATCGCCAGCAGCCCCGCCTTCGCGTCGGGAAGGACCGCCCTCAGCAGACCCGCGAGCATCAGGGCCCCACCGATCAGCGCGGCTCCCTGCCGCCAGTGGTACTGGCCGATCCGCAGGGCCGCGACGGCCACCACCAGCATCACCAGCAGGAACGGCAGGTGACGGAGCAGTGCCCCACGGTCACGCCGCTGTCCGGCCACCGCCATCAGTCCTCGTCCTTCATGGCCTCACGGGCAAATCGGTTCACCTCGTCAGTATCCCGGGTGAGTTAACGGACACCAGGTCAGGGCGTCTTCGCCAGTTGTCAAGAGCGGCAAAACCCACATGCGGGGTGCACGCGGACGCGGATACGGTCAAAATGTGACCGTGGCACAACCGACGACTCAGCTGAACGCGACCGAGCAGGACACCCTGGTCAAGCAGATCGGCCTCGCCCTGCTGCGGGCCGCGCCGCGTGATTGGCGGAAGGTGACCGCCGAGTACCGAGCCGTCGGCAGGTACCACGAGATGACCGGCGAGATCATCACCGAGGACGGCACCGCGCACGAATGGGTCGCGACGCACGACATCGCGACGCTGTTCGGCAGGCTCCGTGCCGGGATGTATCGCGACGGCCGCGGCACCTGGTTCAACGCTCGTTACCAGCTCGACCACCCGTCCAGCTACAACCTCGAATACAACCGCGACGAGCCGCAATGGCGTCTCGCGCCGCCTCCGCAGGCGTACTCCGACGAGCTCCGCATGTTCCCCCGCTCCGAGGAGAACGTGCCCGAATGGCTGATCCGGCGCATGTCCGGTCTCGGCCCGGAGCAACCCGGACCGCATTTCCGCATCGCCCGCATCTTCGACACCATCGGCCCGGCCGGTCGTCCGGTGATCAACCGGCCCGATCTGGAGATCGAGGAGCAGGACAGGCTGCTCGAATACCTCGACCACGCGCCGCTGGTGGTCACCGAGCGCGGCTACGACATCGACAGGCTCGCGCAGACCCCCGAAGCCACCGTCCCGGTCGCCTTCCACAGCGACGGCCAGTGGATCTGGCCCGCCGCCGTCAACTTCTACCTGCGCGAGTACGGCGTCTCGCCGGAACTCGACCTGATCGACCACGTCCGGCAGAACGGCTTCACCCTGCCCGAGGTCGACGACTCCACGCTGCAGGCCGCGGCGGGTTACCTCACCCGGGGGAATCAGCCCCCGCAGCAGCGGCCGAACGGCCCGGGTGGTCCCGGTGGACCGGGTGGGCCCAACGGTGGCCCTGGTGGTCCCGGTGGACCGCCTCCGCAGGGCCCGCCGCAGAACGGTCCGGTGCCGCCGCAGCAGGCCCCGGTCAATCAGGGCGGTCCCGGTCAGCCCGGCCCCAACGGGCTCGCGGGCCCGGGTGGTCCCGGGCCGAACCAGACCGCTCAGCCGCCCGTCCCGCCTGCGCACCAGCAGGGGCCGGACGCTGCCTCGATGGCCGCCGCGTCGGCCGCACCGGTCGCGGCCGCCGCGGCCGTGCCCGCTGCCGAGAGCACCCTCCCGGACCAGGCCGAGCAGGCCCAGCGGTACGGAGAGGACTACGACACTCAGGACTACCAGGCGCAGGACTTTCACGAAGCCGCCGCCGAGCAGCAGTACGCCGACGGCTACGACGGGCAGTACCCGCACGAAGAGGCGCAGTTCCACGAGTCCGAGCAGGACGTCTACGCCGACGAAGCCCGGCAGGACGAGGAGCCGCATCAGCACGTCGAGCCCGAGCAGGAGCCGCAGGCCTCGCATCAGAGGCCACTCGCCGATCCCGAGGCCACGACGTACGCGCGGCCGCTGCAGGGCGACTCCTACGCCCAGCAGCACGAGGACACGCGACCTGAGGACGCGTCGTACGACCAGGACGACACCGAGACGACGGCGGGCTATACGCCGGTCGAGCAGGCCGACGCGGACGCGCTGCCCCTCCTCACGCACGACACGGAGGCGCCGAATCCGCCACCGCCGTCGGACTCCGAGGTCACGCAGGTCGACGCTCCGTCGCAGGAACAGCCCGCCCCGGTAGCGGCCGCGCACCTCTCCCGGCCGGAGCCCGAACCGCGGCGCGCGGAACTCCCGCGTCGCGCGGCCCCGGAGTCCCAAGATCACCGTCGGCCGCGCCGCGCCGAGCACCCCGTGCCGGTGCTGAACGAGCTGCAGTCGAAGTTCGACGAACTCGACGTGCCCGACGACGTCTACCGCATCGGCTCGCCCGCCGAACACGGCTGGAGTGTCGAGCAGGTCGACAGCGGTGGCTGGCGGGTCGGCTGGTACGACGGGAAGCTGACCAACCCGGCGGTGTTCGGCGACGCCGAGGACGCGGCCGCGTTCATGCTCGGCAAGGTCCTGCTGAACCCGAACGGTGCTCCGCCCGCCGCCGAGCAGGCCTTCGACGAGCGGTCCGCTGTCGAAGAGCAGCCTGCCGAGGAACCGCCCGCTCCGGCAGCGCCCGTGCTGGCGACGCTCTCCCCCGAGATCGCCACCGGTTCGCATCCGGTGCCGCCGCGGGAGTCGATCCCGGCGCAGGAGCAGACGGCGTTCACGACGGCGGAAGAGCTGCTCGGGGACGACCTGGACGACGAGCCCGCCCCCGCTCCGGTCCCGCCCGCGCCCCCGGTGCGGCCGAACCCGACGCTGGCGAGCCCGCCGCCCGCCCCGCCCCGGCGCGAACCGCCGGTGACGCCGCCTCCGCCACCGATGCGGCGCGAGGAACCGGCACGTCCGCCCGCCGCCGCGGCGAACACCGGGCAGCCCGACGCCAAGCAGAACTGGCCGATCTCGCCGCTCAGCGGTGAGCCGCCGCTGACGCTGTTCCGCGGCAAGGAACTGCGTGAGCTGCCCGCCGGCAGCGAGCTGGACCGCTTCGGCGGCCCGAACGGCAACCTGACCTATGCGGCCGGGACACCGTTCGAGGAGCGCTCGCTGGTGCCGGAGTGGGTTAACCGGCCGTACCACGTGTACCGCGTGCAGCGTCCACTCGAAGCGCTCGCCGGTGTCGCGATCCCGTGGTTCAACCAGCCCGGTGGCGGGTCGGCGTACCTGCTGCCGGCGTCCATCGAGGAACTGCTCGCCGAGGGCGACCTCATCGAACTGGACCCGGGCGAACCGCCGATCGACTAGCTCCCGTAAGTGCTGTGAAAGGTCCTTTCCTTGCAAATTTCGCAAGGAAAGGACCTTTCATAGCGGTCAGGGGTCAGTGGATGACGAGGCCGTGCGCGGCGGCGTAGGCCACGGCGGTCTCGGTGTCCACGTGGACGCCCGAGAGGTTCGCCTGCACCAGGCCGTTGGCGTCGAGCCGGGCGCCGCGCAGATCGGCACCCTCGAGTTTCGCGCCCGCCAGCCGGGCACCGGTGAGGTCGGTGCCGCGCAGATCGGCGCCGCTGAGGTCCGCCTCGGTCAGGTTCGCCTCGCGCAGCCGAAGCCCGGACAGATCCACTTTGGACAGTCGATTGCGGCTCAGCGAGACCAGCGACAGATCGCATTCGGTGAACGCGATCTTCTGGAACCGGCAGTCCACAAAGGACGAACCGAGCAGCGAGCAGGAGCTCCACCGGGTGCCGGCGAGCACACTGCGGTCGAAGGTGCACGACCGGAACGCCGACGCCTCGTGGCGCGAGCCCTCGAAGTCGGCCTTGGTGAAGTCACACTGGTCGAAGGTGCACCCCTGGGTACGGAGTCCGCGGAGGTCCGCCTCGGTGAAGTCGCAACCGACGAAACTACGTTTTTCCCACCATTGCTGGGAAAGGACGGCTTCTCGGTAGTCTTCCGCAGTCTCGGTCACCCCTCCAGGATCGCATACCGGCTGGGGACGATCTTCGAGCCCGACACGTACCGCATGGCCTCGATGAACTTCGGGTCGTTCATGCGGCGCTCCATCTCCGGGTACTCGAGGTCGACGAGCCGGGTCTGGATCCACCACAGGTTGCCGAACGGGTCGCGGACCCGGCCGACGCGGTCGCCGAAGAAGAGTTCCGTCTGCCTCGTGACCTCTTCGGCACCCGCTTCAATGGCCCGGCGCTGTGTCTCCACGCTGTCCTCGACGTAAAGCCGCAGGTACGCCGGGGTGTCGACCCAGTCGTCCTGCGCGTCGAACAGCATGACGACGGAGTCGCCGATCCGGACCTCGGCGTGCCCGATCTTCCCGCCCTCGACGTACACCGGTTCACCCAGCGGCTCGGCGTCGAAGACCTGCTTCAGGAAGTCGATCACGCCCGCGGTGTCGCGCGAAATGATCCACGGGGTGACGGAGTGATAGCCGGCGGGGATCGGACTGGCGGCGATGTTCGCGCTGGTCATCAGGGTTCTCCTCGGTCGTTTCAGTGCGTTGAGGAGAACCCTAAAGACCGTATAGGACAGAACATGTCCTAATGCGATTTCAGCAGGAAAGACGGCTTCGTCTTCCGCCACTCCGGCCTGTCCAGCGAGTCGAGCGCTTCGACGATCCGCTTCTCCTCGTAGCGGAAATGCGTTTCCATGATCGCCGTGAGCCCGTCGAGTTCCCGCTGGACGTGCAAAATCTCGGCCGGACTCGACTCCGGACCGATGCCGCCGACGAGTCCTTCGAGTCGTTCGATGATCCCGGTCATGACGTCATGGTCGTGCGCGAGCTCTTCGAGAACCGGCCGTAGTTCGGGGAATTTCTCCGACAGCACAAGGAATGCGCCGCCGTCCTCCCCGGTGTGATGCCTGGTCAGCGCCGAGCAGAAAGTGAAGCAGTGCGCACGCAGATCGCGCAGTCGCTCGGCCCGGCCCGCCGCGACCGACCCGAGGTCGTCGTGCAGTCCGGCCAGCTCTTCACGCAGCCACTGATGAACTTGAACGAGTTGATTTCCGAACGCCGTCAGCCGGTCGTTCGACGAAGAAGGGGTTTCCATGATTTCCCATGGTCCGACGCCTCCGCGCCCACGACGGTCTCTTTGCCGGGTGCACTGCGACGTTGATCGAACTACAGCACGAACATCGCCCGGTCGTCAAGCATGGTCAGCGGAAGTCACGGGACTTGGCGGTGATCCGCAGCGGCAGGTGCCGGATCTGTTCGGCGAGGACGTTCACCACCTCACCGGTGCGTTCGACCACGCCGCCGACCAGCAGCGCGGGACTGCCGCGGGCCACCCGGTGATAGCGCTGCCACACCCCCATCGTGCAGATGACGTTGATCATCCCCGTCTCGTCTTCGAGGTTCATGAAGGTGACGCCGCCCGCGGTCGCCGGCCGCTGGCGATGGGTCACCGCGCCTCCGGTCAGCACGTGGGTGCCGTGCGGGATCTCACGCAGGCCCGCCGCCGTCACGACACCGAGTTCGTCGAGGTGACCCCGGACGAACTGGGTCGGGAAGCTGTCCGGGGACACGCCGGTGGCCCAGACGTCCGCGGCCGCGACGTCGATTTCTTCCATGCCCGGCAACATCGGCGCTTTGGCCCCGGTGGTGAGACCCGGCAGTTTTTCCAGGCTCTCGTCGGCGACCGCGCCCGCCGCCCAGAGCGCGCTCCGCCTGCTCTCGCCGAAACAACCGAACGCACCGGCCGTGGCCAGCGCTTCGATCTGTGGTTTGGTCAGCCGCACCCGCCGGGCGACCTCGGGCAGATCCACGAACGGGCCGCCGCGGGCGCGCTCCTCGACGATCTCCTTCGCCAGGTTCTCGCCGATCATCCGCACAGTGGACAGGCCACCCCGCACGGCGAGCAGCTTTCCCCCTTCCGGCAACGGTTCCAACGTGGCGTGCGGAAGACTCGCGTTGATGTCCGGGCCGAGCACCTTCACCCCGTGCCGCCGGGCGTCGGCGACCAGTGACTGCGGCGAGTAGAACCCCATCGGCTGGGCGCGCAGCAACCCGGCCAGGAACGCGTCCGGGTGGTAGTACTTGAAATACGCGCTCGCGAACACCAGCAAGGCGAAACTCAGCGCGTGACTTTCCGGGAAGCCGAAATTCGCGAACGCCTTGAGTTTGCCGAAGATCTTCTCGGCGAGTTCCGCTTCGATGTCGTTCTTCGCGGCACCTTCGAGAAAACGTCGTTTGAGCCGTTCCATCCTCCGTTCGGACCGCTTGGACCCCATGGCGTGCCGCAGCTGATCGGCCTCCGCCGGGGTGAAATCGGCGACGTCGAGCGCGATCTGCATCATCTGTTCCTGGAACAACGGGACGCCGAGGGTCTTCTTCAGCGCGTTCTCCAGTTTCGGATGGTCGAAATCCCATTTCTCCTGGCCGTTCTTGCGCCGGATGTAGGGATGCACCGAACCACCCTGGATCGGACCGGGCCGGATGAGCGCGACCTCGACCGCGAGGTCATAGAACTTCTTGGGGCGCAAGCGAGGCAGGGTGGCCAGCTGCGCACGGCTCTCCACCTGGAAGACGCCGATCGCGTCGGCGCGGCAGAGCATTCCGTAGACGTTCTGATCCTTGAGATCCAATTCGGAGATGTCGACCTCTTCCCCTTTGTGGTCACGAACGAGGTCGATCATATAATGCAGGGCCGACAACATTCCGAGCCCGAGCAGGTCGAATTTGACCAGCCCCGCGGCGGCGCAGTCGTCCTTTTCCCACTGCACGACACTGCGGTCCGCCATCCGGGCCCATTCGATTGGGACGACCTCGCTCACCGGCTGCTCGCAGATCACCATCCCGCCGGAATGGATGCCGAGATGCCGGGGGAAGTCCTCAAGCGCGCAAGCGAGTTCGACGACGTCGGCCGGGATGTCGTGATCGTGGTCCTTTTCCGTGGTGCGCAACGCGCCCCAACGGTCGATCTGCTTGCTCCACGCGTCCTGCTGACCGGGCGAGTACCCCAGTGCCCGCGCCGCGTCACGGACCGCGGAGCGCGCCCGGTAGGTGATCACGTTCGCCACCTGCGCGGTGTTCAGCCTGCCGTATTTCTCGTAGACGTACTGGATCGCCTCCTCACGACGATCGGATTCGATGTCGAGGTCGATGTCCGGGTAGCCGTCGCGATCGGGAGCGAGGAAACGTTCGAAGAGCAGGTTGTACCGCACGGCGTCGACCTTGGTGATGCCGAGCGCGTAGCAGACCGCCGAGTTCGCGGCCGATCCCCGGCCCTGGCAGAGGATGTTCTTCTCCCGGCAGAACCGCACGATGTCCCAGACGATCAGGAAATAGCCGGGGAAGCCCAGGTCTTCGATGATCTTCAGCTCGTGCTCGATCAGCTTCTTGGCTTTTTCGCGGTACTCGGCGTCCTTGTTCTTCTCGTGTTCCTTGGCGCCCTCAAGGGTGAGTTCCGTCAAGTAGGACGCTTCGGTGTGTCCCTCCGGCACGTCGAACGGCGGCAGCTTCGGCACGATGTGGTGCAGTTCGAACGCGCATTCCCGGCCGAGCAACGCCGCCCGCTGCACCGCGCCCGGATACCGCGCGAAGATCTCGGCCATCTCCTCCCCCGAGCGCAGGAACGCCGTCCCCGCGGCGGGCAGCCAGCCCTCCATGTCCTCCAGCCCGCGCCGGGCGCGGATCGCGCTCAACGCGTCGGCCAGCGGGGCACGCTCCGGACGGGCGTAGTGCGCCGCCGTGGTCGCCACCGTCGGCAACCCGAACTCGTCGGCCATCTCGCTCAGCAGGTCGTTGTGCGTGCTGTCCAAGGGAAGACTGTGGTCGATCAGTTCGACGTAGACGTTGTCCCGGCCGAAGCGGTCGATGAGTTCCTTCAGTCGTACCACGGCCGCCGCGGGCCCCTCGGTGACGAGTGCCTTCCGCACCGCGCCCTTGCGGCAGCCGGTGAGCACGACGCACTTCCCGCGGACCTCTTCGGCGACCGCGCGCAGGTCGTAGACCGGTCTGCCCTTTTCCGCCCTTTCCTTGGGGGACAACGACTGCCTGTCGAAGCCGTTCAGCTGCCCCGCGGTGATCGCCCGGTTCAGGCTCAGGTAACCGTCCTTTCCCTTGGCCAGCAGGAGAAGGTGCTCCCCCTCGGGGTCGGCGAACCCGTTCTGCGGACCGGACAGCCCGAAGCTGAGTTCCGTGCCGAAGACGGTGTGCACGCCGAGTTCCCTGGCCGCCTCGGCGAACCGCACCACGCCGTACATGCCGTCGTGATCGGTGAGCGCGATCGCGTCCAAGCCCAGGCGCGCGGCCTCCTCCACCAGTTCCTCGGGATGGCTCGCCCCGTCGAGGAAGCTGAAGTTCGAATGGCAGTGCAGTTCGGCGTAGGGCACCCGGCGCGCGGTGGCGCCGTCGTCGTCACCGCTCAGGTCGGCGAGATCGGCGGGCCGCTGGTAGCCGTGCCGTTTGGCGCTCCACGCGGGGCTGTCCCCGCCGTCGCCGGGCGGGACCTCGCCCGCGAGCTCGCGGGCGAGGTCCTTCCACGGCCGTGGAGGGTTGTTCCAGCCCATCGGTCACCGGTTCTCGGGCGAACGCCTCGGCACGGGGACGAATACTTCCGCTCGCGGGACGCACGCCGCCCATGCCGTGTCCAACTCGGCGCGCTGCACCGGGATGGCCGGTTCCTCCAGCCATCGCCGCACCAGCCGCGTGTACTCCTCGTCCATGTTCAGTCGTACTTCCCTTCCAGTGTCCACATTGGATTCTGTCGGTGTTCGAACCGGAGCAGCACCGCTTCCTCGGTGTCGTGTCCGTCGGCCAGCAGCACCTGCAGGCGGATCCGGGTCCCCGACCGCGCGTGCCCGGCCCCGGCCCGGACACCGACCAGCCACGGACCGGCCCACGCAAGGACTTCACGCGGCTCGCCGCCCTCGAAGCTCACGAGGAACGGCGGGGCGGTGACCCGGCGCCGCGCGGTGATCTCCACCAGACGGCCGTTCTCGTCCAGCACCTGCGCGGGCACCGGTCGTGCGAACACCGTCGCCGGGGAGGGGGCCGGGAGCCGCCCGGCCCAGTTCGCGTCCGCCTGCGCGGATTTCTCCCGTCTGTCTCCCCACGGCACCAGCCGGACGCGTTCGGCGGGATCGCGACCGCCGTCGAGTACCGCGGTGAAGACACTTTCCGGACCGAGCAGCCCCTGCACCCGCACCAGGGCCCGTCCCGCTCGCTCACCGGCCAGGTCGTCGTCTTCGGTGGAGGGCCGCAGTGCGCCTGCCGCGCCCGCTTGCCACAACCCGAGTTGCAGCGTGCGGCCTTCGACGGTCTCTTCCGGCTCCAGCCGCAGCCGCACGACCCCGGAATGGGGGCGCTCCTTCGCTTTCAGCCAGCCTTCGAACTGCCAGCGCACCCTGTCCGCGACGCCGAGCGGGGTCAGCGGCTCGGCGCAGCGCCACACCCGGCCGAGCTGTTCACCGGTCTCGGTGGTGGCGTAGATACCGAGCCGGGTGCAGGCCAGCCCGTGTGCGGCGAGTCCGGCGTGGAACCGCTCGCCGAGCCCCCTCGCCACGAACGCGGCGGCGTCGACCCGGTCGATCGGCGGGTCGAACGTCTTCGCGAGCGACAGTTCCGGCGGCGGACGGCGGCGCAACGGCGGACGTTCGGAACGCCCGCGAGCCAACCGGTGGGCGAGCACGCCTTCCATGCCGAAGCGCGCGGAGACGTCATTTTCGTCGAGCGCGGCGAAGGCACCCAGTGTGCGAAGGCCGAGCTGCCGGAGCAAGGTGACCAGTTCGGCCCGCCCGGCTTCGGGTTGGTCGAGTTCGCGGATGGGCAACGGAGCGAGGAATTCCGCCGTCTCCCCCGGCCCGACCAGCGTCGAACGGCGGGCGGCGAGCGTCGCGGCGAACAACCCGTCCGCGACGCCGACCTGGCATTCCACCCCCGCGGCCACGGACACCTCGTCCACCAGCCGTTCGAGCAGTCCGTGTTCGCCGCCGAAGTACCCGGCCGCGCCGTCGACCGGGACGGCGACGATCCCCGGGCGCACCACCTCGACCCCGACGGCCAGTTCCTCCACCGCCTGCGCGACGGGTTCGAAGAGCCGGGCGTCACGGCCGTCGTCCTCGCCGAAGGCCGCCAGCTCCGGGCAGCAGGACTGGGCCTCGCGCCGCCGCATCCCGCGGCGGACGCCGTATCCCCTGGCCACCGCGGTGCAGGCGACCACACGGTTCGCCGAGAACACCGCGGCCGGGCGGCCAACGGGTTCACCCGCGAGGGCCGCGGCGGCGACCGCGGGCCAGTCCGGGCACCACAGCACCAGCATGCGCACGGGCGGGTTCACGCCGTCCCCCACCTGGTCGTGGGAAGGTCCGCTCGCTCGACTTCACCCTCGCCGGGGAACCGCAGCAACGCCGACATCGGCCGGGCGGCCGCGCCCCGGCCACCGGCCCGCACCTCGACCTCGCGGGCGCGCAGGTAGCCCGCCCCGTCGCCGGTGAAGCCCGTCCAGCGGGATCGATGGCAGGTCAGTTCCACTTCGGCGCCGGGCCACGGCCCCGAAGAGAGCAGGACCGAACCGCGATGGCGAGCGCGCGCGGAAAGCCGCCTCGCCACCTCGGGCCGGGCGAGCCCGGGACCGACGACCACGAGATCGAAGCCGTCGAGCAGGGCCGCGGTCACCGCCGGGAACTCGGCACCGGGACGGGGGACCAGCGCGAGCCTGCCCACCTCGACCCCGAGTTCCGCGGCGGCGACCACCCCGAGCGCGGGCAGGCCGACCGCGACCGCCCACGCACCGCCGGCGGTCGCGGCGGCGAGCAGGGTGAGCAACAGTGACGTGGACCCCAGCACCGAAACGGTGCTCCCGCGCCGGAGCCCCGCGGCGGGCAGCAGACCGGACAACGCCGGGGACACCGGGAGCACCCTTCCCGTCGTCCTCGCGTGTTCGGCCGTGGAAGCCACGCCACTGGCCGTGCTCACTCCTGGCAAAGCCGCCAGCCTCGCCAACGGCAAGGCCCGTGCCTCGACCACCTCCGCTGTCACCGGACCTCACCTCCCCACGACACCTGGACCGTCCTTTATGGACGGCTTGAGTGCACCACGGGGAAGGCGGCGCCTCGAACGCGTGTTCGATACATCCAGTACACCGGCTGCCGCGGCGCTTGTCAAGCGACGTGGGAACGATCACCGGACCTGTCACGCAGCCGGTTACGAACTCCTTCTCCCCCAAGAAATCGACGAGAAACGGGCGCGCCTCGCCCGGACGCGCGGAGGGCGGGCGCGGTGACGCCCTCGCTGTACAGCCACCGCCGGATCAGGCGCCCTGACGTTCCTTCTGCCGCCGCATGAGCTCCTCGATGTTGGTGGGCAGGGTGGTCTCGAAGTCGATCAGTTTGACCCAGGTCGGGGTCACCACGATCCGGACCATGCCGTCGTAGAGCGAGCGCACGCCCTCCTCCCACTCGGCCCGCTGCTCGGGCGTCATGTCGTAGGTGCCGTTCCACTGCATGTACTCGTGAGGAATGCCGTCGACGACGTCCAGTTCGGCCCGGCCGCGGATGAGCAGGACCTTCGGCGGGTGCGATTCGGTGTCGATGGTCAGTGCGACCGCGGGGTTGCGGCGCAACGCCGGCAACTTCCGCGCGTTCTTCGACGTGCACATGACGATCTCCTCGCCGTTCCAGAAAATGCCGATCGGAATCGACCGCGGCGTGCCGTCGTGCCAGGTGAAGGCCAACCGGGCCAGGTCACGGGCCAGCAGCTCCTGACTGAGCGGGCGGTTCAGGATTTCGTCGATCGCGCCCTGGTGCATGCCGGTCTCCTCTGGTCGCTGTCTTCGCGGACACCCCAGGGACGCGGCCGCCTCGACCACTTCGACAACTCACAACTGTGACCCCTGTCACATCGCCTTTAGTGGGCTAACCGCGATGCGTCTGTCGAAACGGGCCCCGGCCAGGCGTCGCCTCTATGAAGGCAAAAAGAGAGGACAGCCATGGCGAAGAACTCCGAGGTCCGCTTCGAGGGCTTTCTGCCCACCACCCCCGCCGATACCTGGGCCGCGATCACCACGGGCACGGGCGGCTGGCTCTGGCCGATCCGGTACGAGCCTCGCGACGGCGGTGCCGAGTCCGGCCTCACCCCGAATGGCGGCATGGTGACCGCCTGGAAGCCGTCACGGCACTTCGTCACCTATGCCGAAGACGAGAAGGGCTGGTTCAACACCCTCGAGTACGTCCTCGAACCGAAGGACGGCGGGACGTACCTGCGCTTCGAGCACACCACCGTCCTCGACGACTGGGACGTCGAATACGACGCTTGCCGCCGTCACACGGACTTCTACTACCACTCGCTCGGTGAGTACCTGGCGCACTTCAACCGCCGCGAGGCGAAGTACCTCAAAGCCGACGCGCCCGAAGCGTCGACGGCACCGGAGGCGTTCGAAGCGGTCCTGGCGGCTGTCGGAGCGAAGGCTGTGGGCGACAAGGTGCGCTTCGCGGTCCCGGGCGTCGACGACATCGAGGGTGTCGTCGACTACCTGACGTCGACGTTCCTCGGTATCCGGACCGAGAACGCGCTGTACCGCTTCTACGGCCGGAACGTGTGGGGCTGGCCTGTCGGCATCGGGCACCACCTGTTCGCCGAGGACGCCGACGCGGACAAAGCTGAGAAGGCGTGGACGGCCTGGCTGAACGACCTTTACGCGTAGCGGCTACTTGGGCAGGTTCTTCGCGAGCTCGGCACCGACGGACTTCGCCACTTCGGCGGACTCTCCGGGCGGGATCGGCGAGTTCGTGAAGAACCCCTTGTCCCAGCCTTGGTAACTGACGACGCCCACGTACACGCCCTGGGTGAACCGCAATTCAGCGCCACTGAAGGCGCTGTCGGTGTCCAAAGAGACCAGAACGGCCTTCTGCCCGATGCCCGGCACCTGCTGCTGACGCTCGGATGGAGCAGCCGATCCAGTGGACGACTCCGCCGCCCGCTTCTCGGCTTCAGGGCCTTCGTGACGGTAGACCGTGACCCGCAGGGTGCGGTCGTGGACGTGGTCACCATCCGGCGCGGACCAGGAACAGCCGTACTGTTTGGTGACGATGTCACCCGCTTTGAACTCGTGCTCACGGACGCCCTGGAAGCTGGCGGTGACAGCCTTGTTCAGGACCTCCGGGGACACCTTGCACTCGGCCGGCGGCTGCTGGGAGACGGGCGCCTTGCCGACGGACGAGTAGTACTCCGACGCGAAGATGCCGCCGGGGATGCCCAGGCCGAGCAGGACGACGCCGCCCACGATCAGGCCGACGATCAGCCCGGTCTTTTTCTTCTTCGGCGGCTGCCCGTAGCCGGGCGAACCGTATCCGGGCGGTGGGCCGTACCCCGGCACGCCGGGCTGAGGTGGGCCGTACCCACCGGACTGCTGTCCGTAGCCCGGCTGCTGTCCGTAGCCCGGCTGCTGTCCGTAGCCCGGCCGGCCTCCCTGCCCATGGCCCGGTCCCTGGCCGTACCCCTGCGGCGGCTGGTGCACCGATCCTCCCCTGGCGATTCGCGTCCGTCCGTGTCGCGTTTAGCCCGCTAAAGGCGACACGCGGTCAGCATGGCACGACGGCCAGGGAATGGGTGCCGGGCGGTCAGCGCGCCGAGCCGAAGGCGGCGAGGGCGACGATCTTGGCCCCTCGGGAGCGCCTTTAGCGGGCTAAACGCGTCGCGTTTAGCCCGCTAAAGGCGACTTGGCATCAGTGCGCGAAGTGGCGCGTGCCGGTGAGGTACAGGGTGACCCCGGCGGCCTCGGCGGCGGCGATGACCTCGGCGTCGCGGATCGAGCCGCCCGGCTGGACGACGGCGCGGACACCGGCCTCCAGCAGGACCTCGAGCCCGTCCGGGAACGGGAAGAAGGCGTCCGAAGCGGCGACGGAGCCCTTCGCCCGGTCTCCCGCCCGCGCGACCGCGAGCCGCGAGGAGTCGACCCGGTTGACCTGACCCATGCCGACACCGACGGTCGCGCCGTCGTTCGCCAGCAGGATCGCGTTCGACTTCACCGCGCGCAGCGAACGCCACGCGAACTCGAGGTCGGCCAGCGTCCGCTCGTCGGCGGGCGCGCCGGTGGCGAGGGTCCAGTTCGCCGGGTCGTCGCCCTCGGCGGCGATCGTGTCGACGGTCTGCACCAGCATGCCGCCGGAGATCGGCCGGAACTCGATCGGATCCGGCGACGTGATGGCCGGCAACTTCAGCAGCCGTACGTTCTTCTTGCGCTGCAGGATCTCCAGCGCCTCGGCGTCGAAGTCCGGCGCCAGGACGACCTCGGTGAACACCTCGGCGATCTGCTCGGCCGCCTCGCGGCTCACCGGCCGGTTGGTCGCGATCACCCCGCCGTAGGCCGAAACCGGGTCGCAAGCGTGCGCCTTCCGGTGCGCCTCGGCGATGTCCTGGCCGACGGCGATCCCGCACGGGTTGGCGTGCTTGATGATCGCGACGGCCGGGGCGTCGAAGTCGTAGGCGGCGCGGCGCGCGGCGTCGGTGTCGACGTAGTTGTTGTACGACATGGCCTTGCCGTGCAGCTGCTCCGCGTGCGCGAGGCCCGGCCGCCAGTGCTTGTACAGCGCGGCCTTCTGGTGCGGGTTCTCGCCGTAGCGCAGGACATCCCCGCGCTCCCAGGTCGCGCCGGTGAAGTCAGGGAAGCCGGAGTCGTCCGCGGGCGCGTAGACGTTGGCGAACCACGCGGCGACGGCGGTGTCGTACGCGGCCGTGTGCGCGAACGCCTGAGCGGCGAGCCGCTTGCGGTCGGCCAGTGCGAAACCGCCGTCGGCGACGCGCTCCAGCACCCACTCGTAGCGGGAGGGGTCGACCACGACGGCGACGTTGTTGTGGTTCTTCGCCGCCGCGCGCACCATCGCCGGGCCGCCGATGTCGATGTTCTCGACGCAGTCTTCGGGGCTCGCGCCGGAAGCGACGGTCTGTGTGAACGGGTACAGGTTGACCACGAGCAGGTCGAACGGCGCGATGTCCAGCTGCTTGAGCTGCTCGACGTGCTCCGGACGGTCACGGTCGGCGAGCAGGCCCGCGTGCACGCGAGGGTGCAGCGTCTTGACCCGGCCGTCGAGGGACTCGGGGAACCCGGTGACCTCTTCGACCGGCGTCACCGGCACTCCGGCGTTCGCGATGACCTTCGCCGTGCCGCCGGTCGACACGATCTCGACACCCGCCGCGTGCAGCCCGGTGGCGAGTTCGAGCAGGCCGGCCTTGTCCGAGACGCCGATCAGCGCGCGACGGACGGGACGCTGTCCCTGTGCGGTACTCACGAAAACCTCACCTTTCGTCCCTCGACCGAGCACCCGCTCCGGCCGAGTTTTTCGATCGTTTCCACCAGGAGCCTGCGTTCCACGGCCTTGATCCGTTCGTGCAGGACGTTTTCGTCGTCATCGGGCTCCACGACCACCGATTCCTGCGCGATGATCGGCCCGGTGTCCACCCCGGCGTCGACGAAATGGACCGTCGACCCGGTGACCTTGACGGCCATCGCCAGCGCGTCGGCCACGGCGTGCGCGCCGGGGAACGACGGCAGCAACGCCGGATGTGTGTTGATCACGCGGCCGGGGAACCGCGCGAGGAATTCGGCGCCGAGGATCTTCATGAATCCCGCGGAAACGACCAGGTCGGGCTGGTAGGCGGCGACGGCTTCGGTGATCGCCTTGTCCCACGCCGCACGGTCGGCGTGGTCGGCCATCCGCACCGCGAACGAGGGGACGCCGGCGCGTTCGGCTCGCGTGAGCGCCGCGATCCCGCCGCGGTCCGCTCCGACTGCGACCACCTTCGCCGGATAGTTCGGCTTTTCGGCGGCGTCGAGCACGGCCTGCAGCAGCGTGCCGGAACCGGACGCGAGGACGACGAGCTTCACCGGAGTGGGCAGGTCCAACCGACTAGCCAGAACGGGCTCCTTGCCACGGCGGTACGCACTCGGGCGTACGGCGCTTCACCTGGTCGCGACAACCCTAACGGTCGCCGCCGGGCGCACTTTCGTCGCCGGACCCCTCGGTGGACTCGGTCACAGCGATGTCCTGCTCAGGCTCGGGTTCGGACTCGATCTCGGCCAGGGTCGCGTCGAGGTCCTCACCCAGCTCGCGGGCGAGTTCCGCTTCGACTTCGTCCTCGAATTCGTCGTCGAGTTCGGCCTCGGGTGAGAGTTCGGCGTCGCCGTCTTCATCCGGTTCCGCTGCTTCGTCCTCTTCGGACTCGACGGCTTGTTCCTCGATCTCGACGGCGTCTTCAATGAAGGCAGCCGGTTCCCCTGGCGGCTCGGGAGGCTCGTGCGCTCCGGCGAAGAAGGCGACGAACCCGCCAGGAATGACGATCCAGCAGAAGACGATCACCGACGCGACCCCGACCGGCACGCTGACCGGGTCGAACGGCCCGTCACCGAGTCTGCCGCCGGCCAGCGTCCCGAGGACGACGCAACCGAACGCGACGAGCGCGCCCGCGACGGCGACCGCGCGCATCCGAAGCATCGGATCCTCGTCGAGCGCGCGGATCTTCCAGCCGACCAGCGCGCCGACCAGTGCGGGAAGGAGCAGCAGCGCCGGCCACCAGGCCGCGTGGTGCGACGGGATCCCGGCCAGCACCGGCACGCCGGGCAGTCGCCCTTCCTGGTAGCCGAACATGCCGACGGTCAGCGAACCGACCGAGAAACCCGGCCCGGTGGTGAAGGACATCGCGGCGATGACGGCGTTCGGCAGATAGGCCACGGAAAGCACGAGCAGGCCGGAACTCGCGCCGAGCCCCGGCTCGAACAAACTGTCCACAGTGGACCACGAGAGGGCGGTGGCCGTGGTGAACACCGCCGCCCCACAAGCGACCATCGCGGCGAGGCCGAACGCCCCGGCCCGCAGGCCGCGTACGGCCACCGCGTCGAACCGGTCCCGCAGCGTGGCGGGCAGCCCGCACCGCTTGGCTGTTCCCGCGACGGCGGCGAGCCCGGCGATGAGTCCCGGCACGCAGAAGGCGGTCAGCGGGTTCACCCCGACCGGCGATCCTCCGGCCAGCAGGGCGATGAGCACGCCGAACAACGCGTGCGCCGCGGCGATCACCACGACCACCGGAAGCGCGTCCGACGGCGTCCGGCCGCCGATCCGTCGCACGGCCCGCGCGGCCGTCCTCGCCGTGAACCACGCGACACCGAGCGTCGGCAGCAGCGGCAGCACACCGATCGGATGGCCACCGAGTTCGAGTTCCACCTGCCACGAGGCGAGCCAGCCCGGCCCCGCGGCGAGCAGGGCACCGGTGGCGGAGAAACGGGACCGGTCGGCGGCGAACGCCACCGCCGCGAGGACGGTCGCGACGGCGGTGTAGGAGAAAAGCAAGGGCACGCAGGCCGCGGCGAGCAACACCCGAACCCGCTTCGCCCTGGACACCTCCGGCTCGGGGACGAGGTCACTCACCGGCTCTTCGCCCGGCGGGCGTTCGTCGCGGGTGAGCAGCTTCATGAGCCGACCATGACATCCGGACTGGGCCGTCCGGGTGAGGCACGCCGCCGCCAGGTGGCGCACGTGGCCCAACCCACCCGGTCGGGTAACCCGGAAAAGAAAAACACCCGCCGTGACACGGAGAGTCACAGCGGGTGTTTCTTTTGTCTGAAAAGGTCAGCTTTGCCGGTCGAAACCACCCGGCGGCGTGCCGGGGTTCTGACCCGACTCCGACGACGGCGGCTGCTGGAAGAACTGCCCCTGCTGCGGCGCGTACGTCGTGGCCTGCTGGCCCGGCGGCTGCGTGACCGGCGGCTGGAACCCGCCCGGCTGCGCGAACGGACCGGACGGCTCGCCCTGCTGCTGACCCTGCTGACCCTGCTGACCTTGCTGGCCCTGCTGGCCCGCGCCGGGGAACGGCTGGACCTGCGTGGCGGCCGGGCCCTGCTGACCCTGCTGACCGAACGGACCCTGCGGGCCCTGCTGCGGGAACTGCTGGCTGTACGGGGCCTGCGGTGCCTGCTGCTGCGGCTTCGCGGCCGGCAGCTTGATGACCTCGTGCTCGAACAAAAGCGCGGCGACCGCGACCAGCATCTGCAGAATGCCGAGGATCAGGACCACGGTGAGGATGCCGGGAAGCGAGACCTCCGTGCGCCCCTCCCCGCCGTCGACGGTCGGGTAGCCGACGATCAGGTCGAGCGCGCCGAACGCGCCGAGGACGCTGAACAGCGCGGCGAACGGAAGCGTCTTCGGGCCGCGCGGCAACGCGTGCAGAGCCGCGAGCAGACCGCTGACCAGGAGGAAGACCGAGACCTCCTTGGCGGCGTCGGCCTCATCGGAGAAACCGATGAAGAACTGCACCAGGCCGAGGACGGTGACGGCGAGCGCCAGCAGCAACGCCAGGTTCAGCGGGGCCGCCTGCGACGGCGCCTGCTGCTGCGGAAAGGCTCCCGAGCCGGGGTTGGGGTGTTGCTGGCCGCCACCCTGCTGGGGGTAGCCGGGCCCACCGCTGGGATAGGACATCCGAATGCTCTCCTGTCGTTCGACCGGCACCCCGGGGCACGCGGGACTCCCGGGACAAACGAGGCGGCTGTGATGCTCGAACGCTAGCGCACACGCGGTCACCCCACGCCTCGGGCTCTGAGACGTCTGTACACCCGATCGGGTTCCGTGCGGAACCCCTCGTCGACGACCAGATCGCGTTTAGCCCGCTAAACGCAACCTGCCCCGCCGGGTCGCGATTAGGGGGCGAAAGTCGACCCGTCCCCGGGTCGCGTTTAGCGGGCTAAACGCGAACGGCGGACCGGGCACCTGGTGAGGCGCCCGGCCCGCCGGGGGAAGCGTCAGTCTCCGAAGGGTCAGAGGCTGTTGTACAGCTCGCGCGCCAGGACGGCGGTCTCGCTCGGGGTCTTCCCGACCTTGACGCCGGCGGCCTCGAGGGCCTCCTTCTTGGCGGCGGCCGTGCCGGAGGAGCCGGAAACGATGGCGCCCGCGTGGCCCATCGTCTTGCCCTCAGGCGCGGTGAAGCCCGCGACGTAGCCGACGACCGGCTTCGTCACGTTGTCCTTGATGTAGGCCGCGGCGCGCTCTTCGGCGTCCCCGCCGATCTCGCCGATCATCACGATGACCTTGGTCTCGGGGTCGGCCTCGAACGCCTCGAGGGCGTCGATGTGCGTCGTGCCGATGACCGGGTCGCCGCCGATGCCGACACCGGTCGAGAAACCGATGTCACGCAGCTCGTACATCATCTGGTAGGTCAGCGTGCCGGACTTCGACACCAGGCCGATCGGGCCCGGGCCGGTGATGTCGGCCGGGATGATGCCCGCGTTCGACTTGCCGGGGCTGATCACGCCGGGGCAGTTCGGCCCGATGATGCGGGTCTTGTTGCCCGTCGCGACCGCGTGCGCCCAGAAGTAGGCCGAGTCGTGCACCGGGATGCCCTCGGTGATCACCACGGCGAGCGGGATCTCGGCGTCGATCGCCTCGATGACCGCGTCCTTGGCGAACTTCGGCGGCACGAAGATGACCGAAACGTCGGCGCCGGTCTCCTTGATGGCCTCCTCGACCGTGCCGAACACGGTGAGGTCCTTGCCCTCGATGGAGACGGTCTGGCCCGCCTTGCGGGCGTTGACGCCACCCACGATGTTCGTGCCGGACTTCAGCATCTTGGTCGCGTGCTTCATGCCCTCGGAGCCGGTGAGCCCCTGGACGATGACCTTGCTGTTCTCGTTGATGAAGATCGACATCTCACGCACCTGCCGCGGCGAGCTCGGCGGCCTTGTCGGCCGCGTTGTCCATTGTGTCCACCACGGTGACCAGCGGGTGGTTCGCGTCGGCCAGGATCTGGCGACCCTCGACGACGTTGTTGCCGTCCAGCCGCACGACGAGCGGCTTGGTGGCCTCGTCGCCCAGGATCTTCAGCGCCTCGACGATGCCGTTCGCGACCGCGTCGCAAGCGGTGATGCCGCCGAAGACGTTCACGAAGACGCTCTTCACGTCGGTGTCGTTGAGGATGACGTCCAGCCCGGCCGCCATGACCTCGGCCGAAGCGCCGCCGCCGATGTCGAGGAAGTTGGCGGGCTTGACGCCGCCGTGCTTCTCACCCGCGTAGGCCACGACGTCCAAAGTGGACATCACGAGGCCCGCGCCGTTGCCGATGATGCCGACCTCGCCGTCGAGCTTGACGTAGTTGAGGTCCTTGGCCTTGGCCTTGGCTTCGAGCGGGTTCTCCGCGTCCTTGTCGACCAGGGCCTCGTGGCCCGGCTGACGGAACGAGGCGTTCTCGTCGAGGGTGACCTTGCCGTCGAGGGCGATGATCTTGTCCTGCGGGTCACGGACCAGCGGGTTGACCTCGACCAGGGTCGCGTCCTCGGAGACGAAGGTCTCCCAGAGCTTCACGACGACGTCGGCGGCTTCGTCGATGACCTTCTCCGGGAACTTGCCCGCGGTCAGGATCTCGACGGCCTTCGCCTTGTCGACACCGGTGATCGCGTCGACCGGGATCTTCGCGAGCGCTTCGGGACGCTCGACGGCCAGCTGCTCGATCTCCACGCCGCCTTCGGCCGAAGCCATCGCGAGGAAGGTGCGGTTCGCACGGTCCAGCAGGAAGGAGAAGTAGTACTCCTCGGCGATGTCCGAGGCTTCGGCCACCAGCACGCGACGCGTGATGTGGCCCTTGATGTCGAGACCGAGGATCGCCTCGGCCTTCTCCGCGGCCTCGTCCGGCGTCTGGGCCAGCTTGACGCCGCCGGCCTTACCGCGACCGCCGGTCTTGACCTGCGCCTTGATGACGACCTGGTTGCCGATCTTCTCGGCGGTGGCCTTGGCTTCTTCGGGGGTGTTTGCCACGGCACCCGGCAGAACCGGTACTCCGTGGGCGGCGAAGAGATCCCTCGCCTGGTACTCGTAGAGGTCCACTACTCCAGTCTCCTGACGACACGCCACTGTGGTGGTCCGTTTCCGAACCGCGCTGTCGGACCAGTCGAGGTTAGCGACCTGCGCAGAAGCAGGGGACTCCGCACCTGGTGAAGTCGGTCACCGTACGCGGTCAGACGGTGTTTCCACGGTGTGAGACCGCACACCGGAGACCCAGTTCGCGGCCTCTTCCAGGGTTTCGAAGGCGTTGTCGAACCGGCTGGGGCCGTTACCGACCGCGAAGAGGAGAACGCCCGGGAGCGCTTCGGCGAGACCCTCCGGCTCACTCTCGCCTCGGACGACACCGAGGACGTCCGGATCCTCCTGTTCGGCCGTCCGGACCACTTGCTCGGCGGTGTCGAGACGCCCGGAGTAGACGACCTCGACCCCGTCGTCCCGCATCAACCTCGCGAGCGTGACAGCCGAACCGTCGTCGACGCCGAACTCGGCCAGTACGACACGAAGGAGGCGTCGCGTCATTCAGACCGCCTCGAACCCGCGACGGCCATCGCGGCCGCGGCGAGGGAGACGACGGCGGCGCTCAGCGCGAGCCAGAACCCGACACCCGCCGAGGCGCCCTCGTACTCCGAACCGACAAGCGGCAGCTCCGCCGCGCGCAGGCCGAGTACCAGCGCGGCGCCGGTCAGCGCCGACGCGGCGGCGACCGGACGCGAGCGCACGACGAGCGCGTACAGGCCGAGCACGACCGCGAGCGCGCCGAGCAGGCCCCACGACGCCGCGCCGAAGTCCGACCACAACCCCGGCGCGGTGTAGCCGGAGGCGGTGAACACGGGCGTGCCGAACGCGGCGATCGCCAGCACCGCCGCCGCGACGACCGGGGTGAGCACGGTGCCGTTCGCCCGCGTGCCGTCCAGCCCGTCGTCGTCGGCGGCGGTGGCGTCGTTGTCGTCACGCTCGACGACCCCGGTGACCACGGCGGCGAGCGCGGCCACGGCCGCCAGTACGAGCGCGATGAACGTCCACGTGACACCCGGGCCCGCCGAGAAGCCGACCTTGTCCGGCAGCGGGAGATCGACGCCGAACCGCGCCGGGTCGACCGCCTTGTCCTCGGTCACGGACAGGGCCGCGCTCAGCACGGCCGCGCCCGCGAGGACGACCCCGGCCCAGGTCGCCGCGACGACTCCCCTGGCGAACGCCGAAAGCTTGGGCACGAAGACGAACAGCGCCGGAACGGCGAGCGCGACGGCGGCGCCGAGCAGGAGCCACCGCGACGGCGTCTCCGGCACGGGCGTCGCTCCGTTGGCCTTCAGCACCGGGGTCAACGCGCCCGCGACCGCGGACCCCGCGGCGAGCAGCGCCAGTCCGCCGGTCGCCGACCGCCACCAGAACAATCCGGGCAGCTTGGCTTCACCGGCCAGGTCGCCGGTCGCCGCCTCACCGCTCTCGGCGACGTCGAACCGGGTGAAGGCCAGTCCCAGCAGTGCCAGACCCGCGATGGTCACCACCACCGAACCCGGCGCGACCGAGAGCCTGTCCACGACCAGCCCCGCGACCACCGGCGGCACGCCGACCGCGAGAGCGGCCAGCGCCGCGCCGGCGAACCCGCCCTTGGCGACCCCGGCCGAGGGCGAACTCACCGCCACGAGCACGGTCAACGGGAGCAAGGCCGCGAGCAGCAGGTACCCGGCCATCGCGACCGTCGGCGCCTCGAAAGCGTTCTTCGCCAGGAGGTACGCGTTGTCCGAGCCGAGCGGCGGCAGCAGCGAACTGAGCCCGCCTGCCACCGCGAGCACGGGCCCGAGCAGCCGCCAGCGACGCTGACCGTCGAGCGCGCCCGCCAGTTCCGACTCGTCGCGCGCGGTTCCCGCGGCGAACACCCCGGCGGCGAGGGTCAGCAGATGCCCCACCACCAGCGCCCACAGCCCGGGTCCCACCTGAGGCATCGCGAGCAGGCGGTCGGCGAGGAACAGTTCCGGACGTGAGGCGAGCGATCCGTCCGCGAGCAACTGCAGATCCAGCAGCAGCCGTCCGGGCGCGAGCGCGGTCAGGCCGAGCACCAGCCCGGCCGCGAGTCCCGGACGTCCCGTCGCCACGGCGTAGAGCACGACCGCCGCGGGCGCCAAGGCCAGCACCACCACCAGCAGCGGTCCGGCGGTGAACCCGGCCGAGCCGTCCCGGACGACGGGCATCAGCGCACCGGCCGCCAGCGCGACCGCACCGGCCGAAACCAACCCCGCCGACAGCAGGAGGGCCCGCGGGCGGGCGCCCGGTTCGCTCCGGAGAAGTTCGGCGGACACGGTCCCGGGGGCGGCCTGCCCGGCGGATTCCGCGGGTCCTGCGGATTCGTCACCAGGGTGCCGTGAGCGCGAAGTCATCGACGGCGACGCTAGCAAGCCGGGCTCGCACGGGCGCGGCAGCAGGTCGCGGCGTTAGGTCGCGGGCAGGTCGCAGTGGGCGTCGCAGCGGGCGCTGAGGGGGTCTACAGCGGATAAACCTCCTTCAACATCACTGGGCAACCGGTTATTTCCCTCGTTCGCCTCCTTCCGGGCCCCTCAGTACCCCCGAACGGCCGCATGAACCTGTAACGCAAGTCACAAGGTTACGAGTAAACCTCCTCTAACTTTGGGTAATCTTCACTGGACAAGGGCCAGATCGTCGTCGCCCGTTCGGCCGAGGAGGCCGTCAGATCTTGCTGTTGGGGGTACCGCTTCGTTACTGTTCCCGCGTCCCCATTACAGTCAGATCACGAATGAGAGCACCGAACGAACCACCCCCGAGGTCGTTCACCGGGTTCCCCCGCCCGGGCTCTTGATCAGACTCCCCGAACATGGAAGGCCCCGTCTTGGCTTCACACCGCTCCCCCGGCGGCCAAGCTCCTTCCCCGGCGCTCGAGAACGCACTGGATGGTGCGGTCGTCCGCGTCCGGGGCTCGCACCGCCTGTCGCCCCCGTCCTCCGCCCTTCGCGGTCGTGTCGTGGTCGCAGCCGTCGCTGCCGGCGCCTTCGCGGCCGCCGCTGCCGGGCAGACCCTGAAGTCCGTTTCGGAATCCTCGGACGCCGCCGTCACCCCGCTGGCCAGCACCCAGGACGCGAGCGCTTCGTTCGCCCTCGGCGGCGGAGCCGGTGGTGGCGCCCCCGAACTGCTCCCGACCAGCCAGGCGACGAACGCCTCGGCCGAGGCCCAGAAGCTCTCGGAGAACAACAGCATCACCCAGGCCCGCGTCAAGCGTGAGGCCGAAGCGGCCCGCAAGGCCGAAGAAGAGGCCAAACGGCCCAAGACCTGCATGCCTGCAAAGGGCACCTTCACCTCGGGCTTCGGTGCCCGGTGGGGCACGAGCCACCTCGGCATCGACATCGCGGCCCCGATCGGCACCCCGATCGTCGCGGCCTCCGACGGCACGGTCATCGAGGCGGGCCCCGCCAGCGGTTTCGGCCTCTGGGTCAAGGTCCAGCTCGCCGACGGCACGATCCACGTCTACGGCCACATGAACTCGTTCTCCGTGCGCGAAGGCCAGAAGGTCAAGTGCGGCGAGGAGATCGCCGAGGTCGGCAACCGCGGCCAGAGCACCGGCCCGCACCTGCACTTCGAGGTGTGGCAGAACGGCACGAAGAAGATCGACCCGCGCCCGTGGCTCGCCGCCCGTGGCGTCAACGTCGGCTGATCGAGCCTCGTTTTCCCTTGCTACACCGGTAATCCCGCCTGGGACATAGGCGCGCCGGGCAACGACGCTCTGGCGCGCCTCTACAAAGGCTGTAGCTACTCCAAAAGCCGCGCCGACCGTGAAAGCTGTGCCCACTCCAGCAACTGTGACCACTCCAGTAGCGAATTCCGGGCTCTCAGAGCCCTCACGTGACGCCGCCGGGTAGTCTTCGGAAGAAGTACCCGACCGCGACTTGCCACACTGTGCACAGGCCCGCCGGGCGCCGCCTGAACGGCAGCGATCGGGCGGAAAATCCCCGCGAAGGATCCCGGCACCCGGCTGGCCGCGGCCCGAACAGCCATCGCCGCGCGTGCCCGCATACGACACACCGTCCGGCCCCGTCCGGTTCGTGCATCCGCAGTAACGCGCGCCAGGCCGCGACCAGCCTGAGCACTTCTGGCGGTTCCGGACCCCGATCCGATCCCGCCCCTTCTTCAACACCCCGCAAGTACTCCAATACCCCACCCGCGAGAACCCCAAACAAGACCCCGTCCACACCGTGCGCCCCCTCCCCTGATGGGGGTACACCGGCTCGGCCAGCATACCCCAGCGCATCGAACTCGTGTTCGATGGCACAGGTATACGGGAAGGGTCCGACAGTTTTCGAGCGCGGGGATGAAACCGCAGGTCAGGGCTAAAGTTTGACCATCGGAACGCTGCCGATGAGCATCAGCCGGACCTTGCCGGCGGCACCGAAGTCGATGGTCGCGGTGGCCCGCGGACCGGCGCCGTCGCAGGCGATGACGGTCCCGAGCCCGTACTTGTCGTGGCTGACCCTGTCCCCGACGTCGAGCTTGAGCGCGACGGCGTCCTTCCAGCCCTTGCCGAACGGGCTCGTGCCCGGCGAACCCGACGGCGACGAGGTACCGCCTCCACGGCGGCCCCAGGTCGTAGCCGCGCGCGGCGAACCGCCCGAAGAACCGAAACCACCGGAGGACGGCGACGGTGCGAGCCTGCGCCAATCGACCAGTTCGCCGGGAAGTTCGTCGAGGAACCGCGAAGCCGGGTTCATCTGCGGCTGCCCCCAAGCGGAACGCACCATCGAACGGGAGACGTACAGCCGTTTCCTGGCCCGCGTGATCGCGACGTAGGCGAGCCGTCGCTCTTCGGCCAGTTCGGTCGGGTCCCCGAGCGCACGCATATGCGGAAAGATCCCGTCCTCCCAGCCCGTACAGAAGACGACGGGGTATTCGAGGCCCTTCGCGGTGTGCACGGTCATCAACGTGACCACACCCGAGTCGTGCCCGTCGCCGTCATCCCCGCCGTCGGCCGCGGGGATCGAGTCCGCGTCCGCCACCAGCGAAACCCGCTCCAGGAACGCGGGCAGCGAGCCCGGCTCCGGCACTCCGGGGTCGATCTCGGGCAGTTCGCCCTCCGGTCCGGCGACCTCGGCGGTGAATTCGGTGAATTCCCGCGCGACGGTGACGAGTTCCGTCAGGTTCTCCACCCGCGACGCGTCCTGCGGGTCGTCGGACTCCTCGAGTTCCGCGCGATACCCGGTGCGCTCCAGGACCGCCTCGAGGATGTCGGCGACCTCGGCACCGCTTTCGACGATCTCGCCGAGTTCGTCCAGCAACTCGACGAAACCGGTGATCGCCTTGGCGGAGCGCGGGTTCAGCAGCGGCACCTCACCGTTGACCGCCCCGCGCAGCGCCTGCGCGAACGAGACGCGCTCCCGCTCGGCGTAGGTCGCGATGACCGCTTCGGCGCGGTCGCCGATGCCGCGTTTGGGGACGTTGAGGACGCGACGCAGGCTGACCGTGTCCTCCGGGTTCGCCAGCACCCTCAGGTACGCGAGCATGTCGCGGACCTCGCGCCGTTCGTAGAACCGCACGCCGCCGACGACCTTGTAGGGCAGGCCGAGCCGGATGAAGATCTCTTCGAAGACACGGGACTGGTTGTTGGTGCGGTAGAAGACAGCGACGTCGGAGTAGTCCGCTTCGCCCTTGTCCGCCAGCGCGTCGATCTCGCCCGCGACGAACGCCGCTTCGTCGTGCTCGTTGTCCGCGACGTAGCCGACGATCTTTTCGCCGTCACCGGCGTCGGTCCACAGCCGCTTCGCGCGCCTGTTGGGGTTGCGGGCGATGACGCCGTTCGCCGCCGAGAGGATCGTCTGGGTCGAGCGGTAGTTCTGTTCCAGCAGCACGGTCCGCGCGTTCGGGAAGTCGCGTTCGAATTCCTCGATGTTGCGGATGGTGGCGCCGCGGAAGGCGTAGATCGACTGGTCCGCGTCACCCACGACGCACAGTTCGGCGGGGTCGATACCCGCCTCGTTCGCCTCGGTGCCGACCAGTTCGCGGATCAGCGTGTACTGCGCGTGGTTCGTGTCCTGGTACTCGTCGACCAGGACGTGCCGGAACCGCCGCCGGTAGTACTCGGCGACGTCCGGGAAGGTCTGCAGGAGTTCGACCGTCCGCATGATGAGGTCGTCGAAGTCGAACGCGTTGGCCTGGTTCAACCGCCGCTGGTACTCGACGTAGACCTCGGCGACCCGGCGCTCCAGGTCGTTGGCCGCGTTCGACGACGCCGTCTCCGGGTCGACGAGCTCGTTCTTGAGGTTCGAGATGTGCACGGCCAGCGTGCGCGCCGCGTACTTCTTCGGGTCGATGTCGAGATCGCGGGCGACGAGGGTGATGAGCCGCTTCGTGTCGTCCGAGTCGTAGATGGAGAAACTCGACGACATCTCCAGCGTTTTGGCCTCACGGCGCAGGATCCGCACGCACATGGAGTGGAACGTCGACACCCACATGGCGTTCGCGCGACGGCCGACGAGGTCGCTCACCCGCTCCCGCATCTCCGCGGCCGCCTTGTTGGTGAACGTGATCGCCATGATCTGGCCGGGGTGCACGTCCCGCTCGGCCAGCAGGTACGCGATCCGCCTGGTCAGAACCCGGGTCTTGCCCGAGCCCGCGCCCGCGACGACCAGCAGCGGTGCGCCCGCGTGGGTCACGGCCTCGCGTTGCGCCGGGTTCAGGTCGTCGAGCAGGTCCGTGTGCCGGGGCTTGGCCGGGCCGTCCGCTGGGAGATCGAAGAGGGTGTTCATCGCCGGTCCACGCTACAGCGCCGGGCGTAGGCGTCGTTGTCGCCTGCCGTCCGACGCGCGAGCGGTGTGCGCGGCGGAGGATCGGATGCCATGGACACCAACGGAATTCCCTCCCGGACCAGGGCGGCCGACACCGACCGTGAGCGGGTCGCCTCGCTCATCCAGGCCGCCGGCGGCGAAGGCCGTCTCTCCCTCGAAGAGGTAGAAGAGCGGCTCGGCACTGTGTATTCCACCAAGTACACAGACGAACTCGAGAAGCTCACCTCGGATCTGCCGAAACCCGTCCCGAAGCGGCGTCCGGTCGCCTTCGGGCATCCGGCGGTGCGGATCCATGTCGCGATCGCCGTCGTGTTCTCGGTGCTGTTGATCGTCCGCTGGACGGTTTCGGGCGTGCCGTTCTTCTGGCCGGCGATGCCGATGTTCTGGCTCGCCATGAGCGTGCTCGTGCACGCGCGCGTCCGCGGGGCCCGTAGCGGCTTCCGGCCGGGTGATGGCGTCGTTGTGGCATAATGATCGGTGTGCAGCACCACGCGTTCCGATTTTTTTACGGGATCCGGACACCGGCTCCCGTGATCGCGTAGTGCCCGAAACGCCATCACCCGAAGCCCCGGAGTCCACGGACCCGGGGCTTTCGCCGTTCCGGGGGCCAGCAGGGAATCCGGACCGAAGAGAGGTCCCGATGAACACCACGCAGAAGCCGGATGCCGAAGAACCCATCGCCACCGCCGAGGAGATCGGCGAACTCCGCAAGGAGATCGACTGGCTCGACAGCGAGATCCTGCGGCTGGTCAAACGCCGCGTCGAGGTCTCCAAGACGATCGGCGCCGCCAGGATGGCCGCGGGCGGCACCAGGATCGTCTACAACCGTGAGATGGACGTGCTGGCCCGCTACCGCGAACTCGGGCCGGAGGGACGGCAGCTGGCGATGGCGCTGCTGAACCTGGGCCGGGGCAGGCTGGGGCGATAGCAAAGGTCCCCTGCTCCTCCGAGACCGGCGGGACCAAGGCGGGCGTGACCGAAGCTGACGTGACCAAGGTCTCTTGATCCCTTGAGGTCGCGCGCCTTTGTCGGCCGCCAGGCCTCGCGATCGTGCTGGCAGGGCGCCCTCGGGGTTCACGTAACGATCGGACGATAGTCGCGCCCTGGCAGCACGATCGCGAACAGCGCGATAAACAATAGAGTCATGATTAACCTCATCGCCGTCATCATCGCGATCGCCGGTGTGCTCGCCGCGTTGGGCCATCTCGGTTATCTCGCCATGTTGAACAACGCGGCGGGTAAGCGAGCGGGCGGGGCGCCCATCGCCCAGTACGTCAAGACACGCTGGGCGATCGCGGGCGGTACCACCGCGGCCTCGCTCCTCGCCTGGTTGCTCACTAGTGGGGGAACAACGCTCGACATCATCGCCATTTTGCTCGCAGCGGGTAGTGGAGTAACGGCCACTAAAGCCCTGCAGTCGACCCAGCAGAAGTACCGCAGCGGCAATTGACCGGCGTCACCAGCGGGAATAACACTCCGTAGCGTCACTCCGGCCCATACGGTCGCGCCCGACCGAGTGAAACATCTGCAACTTGCAGAGTGGGTGAAGACTTGCGGGTGTCGAGCTTTTAGTGTGGATCCCGTGAGGACCCTTGCGTCTGGGTCGGGCGATGCCCGGATGGCGCGCGGGGGCATTGGCCCCGCGCGCCCACAGTCGCATGCGCGTGCATTTGCTCGCGAGAGTGCCCGGGAGTCTGCTCGCGAGGGATCCCGTGAAACCGCTGCTCTGTTCGGCTTAACCAGTGTCACTTCGCCGTCAGGGGCGGCCCATGAGGGGGTCGCTCGGACATGAACGGCTGGGCGGAACACCAGGGACGGACCAGACGGAACGGCACCACGCACGCGGGCCGTCACCGGGCCGGTGGCACCGAGAGCTGGACCCCACCTGTGCCGCCGAGGCGGCAGCGCCCGACCGGGCACGGGCAGCACGGGCACAGCGAGTTCGCCCCGCCCTCCACCGGTTCCCTTCCTCTGCCGCCACCGCGGAACAGGAGGGCGCCGAGCCCCGGCTACGCCCCGTCGAGCGGCCGTCTGCCGCTCCCCCAGCCCGCTCGCGAGGTCCCCGTGGAACGCCCGGTCCGCGTCGAAGTCTCCTTGGCCGAACCCCCTCGGCTCTCCGCCGAGGAACGGCGCGCGAAGGCAGCCCAGCGCACGAAGGTGACACTGGCCGCGCCCGCCCCCCGCCGTCCCGAACCAGTGGAGAACGACGACGACGTCCGTGTCTACCTGGCCCCGCCCATCGACGGCCTGAGCACCTTCGACCTCGGTTCGGTGCCCGCTTCGGTGACCCCGCCCAAGACCTGGCGCAAAGCCGCCTGGTTCGCCGCCGCCGCGTCCGCGCTCGTCGTCGTCGGCTTGCTTTTCGCCGGTTCCTTCCTGGTGGGCAAGCCACTCCCGGAGCAACAAAGCCAGGGCGGCTGGCCCGGTTACCGCGGCGGCAGCCCGATGACCAACGAAGGGCTCGCCGCGAACCCGACCACGCACCCCCAGGGCGGCGCGGCGGGCAACCCGTCCGGGTCCGAGTCCGACTTCCCCACCCGTGACGACCGCAGTGCCGCCAACTCCGGCACCTCCTCCGACAGCGAGAGCCCCGGCACCGACGGGTCGCGGCCCGGCTCGGGCGGGCCGGTCACGACCGGTCAGCCCGCGCCGCCGTCGAGCGACCGGCCGCAGAAGCCGCCGATCACCCCCGCCGACCGCACGACCACCCCCGCCCCCTGGTACGCGTCGCAGCCGGACGCGCAGGCGATGGGCGACAACACCGAACTCTTCCTCAACACCGTCACCACCGACCCGCACCAGGCCTCCGACGTCACCTCGGGCGGTCTCCGCGAAGAAGGCGCGCAGGGCCTGCGTGAGCGCTACGCCGACGTCGCCTATTTCGAGGTGAAGAAGGTCAGCATCGACCAGCGCCGAGGCGTCACGGTCAACACCGTCGAGGTCACTCACAAAGACGGGACGAAGACCATGGAACAGCGCACCTTGACCTTCGGTGACGACGACAAGATCGTCGACGACGGCATGTAGGTGGTCACGCACGTGCAGGTGTGCCGTTCCTCTGCACGTGCGGTGCGGCGAGCGGTTGTCCCTGGTCCGGGTGGGTGACATAAGCTGCCGTTCGTCGTATCGCGACGGCATTCCGGCGACAGAGCCTGGCCGCGGACCGTCTCCACAGGGTTACCTGACGACAGCAGGGTCCGCACCGTTCAGAAGACGGCCGCGCGGACCAGAGGCGTCGGCCGAACGGCCCAGCGCCTGCCCCGGACCAGAGCGAGGAATTTCGTGCTTGATCGACAGCGCATCCGGCGTGAGGACGCCGTACGTGTCGAGGACGTCATCCCGGAAGAGATCCTGAACGACACCCGCGTCGACCGCGAGTACCTCGAGCAGGTCTTCCGCGAGCCGCAGAAGTTCGTTCCCGCCCGTACCCGCGAAGAGCCGTCGCCGCGGCACGAGCCGGAAGAAGAGCCGGAAAGCCGCAGTGCCCGGCGGGCGAAGCTGGCAGGCCTGGTCGCCGCCGGACTGCTCGTCGCGGGCGCCGTCGTCACCGCGGGCGTGCTCGCGGGGACCCAGCGGCAGAACCCGGCGCCGGGCGCCGGAGCGTCCGAAGTGATGAGCGGAGCCGCCGCGCTCGGCGGGCTCGCCGTCCCGGACTCCTCCGAGCCGCAAGAGAAGCGCGAGACATCGGCCCCGGCGGGCACCAGCACGACGCCCCACCCCTCTTCGGGCACCGGCTCGGGTTCGGTCGCGCGGCAGGGTTCGGCGTCCAGCAGCTCCAGCTCGAAGCCGGTCACCAAGCCCGACGCGGTCAGCACGACCGAGGACAAGATCGACGCGGTCCGGAAGTTCTATCAGACCGTCGACGCCGATCCCGGCGGCGCGCTGACGCTGCTCGCGCCGGTGCTGGCCGAGTCCGAGGCGGGTCAGCTCATCCAGGCGTGGAGCTCGATGGACGCCATCCAGATCCAGGACATCCGGGAACAGGCCGACGGCACCATCCTCGCCGTGGTGACCATGCGCAACCCGGACGGCGGCCTGGTGCGGGTCACGCAGGTGCTGGAATTCGCCGACCGGGCGACGGGCCTCATCACGGACGCACGGCTGCTGTCGGCGCAGCACATGTGACGGATACCCGGCGTTGAAGTGCCCTCTACCCAGGGCGATCAGAGCGTGCCGCGTGTGTGTGCGCAGAGTGAGCGCCTAGCCTTGTCACGAGTCGGTCTCGGAAAAGCCGGCACACAGACCACTACATGTGCATACGCTCCAAGGCTGTGGCGTGCTGAAGGCCGCACCGCGTGCGCGGACGACTCCGCCACGTGAAGACGGAGCCCAAAGGGAGGTCGCGTGAGCGACGAGGGTCGCCTGGTCGCCGGTCGATATCGCATCGTCGGGCGGATCGGCACGGGCGCGATGGGTGCCGTCTGGCAAGCGCACGACGAGGTACTCGGCCGCACGGTGGCGATCAAGCAGTTGCTGCTGCAGCCCGGCCTCGAAGCCCAAGGTGCCGAGGACGCCCGCCAGCGCACCATGCGTGAGGGCCGGATCGCCGCCAGGCTGCACCACCCGAACGCCATCTCGGTGTTCGACGTCGTCACCGACGACAACGGGCAGCCGTGCCTGATCATGGAGTACCTGAACTCCACCAGCCTCGCCCAGGTGCTGCAGGAGGAGCGGACGCTCCCGCCGATCGAGGTGGCCCGGATCGGCGCGCAGGTCGCGGCGGCGCTGACCGAGGCGCACGCCGTCGGCATCGTGCACCGGGACATCAAACCCGGCAACATCCTGCTCGCCCCCAACGGCACTGTGAAGATCACCGACTTCGGCATCTCCCGGGCCAAGGACGACGTCACGGTCACCAAGACCGGGATGATCGCCGGCACGCCCGCCTACCTGGCGCCCGAGGTCGCCATCGGTGGCGACCCCGGCCCGGAGTCCGACGTCTTCTCGCTCGGCTCGACGCTCTACGCGGCCTGCGAAGGCCAGCCCCCGTTCGGCCTCAGCGAGAACACGCTGAGCCTGTTGCACGCCGTCGCGGCCGGGCAGATCATCCCGCCGCGTCAGTCCGGCCCGCTCGCCAGCGTGCTGGCCGTGCTGCTGCATCCGGAGATCCGGCACCGGCCCACCGCCGAAGAGTGCGAAGAACTGCTGGCCGCTGTGGCGCGCGGTGAGACGCCGCTGGGCGGCCCCGCCGACGAAACCATGCTCGCCGCCCCGGTCGCGGGCGGTCTCGCGGGCGCGGGCGTGACCCAGGCCCTCGACAGCGAGTCTGCCGGGCACTCGGGTTCGCTTCTCGACGAACAGGCCGCGGCGGGTTCGTACTACGACGAGGACGACTACCACCAGCCGCCCGCGTCGAACTACCCGGAAAACGACTACGACGGGTACGACAACTACGACGAGACGGCGCTGCTGTCGGAACGCGGCCACCCCGGCGGCGGCCCGGCGCCCACGCGCGCCGTCCCGGTACCCGCGGGCGACTACGACGACGATCCCTACGACGACGACACCCCGCCTCCTCCGCCGCCGCCCACCCGGGCGCAGACCAGCCCGGTGGACGAGGACGACGACGAGAAGCCGGGCGCGTGGAAGAAGCCCGCGATCATCGGCGGCGTGGTGGTCGTGGCGCTGGCCGCGCTGGGTATCTGGCTGCTGAGCCCGAACAACCCGGAAACGCCCGCGCAGGTCGGGAACTCCTCGACGAAGCCGTCTCCTTCCGCGCCGTCTTCGGCTCCCGAGACGACGGAACCGCCGTCGGAGACACAATCGGCCGAGCCGCCCAAGGAGACGACGTCCTCGAAGAAGACGTCGAGCAAGGCGACCCAGCCCCAGGAGCCGGATCGGCCGTCCACGCCGAAGTCGACCCCGAAGTCGAGTGACACGCCGACTCCGCCGAAGACTCCGACCCCGTCGACCACGCCGACGACCCCGACCAGCCAGACCGGTGAGCCCGGCGGAGCATGATCCGAGGCAGCAATTGAGTTCTGAAGGTTCCATCGTCGGCGGCCGGTACCGCCTGGACCAGCCCATCGGGCGCGGCCGGGCGGGCATCGTCTGGCTGGCGTTCGACACGCGACTGCTGCGCACGGTCGCGATGAAGCGGATGTATCTGCCCGTCGGCCTGCCGCCGGACCGGGCGGAGCAGGCCAAGGCCGTCGTCATCCAAGAGGGCAAGGACGCGGCCAAGTTCGAGCACGCCACCGCCATCAAGGTGTACGACGTCCTCCCGGACGGTCCGGACGTGTGGCTGGTGATGGAGTACATCCCGTCGCGCGGGATGGCGACCTTCCTGGCCGAGCACGGCAGGCTGACCGCGGAACAGGCCGCCGCGCTGGGCATCATGCTCGGCCGCGCGCTGGCCGCGATGCACGAGGCAGGCGTGGTGCACCGGACGGTCGAGCCGGGCACGATCCTGCTGGCCGACGACGGCGGCGTGAAGCTCACCGACATCGGCATCACCGGTGGCGGGCCGAGTCCGGCGTACCGGGCGCCCGAGGTGGCGCGCGGCGAACCGGCGACTTCGGCCTCCGACGTGTTCTCGCTGGGCGCGACGCTGTACACCGCCGTCGAAGGGGTGCCGCCGTTCGGCGAGGACGGCGAGTCGTCGGAGCGGCCGCCGCAGACCGCCGGTCCGCTGGCGGGCGCGCTGCGCAAGATGCTGCGAGCCGATCCGAGCGCGCGGCCGACGATGGCCGACACGGTCCGCTCGCTGGGCGCGATCACCGAGGGGCGGCAGACGGCGTTCATCCCGCCGACGGCGCCCGCCATGCCCACGGTGCCCGCTTCGATGCCGGTGCCGATGCCGCAGGCGCCGCAGCAGCCGGTCCCGCAGTTCGTCCGGCAGCAGCCTCCGCAGTATCAAGCGCCGCAGCAGTACGCGCCGCCGCAGCAGCCGCAGTACCAGCCCGCCCCCGCGTCGGCCGCGCCGAAGTCGGCGGACACCCGGAAGTGGCTGATCACCGCGGGTGCCGTGGTCGCGGCGATCCTCATCGGGGTGCTGTTCGCGGAACTGTTCCTGATCTAGCTCAGCCGGTTTTCCTGCCCACCTGATCACTCCCGCCTGCCTGTCCGGTCAGGGCGCCTTCGCGGATGGCGCTGAGAAATCGTCGCACCGCGGGGTGATCCCTGGCGTGCGCGGCGACGGCCGCGTGGATGGAGCGCACCGGATCGGGCCGACGGACCTTGCGGATGGCGACGCCGGGATGCGGGGCGCCGAGGCCGAGTTCCGGGATCAGCGCGACACCGAGCCCGGCGGCCACGAACCCTTGCGCCGTCTGATAATCCTCGGATTCGACGACATGGTTCGGGGCGAATCCGGCCGCGCCGCAGGCGTCGAGCAGGATGTCGCGGCAGGCACCGGGGAGACCGTCGACGCCGACCCACGGATCCTCCGCGAGTTCGGCGAGGTCGAGGACCCGTTTACGGGCGAGCCGGTGGTTTTTCGGCAGAATCGCGCGATACGGGTCGTCGAGGACGTGCACGTACTCGACGCCCTTGACCTTGGGCATGCTGGTGGGAAGCACGATCATCGCGACGTCGGCCTTACCCGACTCGATCTCGGGCATCGAATCGTCGGGCTCGACCAGTTTCAGGTCGAGGCGGACGCCGGGGAAGTCCCGGCGCAGCGCGGCGACGGCCAACGGGACCAGTGAGGCACCGGCCGTGGCGAAATAGCGGATCGCGAGCCTGCCGGTGCGGCCTTCCTTGAGTTCGGTGAGCGCGGCCTCGGCCTTCGCGAGCTGGGTGCTCAGCGTTTCCGCGTGTTCGGACAATAGCGAACCGGCCGGTGTCGGCCGCACGCCGCGGCCGACCCGTTCGAGCAGTTCGACGCCCGCTTCCCTTTCCAGGGTGGACAATTGCTGACTGATCGCGGAAGGTGTGTAGCCGAGATTCCGGGCGGCGGCGGTGATCGAACCACTGCTGATCACGGCTCGGAGGACCTGCATGCGGCGTACGTCCAGCATGCTCCGATCGTACAGTTCTTCTTAAGCCTCCCTGCAGTTAATTTCGCTTGTCCTTACGCGTCGGCGCCGCGAAGCTGGGCCAGGCGAGAAGGAGGACTGGGGTGGGCGAGACCAAGACGCTGCTGCGGATCGGCGCGCTGGCGCTCATGTGGGGATCGAGTTTCTTCTGGATCAAACTGGGGCTCGGCGCGTTCTCCCCGGTGCAGCTGGTGCTGGCGCGGGTGGCGCTGGGAACGGCCGTGCTGATCGGGCTCTGCTACCTCGGCCGGGACCGGCTGCCGTCGGGACGGCGGATCTGGGGACATCTGGCGGTCGCGGCGTTCTTCCACAACGCGCTGCCGTTCCTGCTGTTCGCGTGGGGCGAGCTGACCGTCGATTCGGGGATCACCGGAGTGCTGAACTCGACGACACCCCTGTGGGTGCTGCTGGCCGCGCCGATGATGGGCACGCGGACGAAGATGACCGCGGTGCGGGTCGCGGGCTTGGTCATCGGCCTCGTCGGCATTCTGCTGATCTTCGCGCCGTGGGAAGCCTCCGGGCTGGTCAGCTGGGGCGCGCTGGCGTGCCTCGCGGCGGCCGCGAGCTACGGGTTCGCCATCGTCTACGAGGGCAAATACCTCACCGGCACCGGCGACTCGCCGCTCTCGCTGGCCGGCGGGCAAATGCTGCTCGCGACCGGGTTCATCCTGCTCGCCATGCCGATGGGCGGTTTCGAACCGATGCACCTGAGCACCGGCGCGATCGTGGCGGTCATGATCTTGGGCATCGGGTCGACCGGGATCGCGTTCGCGCTGAACTACCAGCTCCTCGCGAGCGAAGGCGCCGTCGCGGCTTCGATCGTCGGGTATCTGCTGCCGGTGGTGTCGGTGCTGCTGGGGGCGGTGTTCCTGGCCGAGGCGCTGAACTTCCAGGTGATCGCGGGAATGGTCGTCGTGCTGGGCGGTGTCGCGCTGACGCGGCTCCGCCCGAGGGAGCGGGGGACCTTTGCTACCGCCCCGGTGGCGGAGCGCCCCCTCGCCACCGCCGGGGAGACGACGCCGTGACGACCTGCGTTTAGCGGGCTAAACGCGCTCCCGCCGGTCCCAACCTCCCAGGCCGGCGGGAGCGATCAGGGGGCGAAAGGCGACGCGGTGCGGTGGGGCCCGGGGGCTCACCGCACCGCGTTTAGCCCGCTAAAGGCGACGCGGCGTCAGAGGGCGGAGATGACGAGCAGAGCGGCCATGACCAGCTCGACCCAGAAGTAGAGCCAGCTCGGATAGAACCGCTCCGGCCGCTCCGCGAACCGCGCGACCAGCCGCCCGAAGGCCATCCCGACGAGTGCGACGGCCACCGCGATCGCGACGCCCCGCTGGATCCCGCCGACGTCGAAAGCCGCGAAACCGAGCAGCACGGCGATCGCCACGCCGAAGCCGCCGTAACCGCGCGCACCTCGGTCCGCGCGGTCGCGGAGTCCAGCGTGATGCCGAACGGACGGATCAGCCGCCGCGGCGCGACGAGCCCGAGTAGTCCCATCCCGAGGAAGAACACGGCCACCAGGCCGATGAGGACAGGCGCCATCTAGACGAGACGCCGGTCGGAAGCCCAGCGCGAAAGCTCGTACCGATTCGAAAGCTGCGTCTTCCGCAGAACGCTCGACACATGCGTCTCGACGGTCTTCACCGAGATGAACAGCTCGGACGCGATTTCCTTGTACGCGTACCCGCGCGCGAGCAACCGCAGCACGTCGCGTTCCCGCGGCGTCAGCAGGTCGAGGTCCGGGTCGCTGATCGGTGCGGAACCCGGCCGGTCGGCGAACGCGTCGAGCACGAATCCGGCCAGCCGCGGCGAGAACACCGCGTCGCCGTCGGAAACCCGCACGACCGCGCGCACGAGTTCCTTCGACGAGATCGTCTTGGTGACATAGCCGCGTGCCCCGGCGCGGATCACGGCGATCACGTCCTCCGCGGCGTCGGAGACCGACAGCGCGAGGAACACGACATCGGGCAGGTCCGGGCGGACCCGGCGGAGGACCTCGGCGCCGCCACCGTCCGGCATGTGCACGTCGAGCAACACGACCTGCGGTTTGGTGCGCGCGATCCCCGCGACCGCCTCGGCCACCGAGCCCGCCTCGCCGACCACGCGCACGTCGTCGGTGATCGAATCCAGTTCGGTACGCACGCCTGCCCGGAAGAGCGCGTGGTCGTCGACGAGGAAGACCTTGACCGGCTCCCGCGTCTGCTGGTTCTCCGTCACGATGCTCCCTTGCTCGCCCTGTCGGAGTGAGCATAGCGACCTCACGCCGCGCCCTTCCCCGCCTTGACCGGCATCTCCAGCTGGACCTCGGTGCCTTCACCCGGCGCGGTACGCAGTTTGCACTTGCCCCCGTGCCGTTCCATCCGCCCCCGGATGGAATCCGCGAGTCCGTGCCGGTCGGCCGGGACGACGTCGGGATCGAATCCCTTGCCCCGGTCGCGCACGAAAACCGTCACCGCTGTCGGCTCGACCTCGGCGTACACACTGACCTCGTCGACACCCGCGTGCTTGGCGGCGTTGACGATCGCTTCGCGCGCCGCCTGAACCAGCGCGGTCAACGGCTCGTTCAGCGTGGCTTCCCCCACCACGACCTGCTGAACCGAAATCGCGAAGGTGTCCTCGACCTCGCCGCACGCGGCCGCGAGCACCTCGGACAACTGACCACTGATCGCTTCCTCTTCGGTCTTCTGGCTCTTGCCGTACCCCGTCGGCCCGTACAGCCAGGCACGCAGCTCGCGTTCCTGACCGCGAGCGAGCCTGGCGACCTCGCGCGGTGCTTCCGCCTGCTTCTGGATCAGGGCGAGGGTCTGCAGGACCGAGTCGTGCAGATGCGCGGCGATCTCGGCGCGTTCGTCGGTGCGGACGCGGGCGGTGCGTTCGTCGGACAGGTCGCGGACCAGGCGCAACCAGAACGGGACGGTCAGCACGGCGACGCCGAACAGCGTCGCGATCACCGCGACCAGCGCGAACTTGACCTGCTCCATACTGCCGCTCTGCAGGACGACGACGCCGATCCCGGCCATCACCAGGGCGACACCGGCGACGACGCGGATCGCGGCCGACCAGCCCCCGCCGCCGAGGAACGCTCCGGCGACACTGTCCTTCGCCCCGAGCCGCCAGCGCCGCCGCTGCGACTCGTCGGCCTCCCGCCAGACGACCGCCGCACCGATCATGGCCAGCGCGAGCGGGATGGCGACCCAGCCGCTGATCAGGCCGGTCAGCGTGCCGCTGGCGACGGCGAGGCCGACACCCAGCGCCATCAGGCCGAACGCCTGCTGTTTCTCCTTCGGCGCGGATTTCTCCGGCTCGACCTCACCCGACTGTTGCTGGACGAACACCCAGAGCAGGCCGTACGCGAGCAGACCGGCGCCGTTCAGCGCGGCCAGCAGCGCGAACGCCGTCCGGACCCAGAGCACCTTGACACCGAGGTGATCGGCGAGCCCGCCCGCGACACCCGCGATGGCGCGGCCGGACCGGCGACGGTACATCTTGGGCGGTTCGAACTGCGTCAAGGGCAGGACGGCGGGCACGGGCACCGGAGGGCGCTCGATGATCGTCGGTTTCGCCTGCTCGGCGAGGTCGTTGGGAACGGATTCCTGCACGTTCTCCATGGTCACACGCCGGGAGATACTGATCCATCGGGGAAACCCCTGACTCTTCCCGCTGGGGAAACCTCAGGGACGTTCCCGGATGTGTCGGGTGTCCATCGGGGCGCATTCTTTGTGACATGAGTGGGAGTGAGACACATACGCCGAAGCGCGGCCCCGCGGCCGGCTTCGAGGAGACCGTCAAGGATTTCTGGCGGAGCAGGCCGGTTCGCCCGGTACACGGCCGTAAGTTCGCCGGCGTCGCGGCCGGGATCGGTTACCGGTACGGCATCGACCCGACCGTGGTCCGGGTCGCACTGGTCGCCGCGACCGTGTTCGGCGGCTTCGGCGTCTTCGTCTATCTGCTGGGCTGGCTGTTCCTGCCGCAGGAGGGCGACCGCGTTTCCGCGTTCGAGGGCCTGATCGGTCGTGGCCGTGCGTCGAGCTCGCCGGCGTTCGCGGTGCTGCTGCTGATCCTGCTGTTCCCCGGTCTCACCTGGACCCTGAGTGGCGGCTGGATGACCGATGGCACGGGGTTGATCGGTTTCGCGCTGGTCGCCGTCGCGCTGTACCTGCTGCATCGCAATCGCGGACAGTTCAACCGGCCGGTGATGCCCGCTCCGGCGTATCCGACCGCCGCGTTCTCGATGGCGTCGGCGTCGGCCTCCACCTCGACGGCGACCGAGGGCGGCTGGGATCCCCTCGCGGCCGACCCGTCCGCTTGGGACCTGCCGAACGCGTCGTCGTCGTTCGGCAGCGGTGGCCTGCCGCCGCAGACTCCTCCGCCGCCTCCCGCGCCGCCGGCACCTCGCGGCCGGAAGTCGAAGATCGGCGCCGCCACCTTCGGAGTCGCCGTACTGGTCGCCGGAGTCGGCACCGTCCTCGGTCTGGACGGCGAGGCGTGGTTCACCATGCAGCACGTCGTCGGGCTCACGCTGGGCGTGGTCGGCATCGGACTGGTGGCCGGTTCGTTCGTCCGGGGCGGTCGTGGGCTGATCGGGCTGGCGGTGCCGCTGGCGATCGTCGGGATGGCGCTGACCACGGTGCCGTTCGAGAACTTCTCCGTGAAGGGCGGTGTGGGCGACCTGAACGCGACGCCGAGCCAGGTGTCCGAGGTGCAGCCCGAGTACCACCGTTCGGCCGGGGACATCGGCCTCGACCTGACCAAGCTGCCCGCGGGGGCAACGGTGACCACGAAGGTCACCAATGGGGCGGGCACCTCGACGGTGCTCGTGCCGATGGGTGCCGAAGTGAAGGTCACCTGCGAGACGGGGGCGGGGGACGTCGACTGCCTCGGTCAGACGCGGTCGGGGGTCGGTGAGGACGCGATCGACTTCACCGCGCCGGGCGACAGCGGCCAGAAGATCGTCCTGCAGGTCAAGAACGGTGTCGGAAACGTGGAGGTGCGTCGTGGCTGAGTACGACTACGACAAGTACGACAGCACGCAGGCCCAGCCGGCGAAGCGCGGGGTGGACGTCTTCACCCTGATCGTCGGGATCGCGACGCTGCTGGTGTCGGGCTACGTCCTCTCGGACGGCTCCACGTGGCTCCCGCAGTTCGACTTCCGGTGGATCATGGCGGGCGGGGCGATCTTCGTCGGCGTCCTGCTGCTCGCCGCGTCGTTGCGCAAGAGCCGCCGCTAGCGGCCCCGCTCACGAACCACTCCCTCAGAAGGCCCCGGCCCCTCGCCGGGGCCTTCGCCTTGCGCCCACCTGCGGAAGGACGCGACTTTAGCCCCCTGATCGCGATCCGGTCGCCCAGGTGCCCGAGGCCCACGGGATCGCGATTAGGGGGCGAAAGTCGACCTATGCCGCCCAGGTGCCAACGCCCACCGGATCGCGATCAGGGGGCGAAAGTCGCTCCCCCTCGCCCGGGTGCCCAGGCGAGGGAGATCGCGTTTAGCCCGCTAAAGGCGAGTCGAAGGGGGTGCGGGTCACTCCCACTCGATGGTGCCCGGCGGCTTGGACGTGACGTCCAGGACCACTCGGTTCACCTCGGCGACCTCGTTGGTGATGCGGGTCGAGATCCGCTCCAGCACCTCATAGGGCAGCCTCGTCCAGTCCGCGGTCATCGCGTCCTCGGACGACACCGGCCGCAGCACGATCGGGTGCCCGTAGGTCCGCCCGTCGCCCTGGACGCCGACGCTGCGGACGTCGGCCAGCAGCACCACCGGGCACTGCCAGATCTCGTTGTCCAGCCCGGCCGCGGTGAGTTCCTCGCGCGCGATGGCGTCGGCCGCGCGCAGCGTCTCCAGCCGCTCGGCGTCGACGGCGCCGATGATCCGGATGCCGAGCCCCGGGCCGGGGAACGGCTGCCGCTGCACGATCGTCTCCGGCAGCCCGAGTTCCAGCCCGACGCGGCGCACCTCGTCCTTGAACAGCAGGCGCAATGGCTCGACGAGCTCGAACTGGAGGTCGTCCGGCAGCCCACCGACGTTGTGGTGGCTCTTGATGTTCGCCGCGCCCTCGCCGCCGCCGGATTCGACGACGTCCGGGTACAGCGTCCCCTGTACCAGGAACTTGTAGTCGCCCTTGGCCTTGAGATCGCGCTCGGCCTGCTCGAACACGCGGATGAACTCGCGGCCGATGATCTTGCGCTTCTCCTCGGGGTCGGTGACCCCGGCCAGCGCGTCGAGGAACCGCTCGCGCGCGTCGACGGTGACCAGGTTGACCCCGGTGGCGGCGACGAAATCGCGCTCGACCTGGGTCCGCTCACCGGAGCGCAGCAGGCCGTGGTCGACGAACACGCAGGTCAGCCGGTCACCGATGGCACGCTGGACCAGTGCGGCGGCCACGGCGGAGTCGACACCGCCGGAGAGCCCGCAGATCGCGCGGCCGTCGCCGACCTGCTCGGCGATGCGCGTGACCTGCTCGTCGACGATGGACGAGGTCGTCCACTGCGGCCGGATACCCGCGATGTCGTGCAGGAAGCGGCGAAGCACCTCTTGGCCGTGCGGCGAGTGGTGGACCTCTGGGTGGTACTGAACACCGGCGAAGCGGCGCTCGACGTCTTCGAACCCGGCGACCGCGGCGCCATCGCTCGACGCGGTCACGGTGGCACCCTCGGGCGCTTTGGTGACGCTGTCGTTGTGGCTCATCCAGGCGGGCTGGGTGTTCGGCAGCCCGGCGTGCAGCACGCCACCCTCACCGGAGACGCGGACCTCGGTGCGGCCGAACTCGCGGATCCCGGTCGGTTCGACCGTGCCGCCGAGCGCCTGCGCGAGCACCTGGTGGCCGTAGCAGATCCCGAAGATCGGCACACCGGAGTCGACCAGTCCGGGGGCGAGCGCGGGGGCGTTCTCCGCGTACACGCTGGAAGGACCGCCGGAAAGGATGATCGCGGCCGGATCCTTCGCGAGGATGTCCTCGGTGGTGGCGGTGTGCGGGACGACTTCGGAGTAGACCTGGGCCTCACGCACGCGGCGCGCGATCAGCTGCGCGTACTGCGCCCCGAAGTCCACGACGAGTACCGGACCGGTGGGACTGGGCACCTGAGACCTCCTGATCAGAGCAGCACGCTTCCCCACCATCGTCCCAGGTGGGCCCGGTCACCCCGCCGCCAACCCCCAGACGATTCAGGACAGCCGCTGACCGCTGGGAGGCCTACCGTCCGAAGGCATGAGCATTGACTGGACCGGCGAACTGTCCGAGCAGCTCGACCTGCACTGGAGGCAGCACCTTCGCCCTCGCCTGGAGACCCTCACCGACGACGAGTACTTCTGGGAGCCCGTCGAGGGCTGCTGGTCGATCCGGGCGCGCAAGACTGGCGAGATCATGATCGACTGGGCGTATCCGGAGCCGTCACCGCCGCCGGTGACCACGATCGCCTGGCGGATCGCCCACATCATCGTCGGCGTCTTCGCGATGCGGAACGCGTCGCACTTCGGCGGCCCGCCCGTCGACTACCAGACCTTCCCGTACGCGGCCTCCGCCAAAGAAGCGCTGGAGCAGCTCGACGACGCTTACGCGCGCTGGCGTGACGGCGTCCGCAGCCTCACCGGCGAGGACCTCGCACGCCCCTGCGGGGAGGCCGAAGGCCCGTACTCCGAGTACCCGCTCGCGACCCTCGTCCTGCACATCAACCGGGAGGCCATCCACCACGGCGCCGAGGTCCTCCTCCTGCGCGACCTCTACCGGCGTCGCCTTTAGCCCGCTAAACGCGACCTGGGCCCGACGTCGACTTTCGCCCCCTAATCGCGACGCGGGACCGCGTCGCGTTTAGCGGGCTAATCGCGACGCGCCCATACTGGGTCCAGCTGAGGAAAGGACCCGTCTTGCGAGCGACTGTCATCTACGGCGCCGGCGACGTACGCGTCGAGACCGTCCCCGACCCGAAACTGAGCGAACCCACCGACGCCCTTCTCCGCGTCGTCCGCTCCTGCATCTGCGGCAGCGACCTCTGGCCGTACGGCAGCATGCCCGCCCGCGACCGCGGCGTCCGGATCGGTCACGAGTTCCTCGGCGTCATCGAGGCCGTCGGCTCCGACGTCACCACGCTCAAAACCGGCGACCTCGTCGTCGCGCCCTTCGTGTACTCCGACAACACCTGCCAGTTCTGCCGCGAAGGCCTCCACACCTCCTGCCTGCACGGAGGCTTCTGGGGCGCGAAGGGGGTCGACGCCGGCCAGGGCAAGGCTGTCCGGGTTCCGCAGGCCGACGGCACGCTCGTGAAACTGCCGAACACCGAGGACGACGACCTGCTCGCGTCGCTCCTCACCCTCTCCGACGTCTTCCCGACCGGCCATCACGCCGCGACCAAGGCCGGAGTGAACGAGCGCACCACTGTCACCGTCATCGGCGACGGCGCCGTCGGGCTCTGCGCGGTCCTCGCCGCGAAGCGCCTCGGCGCCGAACGCATCATCCTGATGGGCCGTCATCGGGCTCGTACGGACCTCGGCCGCGAGTTCGGCGCGACAGACGTCGTGTCCGAGCGCGGCGACGAAGGCATCGAGAAGGTCCGAGAGCTGACCAACGGCGAAGGCACGCACACCGTTCTCGAATGCGTCGGCACGAAGGCCGCCTTCGAGATGGGCGTCGGCGCTGTCCGCCCCGGCGGCGCGATCAGCCGCGTGGGGGTGCCGCAGTACGACGAGGGTCCGATCGGCCCGCCGCTCTTCCGCCGCAACATCACCGTCACCGGCGGCGTCGCCCCCGCCCGCCACTACATCCCCGAACTGCTCGACGACGTCGTCGAGGGCCGGTACCAGCCGGGCAAGGTGTTCGACCGGACCATCGGACTCGAAGAGGTCCCGGACGGCTACCGCGCGATGGCCGACCGCGAAGCGCTCAAGGTGCTCGTCAAGCCCTGACTGGAATACCTTGTCACCTATGGACATGATCACCCCGGAACCGCGTCCCGCCTGGATCGCCGGCCGCGCCGAGCAGGGCGCTTCGACGCTCACCGTGCACCACCCCTACGACGGCAGCGAAGTCGCGACCGTCGCGGTGCCCGGCCCCGAGCAGGTCGAACGAGCGGTGAGCGCGGCGGCGAGCGTCGCGAAGGAGTTCCGGCGTTCCTCGGCGCACAGCCGCGCCGCGGCCCTCGACCACGTTTCGCGGGTCATCGCCGGCCGCGCCGAGGAGATCGCCGAGGTCATCACGGCCGAGAACGGCAAGCCGCTCAAATGGTCCGACGCCGAGGTGCGGCGCGCGGTGTCGGTGTTCCGGATCGCCGCCGAGGAGGCCCGTCGGTTCAGCGGTGACCTGCAGCGCTTGGACACCGATCCGGCGGGCGAAGGCAGGCTGGCCCTCACCCGGCGTATCCCGCGCGGACCGGTGCTGGGCATCGCCCCGTTCAACTTCCCGCTGAACCTCGTGGCGCACAAGGTCGCCCCGTCGCTCGCGGTCGGCGCGCCGATCATCGTCAAACCCGCGCCGCGCACGCCGCTGTCCGCGTTGATCCTCGGCGAGATCCTGGCCGAGACCGACCTGCCGGAAGGCGCGTTTTCGGTGTTGCCGCTCGGCAACACCGAGACTTCGGCGCTGGTCGCGGACCCTCGGCTGCCGGTCGTGTCGTTCACCGGGTCGGGCCCGGTCGGCTGGTCGTTGGCGGACGCCGCACCGCGCAAGCACGTCGTGCTCGAACTCGGCGGCAACGCGGCGGCCGTCGTCCTGCGCGACTGGCCGGATCCCGAAGGCGCGGCGGAGCGCATCGCGACCTTCGGCAACTACCAGGCCGGACAGTCGTGCATCGCGGTGCAGCGGGTGATCGTCGAACGCGAGGTCGCCGAGGAATTCGTGCCCGCGCTGGTGGAAGCCGTGAAAACCCAGCGGACCGGCGACCCCTACGACAAGAACACCGACGTCGGCCCGGTCGTCGACGAGGCGGCCGCGGAGCGGATCGTGGCCTGGATCGACGAAGCCGTCGCGGCGGGGGCGAAGGTCCTCACCGGCGGCAAGCGGGACGGCGCGACAGTGGAGCCGACCGTGCTGACCGACGTCCCACCGTCCACAAAGGCCTGGGCGGAAGAGATCTTCGGACCGGTGCTTGCCGTGTCTATTGTAGACGGTGTCGACGAGGCTTTCGCCTCGGTCAACGAATCCGCGTACGGACTGCAGGCCGGAGTCTTCACCCGCGACGTGCATCTCGCCTTCTACGCGTCGTCGGAACTGGAAGTCGGCGGCGTGATCATCGGCGACGTCCCGTCCTACCGCGCGGACCAGATGCCGTATGGCGGCGTCAAGGGGTCGGGTGTCGGCCGCGAAGGTGTACTCGCCGCGATGCACGACCTCACCGAAGAACGGGTCACCGTCTTCACCGGCATCGATCTTTAATCCGGGGTGACGGCCTGCGCGAACCCGAACACCTTGTCCGGGTCGTAGGTGTTCGCCACCTGCTTGAGCCGAGGGGCGTTGTCGCCGTAGTAGGCCGTCATCCAGTCAGGAAGGGCGGGGTCGATGTAGTTGACGTAGCCCCCGCCCAGGCCCATCCCGTTCACCACTTCGGCGACGGAATCCGTTGCCACGGAACGATTACGCGGGTCAGCCTGGCCGTAGACCTGCACACTGCCGATCGCCTTCCGGTGCCAGAACGCGGTGGCCTCGGGCGCGACGTCGGCGACGGCGCCACCGAGACCGTCGACCAGCAGGTCCATTCCGCGCCTGCCCTTGAGGACGGACGTCAGCTTCACGGGATCCGCCGGTTCGCTCAGTATCCGTGAAGAGGCCACAAAGGACTGTCGGTTTTCGCTGCCGGAGAAGTACTTCATGGCACCGAGATAGTCGAGTTGCTTGACGGAACGCGTCGCACCGATGAATCCGTCCAAAATTTTCCCCAGGGAAGCGGAATCACCTACGTAGCAACCGGAAACGCGCGCGCCGACCGAGGATCCGCCGGACAGTACGACGTTCGCCCACAACTCCGGCGGCGCTCCGGGCAGCCAACGCTGCCACTCGGCGAGGACGTCGTTCGCGCTGCCCGCCGGGAACTTCAGCGAGAACACGGTGACGGCCGAGGGAGCCGGATCGGTGCGGAAAGTGAACGACGTGACGACACCGAAGTTTCCACCTCCTCCGCCACGCAACGCCCAGAACAACTCAGGTTCGGAGTCCGCCGACGCGGTCCGCAGTTTTCCGTCCGCCGTGACGACCTGCGCCGATACCAGGTGATCGCAGGTGAGTCCGTACTTTCGGGCGAGCACCCCGATCCCGCCACCTAGCGCCAGTCCGGCGATACCGACGCTGGGGCAGGAACCCGCCGGCAAACAACGGCCCGCGCCGCCGAGGGTGGCGTAGACATCCTTGAGTTTCGCACCCGCGCCGATCACGACCTGCTCACCTTGAACGTCCACTGAGGACATTCCGCCGAGGTCGAGCATCAGCCCGCCGTCGGGAACGGAGTATCCCGCGTAGCTGTGACCGCCGCTCCGGGCCGCGATCGGAACCCTCCTCGCCGCGGCGGAAACAGCGGCCTGCACGTCTTCGGGCTTGGCACACTTCGCGATCGCTGCGGGCTTGAGACCGTCGAACGCCGGATTGAACACGCGTTTGGCGCTGTCGTAGCCGGAATCCCCCGGCAGCAACAGCGCAACCTTCTTCCGCAGCGCCGCCCAGTCCGGCGGCCCGGCGGGCGGCGTGACGCTGGTGCTCGGCGGCAACGACGTTCCGGGAGCCGCGGTGGGCGCTTGGGCGGGAGGTGCCGCGGAGCACGCCGAAGCGGCCGCCCCGGCCACGGTCGCGCCGGCGAGCTTGAGGAACGCCCTTCTCTCCAGCCTCATGTCCATGAGACGCCCACGGGACGAACAGGTTGCGACCCGACGCGTGTTTCGCCGTAGCCGAGTTCCCGGGCATGCAGTCTCGCGTTCACGCGCGCTCCTCCTTCAGGCTGCGGATGAACAGGAAGATCAGGTAGGGCGCGCCGAGGATCATCGATGCGACGAGCGGCGGCCGCGGTGGAGACGGCGGCCGGCGTGATCGACGCGAACACGGGCAGCAGCCAGCACACGGGGCTAGGACGGTGCCGTCACAGCCAATGCGGGAGCGGCGGGGCGACACCGTCCAAAGTGGAGCCATCGCTGCGGCCGGTGATCCACGCCAGTACCTCGCCAGGGGTTCCGGTGAGCGTCACCGGCTTCCCGGTGCCCATCCGCCACTCGTGCCGGGTCCCGTCGGCTCCGGCTGCGACCAGCAGGACGGACGGCAGTTCCCCGCCGTACATGCCGATGGCGTTGCTGACGACGACCTCGAAATCGTCGGCGAGCAACTCGGCGACGCGGGCGAAGTCGTAACCGAGATCCAGGTCGGCCAGGTGGATGGCGGTTTCGGAAAGCCGGAGCCACAGCACGAACTCCGCCGGGATCTCCCGGCCCTGCCTGGCGCGCACCCGTACCGCCCAGGCTTCGTCCGGCATGCCGGAGGCGACCTCGGCAAATCGCGCCGCGGAGCCGACGACGTCCTCGGCGATCTCCGCCGCGGACCGGTACGCGCCCTGCTCGATGTCACCGTCCCTGGCTCCCTCACCGGCGTACATCGGGGTTTCGACGCCGGACTTCGCCCAGGTGAGCAGGTTGACCAAGCCGTCGGCGTTGCGGGCCAGATGGGACAGCAGATGCGCCCTCGTCCAGCCCGGTAGCGCACTGGGGGCCCAGACGGTCTCGTCGTCGACCCCGCGTGCCACCCGCGCCCATTCGTCGTGCAGGGCGCGGACGCGGTTCAGCAGGACATGTGCGCGTTCAGTGGCTGTCACGACCCCAATTTAGCGCCGAAGCGCCGCCGGCGCGCCCGCCGGAACAGCGGGGTTCTTCGGCGAGATCGGCTCGAGCCGCACGTACGGCGAGTCCTGCGGCGGCCTGCTGTCCTGTTCGCCCTTGTTCGGCCACAGCGAGAACGCCCGCTCGGCCTGCGCGGTGATGGTCAGCGACGGGTTCACGCCGAGGTTGGCCGTGATCGCCGATCCATCCACAATGGACAACCCGGGGTAGTTGAAGACCCGGTGGTACGGGTCGATCACGCCGTTGTCCGGTGCCGTGCCGATCGGGGCACCGCCGATGAAGTGCGCGGTGAGCGGGATGTCGAAGATCTCGCCCCAGGTGCCGCCCGCCATGCCGCCGATGCGTTCGGCCGTCCGGAGGTTGGCCTCGTGCCCGGCGGGGATGAAGCTGGGGTTCGGCTCGCCGTGCCCCTGTTTCGAGGTGTACTTGCGGCGGCCGAAGAGGCCACGCTTGGTGTAAGTGGTGATGGAGTTGTCGAGGCTCTGCATCACCAGCAAGATCACCGTGCGCTCGCTCCAGCGGTAGCCGTTGAGCAGCTTCACGGTCTGGACCGGGTGCTTGAGCATGAAGTCGACCGCCTGGCGCCAGCGCGGGACCGTCGAGTCGCCTTCGGTGGCGATGGTCTGGAGCAGGCTCATCGCGTTGCTGCCCTTGCCATAGCGGACGGGCTCGATGTGCGTGTTGTCGTCGGGGTGGATCGACGACGTGATCGCGACGCCGCGGCTGAAGTTCCGCTCCTCGTCCACCGACGTGCGGGCGGCGCCGATGATGGCCTCGGAGTTGGTGCGGGTCAGTTCCCCGAGCCGCGGCGAGAGCTTCGGCAGCTTGGCGGTGTCGCGCATGCCGTGGAGCAGGTTCTGCGTGCCCCACGTCCCGGCGGCGAGCACCACCTGCGCGGCGGTGAGCTTGTGCCGGAACTTGCGCGAGGTGGTCCCGGTTTTCTTGATGCTCACCTCGTACCCACCTGCGTTTAGCGGGCTGATCGCGCTCACCGTGGTGAGGGGGATGACCTTCGCGCCGTCCTTCTCCGCGAGGTAGAGGTAGTTCTTGACCAGCGTGTTCTTGGCGCCGACGCGGCAGCCGGTCATACAGGCGCCGCATTCGGTGCAGCCGGTGCGCGCCGGACCCGCGCCGCCGAAGTACGGGTCCTCGGCGCGTTCCCCCGGCTTGCCGAAGTACACGCCGACCGGTGTCGGGTGATACGAGCCGGCGACGCCCATGTCCTCGGCGACGCCCTTCATCACGACGTCCGACGGCGTGACGCTCGGGTTGGTGACGACGCCCAGCATGCGGCTGGCCTGGTCGTAGTGCGGGCCGAGTTCGGACTCCCAGTCGGTGATGTGGGACCACTGCGGATCGACGTAGAACGGCTTCAACGGGCGGTACAGCGTGTTCGCGTACACCAGCGAGCCGCCGCCGACGCCCGCGCCGGCGAGCACCATGACGTCCTTGAGCATGTGGATGCGCTGGATACCGAAGCAGCCGACCTGGGGCGCCCAGACGTAGCGGCGAAGGTCCCAGGACGTCTTCGCGAACTCGTCGTCGGCGAAGCGACGGCCCGCCTCGATGACGGCGACGCGGTAGCCCTTCTCGGTCAGGCGGAGGGCAGCGACACTGCCGCCGAACCCGGAGCCGACGACGATCACGTCGTAGTCGAAGTCGTCTTCAGTGGTGGTGTTACTGGCAGTCACACCCACGACTGTAACCCCGGCCACCTCTTCTGACCAGAGGTAAGTTACCGGCCAGTCACCTTCCACCCGGATGCGGGAACGCGGCTAAGGCATCATCGGCCGGTGGATACGGATGCCCCGGTGGCGATCGATTTGACGCGTGACGAGCGCACGGTACTGCGCTGTGGCCTGGCGGAATGGGGTGGACCCGCTGCCTGCACCGACGCCCTCGCCGTCGCGATGGGCTTCAAGGACGTGCCCGACCTCTTCGAACAGGCTCGAAGGCTTCGCGAGGCGCTGGCCGAGGACAAACCACTACGCGCCTCGGAATGGCGCAAGACCCTGATCGCCACCGAGATCGTGTTCGCCAGCGACGTCTTCGGCTCCGGGATGGACTGGTCGATCACCACGGGCTTCTCGGACGACGAAACCCTCCCGATCCTGCGGGACCTGCAGCGAAAGATCGCCCGCGCGCTCGGCTCCGCCCGCTACCGCCCCCGCGCCTGAGCGACTTTAGCGGGCTAAACGTGACACAGGAGGGACGCATGGGGCTGCTGTGACTACTGAGACCACCTGCACGCAAAGCGGCCCGGATCGCGTTTAGCGGGCTAAACGCGATCCGGGCCGGGAGCGAACGTCAGCGGCGGACGGTCAGGCCGACCCGCTGGAACTCCTTCAGGTCCGAGTAGCCCGTCTTCGCCATCGCTCGGCGAAGGGCACCGAAGAGGTTCACGACGCCTTCAGCGTCCGAGGACGGCCCGAACAGCAGCGTCTTGAGGTCGACGGCGTAGTCCGGCCCCAGCGCCACGCGCGAACGCGGCAGCGACGGGTGCGCGGCGGCCGCCGTCCAGTAGAGGCCCTGCCCCGGCGCCTCGGAGGCGGCGGCCAGCGGCGCACCGAGCATGACCGCGTCGGCGCCGCAGGCGATGGCCTTGGCGATGTCGCCGGACACGCTCATCCCGCCGTCGGCGAGCACGTGCACGTACCGGCCACCGGTCTCGTCGAGGTAGTCACGGCGCGCGGCCGCGGCGTCGACGATCGCGGTCGCCATCGGCGTCCCGATCCCGAGCACGCTGTCCGTGCTCGTGACGCCGCGAGTGGCGCCGTGACCGACGATGACGCCCGCCGCGCCGGTGCGCATCAGGTGCATCGCGGTGCGGTAGTCGCTCACACCGCCCGCGATCACCGGGACGTCGAGCCGCCCGATGAAGTCCTTCAGATCCAGCGGCTCGGCGTCACGCTGGACGTGCTCGGCCGAAATGATCGTGCCCTGGACGACCAGGATCTCGACGCCCGCCGCCAGGAGATCCGGCGTGAGTTCGGCGGCGTGCTGCGGGCTGACGCGCGCGGCCACGGTGACACCGGATTCGCGGACGGTCTTGATCGCCTCGCTCAGTAGATCCAGCCGGATCGGGGCGGAGTGCAGTTCCTGCAGCTCACGCACGATCGCGGTCGGGTCATCGGTGTCCTCGGCCGCCCGGACGAGGCGGAAGATCGCGTCCTCGACGTTCGGGTGCCGCGCCCAAAGCCCTTCGGCGTTGAGGACGCCCAGCCCGCCGAGCTCGCCGACGGCCACCGCGGTGCCCGGCGACACGATCGCGTCGGTGGGGTGCGTGACCAGCGGCAGCTCGAAGCGGTACGCGTCGATCTGCCAGGCGGTGGACACGACCGACGACGACCGGGTGCGCCGCGACGGCACGATCTCCACGTCATCGAGGTCATACGCCCGCCGCGCGGTGCGGCCCATGCCGATCTCGACCAGATCCCGCACGTCAAGTCCCTTCTCACCGACGACCGTTACACCCCATTGTCGCTAGGCCGCGTGGGTGACCTGCGCACGGGGCTCCTGAACCGGGCGAAAAGTCACACCAGCCCCGCCTGCCCCACCAGTTTCGCGTTTAGCCCGCGAAAGTCGCTCCGCTGGGGGCGCAGGGTCAGAAGGAGACCTTCTCCACGGAGTCGGCCCGAAGGACGGATTCCTGCGAGAAGGCCTTTTTGTAGGCGGTCCGGATCTCCTCGATCTCGCGGTTCGCGTCGCGGTCGCTGAACGGGTACACGACCACGATCACCCTCGACTTCTCCCGCGTGATCACCCCGTCCGGCCCCCGCCACTGACCGCGGCCGGTCAGCTCGGTGAACCCGTCCGGGAAAGCCGGGGTGATGACCTTGTCGGAAAACGCCGTGAACTCCGCGTCACTCACCTCGCCACCGCCAGGCTTCGACGCACCGAAGTACAGCTCAGTGCGCTTCCACGGCTCGCCAGGCGAAGCCTGAGTGTCGGCAGCAGTCTCGACAGCGCTCGAAACAGGCGCGGCCGAAGCCGCGACCCCACCGCCGAGCCCGAGGACGGCAGCGGCGAAGACAGCCACCAAGGTGCGCCGCGAAAAGGGCAGAGAAGACATCCGGTTCCTCCCAGGAGACTTGATCGGCGGATCAAGTCTCCCGAGAAGGGATCCGGCTGCGTAAGTGTCCGAAAGGGCGGACTACCGGGTGGTGTAGTTCGGGGCCTCGACGGTCATCGTGACGTCGTGCGGGTGGCTCTCCTTGAGCCCGGCCGCGGTGATCCGCACCAGCTGCGCCTCCTGCAGCTCGGAGATCGTCGACGCGCCCGCGTAGCCCATCCCCGACCGCAGCCCGCCGACCAGCTGGTGGACGACGTTCGCGAGCGGCCCACGGAACGGGATGCGCCCTTCGATGCCTTCCGGGACCAGCTTGTCCTCGCTCAGCACGTCGTCCTGCGCGTAGCGGTCCTTCGAGTACGACTTCGCCTGGCCGCGCGACTGCATGGCGCCCAGCGACCCCATCCCGCGGTAGGTCTTGAACTGCTTGCCGTTGACCAGGATCAGGTCGCCGGGCGATTCGGCGGTGCCCGCGAGCAGGCTGCCGAGCATGACGGTGGACGCGCCCGCCGCGAGCGCCTTCGCGATGTCGCCCGAGTATTGGATGCCCCCGTCGCCGATCACCGGAATGCCCGCCGGGCGCGCCGCCTGGTCGGCCTCGTAGATCGCGGAGATCTGCGGCACGCCGACCCCGGCGACGATGCGCGTGGTGCAGATGGAGCCCGGGCCGACGCCGACCTTGATCCCGTCCGCGCCCGCGTCCACCAGCGCCTGCGCACCGGCCCTGGTCGCGACGTTGCCGCCCACGATGTCGACGGTTTCGCCCAGTTCCTTCTTCAGCAGCGCGACCGTCTCGACGACGGCGCGGGAGTGCCCGTGCGCGGTGTCGACCATCAGGACGTCGACCCCGGCGTCGGCCAGCGCCATCGCGCGCTTGTGCCCGTCCGGTCCGACGCCGACGGCGGCACCGACGATCAGGCGGCCGTTCGTGTCCTTGGTGGCGTTGGGGTACTGCTCGGTCTTGACGAAGTCCTTGACCGTGATCAGCCCGCGCAGCTTGCCGGCGCCGTCGACGATCGGCAGCTTCTCGATCTTGTGCCGACGCAGCAGGCCCAGCGCGGCCTCGGCGGTGACACCGACCTGCGCGGTGACCAGCGGCAGCTTCGTCATCACCTCGTGCACCGCACGGGTGTGGTCGACCTCGAACCGCATGTCGCGGTTGGTGATGATGCCCACCAGCGTCCCGGCGGCGTCCGTCACCGGCACACCGGAGATCCGGAACCGCGCGCACAGGGCGTCGACTTCGGCGAGGGTGTCCTCCGGCGAACAGGTGACCGGGTCGGTCACCATGCCGGCTTCAGAGCGCTTCACGACCTCGACGGCGGACGCCTGGTCGTCGATCGGCAGGTTGCGCTGCAGCACGCCCATCCCGCCCTGGCGCGCCATCGCGATCGCCATCCGGCCTTCGGTGACCGTGTCCATGGCGGCGGAGACCAGCGGGATGTTCAGGGTGACGTTGCGGGAGAGCCGGGTGCGGGTGCTGACCGCACTGGGCACCACATCGGACTCGGCCGGCAGCAGCAGCACGTCGTCGAAGGTCAGCCCGAGCATGGCGAACTTGCTCGGGACGGGGGCGGTGACGCTGTCGCTGGTCATAGCAGGCGAACGGCCTTCCTAGCGGTGACTAATGGGGGCCGCCGTGGCTGATGGCATCACGGCGAGGGCCTGCCCCTCATGATATCCGGGCCGGGCGGCCGCCCGGCCCGGGTGGGCGCCCGGTAGCGTGCAGGCGTGCCGCATGATGCGTTGCCCCCAGACCCGTTCGCGGATGACCCGGAGGACCCGGCCCGCGCGTTCATCGACGACGCCGACCGGCTTGACGAGCCGATCAGCGACGAGGAACGCACCGAGCTGCTGGCCGACCTCTCCGATCTCGCCGTCTACCAGGCGCTTCTCGAACCTCGCGGAGTACGCGGGATCGTGGTCGACTGCGGAGAATGCGACGAACCCCACTACCACGACTGGCATCTGCTCCGCGCCAGTCTCGAGCAGCTGCTCGCCGACGGACGGATGCGGCCGCACGAGCCCGCCTTCGATCCGAACCCGGGTGACTACGTGAGCTGGGACTACTGCCGCGGTTTCGCGGACGGTGTCACAGCCAACGAGAGCGCCTACTGATCGCGTTTAGCCCGCTAAAGGCGACTTGAGCCCGCAAAGCGAAGGGCCTGGTGAGAGGGATCTCACCAGGCCCTTTCAGCGTTCTGGGCAGTGCTACTGGTTCTCGACCACGCCGGGTGCCTGCGCGCCGGCTCCCGGCGACGGCTCGTTGCGCGGGCCACCAGGGTCGTTGCCCGAAGCGGGCTGCGTCGTCGACGTCGTGGGCGGCGGCGGCTCTGTCGTCGAGGTCGGCGGAGTCGGCGTCGGGGTCGTGGTACCCGGCAGACTCGTGCCGGGGTTGCCGCCTCCGGGCAGCGACGTCGGCGGAGGAGTCGGCTGCGGCGTGGGCGGCGGCGTCGTCAACACCGGGGTCTGCGTGGGCGGCTGCTGGTCAGAGGGCAGCGTCGGCTGAGTGGGGTTCTGCAATTGCGCGCTCAGCTGACGGTGCTGCTCGAGCAGCAGGTCGCGATTTTCTTCGTCGGTCACCTGGCTCAGCGCGGCCTGTGCCTCGTCGAGCGCCTTGCGCGCGTCGTCGAGGCGCCCGCCGGCGAGCGCGAGGTTGGCCTTTTCCAGATCGAGTTTGACCGCGGCGGCGGCCTCGACCGACCGGGCGTGGTCGGCGTAAAGCACCTTGGTCAGGCCCCAGAGAGTGTCACCAGGCTGCGCGTCCTTCGCGGCGAGACCGGTACCGGCGAAGGCGATGGCCAGGACGGCCGCGGCGGCGGCCACCGGGACCAGCAGCCGGCGTCTTCCCCCGTGTTTACGGGCGAGCGCGGCGGTCTTCACGGTGGTGACGGCGGTGTCGACGTCCACCAGTTCCGCGAGCGGTTCACTGTCGATGTCGCGCCGCCAAGCCAGCAACAGCGCGTTGAGTTCCTGATCGCCGAGGTCGTCGGCCATTTGCGGGTCCGAGCCACCGAGAGCGTCGAGCAGCGCGTCGTCGGCCTGCACGGCCGATAGATCAGCGGCGAACTCAGCCTCGGAGGACGTCAGCCCTCTTTCGAAAGCCGTCAGTTCACGATCGGTCTCAGGGGAGAACCGATGGTCGCGATCGGTCACTCAGATCACCTCCTCAGCGGCCAGAACCTTACGTAGGCGCGCGAGGGCGCGATGCTGGGCCACCCGGACGGCGCCGGGGGTGGACCCCACGGCTTCGGCCGTCTCTTCGGCGGACAATCCCACTACGACACGCAGGACCACGATCTCACGCTGTTTGTCGGGAAGGACGCGTAGCAGTTGCGACATGCGCTCGTTCAGCTCGCCTTGGAGGGCGCGCTGCTCGGGGCCGACGCCACCCTCGATCTCGTCGGGGACTTCGGCGACCGGCTCGGCGCGGTTGCGGGCCGCCGCGCGATGCGCGTCGGCCACCTTGTGCTGGGCGATCCCGTAGACGAAGGCCAGGAACGGGCGGCCCTGATCACGGTACGAAGGCAATGCCGTGAGCACCGCGAGACACACCTCCTGAGCAACGTCGTCTGCGGAAGCGAACGAACGCTCCTGCCTGCCAACCCGAGCGCGGCAGTACCGCACTACCAAAGGACGGATGGCCGCCAGCAACCGCTCGACCGCTTGAGGATCACCCTCAACAGCAGCGGCGACCGGCTCATCCAGTCCGTCCCCCACATTGGCCATCGCAGACAACAGTCCCAGTGTTACGTATAGGCGTGCAAAGAGTCCGGCGTGTGACTTCGGGTGCCACTACCGGCGACAGTTACCGTACCGCCCGGGGGCGCCGCTTTCGCTGACGGCCGTCACCGGCGCGCCGCCCTTCCGGCGAGCGCGCGGAAATCCGGGTCTTCCTGCATCCCCCGCTCGTGTCGAACTTTCAACGAGCCGGAACGCGGTGAGATACGACGGTCCACCCGGAGGCGGACGCGCTCGGGCAAGAGTGCCCGAGAGGTGAGCTTAAAAGCGCGAAGCGTGACAGGGAACACAGGTACGGGCCAGGGGCGTGCCCCCGGCCCGTTGTCACCCGTTGCGCGATCAAACCAGCGAAATGAAGAAAGCGTTGTCAGGAAACAAGTCCACGGCGGAATCCGTGGGCGACCGCTTGAGCACGGTCTCGCACGCCGAGCTTGCGGAACAAGCGGCGTGCGTGGGTTTTCACGGTGTCTTCGGACAGGTACAGCTCGCGGCCGATCTGTCCGTTGCTCTTGCCCTGGCTCATCCCACGAAGCACCTGAAGCTCGCGCTCGGTGAGCTGGACGCCGGGGTCCGACGGCTGGCGCGGCGCCGGCACCGAGGTGCTGGCGAGGGTGTGCGCCAGTGCGGCGACCAGCTCGGGACGCGAGGCGTCCCAGCGCAGGTAGCCGCGGGCTCCGCCGGCGATCGCGGCGGCGATGCTTCCCGCATCGTCCGGGGCGCCGAACACGATCACGTTCGCTTGGGGGTTCGCCGAGACGAGCCGCCTGGTGGCTTCGACGCCAGTCGGGACAGCGCGCTGGGTACCGACCAGCACGACGTCGACCGGCTGGCGGGAGTACCGGGCCAGCAGCTCGTCACCGTGCGCTACGCAGTCGATGCGACTGACCCCTGGGACCGCGGACATCACTCGAGTGAGCCCTTCGCGGACACTGCGTCGGTCGTCGCAGATCAAGACCGTCGTCACGGGGTTTCCTTCCTGCAGCCGGGTGACATTCCACTTCCCCTATCGGACGCTTTAGCCCGAACCTTGACACGATCCGGTGGCTTTTTTTGAAAGTTCTTAGCCCGGTTGCCGGAATGGGCCCTCCAACAGGCTAGACGCCCTCAACCCGGCACCCACGGAGATTCCCGTGCCAGCCACCTCCCGCAAGCATCTGCGTGCCGTAACACTGCGTGCAACAGTTCGGCACTTCTGAATCGATACTCGTCGGCGTGTCCTGCCCCAAGGTCCGCCGCGACCAGGCAAGCGACCCACAGAAGTGAATTGAATTCGTATTTCTCGGCGGTCTCGCGAGCGTCCTCGACCAGCGTCTTCACGCGCTCCCGCTCGGTGGAACTTCCATTCGCCATCGCCACGGCGAGTACGAGTTGTGATTTGACGACATGTCGGCAGGCGCCCTGGGCCCGCGCCGTTTCCAGCGCCATTTCCGCAGGTGCGATCGCCGCCTCGAAAATGTTACTCGCCAGTTCGATTTCCGCGCCCACCCAACCGGCCCTGGTCCGGCTCCGCCAGTTGCCGGTGTGCGCTCCCGCACGGGCCGCCAGCCGGCGGGCGGCGGCCAGCCTGCCGCGCCCGAGGTTGTCCGCCGCGAGCCCGAGGAGGGCGTCCGCCCGCGCCCCCTCCGCGTCCAGGCCGTCGGGGTCCGGCTCGCCTCGTGGCTCCGCGATCACGAGCGCGAGCGCTTCCCCGTCGAGGACGAGCGCCGCCGCGTGCCCGCCCAGCTGCCGTCGATGCGAGGCCAGCGTGCTCGCGGCCAGCGACGCCAGCACCGGATCCTTGTTCGTCCGCAACCCGCTCAGCACGGTGGCCGCCGCCGCGTACCGGCCGCGGGCGCCGAGGCCGATCGCGGCGAGCAGCCGTCCGCGAGGCGAGGCGGGCACCGCGAAGGGCGACGGCGGCGGCACGCCGTCCCCGAACGCGGCGGATCGCAAGGACTCTTCCATTCGTCCTTTCTAGCGCCTCGCACCGACAAGAACATGCTCGATCCGGTCGGCGGCCGTGGTCAGTTCGCCGAGCAGTTCGATCTTGTCCGGGAGCGTCGCGGGATCCCAGCCGGGGCCGCAGGCGAACATCCTGCTGCGCTGACGGCCGCGGGACACCCTGGCGAACAGGCGCGGATCCGCGGTGGCGTTCCGGCCCGACCACAGCACCACCGCGGCCGGGACGCTGCGGCGGACGGTCACCGCCAGTACCTCGGCCGGCAGGGAGGCACCGAACAGCTGAGCGCCGATCCGGCGGCCCGCGAGCGCCGCGGCGAGCGCGTACATCGGCAGGTTGTCGCGCTCGTCCGGGACACAGGTCAGCAGGACCGGCCGCTGGTTGCGCGGCTCGCGGAGCACTGGCGTCGCGCGGATCAGGGCGGCGTACACGCATTCGGCGAGCAGGTACTCGACCTCGGCGCCGGCACTGACCCCGCGCCAGCGGGCGCCGAGCGCGGTCAGGACCGGCGAGACGACACCGGTCCAGGCGGGCAGGACGCCGAGTTCGCGGATCGTGTCGGCGAGCATCCGCTGTACCGCGCCGAAGTCCATCGCGAGCGCGGCCGTGCTCAAACGTCTGGCGAGCCGGGAAGGGACGTCGTGATCCTCCGCGGGCGGCGGGGTGGCCTGCTCCTCCACTTGGACCACGGGGGTTCCCGGGTTCTCCGCAGCTGTCCGAGGCATTTGCTCGAGTGCGTACTTCGCCGCTTCGGCCGTCGAGGCGCCCCGGAGCAACGCGCGCTGCATCAGTTCGAGGCGGCCGATGTCGGAACTGCCGTAACGGCGGTGGCGGCCGTTGGTGTGGCGGCTCGGGCCGACGCCGTATCTGCGGTCCCAGGTTCGCAGGGTGGACGGTGCGACCCCGAGCCGGCGAGCGACCGAGGCCACCGGCAGGGTGGGTTCTTCACTGCTGATCCGAGATCCCACTCGACCCAATATCCAGGCAGGCCGGGGCGGGGGCAACCGGAACGGAAAGTACCGCTCACACATCCGGGGGATGCCTAACGGCTGAATCGTCTTGAATCGCTTGAACAAGTATTGGCGCGCTTCTAACGTTACCGCCGTTGCACCGAATGGAGTATCCGCAGCGCAGCAGAGCAGGTAAACGCTTCGACCGGATGACGGAGGCGGTCAGGATGGCGGACACACGCAGGCTCCCGGGGCCCAACGCCGATGTATGGGATTGGCAACTCGAAGGCTCGTGCCGAGGCATGGACAGCGCGTCCTTCTTTCACCCTGACGGCGAGCGCGGGCCGGCCAGAGCCCGCCGCGAGGCGAGGGCCAAAGCCGTGTGCCTGGCTTGCCCCGTGCTGGCCATGTGCCGGACCCACGCGCTCGCCGTGCACGAGCCGTACGGGATCTGGGGCGGGCTGTCGGAGTCGGAACGCGAGCACATCATCAAGGCGGACAAACGCACATTGAGCATGTCGAACGGCTGAGCCGGCCGAGTCGACACCGCGGAAGGGCGGCATCCGGGTGGGGTGCCGCCCTTCCGCGTCTCCAGCCCCCTTCCGCTCCCGGCCCACGGATCGCGATTAGGGGGCGAAAGTCGCTCCCGCCGGTCCCACGCCTCCCCGCCCCCGGATCGCGTTTAGCCCGCTAAACGCAAGTCGGTCGCGCAGGCCCACGGATCGCGATTAGGGGGCGAAAGTCGCTCCCGCCGGTCCCACGCCTCCCCGCCCCCGGATCGCGTTTAGCCCGCTAAGCGCAGGTCCGAGAGGGGTCGGGCGGCACAAGAAAGCGGGGCGGCACTCCGGGTGGAGTACCGCCCCGCTTCGGGGTCGAACGGTGGAGCTAGTGCGCGTGGCCGTGACCACCCGCGGCGGGCTCCTCGTCGGCCGGCTTCTCGACGATGGAGCTCTCCGTCGTGAGCACGAGCCGGGCGATGGAGGCGGCGTTCGCCACCGCGGACCGGGTCACCTTGACCGGGTCGACGATGCCGGCGGCCAGCAGGTCGGTGAGCTCGCCGGTGGCGGCGTTGAAACCGTGCCCCCAGCTCTGCTCTCGGACCTTGTTCACGATGACCGCGCCCTCGTGGCCCGCGTTGGTCGCGATCCAGAACAGCGGGGCGGACAGCGCGTCGCGGACGATGCGCACACCGGTCGCTTCGTCGCCTTCGAGGCCGAGACCACCGTCGAGTTCCTTGACGGCGTGCACCAGGGCCGAGCCGCCGCCGGGCAGGATGCCCTCTTCGACGGCCGCCTTGGTCGAAGCCACGGCGTCCTCGATGCGGTGCTTGCGCTCGTTGAGCTCGGTCTCGGTGGCCGCGCCGACCTTGATCACCGCGACACCGCCGCCGAGCTTCGCCAACCGCTCCTGCAGCTTCTCGCGGTCCCAGTCGGAGTCGGTGTTCTCGATCTCCTTGCGGATCTGCGCGACGCGCGCCGCGATGTCGTCCTTGGTGCCACCACCGTCGACGAGCGTGGTGTCGTCCTTGGTGACGACGATCCGGCGGGCGTTGCCCAGCTGGGCGAGCGTGGTCTCGGACAGCTTGTGCCCGATCTCGGCCGAGATGACCTCACCGCCGGTGACGACCGCGAGGTCGTCCAGGAACGCCTTGCGGCGGTCACCGAAGAACGGCGCCTTGACCGCGACGGCGGTGATCGTCTTGCGCAGCGAGTTCACCACGAGGGTGGACAGCGCCTCGCCGTCGACGTCCTCGGCGATGATCAGCAGCGGCTTCTTGGCCTCGACGACCTTCTCCAGCACCGGGAGCAGATCGGCCAGCGCCGAGATCTTCTCGCGGACCAGGAGGATGTAGGCGTCCTCGAGGATCGCCTTCTGCTCCTCCGGGTTGGTCGCGAAGTGCGCCGACAGGAAACCCTTGTCGAACTGCACACCCTCGGTGATCACGAGCTCGGTCGCCAGCGTGGACGACTCCTCGATCGTGATGACGCCGTCTTCGCCGACCCGCTCGACGGCCTCGCCGAGCAGGGCGCCGATGGCCGCGTCACGCGAGGTGACGGTGCCGACCTGGGCGATGTTGTCGCGACCCTTGACCGGGGTCGCCTTCTCCTTGAGGACCGCGATGACCTTCTCCGCGGCGGCCTCGATGCCGCGGCCGATGGCCGTCGGGTTGGCACCGGCGGCGACGTTGCGCAGGCCGACCTTCACCAGCGACTGGGCGAGCACGGTCGCCGTCGTGGTGCCGTCACCGGCGACGTCGTTGGTCTTGGTGGCGACGCTCTTGGCGAGCTGGGCGCCGAGGTTCTCGAACGGGTCGTCGAGCTCGATCTCACGAGCGACGGTGACGCCGTCGAGGGTGATGGTGGGGCCACCGAACTTCTTGTCGAGCACGACGTGGCGACCGCGCGGGCCGAGGGTGACCTTGACCGCGTCGGCGAGCTTGTTCACCCCGCGCTCGAGCGCGCGACGAGCGTCCTCGTCGAAACTGATCTGCTTGGGCATGGCCTGTTCCGCTTACCTTCCAGTTTTTATGCTCGAAAACACGAACGCCCCGTTCCCCGGCAATGCGGGGCCCGGGGCGTCATGCGCTGAGAGCGGACGTCAGTTGATGACGGCCAGCACGTCGCGGGCGGAGAGGATCAAGTAGTCCTCACCGTTGTACTTCACTTCGGTGCCGCCGTACTTGGAGTAGATGACGACGTCGCCGACGGAAACGTCGAGCGGGACGCGGTTGCCCTTGTCGTCGATGCGGCCCGGGCCAACGGCCAGAACCTTGCCCTCCTGGGGCTTCTCCTTGGCGGTGTCGGGGATGACGAGGCCGGAAGCGGTCGTCTCCTCGGCCTCACTCGTCTGGACAACGATCTTGTCCTCGAGCGGCTTGATGTTCACGCTCACCGGGTTGACCTCCACGGTCGTCGAAAGCGTTGGCAGGATGAATTACGGCTCCTACCACCCCCGCCGTCGCGGGTGCCGGGGCGTGTTCGGGCCGTGCAATTAGCACTCTAGCCATGTGAGTGCCAGCTTCGCAAGGAGGGTCCGCTCACTCTCCGAAAACTCGGCCTGCGAGCGCCTGACCGGCCGTTTTCTTCCGTCAGGGTTCCGCACCGCTCTCCATCGCCCTCGACCGCCCGCCATCGCTGGGCCCGTGCCGTCAAGTCGCGTTCAGCCCGCTAAACGCAGGTCGTCGGATCGCTTTTAGCGGGCTAAACGCAAGTCGGAGGGACCTTACGGAAGGGGCCTGTTTCTGGTTAGGTTCCGACATTGGGGTCGGTCCTGTAACCGCAGACCTAGTCACTGGGGGTTCACGCCCATGCCGCGTCCCTTCCATCCTGTTGCCCTCGAACCGCTCCGGCGCCGGTCCAAACGGACCGCCGGACTCGCGGTCCTCGCCCTCGCCGCCGGACTCCTCGCCGCCGTCCCCGCCGAAGCCGCTCCGGCGGATCAGCAGCGTCAGCGGGACTTCGCGGCCGCCGCGCAGGAGTTCGGCGTCCCCGAGAACGTCCTTCTCGGCGTTTCCTACTTGGAGTCACGCTGGGACTTCAACGCCGGTACGCCGAGCACGTCCGCCGGCTACGGCCCGATGCACCTGACCGATCTGCGTGAAGCGGGCACCGGCACGCATCACGACGAAGGTGAGGAGGATCCGCGCGGCGACGACGCCCGCCGAGCGAAACTCCCGGCGACACCGACGCCGAAACCTCCCCCGCCTGGCTTGCAAACCATCGACGAGGCGTCCGCGCTGATCGGCCAGGACGTCGCGACGCTGCGCACCGACACCACGCAGAACATCCGCGGTGGCGCCGCCCTGCTGGCGAAGTACCAGCGCGAGACCGGCGACTGGAAGGCCGCCGTCGCGCGTTACAGCGGCGCGAAGGACGCGGAGGGAGCGCAGTCCTTCGCCGACGAAGTCTTCGACACCATCTCCAAGGGCGTCAGCCGCAAGACCGACGACGGCCAGACCGTCATCCTCGCCGCGACACCGACGAGCCCCGCGCGCGCCAAGGCCGAGAGCCCGAAAGCGGAGTGCCCGAAGAAGCTCTCGTGCCTTTCGGTGCCGGCGCCGTACCAGGAGCTGCCGAACAACGACTACGGCAACCACGACAAGGCGGATCGGCCGAAGAGCCAGAAGGTCGAATACATCATCATCCACGACACCGAGGGCTACTGGGACACGGCGATGGACCTTGTCACCGACCCGACGTACGTGAGCTGGCACTACACGATCCGCTCGGCCGACGGCCAGATCGCGCAGCACGTCCCGACCAAGGACGTCGCCTGGCACGCGGGCAACTGGTACGTCAACGCGAAGTCCGTCGGCATCGAGCACGAGGGCTTCGCCGCGAAGGGCACTTGGTACACGGAGGCGATGTACCGCACCTCCGCGAAGCTCGTCGGCTACCTCGCGCGGAAGTACGACATCCCGCTCGACCGCGCGCACATCCTCGGCCACGACAACGTCCCGGGCACGATTCCCTCGACCATCAAGGGAATGCACTGGGATCCGGGCCCCTACTGGGACTGGGCGCACTACTTCGACCTGATGGGCGCGCCGCTGTCCGGCTTCGGCCGTCCCGGTTCGCCGCTGGTGACCATCACGCCGGACTTCGCCACGAACCAGCCCGCGTTCACCGGTTGTGAGACCGCCGGAAAGCCTTGTCCGACAAGGGGATCCGGATCGGTCGTGCTGCGCAGTGCGCCGAACGACTCGGCGCCACTGCTCAAGGACATCGGCCTGCGCCCGGACGGTTCGGCCAGCACGATGGCCGTCTCCGACATCGGCAGCCGCGCGGAGACCGGCCAGCGCTATGTGGTCGCCGAGCGGCGTGACGGCTGGACGGCGATCTGGTATCTCGGCCAGAAGGGCTGGTTCCGCGACGCGCGGACGACGAGCCCGGCGTTCGGCCTGGTCGTGACCCCGAAGCCCGGTCTGGCGACGGTACCGGTGTTCGGGCGCGCGTACCCCGAGGCCGAGGCCTATCCGGCGAACGTGCCAGCGCAGCAGGTCGTCCCGCTGCCGTACACGTTCTCGGCCGGGCAGCGGTACTCCGTCGGCAACCTCCTCGGTTCCGAGTACTACTCGGCGACGACGTTCGACCCGGCGAATCACGTGGTCGTCAAGGGCAAGACCAGGTACGTCCAGATCCAGTTCGGACACCGGATCGCCTTTGTGAAGGCGGACGACGTCCGGATCCTGCCCGCCGCCTGACTCCGCGCGGATCGCGTTTAGCCCGCTAAACGCGATCCGCGCGGGACCGGGTCAGGAGTCCAGTGCGACCTTCACCCCGGGGGCGTGCTCGGTGTTCCGCCGCGTCTTCGACCAGCCGTTCCGGCCGCGAACCAGGCGGAACAGTGCCCGCCACGACGTGATGTAAAACGTGTAGATGTACAGCGCGTAGGCGAAGCCCATCCCGAGTCCGCGCAGAAGATTGCGGCTCTTCAGGCATTTGAACTGATAGATCGGGCCCCACACGATGAACGGCAGCAGCCCGAACGAGCCGTAGATCGCGAACAGGATCCACGCGCCGTCGTCGGCGAACCAGGTCCACACCTGCGCCGGATCCCCCGCGGTGCTGAACAGCAGCAGGATGAACGGGATCGGGTACAGCAGCGAGCCGAGCAGCTGCATCCACGGCTGCGCGAGGTAGTACATCATCTCCGCCGCGCCCAGCGTGCTCACATGCGGCGAATCCCAGATCCGCCGCAGATACCGCGAACACTGCATCGTGCCCTGGCCCCAGCGCGTGCGCTGCACCAGGAATCGCCGCAGGCTGTAGAGACCTTCCTGCTTCACGTGGGAATCGGGCGTGTACCCGGTCCGCCAGCCCGCCGTCAGCAGGTGCACGCCGAGTTCGAAATCCTCCAGCAGTGAACCGCGCCACGGCTGCTCGTCCTCACCGGCGATCGAGTCCAATGCGGACAGCCGCGTGAACTGACCGTTGCCGCCCATGGAGATCGTGCCGGTGAACCCGCGCGAGGTCTGGATCGCCGCGATGGCGGTGCGGAACTCGAGATCCTGCATCTGGGCCAGCTTCAGCCCGAAGGCACGCGAGAACCAGTTCTTCCCCGGCGGACGGGTGCCCGCGTTGCCCATCCAGACGTCGAGTTGCACCGCGCCGATCGTCTCATCGCCGAACAGGTGGTCCGCCGCGCACACTTCGAGGCAGTTCTCCGCCGGGCGGCCGTCCGCGTCGACGACCACGACGACCACGTCGTCGCGGCTCGCGTCCGGGCCCATCCAGTCGTTGAGTGCCTGGTAGGCGGCGTTGAGCGCGTCGCCCTTGCCCGTCCTCGCCTCCGGACGGCGTCGGGGAACGAGGTGCAGGTACGGGTCGAAACCGCCGTTACGCCGCCAGATCGAGCGCACCACCCTGGCCGTGCGGTCCTCGGAGTCGTCGTCGACGACCCAGACGTGCGCGTGCCGGAACGTCGAACGCAGGTACCGCACCGTTTCGCGGATGACGGTCTGCTCGTCGCGGCACGGAACGAAGAAGTGCCAGGTGAAGTCGGCGGCGTCGCCGACGGGCGCGGGTCTGCGCCGCAGGTACGGCACGACGATCACGACCACGTACACGATGAACGCGACGCTCATGGTGAGCGCGAACGCCTGGGTGATCGCGAGCAGGATCTTGATCGAGCCGCCGCCCATCAGGCGGCCCCGCGCTCGGCCCGCGACCGCCGGGTGCTCAGCCAGACGAACAGTACGAGGGCGGTCGCGCCGCCGATGACGCTGACCATCGAACCGAGCAAGGTATGACCCCAGTAATAACCTTCGTCCACGCCGAGCCAGTTCACGAGGCCGACGATCGCCAAAACCCTCATCTGATTGACAAGAATGACGACGATCGCGGAAATCGCCAACGAAGAGAACAGTCTCTTCGCATTTTTCGGCCGGAAATACAACATGACGGCCGTCACCAACAAAAGCGGCAGCAACATGAAAACCGAGGAGCATTCCGGCGTCATTCTCAACCCGAGTGGAGTATCGCCGGACAACCCAAAGTAGACAGTCTCGCGTTCACCGGCGACGAAGACACCCGATGTGGTGATAACGCTCAGTATCAGCCCCGATACCTGCACTTCGAACACCCGGTACAGGCGTTCGGCCAGCACCAGGCCGACCGCGACGGCGATCACCGCGGCCACCGCCATGCGCAGCGGAAACCGGCTTGAACCAGGCAAAGGAGCACTTGCAACGGCCACGGTGACCCTCTCCGGAAAGGCGCAGCAGACGACGGATTCGACGAAGTGGACGGGGACCTCGCCGACGAGAGTAAGTCAGCGGGAGCCGGCCCTTTCGCCCGGGGCTCTCATTTTCAACTTGATCACGGGGCCTTTCGGCACGATCGTGGAGAAACTGACTAGTCCGAACGAGTGACCTTATTCGCGACCTGCGGCAAATGTCCTCAACGTCACCCGATCAGGTGATCCTCGGCCCTTTTCTGTGCAATTTCGGAAACACTCGCCGATAGACGAGCCGCTAGCCGAATCAGGCTGGCTGAGGATTCGTCCGACGGTCGTGCCCATGCGCCGACCGCAGATGAGAGAAAACCCCCACGAATCAATTCGGAGGACCAGTTGAAGAACACGCACCTCTTGCGACGAGGCGGATTGCTCGCCGCTGTGGTGGCGAGCGTGGCTCTCGCCGGTGCGGCGCCCGCGTCGGCGGCCCCCGGTGACGGCTCCGCGTATGGCGTCAAGGTCGACGTGAAGCTCCTCGGCCTCGACGCGGTGCAGGCCGGGCCGCTCGCCGAAGCGAAGACCTCCGGGCCGACCACCAACAGCCTCGCGAAGGCGAACCTCACCGGTGTGCTCACCGCGGGGGCGATCAACACCGAAGCCAAGCGCGACGACAACTCCGGCGCCGTGACGGCCAAGGCCAGCACCGCCGACGTCGGCTTGCCGCTGCTCAAGGGCGCACTCGGCGACGTCGGCATCAAGGTCGTCGAAGCCACCTGCACCGCGACCCAGAAGGGGGTGCAGGGCGCGACGAACCTGGTCGGCGCGAACCTCGGCAGCGCGGGCGCGGTCGACTCCACGCCGGCGCCGAACACGCAGGTGAAGGTGGGTCTCGGCAACGTCAACGTCGCGACGATCATCCTGAACGAGCAGATCAAGAACAACGACGGCAGCCTGACCGTCAACGCGGTCCACGTGAAGCTGCTCGGCGGGGCGCTCAACCCGCTCGGCTCCGGTGACGTGATCATCTCGTCGGCCACCTGCGGTCCGGCCGGTCTGCCCGTGCCGCTCGCTTCGGGTGCCGGACTGTGGATCGGTCTCGGTCTGCTCGGCGCCGTCGCCGTTCCGGTCGGTATCCGCGTCGTCCGCGGCCGTCGTTCCGCGACCACCGCCTGACCTGGGTGAAGTGAGGTCGAGATGTACAAAGTGCCTGGCGCCGGAGTCGGCGTCGCCGGTGGTGGGGTGGGCGCCCTCGCCGCCACCGGGGCCGATGTCGGCTGGTGGCTGGCCGTCGGCGTGATCCTGCTGGTCCTCGGAACCATCGCGGTCATCGCCGGGTACCGCCGCACGAAACGGCTCGGCAAGGTGGGGAGCTGACGCTCCCCTGGCAGAACGGCCGCCGGCGTGGGCCCCTCGCACGCCGGCGGCCGTCACCGGGTTTCTCCGGGACACTCGAAATCGTGGATGAGGAGCGCGAACGCGTGGATGTGATGTTGCTGGCCGGGACCCGGCCGGAGGCGGTCAAGCTCGCGCCGCTGGCACTGGCACTGGCGGAGCACCCGCGCCTACGACCCCTTGTCGTCCACAGTGGACAGCATCAGGGCATGGTCGAACAGGCGCTGATCCCGTTCGGCCTGCCGGTCGACGCCTGGCTCGACACCCCGCCCCGGGACACGGGCTCGCAGGCGGAACTGGTCTCGGGGGTGCTGCCCGCCCTCGATCGGTTGCTGCGCCAGGTCGCACCGGCGGCGATCGTCGTTCAAGGCGACACCACCACCGGGCTGGCGGGCGCGCTCGCCGCGTTCTGGCTGGGTATCCCGGTCGTGCACCTGGAAGCGGGGCTACGCACGCACGATCTCGCGGCGCCGTTCCCCGAAGAGGGCACCCGGCAGATGATCTCGCGTATCGCCGCCCTGCATCTCGCGCCGACGCCGGGTGCCGCGGCCGCGTTGCGCACGGAAGGTGTTCCGCGGCAACGGATCGTGGTCACCGGCAACACCGTCGTCGACGCCGTCATCGCGATCGCCGAACGTGATCTGCCGGCCAGGGACACCGCGCTCGCTTTGCTGGAGATGGAAATCACCGAGGCGAACGAACGCCTCGTCCTCGTCACGTCGCATCGGCGCGAGTCCTGGGGTGAGCCGCTGGGCCGCACGCTCGCGGCCATCGAACTGATCGTCGCGGAGCACAGCGACGTCCAGGTGCTGTTCCCGGTGCATCCCAATCCGGCCGTGCGGGAGCAGGTGTTGACCGCGCTCGGCGGGACACCGCGGGTGACGATCACCGAGCCGCTCGAGTATCCCGATCTCGTGCGCGCGCTACGGCTCGCCGAGCTGGTCCTGACCGATTCCGGTGGTATCCAAGAGGAAGCCCCGACCTTCGGCACCCCCGTCCTCGTGCTCCGCGACGTCACCGAGCGGCGCGAGGCCATCGAGGCCGGCTGCGCCTGGCTGGTCGGAACGGACACGGGTCTGATCGCCGACACCGCGGCCAAGATCCTGCGCGGCGATCTCCGTCCGACGCACGCCGGAAACCCTTACGGTGACGGCAATGCCGCCGCGTTGACGGTGGCGGCGCTGGAAGAGCTGCTCGACCTCGCGCCCACGCCGCGCACCGCCGCCGAATCGCGTTAGATCGAGACGATCTGGACCGGAAGCGCCGGATTGGCGGAGAAGTCGAGCGATGCCCGCGGCCGTCCGGCGGCGACCACATGCGCGCCGAGCGCGGCGATCATCGCGCCGTTGTCCGTGCACAGCCGGGGCCGCGGGACGCGCAGGTGAATCCCGGCCTCGGCGCAGCGCTCGGCGGCGAGTTCGGACAGCCGCGAATTCGCCGCCACGCCACCGGAGATCACCAGCGTGTCCACGCCGTGTTCCTTGGCCGCGCGGATCGCCTTCATGGTGAGAACGTCGGCGACGGCCTCCTGGAACGAAGCCGCGACGTCGTCGACAGGGATCTCCTCGCCACGGCGTTCGGCGCCTTCCACCCAGCGAGCGACGGCGGTTTTCAGGCCGGAGAAGGAGAAGTCGAACTTGGCGTCGCGCGGCCCGGTCATCCCGCGAGGGAACGCGATGGCCGCGCCGTCACCGTTCTTGGCGGCCTTGTCGATGGGCGGGCCGCCCGGGTAGGGCAGGCCCAGGACGCGGGCGACCTTGTCGTAGGCCTCGCCCGCCGCGTCGTCCACAGTGGACCCGAGTTCGGTGATCTCGGACGCGATGTCGTCCACCAGCAGCAATTGCGTATGGCCGCCGGAGACGAGCAGCGCGAGGCAGCGGTCGGGTAACGGCCCGTGCTGGAGCGTGTCGACCGCGATGTGCCCGGCCAGATGGTTGACGCCGTAGAGCGGGATGTCGAGCGCGGCGGCGTACGCCTTGGCCGCGGCGACACCCACCAGGAGCGCGCCGGCGAGACCGGGTCCGGCGGTGACCGCGATCGCGTCCACATCGGACAGTTTCAGTCCGGCCGTGGCGAAGGCGCGTTCGACGGTCGGGACCATCGCTTCCAGATGCGCGCGGCTGGCGACCTCGGGGACGACGCCGCCGAAGCGAGCGTGCTGGTCGACGCTGGAGGCGACCTCGTCGGCGAGGAGTTCGACCGTGTCGTCGTCGTGCAGGCGGACGAGCCCGACACCGGTCTCGTCGCACGAACTTTCGATGCCCATGATGATGCGTGGCATCAGCCAGCCACCTCGTCTCGGACCTGGGCCCGCGGGCGGGCCATCGTGTAGGCGTCGGCGCCGGAGGGCTGGTAGTAGCGCTTCCGGAGGCCGATGCGTTCGAAACCGTGCCGCTCGTAGAGCGCGATCGCCGCGTCGTTGTCCGTACGGACTTCGAGGAACACCGGCGCGACGAGTTCGTCCGCGCGGTCGAGGAGCGCCTTCAGCAGTGCGGTGCCGATCCCGTTGCGCTGCCATGCCGGGTCGACGCCGATCGTGTGGATGCTCGTCTCGTAGTCGCCGCGGCGACCGACGATGGCGAGACCGGCGTAACCGATGACCTCGTCGCTTTCGTCCGGACGCGCGACGAGGTAGTGACCGCCGGCGTCGAGTTCCGCGTGGAAGGCGTAGGCGCTCCACGGCGAATCCCCGGGGAAGAGGATCTTCTCGATCTCGACACAGCGACGGATATCCTTGCGGTGCAAGGGTTCCAGCCTCACGGCGAGGTCACCTTCTTGCGCGCGGCCGGCTCGACGGCGTCCGGGCGGCGGAGGTAGAGCGGCGTGAGCGGGGCGGGTTCGCTTCCGAAGTCCGTGCGAGCGGCCTTGACCAGGCCGAGGGGTGACGGGAAGCGCGGCTCGATCGGCTGGACGCCGAGGGCGTCCGCGTAGAGAAGGGCGCCGTCGCCCGCCGCGACCTTGACAGTGGTTTCGAGTTCGGCTGGGCGCTGAACGTGCGGGCCGTCGGCGCGGGAGCCGTCGGCGGCGTACGCGGCCCAATAGACCTCGCGGCGCCTCGCGTCGGTGAGGACGAGGAAGGGCGCTTCGCCGGGGACGACGTCGGCGGCGATCGCGTCGAGGCTGCAGACTGGATGAGCCGGGATGCCGAGCGCGTGGGCGAGCGAGGCGGCGGTCGCCATACCGGCGCGAAGGCCGGTGAAGGGGCCGGGGCCGACACCGCAGACGATGGCGTCGAGGTCGCGGAGCGTGACGCCCGCGGCCTTGACCGCTTCGAGAGCGTGGGGCGTGATCAGCTCGCCGTGCGCGCGCGGGTCGACCGTGACGCGGTCGCCGCGGGATTCGAGCGCGTCACCGTCCAGGGCGACGAGGCCCGCGGTGACCGCCGGGGTCGAGGTGTCGATGGCCAGTACCAGCACGGTTACCAAGCCTACGACCAGGCCCCCGCGTCGCGTTTAGCGGGCTAAACGCGCTCCCCCGCGGTGCCGCTCCTCTCGCCCGCTCCCCCGCCGCCGGATCGCGATTAGGGGGCGAAAGTCGCTCCGGACGGGCGCCGCCCCTCGCCCCGGTGACCACACGCCCGCGTCGCGATTAGGGGGCGAAAGTCGCTCCCTGGGCCTGGAGGCCGGAGCGACTTTAGCGGGCTAAACGCGATCCGGGCGGGTGTGAAGCGGGTCGCAGGATGGGGGGCGGATAGCGCGGTACGGTCCAGCGAGGGGCCCTCGGATCCACGCGCCCCGGCCGGTGGAGTCGAGCAGGAGGTCACGCGGTGTCCGATCGGTTGTTCCCCACGCTCGCGAGCGGCGGCGACAAGGAGGCCCTCCGCTTCGGCGACACCTCCCTGACCTACGCCGACCTCGCCACCGTCGCCGGCACACTCGCCCGTGACCTGCCGAGCGGCCGCGTCGCCGTTTGGGCCACCCCGACCGTGCACACCAGCGTTGCCGTGATCGCCGCCCTGCTCGCCGGCGTCCCCGCCATCCCGCTCAACCCGAAGATCGGCGAGCGCGAACTCGCGCACATCCTCGCCGACAGCGCACCCGTCCTCGTGCTCGCCGAACCGGGCGCCGATCTGCCCGCCGGTCTCGAGGACCTGCCACGACGCGCCATCACGCTCGAAGGCACAGCCGTCGATCTCCCCGCGGAACCGGACGCCGAAGCCCCGGCACTGATCGTCTACACCTCCGGCACCACCGGCCCGCCGAAGGGCGTCGTCCTCCCCCGCCGCGCGATCTCGACCACCCTCGACGCACTCGAAGACGCCTGGGAATGGACAGCCGACGACGTCCTGGTGCACGGTCTTCCGCTGTTCCACGTGCACGGCCTGATCCTCGGCATCCTCGGGCCGCTCCGGCGCGGCGGCTCGGTCCGGCATCTCGGCCGGTTCTCCACGGAAGGCGTCGCACGCGAACTCGCGACCGGGGCGACGATAATGTTCGGTGTCCCGACCATGTATCACCGCATCGCCGCCGAAGTCGCTGACAACCCGTCGCTCGCCGAGGCGCTGAGCGGCGCCCGGCTGCTCGTCTCCGGGTCGGCCGCGCTGCCGGTCCATGACCACCAGCGCATCACCGCGGCGACCGGCCAGCGCGTGATCGAGCGCTACGGGATGACCGAGACCTTGATGAACACCAGCGTCCGCGCCGACTGCGAGCGTGTCCCCGGCACCGTCGGTGTCCCGCTGAGCGGCGTCGACCTGCGTCTGGTGGACGAAGCCGGGAAACCCGTCGAGGAGAGCGAGACCGTCGGAGAGATCCAGGTCCGCGGGCCGAACCTGTTCACCGAGTACCTCAACCGCCCCGACGCGACCGAAGCCGCCTTCGACGACGGCTGGTTCCGGACCGGCGACATGGCGACCCGCGACGCGGCCGGATACGTGAAGATCGTCGGCCGTAAGGCGACGGATCTGATCAAGAGCGGCGGCTACAAGATCGGCGCGGGCGAGATCGAGAACGCGCTCATGGAGCATCCCGGTGTCGCTGAGGTCGCGGTCACCGGCGAGCCCGACGACGACCTCGGTGAGCGCATCGTGGCCTGGGTGGTGCCCGACGGGGAACGCCCGACGGAGACGGAGCTCGCCGAGCACGTCTCACGTTTGTTGTCGCCGCACAAACGGCCTCGGGTGGTGCGTTATCTGGAGGCGTTGCCGCGCAACGATATGGGCAAGGTCATGAAGCGGGCGCTCGGGTGAGCAGGCCTTCCGCGCGGTCCGTCATCAAGGAGATCGCGACCGGTTTCGAGGATCTGGACGTTCCACGGTCCGACGAGCCGGACGACGGGCCGATCGGCTGGGCGGGCTACCGCGCGGCGTGTGAAGCCGCCGCCGAGCGGTCCGGTGAAGAGGAGTCCGTCCTCTGCGGGACCGCCAAGATCGGCGACGTCGAGGCGGTCGTGGTCGCCTTCGAATTCGGCTTCCTCGGCGGGTCAATCGGTCAGCGGACCGGTGATCGTGTGGAGGCGGCTTTCGCGCGGGCGGTGGAATCCGGGCTGCCGGTGGTGTCGCTGATCGCGACCGGCGGCAGCCGCATGCAGCACGGGATGCGCGCGCTTTCGCAATTGCAGCGCATCGCGCGGGCGGCGGCCGGGGCCCGGTCGGTACCGCAGATCTCGGTGCTGCGTGATCCGACCACGGGCGGTGGCTGGGCGACGCTCGGAGCGAGCGCCGACATCATCCTCGCGTTGCCTGAAGCGCAGGTCGGTTTCGCCGGCTCCCGGGTGCGGCCCGCCGACGCGCCCGCAGAGGCTTACACGGCCGAAGCGAAACTCGCGTGGGGCCATGTCGATCAGATCGTGCCGCCCGCCGACCTGCCCGCGGCGCTGGAACGGTGGTTGCGGTTGCTGACTTCGCCGACGCCGGAGGCCGCTGAGCCTCCCGGCGCGCTGGGGTCGCTGGAGTTGCCCGACAGCGGGTGGGACGCGGTTCAGGCGGCGCGCTCCGCCGATCGGCCGAGGGCGGCGGAGTACCTCGATGCGTACTTCGATTGGCGCGAGCAGGTCTCGGGTGACAGGTGCGGAGGCGTCGACGCCGGTGTCCTTTGCGGCTTCGGCCGACGAGACGGGCGAACGATCGCGTACGCGGCGCAGTGCGGAACGCCGACGCTGCCCGCGGGTTTCCGGACGGCGGCACGTCTGGTGCGGCTCGCGTCCAGGCTCGGGATCCCGGTACTCACTCTCGTCGACACCCCTGGCGCGGCGAACGACGCGGCGGCCGAGCGGGACGGCGCCGGGGCCGCGATCGCGGGATTGTTCGAGGCTGTCGCGAGCGCGGCCGTGCCGATCACGACGCTGGTGATCGGGGAAGGCGGATCCGGTGGCGCGCTGGCGTTCGCGGCGCCGGGGTCGACCTGGGTGACGCCCGACGCGTACTTCTCGGTCACCGCGCCGGAGGCGGCCGCGGCGATCCTCAAGCTGCCCGCCGATGAAGTCCCCGCCCTCGCGGACCGCCTGCGGCTACGCCCCCAAGACCTGGTCGACCTGGGAATCGCGCGCTCCGTCGTCGGCCCCCCAGGTCGACTTCAGCCCCCTAATCGCGATCTGGGCCGACACGACGCTCCCGTTGCTTAGCATGCCTACGCGTCGCGATCAGGGGGCTAAAGTCGACTTGTCGCAGGCGGAGCGGGCCCGTGACCTTTCACCGCGAACGGGAAGCGGCAAACGGTCGAAGGTCGGCGCTGAGCGGGCACGATGCATCGATCATGGTCATCTTCATGCATGAATGCCGCAGCCGAATGTCCGCTACCGAACATTTCTCTCCGCATTAATAATGACGCCTCACTCGATAGCGTGAACGCGAAACACTCTGAGTAGACTCAACTCTCGCAGTCTGCGCGATGAAATTGCGCTCGACCTCCGCGATCACTCTTTCGAGTTATAGCCACGCAATCCGATGACCCGGGGTGAATTCCGCCGACCGCTCACCGCAGGATTCAGCAACCTTTCACTTACCGCCCCGTAGGTCCGGGAAGATCGTCCACAATGGCTTGTGTTGCGGCTCGGAAACGACCGACGCACCGCACACAAGGAAGCGGCTCCCCATGCCCGGGGAGCCGCTTGAAGTTCAACAACTCCATCAACCTGGACAAGACTTATGGAGGCATCAAACATGCCCAGCGTAGCGCCGTGTTCCGGCGGTATGCCAGAGGAATCACCCAAGCCGCAGGCGATGACCCCGGATAAGAACCAGGATCACCACGGCGGGTGTCACCCGGCAGAAGTCAGTCTCGACGAATTGCTCGATTTGGCGGGTGAATCGGTCGGCATGGTCACCGATCCCGCGTGCCGTCGGGTCCATCTGCGTCCTGCGGCTCAGTGGCCCGATTTCTGGCGAAGCACATTCTTCGGCAGCCAGGAGAACACGAAGCGTGTCCTGCTCTACTGGTTCGCCTTGGTCACCGCACTCATCGCCTTGACCGTGGTGGCGACACCGGCCGCGCAGACCGGCGTGATCGGCCTGTGTGGTTTGTGGTGGCTTCACCGGAGGCGCGGACCGCACGCGGAACCGGTCCTCGTCGGCTAGGCAGGGTGCGCATGCCGCTGTCCGAATCAACGGCATGCGCACCCCAAGCCCGCTGGGGGCATGAAGGGGACGCATCGCCAGGTGGGCCCTGATGCGGCATCCGGGTGAGATCGCGTTTAGCCCGCTAAACGCAAGTCGGGGGCGCGGGACGTCCAGGTGCCATGCGGCTCCAAGGTGACCATCCGGACATCGTCCTCACGACGCTCCAGGCGCACGACGAGGTAGTCGTCCGAAAGCCGCTCCGCGGCACCCTCACCCCACTCGACCACCAGCGCGGACCGCTCCAGTTCGGTGTCGAGGTCCAGGTCGTCGAGTTGCGAGAGGTCTCCGCCCAGCCGGTACGCGTCGACGTGCACCAAGGCGACCCCGGCTTCGCCCGCCGGATGCACGCGGGCCAGTACGAACGTCGGCGAGCTGACTCGTCCGCCGACGCCGAGGCCGTCCGCGATCCCGCGGGTCAGCGTCGTCTTGCCCGCTCCGAGCGGCCCGGCGAGCAGCACGAGGTCACCCGCGCGCAGGGAACGCCCGAGCGCACGCCCGAAGTCCATGGTCGACTCGGGAGTCGGGAATGCGAAGTTCATCAGCGCTGCCACCACCAGGTTCGCCGGTCGGAAGTTTCCCCATCGGTGCCCGTGCACCGTTGCATCAGGTCGATCAGGTGGCTGTTCACCAGTTCGGGTTGTTCCAGCTGCACCATGTGTCCCGCACCGCGCACGCGCACCAGCTCCGCGTCCGGCAGTTCCGCCGCGATCCGCTCGGCGTGCGCGATCGGCGTGAACCGGTCGGAATCCCCGCCGATGACCAGCACGTGCGCGTGCTTCAACCCGGCGAGCGCGGCATACCGATTATGGCTACCCAGTGTGTCGACGAAGTTCACGAGCCCGCGCACTGGCGTCACTTCGAGCATTTCCAGCATGAAGTCGACGAGGCGCGGCGACACGTCCCGGCTGCCGAAAGCCAGCCTCCGGACTGCCTGCCTGGTCAGCTGCCCGCCTGCCGCCCGCACGAACTCGACCAGGCCCGGCTGCCAGCCCGCCAGCCCGCCGACACCTCGGGTGAGCGGGTTGTACTTCGAAAGCAGTGACCTCGGCAGCCCTCGCGCGCCGACCTCGCCCGCGGCCGTCGCGATGAACGCGACGCCACACACGCGGTCGTCGAACAGCTCAGGGTGCTCCGAAGCGAGCTCCATGATCACCATGCCGCCCATCGAGTGCCCCATGAGCACGATGGGGCCCTCCGGCACCACCGAGCGCACGACCATGTCGAGGTCGCGCGCCAACTGTTCGATGGTGCTGGTTTCCGCGTTCGCGGCACCGGAAAGCCCGTGCCCGCGATGGTCGTAGTAAACCTGCCTCACCCGCGGCAGCTTCAGCGACGCGAGGTCTCGCCGCTGGAAATGCCAGCAGCGCTTCGACAGCGCGAAACCGTGCACACCGATGACGGTCAGCTCCGGTTCGCCCCCATCGGCCGGATCGATCTCCTCGACCGTGAGCGGCGTGCCGTCCTCCGCCGCCACTGTCGAAGTCCGGTCCGGTTCGAGATCCCCCAACGGCTCGTCCACGAACGGATCCTCACTCTGCCGCCGCTGCTGTGCGGCGACGGCGATCGCGGCGGCGGTGCCGGTGGCCACCGCCCCGACCCCACCGACGATGGCCAGCAGTCTTCGTGAAGGTGTCACGAGCCTGCCTCCAGATACGTCCGGTGGATGCGCGGGCGGTACATCGAGGTCACGATCTCGTAGTCGATCGTTCCCAGCTTGTCCGCCCATTCCCGGGCGGTCGGCTCGCCAAACGTGCCCTGGCCGAAGAGGACCACTTCGCTGCCGACGGCGGGCTCGTCGTCTCCGCAATCGACGATCAGCTGGTCCATGCAGACGCGTCCGACCACCGGACGGCGGCGTCCGCCGAGCCAGACGTCCATCCGGCCGGACAGCGACCGGGGCACGCCGTCGGCGTAACCGACCGGCACCAGGGCGAGGGTGGTGTCGCGCTCGGCGGTCCAGGTGTGCCCGTAGGAAACCGACTCGCCTGCCGCGATCCGTTTCGTGAGCACGACCGAGGACTTGAAGGTCATCGCCGGGCGCAGGTCCTCGGCGGCGGGCACCGGGTTCAGCCCGTAGATCGCGATCCCGGGGCGCACGAGGTCGAAGTGGAGATCCGGTCTGGTCAGCACGGCGGCGGAGTTCGCGAGGTGACGCATCGGGTGCAGGCCGGCCGCGCGGGCGATGTCGTAGGCCTCGTCGAACCGTTTGGCCTGCGCGTCGATGGAGGGGTGGCCCGGCTCGTCGGCGCAGGCGAGGTGCGACCAGATCGCGACGACCTCGACGAGCGGCTTCGCGGCGGCCGCCGCCTGCACGAGCGCCCGCCATTCCGCAGGTGGGCAGCCGTTTCGGGAGAGGCCGGTGTCGATCTTGAGGTGCACCCGCGAGGTCGCGATTAGGGGGCTGAAGTCGCGCGCTCGGCGCGCGCCATCGGCCACGCGAGCGAGTTCGTCGAGGGAGCTGACAGCGACGTCGATGTCTTCGGCGACGGCGGCCGCGAAGTCGGCTTCGGGAGTGTCGAGCCAGCTGAAGAGCCGGGCCCCGATCCCCGCGCGGCGCAGCGCGATCGCTTCGCCGAGGGAGCAGGTGCCCAGCCAGGTCGCCCCGCCCTCGACAGCGGCACGCCCGACTTCGAACGCACCGTGCCCGTAGCCATCGGCCTTCACCACGGCCATCGTCTGGGCACCGGGGGCGCGGGAAGCGAGCAGGGCGACGTTGTGCCGGATGGCGGAGAGGTCGATCACGACTTCGGCACGCGGGAAACTGGCGGTCATAACGACCACCAGTTTCCCACGAACCGGCTCAGGACAGGCGTGCCCCGTCAGTGGCGGAGAACACGTGCAGCTCGTCGGGACGGATCCGCAGGTGCAGGGTGTCGCCCATGACCGGCGGCTTGCGCGGGTCGACCCGGGTGACGACGTTCGACTTCGTGCCTTCGGCGTCGGTCTCGGCGAGCTTGCCGTAGACGTACGCGTCCGAGCCGAGCTCCTCGACGAGGTCGACCTTGACCGGCACGGTGCCGTCCTCGCTGGTGGTCACTTCGAGGGACTCGGGCCGGAAGCCGAGGGTGACCGTGTCGCCGTCGGCCTTGGCGAGGATCTCGCGGGACAGCGGCACCCGCGCCCCACCGAGCTCGGCACCGTCCGCGGTGAGCTTCGCGGTGACGAGGTTCATCGCGGGCGAGCCGATGAATCCGGCGACGAAAGCGTTCGCGGGCCGGTCGTACAGCGCGCGCGGGGTGTCGCACTGCTGGAGGAGACCGTCGGAGAGGACCGCGACCCGGTCGCCCATCGTCATGGCCTCGACCTGGTCGTGCGTGACGTACACGGTGGTGACGCCGAGGCGGCGCTGCAGCGCGGCGATCTGCGTACGCGTCGAGACACGCAGCTTGGCGTCGAGGTTCGACAGCGGCTCGTCCATCAGGAAGACCTGCGGCTCACGGACGATGGCGCGGCCCATCGCGACACGCTGGCGCTGACCGCCGGAGAGCGCCTTCGGCTTACGGTCGAGGTAGTCCTCGATGTCCAGCAGCTTGGCCGCGTCGAGCACCTTCTGCTTGATCTCCGAAGCCGGACGGCCGGCGATCTTGAGCGCGAAGCCCATGTTCTGGCCGACGGTCATGTGCGGGTACAGCGCGTAGTTCTGGAACACCATCGCGATGTCGCGGGCACGCGGCGGCAGCTGCGTGACGTCGCGGTCGCCGATCCAGACGGCGCCTTCGTCGATGTCCTCGAGGCCGGCGAGCATCCGCAGGCTGGTGGACTTGCCGCAGCCGGAAGGCCCGACGAGCACGAGGAATTCGCCGTCGGCGATCTCGAGTTCGAGTGCGTCCACGGCGGGCCGCTCGGAACCGGCGTAGCGCCGGGTCGCCTTGTCGTAGGTGATCGTGGCCATCGGTTCAGTCCTCTTTCGGTTTCGCGGAAATGCCGTGCCCGAGTTCGCGGGCCTCGAGATGCCGTTGCTGGATCCGGTGTCCCTCGGCGCGGTCCGCCTCGGTCGGCTCGGCCAGCTCGAGCCGGGTCTTGCCGTGGTCTTCCTGCCAGCGGGGAGGTTCCGCGCTGGAAGCGAGGGCCCAGGCCGCCTGCCGCGCGGCACCGACCGCGACGTACTCGGCTACCTCGGGGATGACGACGGGCACGCCGAAGACGATCGGCGCGACCGCGCGGACGGCGGCCGACTGCGCGCCACCACCGATCAGGAGCACGCGCCGGACCTCCAGCCCCTGTTCGCGCAGGGCGTCGAGGCCGGCGGCGAGTCCGCACAACATGCCTTCGACGGCGGCGCGGGCGAGGTTCTCCGGCGTCATGTTCGCGCGGGTCAGGCCGAAGAGCGTGCCCTTGGCCTCCGGGAGGTTCGGCGTCCGCTCACCGTCGAGGTAAGGCAGGAAGGTGAGACCGCCGGAGCCGGGAGCGGCGGCGAGCGCCAGCTTGTCGAATTCCGCGAGCTCGACGCCGAGCATCGCCGAGGTCGCCGTGAGCACGCGGGCGGCGTTGAGGGTGCAGGCGAGCGGCAGGAACCGGCCGGTGGCGTCGGCGAATCCCGCGACGATGCCGGTGGGATCGGCGCTCGCGGTCTCGGAGACACCGAAGACGGTGCCACTGGTGCCCAGCGAGACGACGACGTCGCCGGGGACGAGTTCGAGTCCCAGCGCGGCGGCCATGTTGTCACCGGTTCCGGCCGAGACCAGGATCCCGTCCGGCGTGTGGCCCGCGGCCTCCGCGGGGCCGACGACCTTGGGCAGCTCAGGGCTCCGGCCACCGAAGGCATGCGCGAGGAGGTCTTGGCGGTACTCGCCGGTGGCGGGTGAGAAATACCCGGTACCGGAAGCGTCGCCGCGGTCGGTGATCGGCTCCGCTCCGTCGCCGAGCAGCCGCCAGGTCAGCCAATCGTGTGGCAGCAGCACGCGGGCGACGCGATCGGCCAGCTCGGGCTCGTGCTCCGCCATCCAGCGCAGTTTCGTGACGGTGAAGCTGGCGACCGGAACCGAGCCGACGGACTTCGCCCAGTTCTCCGCGCCGAGTTCACTCCCGAGGTCTTCGGCCGCCTTCGCGGACCGGGTGTCGTTCCACAGCAGCGCGGGACGGACGACCTCTCCTGCTTCATCCAGGGTGACCATGCCGTGCTGCTGACCGCCGACGCCGACCGCGCCGACGCCGTCGAGCAGACCGTCCGTGGCCTGGCGCAGCGCTTCCCACCACGCCGAAGGGGCGACCTCGGTGCCGTCAGGGTGCGAAGCGCGGCCGGTACGGACGATTTCGCCGGTGTCCGCGTCGCAGACGACGACCTTCGTCGACTGGGTCGACGAGTCGATTCCGGCGACCAGGTCAGATTTCATATTCCGGCCCCTCTGGGTCGCACTCGACCTGCTCAATGGCCGTGCCCGCGTTCAGCGCGGCCTCGATCTCCTCGGTCGGTGTCAGGTCGTCGGTGATCAGGAGGTCGTAGTCGCCGATGTCTCCGTGCGCGAACGTGGCGGTGCGACCGAACTTGGAGTTGTCGACGACCAGGACGTTGCGGCTGGCGGTGCGCAGCGCGACCTTCTTGAGCGCGGCGTAGTCCTGGACGGGATGGAACAGGCGGCCGACCGCGACCGCGGCGACCGAGACGAACGCGATGTCGGCGTGGGTCCGTTCGAGGAAGGCGAGGACGTCCGGCCCGGCGCACGAGTCGAACTCGTGGTGATAGCGGCCGCCGGCGAGAACGACCTCGACACTCTTCGCCGGGCCGAGGATGCGGGCGGCTTCGAGCGAGTTGGTGATGACGGTCAGGTCTTCGATCGCGCCGAGGCGGCGGACGAGCGGGAAGAGCGTCGTCGAGTCGTCGACGAAGACCGTCTGGCCGGACTGAACGTGTGCCGCGGCGGCCTCACCCAGCGCGTCCTTCGCGGCCTGGTTGAAGGTGTCGCGGAAGCGGGCGGCCGACTCCATGGTCGTCGCCGGATAGGCCTCGACCTTGCCGCGCAGTTTGCGGAGGAGGCGGCGCTCGGCAAGATCGTCGAGGTCGCGGTGCATCGTCATCAGGCTGACGCCGAACCGCGAGGTGAGGTCGTCGATGCGGACCTCACCGGCGGCGATGACGTGGTCGAGGATCTCCTGGCGCCGGTGCTCGACGGCGGCGTCCGATGGCCTGGTCTTAGACATGGGCGACACCGTTCACGACCCGGACCATCGCGGTCCCGGCGGGGTAGGTGTCGGCGCTCACACCTGCTTCTTACCAGATTATTCGCCCAGAGTTAACACGTAACTCGATAACTCTCCCATTTCCCCTCGCCTCCCCCTCCGGCTGGCCAGGTCGACTTTCGCCCCCTAATCGTGCTCTGCGGGCGGGTGCCGTCAGAGCACGATCAGGGGGCTAAAGTCGACCTGCGGCCCTGGTCAGAGGGTGTGTGACCGGATGGCCCGGATGGCGTCGGGGACGGCGTCGAGGATGCCGGAGGCCGAGGTGGGAGCGCCGTCGGCGGCCATCGATCCGGCGAGCGAGTGCACGTGAGCGGCGGCGCCGGCGGCGAGCCAAGGATCGAGCCCGGCGGCGAGCAACGCGCCGACCAGACCGGACAGAACGTCCCCGGATCCGGCCGTCGCGAGCCACGACCCCCGCGGCGTGTTCACCAGCGCGCGCCCGTCCGGCGCCGCGACCACCGTGCAGTGTCCCTTGAGGAGCACGACGGCGTCGTACTTCCGCGCGGCCGACCGCGCCGCCGCGACCCGGTCCGCCCCCGGCGGCGAACCCATCAGCCGCTCGTACTCACCCGCGTGCGGCGTCAGCACGAGCGGCGTGTCCGGATCACGCGCGTCGAGCACGTCGGGCGAGCGCGCGATGATCGTCGTCGCGTCGGCGTCCGCGCACACCGGCACACCCCGCCCGAGCACGAACCGCAGCACGTCGCGCCCCTCGTGACCGGTGCCGATCCCCGGCCCGACGACCCACGCCTGCACCCGCCCGGCGTCCGTCACCGACCCGGTCGCGATCGTCTCGGGCCACCGCCCGCGCACCACGTCCGCGGCGTGTCCGGCGTAGCGCACCAGCCCCGACGTCGCCCGCACGGCGGCACCGGCCGCGAGCACGGCCGCGCCCGGGTACGTCGCGGATCCCGCGGCCACCCCGACCACGCCTTGGCTGTACTTGTCGTCACCCGGACCGGGGACCGGCCACGCCGCGGCGACGTCGGCCGTGTCGAGCCGCCGCAGGTCGGGATCGCCGAGTTCCGGTCGCAGCCCGATGTCCACCAGGGCGACCTCGCCACACGACGCGGGCGCCAGGGCGTGCACGGGTTTGAGCGCGCCGAAGGTGACCGTACGGTCGGCGACGACGGCGGGACCGTCGACAGCGCCGGTGTCCGGATCCACCCCGCTCGGCAGATCGACGGCCAGCACCGGCGAACTCACGTGTTCCAGCAGCGCGGCGGCGTCCGACCGCAACGACCCTCGCGCCGAGATACCGACGATCCCGTCGATGACGAGGTCGGCCCGGTCGATCCACTGTGGACCGTCCTCAACGGACACCACCTTGCCGCCGGATCGCTTCAAGGCGGCCAAACCCTGAGCATGAGCGCGTTGGGGCTTCAGCAGGATCGCCGAGACGGCCACATTGCGACGACGCAGGAACGCGCCCGCCCACAAGGCGTCGCCGCCGTTGTTGCCCGAACCGACCAGCAAGGTCACCCGCCGCCCGGACACCGATCCCGTGTGCTCGGCCAGCATCTCGGCGGCGTGCACCGACAGGCCGAAGGCCGCGCGTCGCATGAGCTCGCCGTCGGGAGTGACGGCGAGCAACCGGTCCTCCGCCGCGCGAATCCGTTCCGTGGTCCAGATTCCCTGCACGACGCCTCCGGTCCTTACTCGACGGTGACCGACTTCGCCAGGTTACGCGGCTTGTCGACGTCGTACCCGCGCGTGCGGGCGATCTCCGCCGCCAGCACCTGCAGCGGCACCGTCGAAACCAGCGGCTGCAGCAGCGTCGGCACGGCCGGGATCTCGATCAGCTCGTCGGCGAACGGGCGGACGGTCTCGTCGCCCTCCTCCGCGATCACGATCGTGCGAGCGCCGCGCGCCTGGATCTCGCTGATGTTCGACACCAGCTTCGAGTGCAGCACCGCGCGCCCCTTCGGCGACGGCATCACCACGACGACGGGCAGGCCTTCTTCGATCAGCGCGATCGGGCCGTGCTTGAGCTCACCGGCGGCGAAGCCCTCGGCGTGCATGTACGCCAGTTCCTTGAGCTTCAGCGCGCCTTCGAGGGCGACCGGGAAACCGACGTGACGGCCGAGGAACAGCACGGCCTTCGAGTCGGCGATCCGGCGGCCGAGGTCACGGACCTGGTCCACAGTGGACAGGACCTTCTGCACCGCGGCGGGCATGGACTCGAGCTCGGCGAACTCGCGGGCGACCTCGTCCGGGTACTTGGTGCCGCGCGCCTGAGCCAGCGCCAGGCCGACCAGGTAGTTGGCCGCGATCTGGGCGAGGAACGCCTTGGTCGAGGCGACCCCGATCTCCGGACCGGCGTGCGTGTAGAGAACGGCGTCGGACTCACGGGGAATCTGGGCGCCGTTGGTGTTGCAGACGGCCAGGACGCGGGCCTTCTGCTCGCGTGCGTGGCGGACGGCCTCGAGGGTGTCCGCGGTCTCGCCCGACTGCGAGACGGCGACGACCAGCGTCGCGCGGTCCAGTACGGGGTCGCGGTAGCGGAACTCGCTGGCCAGCTCGACCTCGACCGGGAGACGGCACCAGTGCTCGATGGCGTACTTGGCGACCAGGCCCGAGTGGTACGCGGAGCCACAGGCGACGACGAAGACCTTGTCGACGTCACGCAGGTCCTGATCGGAGATGCGCTGTTCGTCGAGGATGATCCGGCCGCCGTCGAAGTGGCCGCGCAGCGTGTTCGCCAGCGCCTCCGGCTGCTCCTCGATCTCCTTGAGCATGAAGTACTCGTGGCCGCCCTTTTCCGCGGCCGAGAGGTCCCAGTCGACGGTGAACGGCTTGGCCTGGGCGGCGTCGCCGTGGAAGTCGGTGACCTCGTAACCCTCGCGGGTGATCACGACGAGCTGGTCCTGGCCGAGCTCGACCGCCTCGCGGGTGTGCTCGATGAACGCGGCGACGTCGGAAGCGACGAAGTGCTCCCCCTCGCCGACGCCGACGACCAGCGGCGAGGAGCGGCGCGCGGCGACGATGGTGTCCGGCTGGTCGGCGATGGTCACGACCAGGGTGAACGCACCTTCGAGCCGACGGCAGACCGCGGCGACGCTGGCCGGGAAGTCGCCTTTCGTGTCGCCTTCGGTGTAGGCGCGGGAGATCAGGTGCGCGGCGGTCTCGGAGTCGGTGTCGCTCGCCATCTCGATGCCCTCGGCCTCGAGCTCGGCGCGCAGCGCGGCGAAGTTCTCGATGATGCCGTTGTGCACGACGGCGACCTGCTGGGAGGCGTCGCGGTGCGGGTGCGAATTGCGGTCGACCGGGGCGCCGTGGGTGGCCCAGCGGGTGTGGCCCATCCCGGCGGTGCCGGTGAAGGCGTCCCTGCCGACGGTGTCGAGCTGGGTCTCCAGGTTGGCCAGGCGGCCTGCCTTGCGCTCGACGTTCAGCGCACCGGCGCCGTCGAGGACGGCGACGCCTGCCGAGTCATAGCCGCGGTACTCCATCCGCCGGAGGCCGCCGATGACGACGTCCAGGGCCGGGCGGTGTCCGACGTATCCCACGATTCCACACACGGCCACCAGCCTAACGAGGGAAATTCAGCCCCTTCGTCCGGGCGCCCGCCCACCGCCTTCAGCGGCTGAACGCGTCGCGTTTAGCCCGCTAAAGGCGAACGCCGGGGCGGCGCGCGGGCTGGACGGGGGTACGGGCAGTAAGGTCACGGGCATGGCCAGCAAGCCCAAGCAGCTGCTCGCGGAGCTGTCCCACCCAGGTCCGCACGAGGTTCTGCGCGGCAACCTCGCTCTGGTCGGGCTCCCGGGTGTCGTGTTCACGCCCCGCTCGGGGCTCGGTCTGCCCGCGATCGCGTTCGGGCACGGATGGCTGCAGCCCACCGGCAGCTACCGGCACCTGCTCCGGCACCTCGCGAGCTGGGGCATCGTCGCGGCGGCCCCGGCCACCCAGCGCGGACCGCTGCCGTCGCACCGGCTGCTGGCCGGCGACCTCCTCACCACGCTCGACCTGATCACGACGGTCCGCCTCGGACCGGACGGCATCAGCGTCGACCCGGCGAAGCTCGGCCTCGCGGGGCACTCGACCGGCGGCGGTTCGGCCGTTCTCGCGGCCGCGCAGGCGGCGGACGAGGACTCTGATCGACCACGGGTCCAGGCTGTCGCGACCATCACTCCCGCGCAGACGCTGCCGCCGGCGACGGTGTCCGCCCGGTCGGTGACCGTGCCCGGTCTGCACCTCGCGGCGGGCGAGGATCTCGTCGCGCCGTCAGCAGGACACGCCGAGGCCATCGCGGACGCCTGGGGCGGGCCGGTGCAGCTGCGGACGCTCGGGAAGTCGTCGCATCTCGGCGTCACCGAGGGCAGGCACTGGAGTCAGCTCCTGCTGCACGGGAAGCCGCACCGCGGGACCCAGCAGCTGACGAGGGCGCTGTTCACGGCGTTCTTCCTCACACACTTGACGGGGACGACCAAGTACCAGCCGCTGCTGGACGCCGACGTCAAACGCGCCCCGATCGAGCTCCAGGACGAACCCGCCGCCTGACCTGCGTTTAGCGGGCTAATCGCGATCCGGCCCGCTACCCGCCCCTGGTTACTTAGCATGCCTACGCGTCGCGATTAGGGGGCTAAAGTCGACACGGGCCGGGGCGAGAGGCCAGGGCGCCAGATCGCGTTTAGCCCGCTAAAGGCGACACGGGCCAGCAAAGAGAAGGGCCCGGCTCTGGCGAGCCGGGCCCCGAGTGCGTGAAGCGGTCAGTCGACCATCCACGAGTTGTTCGAGAAGTCGTCGTCGTCGAAGCCCTTGTCGTCGCGGGCGTGACGACCTCGACGACGCGTCGGCGCAGCGGCCGCGTCGGGCGTACCGGCGGTCGGAGCGGGCGGTGACACCGCGGGCGGGACGTCCACCGTCGCCGGCATTCCGGGCACCCCCGGCGCGACCGGAAGCGGGGGCGGCGGTGGCGGAGCGACCGGCCGCGAAGCGTCGAGGCCGGGTCGCGCACCGAACTCGGCGAACCGGGCGTCCGGTTTGTCGTCGTCCTCGATGCCGAAGCCCATCGTGTGGCTGCGGTCGGCGGTCGTCTTGCCGGTCAGCCAGCCGCCGGCCTCCTTGCTCCGCTTCCCCAGTTCCTGCATGTGGGCGGCGTACTTGTCGTGGACGGCCGCGTCCTTCTGCATGGTCTCCATCGCCTGAGCCTTGGCGTCGGCGAGGTGCCGCTCCCGCAGCCCCCGCTGCTCCAACTGCTCCGTGATGGCGGCGTCCTGCCTGGACATGGCGGCCGCCAGCCGGTCAACAGCGCTCATCGGTCCTCCCTCGTTCCCCGACTACCGATCATCGCTCGTAGCTGATCGAACGGTCGCCGCCCTCGTCGTCGAGCGACCCGCTGATCCGGCCACCCGCGCCACTGGTCTCGAAGATGCCACCCTCGACGCGGTACTGGCTCGACCCGCGTTGCGTGTCACCCCCGCCACCACCGGCCGCGCCGCCCATGGCGCCCATTCCGCCCATCATGCCGCCCATTCCGGTGGACGCCGCTCCGGCACCGGCGCCGGCGCCCGCGGGTGCCGGGTCCATCCCGCCGGGCGCCATCCCGAGGCCGCCGTCAGTCCCGGCCGGCTGCGCGCCGCCACCGGTCTGCATGCCTGGCTCCAGTGAACCGGCTTCGTTCAGCGACCCCGCCGAACCACCCTCGCCGACACCGCCGAGCGCGCCTTCGAAGCTGCCGCCACCACCGCTGGCCGTCGGGACGGTGCCCTCGCCACCCGCGCCCGACGCGGCGCCGCCGGAGGCCTCGGCCCCCGCGGACACCCCTGCGGTCCCTTCACCACCACCGACACCGGCGCCGACCTCGACGCCGCCCGGAGCGCTGAAGCCCCCGCCGTCCGCCATCCCGGCATCGGCCGGTGCGGGCATCGTGCGCACATCGTCCATCCGACCCGGCTGCGGATTGCCGGGGTTCCGGTCGTCGAGGCCGTTCTTGATGTCATCGGTTTGGAGGACGTCGCCGGGCTTGAGTTCCTTCTTCTCACCCTTTTCGTCGAGGGTGTAAGTAGTCGGCTCACCCTTGCCGTCGTCGACGGTCACCACGGTCGGACCGTTCGGCCCCTGCGGCTGCTCGGCGGTGATCTTGAGGTTGCCGTCCTGGATGTGGATCTTGCCGTCCGGGCCGGGCCGGTAGACGCCGTCGGCGCCGGGCTCGCCTTCCTTGACCGCGCCCTGCGGGCCGAACTCGCCGTCCTTCTTGCCGTCCTTACCCTCTTCGCCGGGCTTGCCGTCTTCGCCCTTCGGGTCGTCGAAGTCGAGCTTGTAGTCCTTCTCGTTACCCTTGCCGTCGTCGACCTTGATGTCCATTTTGCCGTCTTTATCCGGCTCGGTCATCTCGATCTTGTTGTCGCCCTTTTGGACGGTCATGGTGTCCTGACCGTCGAGGCCGTCCTTGATCGCTTCGCCCGTCGCCGGGTCGATCGGGTACGGCTTACCGGTTTCGGGGTCCAGCTCGAGCGGTTTCCCGGTGACCGGGTTCGTACCGTCAGCGGGCTTGTCCTCCGGCTTGGGCGGCTCGGGAACCGTCGCCGCCGGCGGCGTGCCGCCACCTCCGCCGGGCGGAGTGCCGCCCCCGCCACCAGGCGGGGTGCCGCCGCCATTCCCGTTTCCGTTCCCATTCCCATTGCCGTTTCCGTTGCCATTCCCCTTGCCGTCGTCGGCGGGCGGCTTCTCGGCTCCGGGCGCGGGGAACGGATTCGTGTAGTCCTCCATGAACCGCGAAAGCTCGTGATATTGCGCGTTGATCGTGTCGGTCGCGTTCTTGCAAAGCTTCTTGAAGTTCTCGTACCGCTCGCCGAACTCAGTGGCGAACGAGCCCTTCAGCCACTGTTTCGCGGCCCCGATCGCGTATTCCTTGTTCCCGTCGTTCAGATCGCAGTCGTCGTGACGCAGCCGTTCGGCGAGGTTGTTGCCCGGACACGCGGCGTCGAGCCAGTACGCGACGTCCATGAGCTTTTCTTTGGAATCGACCTTGCCGTTCGCGATTTCGACGACCTGCTTCGCGATGTACAGCGGCGCCGTGGCGACCTTGTCGACGCGGAGCTTCAGCGTTTCATCGACCTTCAGCTTGAGCGCGCTGTAGATCTTGTCGATGGTCGACGGCACCAGTTTGATGACGCCGTCCATCTGCGCGATGAGTTCTTGCGCGTCAGGCTGGATCCGCTGCTCGTATTTGACCTTCGCGGCCGTCGCGCCTTGCCCTTTCCAATCGTGGAAGAGCGTGGTCAGCGCCGAAGTCGCGTCCGTCCTGGTCTGCTCGACGGCCTTCTTGGCGTCGCCGAGATCCTCGACCTCGTCGAACATCTTCTGGAAATTGATCTCGCGGTTCTCGTGGAACCGGTCCCAGATGTCGGTCTTGTAGTTGATGTCGGACGGCTTGTCCGGCATCTTGTTCCAGACCTGGTCGGACCATTCGGAAAAGAAGTCCAGCGCCGGGTTCCCGAGGTCGAGCACCTGGTCGGATTTGGTCGTGGAACCACCCGCGGCCGGGCGGGCCAACGAGTCGAGATCCTTGTCCGCCTTTTCGGCGGCGGCCTTCTGCTTCTTGTCCCCGGCCGCGTTCGCGTCCCGTTCGGCGACAGCCTTTTTGTAGGCTTCTTCCTGATTGGCGAACGGGTTCAGCAAAGCGTCCTTGGTGCCCTGCGTGATGTAGGGGTCGTTCAGGATTTCCTTGACCTGGGCGGGCGTCGGTTTACTCATTACTGGGCCCCCGCCTTGTTGGCAGCCGTGGCGTTCGCCTGGTCGGATGAGGTGTAGCGGGTCGACGCGGTACTGACTCCGCCGGCGAGCTGGGTGAGCTGGCCCGCGTAGCCCTTCATCGCATCGGAAATGGCGAGGATTCCGGTGGCGTAGCCCTTTTGGTAATCCTTGTGCACCCGGCCGAAGTCCGCGGGTTGCACCTGGGTCGGCCCCACCTTCCCCGCCTCGGACGTCGTGTTCTCAGCTGCGCGCTCCAACGACGTCGACGCCGTGAGCATCGCCTCTGAATCGGCTTTGTAGCCCCCGTCCGGCATGACCGGTGCCCCCTTCGTCCCTCTGTATCCGCCTCGTTGTCCTACCTACGACGCGCGCCGGCGGCATCAGGTGCCATCGCATATGCACACAAGAATGTACCCACCGGTCAGCGAAGCCGCAGGAACATTCACACCTTTGCTAACTCAAACGGTTCCGGCGCAAGAAGCCTGGTAGACCGCGTTTTCGCGGCTTCGCGCCCGCTTCCACGGCCTCGGCGAGAACGGTCGCCGCACCCCGGATGTCGACCAGGCGATCCAGCTCGTCGAGGTCGATGTCGATCCCGAACTCCACCTCGACCGTCGCCAGGAGCCGGACCCGGCGCCGGGAGTCCACACCCATTTCGGCGAAGGGCGTGCTCTCGTCGATGATGTCCGGATCGACGTCGAAGGTCTCGCAGACGAGGGCCTTGATCTCGTCGACGTACTCGCTCCCGTCAGCTGCCATGAGGGGATTCTGTCCCATCCGCCGTCCAGTATCGCGTTCTGGCCGCGGAACGCGCGACCTTGCCGCTGGAGGTTCGCGGCAGCCCGCCGGGTTTCACCAGGAGGAAGGCCTTGAGCCGCACGTCGTGCCGGTCGGCCACCGCACGGGTGGCCGACCGCGCGACCTCGCTTTCGTCGAAGTCGGGCGCCTTTCGCGCGCGCTCGGCGACCACGACGACACCCTCGCCGTCGTCCAGATCGACCGAGAAGGCGGCGACCCGCTCAGGCCCGAGAAGGGGGTGAGCGGCGGCGACGGTCTCTTCGATGTCGTGGGGGCTGTGGTTGCGGCCGTCGATGATGATCAGGTCCTTCAGGCGGCCGGTCACGGAGAGCCTGCCGTCCCGGATCCAGCCCAGGTCACCGGTGCGGAGCCAGCCGCGCTCACCGTCGAGTTCGGCGTCGAACACCTCGGCGGTCAATTCCGGACGCCGCCAGTACCCGGCCCCCACGTTGGGCCCCTTGACCCAGATCTCCCCCGTCCCGCCCAGTTCGCCTTTAGCGGGCAAAACGCGATCCGCTGGGGCGACGACGCGGACCCGCTGGCCCCGTGGCCAGCCGATCTCGACGACTTCGCGGCCGTCCACCTCGGTCACCACCGGCCCGCCGGAGTCGCCGCTGGCGACGTAGACCGTCGCCTCGGCCAGGCCGTAGGACGGCCGAAACGCGCCTCGGGGGAAGCCGTGGGGCTCGTAGGCGGCGAGGAAATCCCGGACGGTCGCCGCCCGGACCGGTTCGCTGCCGCTGAGCGCGATCGACACCGTCGACAGGTCGTACTCGGCGCGCTTCGACTCGGGGACGGCCTCGGTCACCAGGTCGTACGCGAAATTCGGGGCCGCCGTGAGCGTGTTCGGATACCTCGACATCAGCAGCAGCCAGCGCTCCGGGCGCCGGATGAACTCCAGCGGTGCGATGAACACCGTCCGGCCACCGGAGTGCATCGTCCCCGCGAGCAGTTGCGCCAGCCCCATGTCGTGGAAGAACGGGATCCAGCCGACGCAAGTGGTGTGCTCGCCGACGTCGTAGGCCTCGCAGATCTGCCAGCACGCGGCCGAGAGGGCCCGATGCGTGATGATCACGCCGGCGGGTGATCGCGTCGTGCCGGACGTGTACTGCAGGTAGGCGGGATCTTCGGGAGAGACCGGTGTCGGCAGGGAGCGGTCCGCCGGGTCCAGCGGGAGGGTGTCGACGGCGACGATCTCGCGCGGCGGCGGAACCGGCTCGGCCTCGGCGAACTCCGTGAGCCGCTCGACCAGGGCGTCCGACGTGAGCCAGATGTCGGCGTCGCAATCGTCGAGGACCCCGACGAGCCGCTCGCGGTGCGCACGGACGTCCGGCGCGGACAACGGCACCGCGACGGCCCCGGCGTACAGCGCGCCGAAGAACGCGACGATGTACGAGAGGTCCTGTCGCGCCGTGATCGCGACGCGGTCTCCAGGCTGGATCAGCTCACGCAGCTTCGCCGCGACCGCGCGGACGTGGATGAGGAGCTGGGCCCAGGTCAGCGTGTCTTCGACGGGTTCGTGCCGGTTCGAGCAGTCGAGGTGCGTGTACGCCGGGCGCTCGACCTCGGCGCGCCCGAGCAAGCGGTGCACGAGCGGCGTCCGCGACACTTCCTCAGGCACTTCATTTGGGGGCACTCGCACCTCCTCCGGCCGCGGCATGGGCATCATACGAACGTGGACGACTTCTTCGTGCTGGACGATCCGGCGGATCGCGTCAAGGCCCTGCGCGACCGCGAGCTCAGCTCGAATCCGGGTGGCGCCGCCGCCGAGACCCCGAACCTGCTGCTGATGGACGGCGCGGACCACCGGCGGCTGCGCGCGGTCGTCAAGGAGGTCATCGCCCTGGTGGAGCCGCTGCCGGAGGAGGTGCTCGCCGACCTCCGCGTCGCGATTAGGGGCTGAAGTCGCGCGCTCGGTTCGACCTGGTGGCCGACTTCGCCAGGCCGACGGCGGCCAGGGTGACCGAGGCGGTACTCGGCACGGTCGAGCCGCTTGACGAGAAGCTGTTGACGAACCTGTCCGAGACGGCCGCGAATCTGGACGTCTGGTCGGGCGGGCCGGCCGGAGCGGACACCGCCGCGCTCAGGGTGGCGATGTTCTTTCTCAAGGCGACGGCCGCCGAAGGCGGCGGACTGGCGCTGCTCCGGGAAGCGTGCGAAGCAGGCCGGATCACCGAAGACGAACTGATGATCACGCCGGTGATGCTCGCCCACGCCGCGTACGAGAACTCCATGAACTTCCTCGCCCTCGCCGCCCTTGAAACTTTACGCCGCCCAGACGTCCTCGACGACGTACGCGGCCTGATCCACGAAATCGCCCCGACTCGCTTCGCCGCCCGCCGCGTGGTCACGCCGTTCTCCTTGTCCGGCAACGACTTCACGTCGGGAGACAAACTGGCCATCCCGCTCGGTCCTGACGCCGAACTCGCGTTCGGCCTCGGCAGGCACACCTGCCCCGGCTCGCGCGTCGCGATCGCGGAGGGCGAAGTGGCGCTACGCGCCCTCGCCGAGATCCTGACTCCCGACCACGTCGCCGAGGACGTGCGGTACAAGACGCACGCCGTCTTCCACGGCGTCGAGCGGGCCATCGTGACGCTGCGAACCTGACGGCTCAGGTCGCCAGCCAGTCGGTGTTGGCGAAATCGTCGTCGTCGCCCCGCGCGGCGGCCGCCCGCCGGTGCCGTCCGGCCGGACGCTCTTCCGGGACCGGGACCGGGACCGGGACCGGGACCGGCGGGGGTGGCGGCGGCGCAGACGGAACAGGTGGCCGGTAGGCGATCGGCGGCTCTTCGGCCGTCCGGTACCCGGCACGGCGCTCGTTCTCGGCCTCGTCCTCCTCGAAACCGAAATCGCCGTCGTCTTCGACCTTCTCGGCCAGGGTCGACTCGGTCGCCCAGCCACCCGCGGCCTTGGCCTTGCGGTTGCGCTCCTGCAACCGGACGATGACGCCGCCCTGGATCTTCGCCTGCTTGTCGAACTTCTCCTTGCTCTCGGCGAGCGCCTCTTCACGACGCTTGTCGAGCAGCGCCATCCTGGCTGAATTTTCGCTCTCCAGAGCCGCCAATCTGCTCTTCATCGCGGCAAGCGCGTCCTCGGAACTCACGGTCAGTCCTCCCTCGCTGATGCCGGCCGCTAGCGGAACCCGATGACGCCGTCGTCGTCGAGAGAGCCGCTGATCCGGCTGGTCGACGTCGCGGTGTCGAAGAGCCCGCCGTCGACGCGGTAGCCGCTCGAGGTGCGCTGCTGGTCCTCGCCGCCGCTGCCCGTTCCGGCACCGCCCATCATGCCGCCGCCCAGCATCCCCATTCCACCGCCCAGGGCAGCGGCGGACTGATCGCCGCCCCCACCCGGCGCCGAGCCGAGCCCCGAGGTCGAGGAAGTGGGTGCGCCGCCACCGGCACCCGCCGGGTCGGAGGCCTCGTCGAGTCCATCGTCACTCAGTGGGTTGCTCCACGACTGCGGTGACGTCGAGTCCGAAGCCGCTGCCGATGTGGTCTGCTCGATCGCGGCTGCCGGGACTTCGACCGCGCCGGAGACCGGAACCTCGTGCGTGCGCACGGCCTGGTCCCCACCCTGCGACACCGGCGCTGGAGCGCTCTGCGCCGTCGCGTGTTCCCTCGCCGCCACTTCCACCGGCTGACCGGGAACGTGCTCGGCGGCGTGCCTGCCCGGGACAGCGGCGTCCGAACGGACTTCGGGGGCGCCACCGCCGGTTCCAGTGGCCGCCTTGGCGGCGCGACCCTCTTCGCCGAGGGTGTACGTCGTCGGCTTGCCGCTGCCGTCGTCGACCGTCACCCGCGTGGGTCCGTCAGCTCCGTCCGGTCGCTCGGCGGTGATCTTGAGCCCGCCGTCCTCGAGGTGGATCTTGCCGTCCGGGCCGGGCTTGAACGACTGGTCGTCGGCGTGCGGAGCGTCCGGCCGCTGTGCGGTCTCGCGATGGATCGCCCCGCCCGTCGCCGCGTCACCGCCGGGTCCGCGGTTGGGGGTGTCGTCCGGCAACGGCCGCGAGTCACCGAAGTCGAGCTTGTAGTCCTTCGGGTGCCCTGTGCCGTCGTCGACGGAGATCCCCATCGTGCCGTCCTTGCCGGGCTCGGCCATGGAGATCTTGTGATCGCCCTGCTCGACGGTGACGGTTTCCGGGCCATCAGGCTTGACGGCCTCGCCGGTGTGCGGATCGATCGGGTAAGCCTCGCCGGTCTCCGGGTCGACTTCGAGCGGCTTGTCCGTGACAGGGTTGATGTTCGGATCCGGAGGGCTCGGCGGTGCCGGAGGAGCGGGTGGCTTCGTGTCGCCGATCGGCGTGGTGTCGCCACCCCCACCGCTCCCGGGCCCGGAGCCCGGGCCGCCGGTACGACCGCCGCCGCTGTCCTGTCCTCCCCCGGTCTTGAACCCACCGTCCGAGGTCCCTGCCGCCGCGTCGAGATCGACGAACGGGTTCTCCTCGAGCTTGCTGAAGAAGTCGGTCAGACCTTGCCAAGCCCCGGCGACCGCCGTGTGGGTATTGGCGCACATGGTCCTGAAATCGTTCAGGTACTGCGAGTAGAAGGGGTTGAAGGTCCCCGACAAATAGGCTCGGACCTGTCCGATGATGTGATTGATCGTCTCTTCGTCGAGATCACAGTCGTCGTCGTTGATCATGTCGCGCGACTGCTGGTCGAGGAATTTCGAGCAGTGCTTGAAGTCATCCTGGCTGGCGTTGTTGCCGAGCTCCGCGATGCGGATGATCCGGTCCAGATCCTGGGCGGTCACCTCACCGAGCCGGTCACACGAGGCCTTGATCATCCAGTCGGCCTTGTCGCGGCAGAACTTCGCGACCGAGGCGGCCGCCGTCATCATCGCGACGGCCGCGTGCTCCGCGCCGTCGGCGACGACCTTCGTCTTGGCCTCGTAGTTCTGCTGATAGGTCCGCGCCTGGTCGGCGGCGGCGCCCTCCCAGCCGCCTAGATTCTTCTTCATCTCCCCGGAAACATCACCGGAGGAGGTGGCGACCGCCTCTTTCAGCTTCGTGAATTCGTCGGCACCGGCCGCGAACTTGCCGAACGGGATCTTCCGCTGTTGGTCGTACAGCTCACGCAGCTCATTGATATCGGCAGGGGCACCAGAACGCACTGCCGCGACGGAACGGTTGTAGAGCGGGACGAAGATCTCGATGTTCCGGAACGACGGCTTGCCGAAATCCAGGATCTGATCCGAGGTTTCCGCCGCCGGATTGGTCGCGGTCGCCTTGGAAGCCATCTGGTCGAGGCCGGTCCTGGCATCGGCGTTTGCCTTCTGATTCGCCTGACGGCCTTCTTCGGCGAATTTGTCCACATAGCCCTTGGCGTTGCCATAGGCGACTTGGACACTGTCTTCGAGACTGTTGATCAACTGGGTGTCGGACAGCATGCCGCCCCAGAAATTGTTCCCGTTGAGATCGCCTTCGCTGATCTTCATCTGCGCCTTTACGGCGTCACGGAAGCCGTTCTTGTCCTCGTCGCTGGCGAAACCGACCTCGTCGGGGTCTTCGTCCTCGATGTAGTCGATGTACTGAAGGGCGAGATCACGCCGAACGTCCCACGGGATCCGCTCGTCGTTGATGATCTGCTCGACCTCGGCGCGGGTCGGGAGGTCGTCTTCTTCCTGGGCGGTCACCGGCCGCTCGCTTTCACGGACTGCGCGGTGTCGGCCTCGTTGGCCTCGTACTTGCCACCCGAGGCGTTCAGCTTCTGCGCGAACAGGTCAGCGGCCTTGAGGTAACTGTCGGCCATGTTGGCCAGCCGGGTGACGGCCGGTCGGTACGGGCCGTAGCTCTCCCGGTGGCCTTGCCCGAAGTCCATCGCCACGAGCTGGATGTCCTTGACCGCCGCCAAGGGCTGTTCCAAAGCGTGCTTCGGAATGTCGCTCAGTGCCTTGGCCGCCTGCGTCAGCGCTTGCGGATCGACCTTGTGGCCGCCAGCCATGTCTCCCCCTCATCCTGGGCAACGATCTGCGTCGGAGATCAGACGTGGCCCAAGCCCTCCCGGTGCCGTTCCTTGCACACGGAATGTACCGGGCCGGTAACCCGGGCGCAGCGACTTGGGAAGACGTGAGAGGGACTACGAGGCCGAGGAGACGACCCCGGCGAGCCTGTCGGCGGCCGCCTGTGCGGTGTCGTGCGCGGTGGCTTCGACCATGACGCGGACCAGTTGTTCGGTGCCTGAAGGGCGCAGCAGGACGCGGCCCTCTTCGCCGAGTTCGGCCTCGACGGCGCCGACGGCGTCGCGGACGGCGGCCGAGACGGCGACCGCCGCCTTGTCCGCCACGGGGACGTTCACCAGCACCTGCGGCAGCCGGTTCATGACGGCGGCGAGTTCGGCGAGCGACTTGCCGGTGGACGCCATGCGGCTCATCACCCGCAGCGCGGTGAGCAGGCCGTCGCCGGTGGTCGCGTACGCGGGAAGAACGACGTGACCCGACTGCTCGCCACCGAGCGCGAACCCGCTCGCGCGGAGCTCCTCGAGGACGTAGCGGTCACCGACGGCGGTGGTGACGAGGTTGATCTCGTGCGCGCGCATCGCCAGGTGCAGGCCCAGGTTGCTCATGACCGTGGCGACCAGGGTGTTCTTGGTCAGCTCGCCGGTCTCGGCGAGGGCGAGCGCGAGGACGGCCATGATCTGGTCACCGTCGACGAGCTCACCCGCGGCGTCGACCGCGACACAGCGGTCGGCGTCGCCGTCGTGGGCGATCCCGAGGTCGGCGCCGTGCTCGACGACGGCCGCGCGCAACGCGTCCGGGTGATTCGACCCACAGTGTTCGTTGATGTTCACGCCGTCCGGCTCGGCGTGGATCGCGATGACCTCGGCGCCCGCCTTGCGGTAGACCTCGGGGGCCGCGAACGACGACGCGCCGTTGGCGCAGTCGACGACGACCCGGAGGCCCGCGAGCGGATGCGGGGTGGCCGACAGCAGGTGCTGGATGTAGCGGTCACCCGCGTCGGGGACATCCTGGACGCGGCCGACGCCGATACCGGTCGGGCGGCTGACGGGAGCGTCGAGACCGGCCTCGATCTCGTCCTCGATCCCGTCGGGAAGCTTGTGGCCACCTGCCGCGAACAGCTTGATGCCGTTGTCGGGCATGGGGTTGTGAGAGGCGGAGATCATCACGCCGAGGTCCGCTTCGAGCGCGCCGACCAGATAGGCGACGGCGGGCGTCGGGAGGACGCCGAGGCGGAGCACGTCGGCGCCGGCGGAAGTGAGACCTGCCACAACGGCGGCCTCGAGCATCTCGCCGCTGGCCCGCGGGTCGCGGCCGACGACGGCGACCGGGCGGTGCGAACGGTCGTGGGCGGCGAGCACGCGCGCCGCGCTGGCGGCGAGCGCGAGCGCCAGTTCCGGGGTCAGCTCCTCGTTGGCGAGGCCACGTACGCCGTCGGTACCGAATAGACGTGCCATCTGTCGACCTCCTTGAAAAACCACCACGACAACCTAGCCAGTGCCCACGCCTGTCCCCCCGCGCCCCTGCTTTCGCGTTTAGCGGGCTAAACGCGACGCGCGCGACTTTAGCGGGCTAACCGTGACACAGCTGGGGCGCATGGGGCACGTGGGACTGCTGTGACAACGGGCCCGTGGGGACGAAAGGACCCGGGAAACACGGAAGCGCCCATCCGAGAGACGGATGGGCGCTTCCGCGGGTTGCGCCAGAGGCGCGATCAGCGCTTGCTGTACTGCGGAGCCTTACGGGCCTTCTTGAGGCCGTACTTCTTCCGCTCCGTGGCGCGAGCGTCACGGGTCAGGAAGCCGGCCTTCTTCAGGGCCGGGCGGTCGTCGGCGTCGACCTCGACGAGCGCGCGAGCGATCGCGAGGCGGAGCGCACCGGCCTGGCCCGAGATCCCGCCACCGTGCAGGTTGGCGAAGATGTCGAACGAGTCGGGCTTGTCGACCGTCACCAGCGGCTCACGGATGAGCTGCTGGTGCACCTTGTTGGGGAAGTACTCTTCGAGCGTGCGGCCGTTGAGCTTGAACTCACCGGTACCGGGAACGACGCGAACCCGGACGACGGCTTCCTTGCGGCGGCCGACGGTCTGGGCGTTGCCACCCGCGGCACGCGACGGACGAGCGCCGGCAGGCGTCTCGCTGGTCGCGACGGCTTCGCCGACGGCAGGGGTTTCCGTGGTCGCGACGGCCTCGGCCGGGGCCTCGGTCGTGGTCTCCTCGGTGCTGGTCACAGACTGTTCCTCACTCACTGCGCGACCTGCGCGATCTTGGAAATCTCGCGCGCCTGCGGCTGCTGCGCGGCGTGCGGGTGCACGGGGCCGGCGTAGACCTTGAGCTTCTTCGCCTGGGCGCGGCCGAGCTTGTTCTTCGGGAGCATGCCCTTGACGACCTTCTCGAGCAGGTGCTCGGGCTTGGTGTCGAGCAGTTCGCCGAAGGAGCGCTTCCGCAGACCGCCGGGGTAACCGCTGTGCCGGTAGGCGAACTTCTGCTCGCGCTTGTTTCCGGTGAGCGCGACCTTCTCGGCGTTGACGATGATGACGAAGTCACCGGTGTCCACGTGCGGAGCGAAGGTCGGCTTGTGCTTGCCGCGCAGCAGCGTGGCGACCTCGGTCGCGAGCCGGCCGAGCACGACATCCTCGGCGTCGATCACGTGCCAGGCACGAGTGACGTCGCCGGGCTTGGGGCTGTACGTGGGCAAGGGTCTACCTCGTCGTCAACATTGCGTGTGGGTTCTGTGCGGGCCTAGCGCTTACGCGCCGCAGCGCACAACGACATATGAAGATACCCCCACGCCCGACCCTACTGCGAAGCGGGGGTCGGTCCGGGGTCCCATACTAGGACCGGCGCCCGGCGGGCGCCCCGCAAGCGTACCCCGCCGGTGTGGCGGAACCGCCCACGGCATCACCTTCGGCGGGGGAGGATGAGACGATCCGGACGCGCACCGCGCGCGGGGACTCGATTCAGGGGAACGGCGATGAACAAACGGCCAACGATCATCTTGTGCGTGCTGGGCGCCGTGCTGGCACTCACCACCGCCTGCGGCCAGGCCCGGGCGGGCAACGCCGTGCCGAAGGGCGACGACGCCGCGGCGTACGTCGGCACGAAGTTCGAAGCGGCGATGAACAAGCTGCAGGACACGATCGGCGACCAGCGGGACGTCACCAGCGAATCGGGCGCCTACTTCCGGTTCGACGAGCAGTACATCCGCAGCACGATCTCCTCCGCCCGCACCGGTTCGCCGGAGAGCCGCGTCAGCCGCCATCGTTCGCAGAAGAACCCGGACGACAGCATCGACTGGTACACCCCGGGCGACGGGACCGTCGAATACGCCTACCTCGGGCCGGTCTACAAGAGTCTCGCCCCTACCCCCTGGGTTTCGATGCCGAAGTCGGAGGCCGGGCTGACCATCCCCTGCGCGTGGAGCGGGATCATCACCGCCTGCAAGATGGCCGACGCCATCGCCGTCTCCTACAACGCGGACAAGAAGATCGTGAAGGGCGCCAAAAGCCTGCCGGGGAACCGGATCGAGCTGACCGCCGCCGTCCCGTTCGGCAAGTTCGTCGAGCGCCGGGTGGAGGTCCTGCCCCTGAAGATCACCGGGGCGATCACGGACGAGATGAAGAAGGCGCCGGTGATGACCACCGTGTCCCTGAACGCGGACGGCACGCTGAACCAGATCGTGATGGAGGCCAAGATCGAGGGTGGCGGACACAAGATCGAGCTGAAGTACGACTTCCGGTTCAGCGGCAAGGCGACCGCGCAGGACATGCCGAGGCTGCCGGACGCCTCGCAGATCACCGTGCTGCCGGACAAGGCGGCGAAGGACGACTTCAATCGCCGGTTCGCCGCGCTGAAGGGCGTCTGACGCGTGACCGAACGCCTTCATCCCGATGCTGTGAAGTTCTCGACGCCCCGAGGTGACCACCGATGAGCCAGCCGCCCGAGCAACAGCCACAACAGCCACAGCAGTGGTGGCAGCCACCGGCGAATCCGGGGAACCAGCAGCAGGAAGGGCAGGCCACCGGGCCGCATTCCGGGCAGTGGCAACAAAGCGACCCGAACGCGGCGAGCACCGGCTCCTACACCGGGCCGTGGCAGCCCGGTCAGCCCGGCGTCACCGGCTCGTTTTCCGGGCCATGGCAGCAAAGCAGCGCTCCCGCACCGGGAGCCGCTTGGCAGCAACCGCCGCAGCAGCCCGCGCCGCAGCAGAATTGGCAGGCACCGCAACAGACTCCTCCGGGTAATCCCCCGCTGGTCCAGTACGGCGGAGGGTTCCAGCCCGCGCAGTCGTCGTCCCAATACGGCGGACTCGGCGCTTTCGGGACCGAGCCCGCGAAGAAGCCGAAGGTTTCCAAGAAAACGTTGCTGGTCGGTGGAATCGCCGCGGCCGTCGTGGTCGCGGGCGGGGTCGGCGCTTGGCTGCTCGGCGCGTTCGCGGGCGACAGTCTCGATCAGAAGTCGGTCCAGGACGGTGTCGTCCGTGTGCTCAACGAGCATTACGGGGAGCCGGACGTGAAGAACGTGGCGTGCCCGTCCGGCCAACCGGTGGAGAACGGCACCACGTTCGACTGCTCGATCGACCTTTCGGGACAGCAGAAGAAGGTCACCGTCCGGGTGCTGAACACCACGCCGGAATTCGAGGTCGGCGCGCCGCATTGACCTCGGCCAGATACGCCGAAAGCCGCGACGGAGTTCCTCCGCCGCGGCTTTTCTTTCGCACAAACGAAACGGCGGGCTCGGCATCCGAAGATGCCTGCCCGCCGTTGCTCGTTCCGATCGTGAGACTCAGAACAGGCCGGTGACGCCCTGCTCCGTGGCCTGGTAGCCGTCGGCCAGCTGCGGCAGCACGCCGGCGACCTGCGCGAGCAGCTGCTTGAGCTCCTCGAACTTGCTGTCCCACTCCTGCTGCGCGGCCAGGTAAGCGGTCTGCGCGTCACCCTGCCAGGTGTTGACCAGCGGAGCGAGGTCGCTCTTCAGCTGCCCGAACAGAGCCTCCAGCTCACCGCCGGTGTTCTTGCAGTCGTCGGCCGCCGCGTGGATCGTGGCGTAATCGACCTTCATCTCGCCCATTTTTTCCTCCAGTGATTAAGAAAAGTCTGTGGTTTGGTGCGCGGGGAGCAGGATCAGCCGAGGACGCCGAAGCCCTTGTTGACCGAGTTGATGAGTTCCTGCTGCTGCTGCTCGGAAGCGTTGTACTTCGAACCGGCCTGCTCGAGCAGCTCACCGATGTTCTGGAGGGCCTGGTTGAGCCCCCTGCCCGCCTCATCGAAGCGCTTCATCACGTTGTTGAACGCAAGAGCCGCGTCACCGGTCCAGCCCGCACGGGTGGCCTCGATGTTGTCGCGAAGCTTGCTCAGGTTCTGGTCCATCGAAACGCGAACCTCGGTCACCCGCTTCTCAGACTGGGTGAACTGTTCGACGCTTCCCTGAAAACCGCCAGCCATGGGAGCTACCCCCTTCGTTCGTGGTTATCCGCACTTGGTGTGTTCGTTTCGTACGGACCTACGACGGAGACCCTGCCATGTCTGGTTCCCCCTTGTCGCTGTTTGGTTTCAAGTAGTTGCTTGCGTGAACGCTCGCCGGGGGAACCGGGCTCCGGCGGAGCACGCCCACCTCGCGAATCGCGCGAAGAAATGGCGTTTCACCACGGGATTTCGCAAGTGCACAGCGGTCGATCATTCGCCGCGGATCATGATTCGCGACTGCGAAAAGTCCTCGTCGTCGTCACCCACCCGTGGCCGACGGGGCACGGGTTCTGGCCGAAGGGGAACCAAGTCCGCCGCCGAGGGCAAAGCGGGGACCGGAAGACCGGCGCCGGCACGGAACCGTTTCGCGGCGTTCCGGACGACACTGGGGGTCGGCGCGGTCTCGCCGCCGGCGAGCCGTCCCTTGCCGAATTGCTTCGCCAGTTCGGCGTTTTCTCCCCGGCGGCGTTCATAACGCGCCTTGGCCGTGCGGGCGACCTGCCGGGCGTAAGTGACCGCGTCACGCCCAGTGCGCGCGAAATGCTCAGCGGCGGTCTCGGGTTCGGGTGCCATATGGCTCCCCCTTCAGTTGACGACCGCCATCGTTTTGACGACCTGCTCGCAGGCCGCGCTCACCCGCTGTTCCAGCGGTGAGCCGGTGCCGTACTGGCAACCGATGTGGACGCGGATCTTTCCCTGTGCGACGACGTACCAGTCGACGCGCGCCTTCGGCTTGGTCTCGCGGTAGTAAATGACGGTTTTGCCGGCATAGTTCGCGGCGCCGTTGAAGCCACTGTACTTATGGGGCGCGCTCCGTGCCCCGGAACTGATTTCGTCGACGAGCTTCTGTCTGTCGGCCGTCGCGTCGTAGTCCATCACGTACTCCTGGGCGACAACTAGGTCGTCTCCAGTGAGGGAATCGCTCGGATGGATCACCACCTGACGGTCGGCGACCCGGTCGTCGGTCTGTGTCCAGTCCATCGGCGCGATGAAGCGGTAGTCGTACTGGGCGAGCGTCCGCCCTTCCGGCTCGTCCTCACCGCTGTTGACCGCGAAGAGGACACCGCCGACGACCGCCACCACGGCCACCACGGCCGCGGCGATGATCCAGGGCGTCTTCTTGCTCTTCCCGCCGCGCTCGGCCGGTTTGCTCTCCCGGGAGGGCTCGCCCGGTCGCCACGGCTGCCGCGGTCCCGCCATGCCCTGGCGCCCCATCGGCGGCGACGGTGGCCCCTGCCGTGTCGCGTTTAGCGGGCTAAACGCGACCTGTGGGGGCGGGGTGGGGTGGTGAGGGCCAGGAGGAAACTGAGGCCGCCGATCGGCGGGGGAAGGCGCTGGGGCGCCGCCCGCACGAGAGACCGCGGAGCCGGCCAGCGATCCCGTCCGGTCCGGGTCGATCAGCACCGCGCGCAGGGCGCCGCGGGCGACCACCGTCTCCGGCTGATCCAGGGTCGTGGGGACGACGCCGGTCCGCTCGTGCACGAGCCGCGACACCATCGGGATCCGGCTGGACCCGCCCACGAGGAAGATCGCGGTCAGCTGCTTCGGCCGCAGCCCGGAATCGCTGATCGCGGCGACTGTCAGCTCGACCGCGCGCCCAAGTGGGCCCGCGATAAGCCGCTCGAGGTCCTCACGGGTCACGTGGGCGTCGGCGAACGGCGGCGGCATCGGGACGTCGGTGTACGCGTGCCGCGACAACGTCTCTTTCGCGCCGCGCACATCCTGCCGCAGGACGCGACGCCGCCGCCGGTCGGTGAGTTCGCGGCCCTCGACCAGCTTCCGCCATTCCGGCGGATCGACGGACGACACCAGCGAACCCACATGCTCCAAGAGCGCCTGATCGACGTCCGCCCCGCCGAAACTCGGATCCCCCCGGGTGGCCAGCACCTGGAACCCGGCGCGTTTAGCGGGCGAACTGCGATCCGCCGGGCTGCCGGGCATGCGCTGGACCACGGAGACGTCGACGGTGCCGCCGCCGAGGTCGAGCACCGCGAGGGCGTCGCCGGGACGGCCGCTGAACTCGACGGTGCGCTCGGAATTGAGGTCGACCGGAGCGAACGTCGCCGCGTGATAGACCGCCGCGGCGACCGGTTCCGGCACGAGGGCGACCTGGCGCGCGAGCCCGCCCGCCGCCTGCCGGAGCAGGCGGGTCCGGGTCGCGCCCCAATCGGCCGGGTGGGTCAGGACGAGCAACTCGACCTCGGAGTCACCGGCGAGCCGGCGCGCCTCGGTCACCGCGCGTTTCAGCACGGCGTGCACGACGTCGGTCACGCGGAGGACGTTGTCGCCCAGCAGCAGGTCGCCTTCGTCGATCCGGCGTTTCGGGTTCGGCTCGTAGCGCGACGGGTCCACCGCCGCCTGCCGTTCCGCCTCCTGACCGACGAACAGCGTCCCGTCCGGCGCGGCGTAAACCGCCGACGACATCAAGGGCTGCCCGTCAACCACGACGACCTGCGGCTCACGGCCGTTGATCGAAGCGACTACGCAGGTGCTCGATGTCCCGAAGTCCACCGCTACCCGCACTGTCACAAGCCACTCCCGCAGATCGTCGTCTTCACTCCACGCCCAGCCCGTACCTCACCTGGTTCCGCGGGAGGTCAGTCCGGCTGGATCCACGAGACCTGCATGAGCTGCTTGCCGTGCTTGCGGGTCACGAGGTTTCCTCGGCCCGGCGGCATCTGGCTCGGCTTCACGTTGGCGATGAGGTTGCCTTCGTCCCGCGAGCCGTTCATGACCATACCGGGCGCCGCGATCTCCCTGAGCTTGCCAAGGATCGGATCGAACATCGCCCGGCTGGCGCCACCGCTCCGGCGCACCACGATGATGTGCAGACCGACGTCCTTCGCCTGGGCGAGGAACTCGGCGAGCGGCTTCAGCGGGTTGCTCGTCTGCGTGGCGACCAGGTCGTAGTCGTCGACGATGATGAACAGCTCCGGACCGGTCCACCAGGACCGCGTCTTCAACTGTTCCTGCGTCACGTCCGGACCGGGGAGCCGCCGGGTCATCGACCCGTGGACGTCCTTGACCATGCTCTCCAGCTGCGCGGCGGAAACCGCGTAGCCGAGCAGCTGGTCTCCGCCGATGAAGCCGAGCATCGTGCGCCGGTAGTCGACGAGGATGATGACTGCTTCCTGCGTCGTGTACCGCTCGGTGATGCCCCGGGTGATCTGCCGCAGCAGGTTCGTCTTGCCCGACTCGCCGTCCGCGAACGCGTAGAAGTGCGAATCGGCCATGAAGTCGAGGTAGATCGGCTGGAGGTCTTCCTCGTTGACGCCGATCGGCACCAGCTTCGTGTTGCGCTTGGAGTCGATGCTGAGGACCTCGTCGTAGGTGACCATCTCGGGCAGCAGGCGGACCTGCGGCGCCGGGCGGCCGCGCCACGCACCCTTGATCTTCGCCACGGCGTCGGCGACACCGGCGGCGACGTCGTCGGGGTTGCTCGAGCCGTCGATCCGCGGAAGACCGGTCAGCAGGTGCAGCTTGTCCCTGGTCAGACCGCGACCGGGGCGGCCGGCCGGGACGTTCACCGCGACGCGGCGGTCGATGTCGGACTCGCTCGGGTCACCGAGGCGAAGTTCGAACCGGGTACCGATCATGTCCTTGATCGCGGGACGGATGTCCGCCCACCGGTTCGCCGCGATGATGACGTGCACGCCGTAGGAAAGACCCTGGGTGGCGAGCTTGGTGATCGAGGTTTCCAGCTCGTCGAAGTCGTCCCGGAGCGCTTTCCAGTTGTCGACGATCAGGAAGGCGTCACCGAAGGCGTCGTCTTCTGGCTTGATCTCGCCGCGCCGTTTCCGGTTGCGGAACTCGTTCATCGAGTCGATGCCCAGTGCGCCGAACTTGCCTTCCCGCTCGGTGAGCAGGGTGGTCAGCTCAGCCACGATCCGGCGGGCTTTGTCGGGCTCGCGCCGGGCGACGGCGACGCCACCGACGTGCGGCAGGCTCTGGAGACCGGCCAAGGTACCGCCACCGAGGTCGAGCGCGTAGAACTGCGCCTCTTCGGGGGTGTGGGTCAGCGCCATCGACATGATCAGCGTCCGGAGCATGGTCGACTTGCCCGACTGCGGGCCGCCGACGATCACACCGTGCCCGGCGCCACCGGAGAAGTCGGCCCAAAGCAGGTCACGACGCTGTTCGTACGGCCGGTCGACGATGCCGAGCGGTACCTGCAGCCGTCCGTTGCCGAAGAACCCGACCGGGGAAAGACCGCGGTCGTCGGTGGGGTTCAGGTTCGGCAGCAGGGTGTCGAGCGAGTTCGGTTCCTTGAGCGGCGGCAGCCAGACCTCGTGGGCCGGCGGGCCCTGGCCGATCAGCCGGGATACGATCACGTCGAGCTCGCTGGGCTCGACGGCTTCCTCCGGCTTGGCCTGCTCCACCGGCGCGGCCTCGATCTGCTGCGGCTCCGGCTCCTTCGGCAGTTCGACGAAGTCGGGGACGAACAGCTGCGGGCGTTTGTCCGCGCGGACCACGGTCGCGACCGGGCCTGCCGCCTTGATGCCCGCGGGTCGATACGGGCCCGAGACGTACGAAGCCTTGAAGCGGACCAGCGTCGAGGTGTCGTACTTGAGGTACCCGCCACCGGGGACGGACGGCAGCTCGAACGCGTCTGGCACGCCGATCGCGGCACGGGATTCCGCGGCGGAGAAGGTCTTGAGGCCGATGCGGTAGGAAAGGTGCGAGTCGAGACCGCGCAGCTTGCCCTCTTCCAGCCGCTGCGACGCGAGGAGCATGTGCATCTGCAGCGACCGGCCCAGCCGTCCGATGGCGACGAACAGGTCGATGAAGTCCGGCTTCGCGGCCAGCAGCTCGGAGAACTCGTCACAGACGATGAAGAGCGCGGGCAGCGGGTCGAGGTCGGCGCCGTTCTCGCGGGCCTTCTCGTACTCCCAGACGTTCTTGAAGTTACCGCCGTTCTTCAGCGCCTCCTGGCGCCGGTTCATCTCACCGGCCAGCGCGTCCTTCATGCGGTCGACCAGCGTGACCTCGTCCGCGAGGTTGGTGATGACCGCGGAAACGTGCGGCGCGGCGTCCAGGCCGAGGAACGTCGCACCACCCTTGAAGTCGACGAGGACGAAGTTCAGCGTGCTCGACGAATGTGTCGCGAGCATGCCCAGCACCAGGGTGCGGAGGAACTCGGACTTACCGGAACCGGTCGCCCCGATGCACAGGCCGTGCGGGCCCATGCCCTCCATCGCGGCTTCCTTGATGTCCAGCTCGACCGGCTGGCCGTACTCGCCGACGCCGAACGGGACGCGGTAGCGGTCCCGCACCGGACGCGGCCGCCAGGCCTGCTGGACGTCGAAGGTCATCGGGTCGCCGGGGATCCCCAGCAGTTCCAGCAGACCGGGGTTGGACAGCAGCGGCTCTTCCTCGGCGGCGTCCTGCGCGGCGGTGCCGACGCGGTACGGCGCGAGCAGTCGTGCCAGTGCTTCGGCCTCGACCACGCTCAGCGTGTCCGGACGGCCGAACCACTCGACGCCGCCGGCGCTGCGCGCGCCGAGGCGGTCTTCCTCGACGACCAGCCGCAGACCACGACGGGCCGCGAGGTTGCCGATGGAGTCGGAAAGGTCGATCAGGGTGACGCCGACGAGGCCCTCTTCGAGGATGATCTGTTCCTCGCGGGTGACCTCGGCGTCGTCGACGACGATGACGACGTGCGGCTGATCCGGCGCGGGCGTCGCGTTACGGGAGAACCGCTGGCGGTCACGGAGTTCTTCGTCGAGCCACTGCTCGATCTGCGCGAGGGAGCCCGCCATCATGCGCAGCTGGCCGATGCCGTCGGCGAGCGCCGGGTGCTGGGCGTGCGGCAGCCACTTCGCCCACTCCCACTCCTCCTTGGCGCGGCCCGCCGTCGCGACCGCGATGAGGACGTCGTCGGGGCTGTGGAAGGTGACCAGCTGGGCCAGCATCGCCCGGGTGAGGCCGCGGGTCAGGCCCCGGTCGCCCTGCATGCTGACCGCGGCGAACCCGCGGAGGGTGATCTGGGTCGGCAGGTCGGGGACGATCGAGTGCGCGCGGACGAACCGGCGCAGCGCCAGCGTCGCGATCGGCTCCAGTTCGTCGACCGGGCCGGTCTGCGGCGGCACGAGCCGCGTCGCGAGCCGGTGCGAACTGCGGCCGACGCGGAGATGGAGGAAGTCCTGGTCGTTCTGGCGGCGTTCCCACATGCGGCGGCTCGCGGCCAGCGACCACAGCGTCTGCGGGTCGGGGTGGACCCACTCGAGCGCGGCACGCTGGTCGACCATGGCCTCGCGGGCCCTGTCACGCATCTGGCCGAGGTAGCGGAGGTAGTCCTTGCGGTCCTCGTCCATCTCGGCCTTTTTGGCGCCACCGCCCTTGCCCGCACCACCGGCCATCATGCCGACGGTGCTCAGCACCATCATGCCGCCCATCATCATCATCATGGGGTTGCGTCCACCCGTGGTGAACATGAAGACCATCATCCCGAGGGAGGCGACGATCATCACCGCGGGAAGCAGCTTCATGACGATGTTGCCCGGGATGGTGCGGGGCACCTCAGGCGGCGGTTCGAGATGCACCTCGCCACCCGGCGGCCGCGGCGCCGCCAGGCGCGGTGACTTCTTGAACTGCAGCGTGCTCATCGAAGGACCCCTCTTCAAACTCGACGATGGCGGCCACCGTTGGTGCGCGTACTGGTGCGCGAGACAACCTATCGAACGTGGCCGGGGAAAATCCGGACAACGCCGAGAACGGCCCCGACCGGGGCCATACGCATGTCGGGGAGTGTAGGGCTCAGGACCGACAAGACCCAACGAACCCGCAAGGCCTCCGGCCGGCCCACGTCGACTTTCGCCGCCTAACCGCGATCCGGCGGCACGGGACCCCCGAAGTACTTAGGGGCGCTAAGCGTCACGGTTAGGCGGCGAAAGTCGACGTGCCCGGCGCGCGGCGAGAGGACCGCGTGGGTCGTCTCCCTTACTTTTGCCGGTCTTTTTCCGACAGTCGATGATGTGCGCACCCGGGTTCGGTATAAGTTCCCCCGGGAGCAGACTCTCAGGCAGGGGGAAGGCAGTGGCAACGGGCACGACGGTATTCAGCAGGGTGACGGTGGTCGCACCACGCACCCGGATCGACGTGGCTTTGCCGGCTGACGTCGCGGTGGCGGACCTGCTGCCCATGCTGTTGGAGATGGCGAAGGAGGCGACGCCGGACGGCGGCGCCCGCCACGGCGGCTGGGCACTGGCGAAGCTCGGCGACGCGCCACTCGACCCGAGCCGGACCCTCGCGTCCCTCGGCGTCGTCGACGGCGAACTGCTGCAGCTGCGCAAACGCAACGAGAACCCGCCTCCGCCGCTGTACGACGACGTCGTCGACGCGATCGCGGAGTCCTCCCCGGACAGCTTCCGGCCGTGGACCAAGGAAACGGCGCGCCGCTTCGGACACATCGCGGGCGGTCTGGCTCTGTTCTTCGCGGCCCTGGCGCTCTTCACCAGTGGCTCGTTCTACGGCGGCAATGCCCTCGCCGCCGCCATCGCCGGTGGCGTCGGCGCGATCGCGTGCGTCGCGATCGGCGCGACACTGGCCAAGGCCTACAAGGCCGAGGCGACCGGCGTCCTGATCGCCGCGACAGGCGGCCTGCCGCTGGCCTTCGTCAGCGGCTTCTACATCGTGCCGGGGCTGTCCCTGTGGGCGAACCTTCTGCTCGCGAGCGCCCTCGTGATCATCGTGGCGGCGGTCTGCATCCTCGTCATCGGCCACGGGATCACCACCTTCATCGCCGCTGCGACGACAGCGACGATCTCGGCGCTGACGTTCCTGGCCGCGACGCTCATCGACACCCCGATCGCCGGTATCGCCGCCGGCGCGACCGCGTTCGCGCTGGCCTGCATCTCGATCCTGCCGCGTGCGACGATCAAGCTCGCCGCCCTCCCGACGCCCCACGTTCCCGGCAGCGCCGAAGAACTCAAGGAAGACTCGGGCTTCCCGGACTACCGCGCCATCGAGCGCCGCACCGCGGTCGCCCACCAGTACATGACCGGCCTGCTGACCGGTTGCGGCGCCGCCACCGCGCTGTTCGCGATCATCGCCTCGACGTCGCCGTCGATCTTCGGGCCGATTCTCGGCGTGGTCGCCACGCTGGTCCTGCTTCTGCGTGCGCGGGCGTACGCGAACGGCGCGCAGGCCATCGCGCTTCTGACCACCGGCATGGTGTCCGGTGCGGGCATCCTGCTCGGCTGGATGTGGTCGGCGAGCCCGCTGAATCGCGTCCTGTTCGTGTTCGGCGCGCTGCTGCTGATCGGCGCGGGCGCGCTCGTGGTCGGCGTGATCTTCCCGAACCAGCGCTTTTCACCGCCGCTGCGGCGAACCGTGGAGATCTTCGAGGCCGTCTTCATCGCGACGGTGCTCCCGCTGGCCCTCGGCGTCATGGATCTCTACACGACGCTGCGCCACCTCAACTTCAAGTGACGACCCGATCGGATGATGCTCTGATGGCTGCAGCGCGGAAGTCCAGGGGGACGCGCGTCCGCCACCTCGGCCTCGCCGGACGTACCGGAACGATGCTGCTGGCCGCCGGTATCGGTGTGCTCTCGCCGGCATCGGTGGCGCTTCCCGCGTGGGCACAGCAAAGCAGCGTCCCGGCGGACGCCGGTGGCTACTTCGCGACTCCGCCTCCGGTGGACAAGTCCAAGAAACCGGTGGACGAAGGCAAGCCGGACAAGAACTACGAGAAGAAGACCGAGTGCGTTCAGCGCAGCAAGCTCGGCGGTGACCAGGTCGACATCAAGAACCGCCCCTGGGGCCAGGAATATCTGCAGATCGAAAAGGTGCACCAGCTGATGCGCGGCGCCACCCAGTCGATCGGCGGGGGTGTCAAGGTCGCCGTGATCGACACCGGGGTCAGCGCGCACCCGTACTTCGGTGGTCGCGTCGAATCGGGGGGCGACTACGTCGCGCCTCCCGGCGGTGGCAAGGCGCCGGGACTCGAGGACTGCGACGGCCACGGCACCGAGGTTGCGGGGATCATCGCCGCGAACCCACCGGACGCGAGTATCGGGTTCCGCGGGGTCGCGCCGGACGCCACGATCCTGTCGATCCGTCAGTCGAGCCAGAATTACGAAGAGACGGAAAAGAAGCCGGAACCACCGCCCGCACCGCCCGCCAGCTCCGGACCGCCCGCTTCGTCGAACAACCCGGGAGGATCGCAGCTTCCGCCGTCCTCGCAGGGCAACGGCGCTGTCGGCGGAGCGGCGGACGGAACGGCGCCGGGCCAGAACAAGGGTGGACGGCAGCAGGAACAGGGCAAAACCGCCGGGACGCTGAAGACGCTCGCGCAGGCCGTGGTCCGCGCCGTCGACAAGGGCGCGCAGGTGATCAACATGTCGGTCGACAACTGTCGTCCGGCCACCGGCGGCATCACCGATGGCGAGAAGCAGCTGCAGGCGGCGGTGAACTACGCCGTCGAGCGCGACGTGGTCGTCGTCGCGGCGGCGGGCAACGTCGGCGACAAATGCCCGCAGAACGACCAGCCGGACCCCAAGTCCCCCAAGATGATCGTCACGCCGCCGTGGTTCTCCGACGACGTCCTGTCCGTCGCGGCGATCGACGAAACCGGCGGTGTCGCGGAATTCAGCGTCAACGGCCCTTGGGTCAGTGTCGCCGCTCCGGGCACCAAGATCATTTCGCTGGATCCGGCGGAAGGATCGAGCAGCCTGGCGAACCTGACCATCGAGGGCGGCGGAGACCCTGGTCCCATCCAAGGCACCAGCTTCGCCGCACCGTACGTCGCGGGTGTGGCCGCTCTCATTCGTGCGAAGTTCCAGGGCCTGAGCGCGCGTGAGGTGATGAACCGGATCAAGGCGACGGCGCAGCACCCCGCGGCGCCGGGCGGGCGGGACAACTTCGTCGGCTTCGGGGTCATCGACCCGATCGCGGCGCTGACGGCGATCGTGCCGTCGGAGGCGGACAAGGCCAAGCCGGTTCAGCTGCCCGCCAACCTGCCGCCGGCGAACGACCGGGACTCGGCACCGATGATCGTCGCGCTCGCCGGAACCGGCGGGGGTCTGGTGGCGCTGCTCATCACGCTGTTCGTGGTGCACTCGGTCCGCCGCAACCGGCCGACCGCCTCACCAGGCCGTAAAACCCCGTAGGACTTGCGTTTCGCGGGCTGATCGCGATCTGTGCGGCTCTGAGGCGAGTCCCGCACAGATCACGGTTAGCCCGCGAAAGTCGCTCCGCCCGTGGGGCACCTACTTGGCGGGCTTGGGCTTCGGGCCGGGTTTCGCGGGGGTGTCGTCCTCGCCGATCACGGGCGGGACGACCTGACCGGGCTCACCGACCACGTCGGACGGTTTCGAGGCGGGCCGTGTCTTCGACTGGTGAGCCGTCCGACCTCCCCCGCCCATGCCCATCCCCATCGGCGCCATCCCCATCGGCATCATCGCGGTTCCCGCCCCGGCAGCAGCCTGGCCAGGAGCCGGCGAGGCCTGCATGGGCGCGACCTCCGGGATCGGCGCCTGCCCTTGCTCGATCAGAGGCTCCTGCGAGCCCGTCTTCCGCCCCTCCCCGGAATCGGCCGCGGACGGCGACGTCGACTGCTCCTCGGAATCAGGCGCACCGGCTTCCGCCTTGCCACCGGCGTTCTTCTCCGGCACCGGCGCGCCCGCCGCCGCGGCCTCGTCATGGAGTTTGAACTCCTTTTGCGGGAACCGGTGGGTGATCTCGATGCTCCGCGAAGCCGCATCAGGACCGTCGACGCCGTCGCAAAGCCTTACAAAGCTCTCGAGTACGTCGCGAGCGGCTTCGAAGAGCGCCTTGGCCGACTCCTGTGCCTCCTCGAGCTGATTTCGCGCCCGCCCGACGCCACCGACCGGCAGCATCGCGGTCTCGGAGGTCAGTTCGGCCGTATCGACCAGAACCTCGACGAGGTCGGTGAGGATGCGGCGGATCGACAGCACCAATTCGTCCAGCGAACCCGCCAACGTGGTGAGGGCGTCTTCGACATCAGAACCCGCGACGTTGATGTCCCGGATGTACGCGACGAAGGCGTCGGCGTCCTTGCCCGACCATCCGGCGTCGAGGCGGCCGAGGTCCTCCGACAGTTCTTTCGAGACGGTGCCCGCAGTCTTCGCCGCTTTCCGGAGCCGGTCGGCCTCGTCCTTCAAGTCCTCCCAGCGCGCCGCCAGCGGGGTCAGGTAGGCCTCGACCGGATCGATCAGCCCCAGATGGCCGGACAGCTCCGTGAGAAAGGCGAGATGCGGTGCGGCAGCCTCGACCAGGTCGCCCTCTCCCGCCCCCGTCGCGTTTAGCGGGCTAAACGCGCTCGGGGGCGCCACCGGAGCGGCCGGGCGCGCGGCCGCCATCGGGTGCGGGATGGAATCGGTCGGGTTCTCCGACTCGGCGATCATGCGGCTCAGAGCTCCACGGCGTGCTTGATCATCTGGGCGGCCTCGTCGTCGTGTCCGGCGTGCCGCGCGGTCACCTTGTGCAGGGCCTCCGACGCCGACCGCAGCGCGGCCGCGCCTTCCACCAGCTGACGTCGGATGGCCTCGGCCGCACGCCCGTAAGACGCGCCGAGTCCCAGCTCCTCCCCCAGCGTGCCGTGGGACTCGACCGTGACGGCCTTCCCGGTCACTTCGGCGGCCGCCAGCTCGAGTTCCCCGGCGGCCGCGTCCACCCGCTTCGCGTAGTCACCGACGACGGTGCCGTCGATCTTCAGGCCGGCCACTGCACCCTCCACTCACCCGATAGTGCTTGGGCGTTGAGACGCGCGCGCCTGCCCAGGGGTTCCCGGGATCAGTTCCCCGCCGGAGCCTGCTGCGACTGAGTCGCGACCGAACCCGCCCTGTCGTCGATCGGCACCGTGTCGAACGTACGAAGCACGTCCTGTGTGTTCAGCGACGCGCCGACCGGCAGGATCCTGACGATGGCTTCCGGTGCGGGCACCCGCTTGTTGAGCCCGATCGAGTCCGCCGTGACCGCGTCCGGGACGCCGTAGCGGATCCCGCGATCGGAGATCAGCTGGATCGGCCCCTTGTCGAAGGTCTCCTTGCCGGTCGCCGACTGGACGACCGCCGCGAAACCCGGCTCCATGTAGAAGCTGTTGATCGGCGCGCCGACCGGACCGGGGGTACCGATCTTGACCCCGGGAGCGGAACCGTCGGCGTTCCTGCCCTTCGGCAGCTTGTCGTCGACGAACACCGCGGTGTGCCCGTCGCGGCTGGCGCCGTCGCCGGTGATGGACCAGCTCAGACAGGAAACCCGGGAACCCTGGGTCGCGTTGAGCACGGTCGGCACGGTCTGGGGGTACGCGTCGAGGTCGACGAAGCCGTTCTGTCCCGCGGTCACCCGCGTGACGTTGCGGATCTTGCCCAGCGCCACGGACATGACCGAAGTGCTGCCGTCGTTCTTCCCGGTCTGGACGATGTCCGCGACGGCCGGGGAGATGGGCTGGATCCCTTCCCGCGTGATGAGGTGGAAGTCCAGTTTCCCGCCGGCCTGCTCGGTGGAGAAGACGTCTCCGACCTTGAGGCCGTCGATGTCGAAGTTGGGGGTCTCGCCCTTGCCCGGGACGTCTGGCAGCTTCAGCTCCGGCACCTCGGGAATCGCGTCCAGCAGGCCCTGGGAGATACCGCGAGGCTGATCGGGCAGCTTCAACGCGGACAGGACGGCGCTGGCGTCGGGCTTGATCTCGGCCTTGACGGCGTTCGCGTTCGGGAGGTTGGGGTTCGACGCCAGGCGGTAGATCAGATAGGTCCGGCCGTTGGCACCCTTGGCCAGCAGTGCCTCGTTTTGGCCGAGCTCACGGTTCCCCAGCTGCTTCACACCCGCGTAGACGGTCGTCTCCGTCTTCGTGAGATCCGGCCTTGGCACCGTCGGGTCGTACATGACCTCGTCGCATACGCCCCATTCCGGGCCGACACGCTGGCCCTCGGTCGGCATCAGCTGCGGGCCGTTGGGAATGCCCATGAGCTGGCCGCGGGGAATGTTCTTCAGCTGTTCGTCCGAAACGACTGTGGGGTTCTTCACCTCGGAGGCCTGCGCGGGCCCGGAAGGCTTGTTTCCCGCCTGCTGCGCCCCTTGTTTCGACTGAGCGATGATCAGCAGCCTGGCGGAGGCGAGGTTGAAGGTCGGAACCAGTTTCTTGGGGTTCCCGGCGACGACGTAAACCGTTCCGGACTGTTCGCCGATGACGATGTTTCCCGCCTCCGGCACGGAAGGCTTCGGGCTCAGGAGTCCCCAGATCACGAAGACCAGGACGCCCAGCGCGGCCAGCACGACACCCACGATGGTGGCGCGCGTGTGCGTGCGCATCGGGTCGTGGAGCATGACGGCGTCGCGACGGACCAGCGCGGATTGCATCCGGCGCAGAACGAACTGATAAGCCTGAACTTGAGACTTAGTAGTCGGTGTTGATGGCATTCTCGACCTACAGTCCTCCCCGTCGCGGTACGGTTCCGCAGGATAGCCGTACGGGGACCGTCTGGTGTGGGGTTTCTACCAACTCCAGCTAGGGTCGAGTTCCTCGGGACCGGCTTTCCGGGTACGCAGCACGCACGAGGGGAAGAGAAAGCGCGGATGTCCGTCACCACTCCTCCACGTCCGCCTGGCCCTCCGGGGTCTCAACCTCCAGGCCGCCCGCCGGGGCCGCCGCCAAGGCCCGGCAGGCCGGGCGGTCCGGGTGGCCCCGCCGGAGGCCCTGGAGGCCCCGGTGTTCCTCGCGGACCCGGAGGCCCAGGAGGTCCTGGCGGACCGCAGGGTCCCGGTGGCCCCGGTGGCCCCGGTCCAGGAGGGCCTGGTGGGCCCGGCGGACCTGGTGGCCCTGGTGGGCCCGGTGGCCCGGGCGGTCCTCCGTCCGGTGGCCCCGGCCCGCAGCCCGGTCCTCCCCCCACCCCGGCGGTGCGGATAGCAGCGCCCGCACGGCGCCGGACCGGCGGGATCAACCTCGGCCCGCTGCCCGTGGCGAACCTGGTCGTGCTCGAACTCGGGCTCGCGATCGGTCTCGTGCTCCTCGCGATCGACATGAAGCTGAAGTACGTCGCGATCGGCGTCCTCGCGGTCGCGATCATCATCGCGTTCCTGCGCTGGGGCGGCCGCTGGTTCACCCAATGGGCCGGACTCACCATGCGGTACATGCTCCGTTCGCATGATCGTGTGGCGACTCCGCTTCCGCCGAGCAGCATCGAGACGCTCGCCGCCGAAGAGGACGCCGTCACCGGCCCCGACGACGCCCGGGTGAACCTGCTTCGCCTCGCCGTTCCCGATCTCGTCGTCGCGCACGGCGTCGACCACGAACGCCAGCAGGTCGGCATCGCGTGGAACGACGGGACGTGGACCGCTGTTCTGCTCGTCGAACCCGCTCCCGCGCTGATCACCCAGGCCGGTGGCGCGCCCAGCCTGCCGCTGTCCGCGCTCGCGCCCTGTCTCGAAGACCGCGGTGTGGTCCTCGACTCGATCCAGATGATCTGGCACTGCTACCCGGGTAGCGCGGCGCTTCCGTCGGACTCGCCCGCGCTCAGCTCCTACATGGAGGTGCTCGGCCCGCTTCCCGCGGCCGCACGGCGGACGACGTGGGTCGCCATCCGGCTCGACCCGCGCCGGTGCCCGGCCGCCATCCGCGAACGCGGTGGCGGCGTCGTCGGTGCCCACCGCGCGCTGATCGGCGCGCTGTCGCGGGTGCGCAACGCCTTGGAGTCCCAGGGCGTGCCGACCCGGCCGCTCGATCCGGACGAGCTGCTGCGGTCCAGTATTTCGGCCGCCGAACTGACCGCGGTCGCCGGTTCGCCCGCGAAAGTCGGTCTGCAGGAGCGCTGGACCGGCGTCACCGCGGCGGGCATCGGACACGCGAGCTACGCGATCACCAGCTGGCCCAAGGGCAAGATCAGCGGCAGCCTGAACGCGCTGACCAGTGTCCGCGCGTTGTCGGCGACGGTGGCGATGTCGATCTCGCCGTCCGCCGACGAAGGCAAGATCGGCTTACGGGGCATCGTGCGCCTGAGCGCGCGGAACCCGCGTGAACTTGATGCGGCGGACCAGCGGCTACAGGGCATCTCGGACCGGCTGGGCGTGACGCTGACGCCGTTGCGCGGCCTGCAGATCTCCGGGTTCTCCGCGACGCTGCCGATCGGAGGCACGGCATGAGCACCCGAATGCGTGACGCCGGCCAAAACGCCGGGGTCGCCCCGGAATTCACCGTCGACCCGGCGATGCTGGACGCGATCAGCCCGTCCGGCGACCGAGGCGGAATCGTCCTCGGCTCCGGGCTCAAGGGCGAGCCGCTGACGATCTCCGCGTTGCGCTCGACACCGACCCGGATCGTGCTGGTCGGCGGCCTGTACCTGGCTCGCCAGGTGGCGCTACGGGCGATGGCCGTCGGGGCGTGGGTCGTCGTGGCGACCGGACGTCCGGCCGCGTGGCAGGTTCTCCCCCAAGCGGCGGGGAACCAGCCCAACGGCAGGCCGTCTCCGCTGGTGCAGATCCGGCGGCTGTCGCCGGTGGACCTCCCACGCCCGTCGGAGGACGCGCCGCTGCTCGTGGTGACCGACGGCGGTCCGACGCCACAGGACCTGTTCCCGCCGCGTTCGCCGTGGCAGACGACGGTCTACGTGCTGCCGTACCTGCACCCTCAGGCCGGGGCGACGGCGAACGCGGCCGATCTGGTGCTGATGCAGCGGCTCCCGCCCGGACAGGCCGAGCTGGCCGCGCGCATCTGGCGGCTCCCGCCGCAGATGATGAAGCAGCTCACGACGTTGAAGGACGACCAGGTCGTCGCACTGGGGCGCAACCTATGGCGCCCCCTCCGCCTGGTCACCACGGCCAAGGAACAGCAGATCCTGGGCCCCGTGCGCCGCGGCGACTAACCCGCCCGCGTCGACTTTAGCGGCCTAAAGGTGCCCTGCGGGGGCACTGTCCACATCGGACAGTGCCCCCGTTTTGCGTCCCGCCCCGGAGCGCGATTAGGGGGCGAAAGTCGACCTGGGCCGGGAAGCGGGTCGCGCACTGGTCGGTCAAGAGGCAACCGCGACGGCTGTGGATAAGTCAGGGGTTGTGGATAAGCCGGTCCCGCAGGGGCGGTGATGGCCATGGGTTGTCGGTCTTGTCGATCACCGTGTCGGCATGACCAAACCCTTCGATTCATCCCATCTCCCCGACGTCTTCCGCGGCTCCGAGGCACGTAAAGCGGGCCTCATCACGGCAAGCCGGCTACGCGGTCCCAGCGTCCGGAGGCTGTTCCAAGACGTCTACACGCGCGCTGACGTAGAAGTCACGCACGAGCTGCGCTGCCGTGGCGCCGCGTTGCTGGCACCGCCGGAAGCCGTGCTGACCGGCCGATCGGCGGCGACCGTCCACGGCATCGAGCTGGCCAAGCCCAACGACCCGGTCGAGATGGTCGTGCCGGAGAAGCACCGCTTCGGGCCGATAGTCGGTATCAAGGTGCGGCGGACCGAGGTCAAGCCCGAAGAATCGAAGCCGTGGAACGGCATTCGTATCGCGAGGAAAAGCCGGATCGCGCTGGACCTGCTCCTTCGACTTTCTCCTCGCAAAGCCGGGTGGGTGCGACGGCTCCGCACCGGCGTCCCGGATCTGGACCAGTTCATGAGAGCCGAGAAGCTGACCGATCTGCATCTCAACCGGGAGTTCTATGGCCGTCGTAATCGAGGGATCCGGTTGGCCAGACATGCTTTGCGACTGTCCGATCCACGCGCGGAGTCTCCTCGGGAATCGGAACTTCGAATCGTGCTGGCCGCCGGCGGCATCAAGGCGACACCTCAGGTCGAGGTCTTCTCCCGGACGGGTCAGTTCATCGCCCGCCTGGACCTCGCGGACGACGAGGCCAAAGTCGCCATCGAATACGACGGCCGATGGCACAACACGCCGAAACAACGAGCCCACGACCGCAAACGCCGAAGACGCGCGGAAGCTGAGGGCTGGCGGTTCGTCATCGTCACCGCGGATGATCTGGCGACCGACTTCGAAGGCGTCGTCGAGGCCGTCCAGCGGGCCCGCCGCGGCGGGGTTAGCCCGCTAACTGTGCCGCGGCCGGGTCAGGAGGGAGTGCGCATGGCACGCGTTTGATCGGCGCGGGCGGCGAGTTCGGTGTCCGGCGGGTAGTCGACGGCCATGAGCGTGAGGCCGTGGGCGGGAGCGACAGCGCTGTCGCGCGTGCGGCTCTCCAGGACGTCGCCGGGCCAATCCAGCGGCCGGCGGCCATCGCCGACCAGGAGCAGTGCCCCGACCAGGCTTCGCACCATCGAGTGGCAGAACGCGTCGGCGGAGACGTCGACCTCGACCGCGTGCGGCCCGGTACGCCGCCAGACGAGCCTCTGCAGCTCTCGGATGGTCGTCCCGCCTTCGCGCTGTTTACAGAAGGCAGCGAAGTCCTGGAGCCCCAGAAGGGAGGCTGACGCCTCGTTCATCGCATCGATCGAGAGCGGCCGTCCCCAGGCCAAGGTGTCATGGCGCCTCAAGGGATCCACGCCCCACGGTGCGTCGGAGACGCGGTAGCGATAGTGCCGCCGCACGGCGGAAAACCGCGCATCGAAGCCCGCAGGCGCCACGCGAGCGCCCAGTACCCGGACGTCACCTGGCAAATACCGGTTCCACCGGTGACACATCCGCCCCAGGTCAGGGATGCCTTGCTCGTCCAGTTCCAGGCGACCGGATCGCGTTTTGCCCGCTAAAGGCGACACGTCGACGTGGACCACCTGGCCGGCCGCGTGCACTCCGGCATCGGTGCGGCCGGCGACGACGACGGACTTCGGGACCGAGGCTCCTGGAGGCTGCTTCGCGAGCGCCTCTTCGAGGACGCCCTGGACCGTGCGCCGTCCGGGTTGCCGCGCCCAGCCGGAGAAATCGGTGCCGTCGTAGGAAACATCCAGACGCAGACGAACGAGCCCGCCCTCCGCAGTGGGAGTGGCGGGCTCGTCCGGGGTGTTCGGTGCCGTCAGGACGTCAGTCCTTCTTGCTGTCCGCGTCCGCGGCGGGGGCCTCAGCGGCCTCGTCGGCGGCAGGAGCCTCGGTGGCCTCCGGAGCCTCAGTGGCGGCCGTGTCGGCAGCCTCAGTGGCCTCGGTGGTCTCCTCGGCGGCCGGGGCGGCAGCCTTCGGCTCGTCCTTGGCGAACTTCGTCTTGCGCGCGGCCTCGGCCTCGGCGGTGACGGTCTTCTCGGCCACCAGCTCGATGACGGCCATGGGGGCGTTGTCGCCCTTGCGCGCCATCGTCTTGGTGATCCGGGTGTAGCCACCCGGACGCTCCGCGAAGAACGGACCGATCTCGGCGATCAGCTTGTGCACGACGTCTTTGTCGCGCACGATGCGCTGGATCTGACGACGGTTGTGCAGGTCGCCCCGCTTCGCCTTCGTGATCAGCTTCTCGGCCAGCGGGCGCACCCGGCGGGCCTTCGCCTCGGTCGTGGTGATCTTGCCGTGCTCGAACAGCTGGGTGGCCAGATTGGCCAGGATCAGCCGTTCGTGCGCGGGCGACCCGCCGAGACGGGGTCCCTTTGTGGGGGTGGGCATCGGTTCTCCTCGTTCAGCTCACAGCTGGAGGCCGAGGCTCCCCCACCCCTACCGGTGAGGGAGCCGAAGCTGGCCTTACAGCTGCTCCGTCTCTGCGTAGTCCTGGCCATCGTCGTGGCCGTTGTCCGAAATTCCGTCCGTGATGCTGTCGACGCCCTCGGACCAGCCTTCACCGTCGTAGCTGGCCGCGGCCGCGGTCGGGTCGAACCCGGGCGGGCTGTCCTTCAGCGCGAGGCCGAGACCGACGAGCTTGAGCTTGACCTCGTCGATCGACTTCGCACCGAAGTTGCGGATGTCCAGCAGGTCGGCCTCGCTGCGCGAGACCAGTTCGCCGACGGTGTGGATGCCCTCGCGCTTGAGGCAGTTGTACGACCGGACGGTGAGGTCCAGGTCCTCGATCGGCATCGCGTAGGCGGCGATGGTGTCCGCTTCCTGCGGCGACGGGCCGATCTCGATGCCCTCGGCGTCGACGTTCAGCTCGCGCGCGAGACCGAACAGCTCCACCAGCGTCTTACCGGCCGACGCGACGGCGTCCCGCGGCGTGATCGACGGCTTCGTCTCCACGTCCAGAATCAGCTTGTCGAAGTCGGTGCGCTGCTCGACACGGGTCGCCTCGACCTTGTAGGTCACCTTCAGCACCGGGGAGTAGATGGAGTCGACCGGGATCCGGCCGATCTCCGCGCCCGCCTGCTTGTTCTGCAGGGCCGGAACGTAACCGCGGCCGCGCTCGACGACGAGCTCGATCTCGAGCTTGCCTTTGCCGTTCAGCGACGCGATGTGCAGATCCGGGTTGTGCACGGTGACACCGGCCGGGGGCACGATGTCGGCAGCCGTGACCTCACCAGGGCCCTGCTTGCGCAGGTACATGGTGACCGGCTCGTCCTCTTCCGAGGAGACCACGAGCTCCTTGAGGTTCAGGATGATGTCGGTGACGTCTTCCTTCACCCCGGGAACGGTGGTGAACTCGTGCAGCACGCCGTCGATGCGGATGCTCGTCACGGCCGCGCCCGGAATGGACGACAGCAGCGTGCGCCGCAGCGAGTTGCCGAGCGTGTAGCCGAAGCCGGGCTCCAGCGGTTCGATGGTGAACCGGGAGCGGGTCTCGTTGACCGTCTCTTCGCCGAGAGCCGGCCGCTGGGAAATCAGCATCTTTCCTAATTCCTTTCCAAACGGCGCCCGCCATATGACACCGAAAGGGATGGCGAAACGGCGGCGCGCTCCGGGCGCCGCCGCCCGTGCCCACACCGGGCCGGGGAAACCCCGGCCCGGTGATGGATCACTTCGAGTAGAGCTCGACGATCAGCTGTTCCTGGACCGGAACATCGATCTGAGCGCGCTCCGGGAGCTGGTGGACCAGCACACGGAGGTTGGACGGAACGACCTGGAGCCACGCGGGAACGGGACGCTCGCCGAACGACTCCTTGGCAGCGACGAAGGGCAGCATCGAGAACGACTTCGGCCGCACGTCGATGATGTCCCACTTGCTGACCTGGTACGAGGGAACGTTGACCTTGACGCCGTTGACCACGAAGTGACCGTGGCTCACCAGCTGACGCGCCTGACGGCGGGTGCGGGCGATGCCGGCGCGGTAGATCACGTTGTCGAGACGGGACTCGAGGATCTGCAGCAGGTTCTCACCGGTCTTACCGGGACGCCGAACGGCTTCCTTGTAGTACCGGACGAACTGACGCTCGAGAACGCCGTACGTGTAACGAGCCTTCTGCTTCTCCTGCGACTGCAGGAGGTACTCGGACTCCTTGATCCGACCGCGGCCGTGCTGGCCGGGCGGATAGGGGCGACGCTCGAAAGCCTGGTCGCCGCCGATGAGGTCAACCTTGAGGCGACGCGAAATACGCGTCGCGGGGCCGGTGTAACGAGCCATTTCTTCTTACTCCTCCCCGTTCCTCAGACCCGGCGCCGCTTGGGCGGGCGGCAGCCGTTGTGAGGCTGCGGGGTCACGTCCTGGATGGTGCCGACCTCGAGGCCGGCTGCCTGCAGCGAGCGGATCGCCGTCTCGCGGCCCGAACCCGGGCCCTTCACGAAAACGTCGACCTTCTTCATGCCGTGCTCGGCAGCCTTGCGGGCGGCGCTCTCGGCGGCCATCTGCGCGGCGAACGGGGTGGACTTACGCGAGCCCTTGAAGCCCACGTGACCACTCGACGCCCACGCGATCACGGCACCGGTCGGGTCCGTGATCGAGACGATGGTGTTGTTGAAGGTGCTCTTGATGTGCGCGTGACCGTGCGCGACATTCTTCTTTTCCTTACGGCGGACCTTCTTGGCCCCCGCCGCAGTACGAGACTTCGGTGGCATGTTTTGAGGGTTCTCCTGTTAGCGCGCGTTCTCTTGGTGAGCGGCGACCGCTTCGGCCTGGCCGCGCCGGATGATCGAACCGGCGTCGGTGTACAGGTTCCGCAGCGCCATCGGGCGGGCGTAGAGCGCCTTGGGCGAGACACAAGCCGAGCCGCGACGGTGAACGCCGCCCATCTGCACGACCTTCTTGCCCTGGACGCTCACTTCTTGCCAGCCTTCTTCTTGCCGGCGACCGTCTTCTTCGGACCCTTGCGGGTGCGGGCGTTGGTCTTGGTGCGCTGACCACGGACGGGAAGTCCGCGACGCCAGCGAAGGCCCTCGTAGCACCCGATCTCGATCTTCCGACGGATGTCGGCGTTCACCTCGCGGCGAAGGTCACCCTCGACCTTGAAGTTCTCTTCGATGTAGACCCGCAGCTTGGCGAGGTCGTCATCGCTCAGATCCTTGACGCGAGTGTCCGCGTTGAGCTCGGCAGCCGCGATGAGCTGCTTCGAGCGGGTACGGCCGATGCCGTAGATGTAGGTCAGCGCGATCTCCAACCGCTTTTCGCGGGGGAGGTCTACGCCAGCGAGTCGTGCCATTGGCGTTGATGCTCCTTCATAGAATTCGTCTTCAGGTCTGCTCCCCGTCCGGTCCCGGGACCGACTCGCCTGTCGTGCCCTCTGCTTGCGCTTCGGGTGTCCCGGCCTCGGCCTGAAGTCCGAGGGTGAACCGGGCCGTTCGCACGGCCCGGCAGGTGCGGGGAGATTGTGTAGCCGTCAATCCACTCTGTACGAGTGCGAGTGATCAGCCCTGCCGCTGCTTGTGCCGCAGGTTCTCGCAGATCACCATGATCCGGCCGTGGCGGCGGATCACCTTGCACTTGTCGCAGATCTTCTTGACGCTCGGCTGAACCTTCACGTCTCCTGCTCTCCTGCTTGTGCTAACTCGTCGTGATCACTTGTAGCGATAGACGATGCGACCACGAGACAAGTCGTAGGGCGAGAGCTCCACGACAACCCTGTCCTCGGGCAGGATGCGGATGTAGTGCTGCCGCATCTTGCCGCTGATGTGTGCAAGGACCTTGTGGCCGTTCTCCAACTCGACGCGGAACATCGCGTTGGGGAGCGGCTCGACTACGCGGCCTTCGACCTCGATGGCCCCGTCTTTCTTGCCCATGTCCTCCGCATTTCCTGTCGCTACGCTGTGTTATCAGTCAGAGCTTGAGTGCTTGGCTGGGTGGTGCTTCGGCACACTCCTGCCCGGCTCCAATGTCCGTTCGCGAGAATTCACGAGCGCGCAGGATCCGGGCGCGATGAGTACACCGACTTGACAGTGTACGCAACCCGTGTCGTGAGCCCCAAACGGGGGTGACTGTGTTAGTTGCCCCCTGTGCCCACCGATGGCGACTGCCTCCATCGTACGCCTGCGCCGACGTGCGTTTCGCCCCCTAATCGCGCTCCGGTGGGCCTGCGACCTGGCGCGTCTCGGCGGGGCGAGGTCTACCTGAAGGGGCGACCCTCAGGCGCCTTGTCGGCGGCACAGGCACTCGGCCGGGCAGCGGGCGGACTCGCGTTTAGCGGGCTAACCGCGCTCCGGCGCCCTGGCGACTTTAGCCCCCTAATCGCGCTCCCGGTGATCGCGATCAGGGGGCTAAACGCAGGTCGGGGGGCGTCGCGGTTAGCGGGCTAAACGCGATCCGGGCGGGCTGGGTCAGGCGTCTTCGGGGGCGGTCAGCACCCACGGGCCGTCATCGGTGATGGCGACGGTGTGCTCCCAGTGCGCGGCGCGTGAGCCGTCCGCGGTCACGACGGTCCACCCGTCGTCGAGCTCGACGGTCTCGCCGCCACCACCGGTCAGCATGGGTTCGATCGCGAGCGCCATCCCGGTCTTGAGCCGCGGGCCCTTGCCCGGCTTGCCCAGGTTCGGCAGGAACGGGTCCATGTGCATCTGGCGCCCGATGCCGTGACCGCCGTATTCGACGATCATCCCGTACTCGATGCCGTCTTCCCGGCTCGCCTTCTCGGCCGCGGTCTGCACGGCGTGCGAGATGTCGGTGAGCCGGCCACCGGACGACACCGCCGCGATCCCCGCCCACATCGCGGCCTCGGTGGCCGCCGAAAGCGCGAGATCCGCCTTCGACACCTCACCGATCGCGAGGGTGACAGCGGAGTCGCCGTGCCAGCCGTCGAGGATCGCGCCGCAGTCCACCGAGATGATGTCGCCCTCGTTCAGGGTCTGTGTCTTCGACGGGATGCCGTGGACGATCTGCTCGTTCACCGAGGCGCAGATCGACGCCGGGAAGCCGTGGTAGCCCTTGAACGAGGGCACCGCACCGGCGTCGCGGATCGTCTGCTCGGCGAGTTCGTCGAGATCGGCCGTCGTGGCCCCCGGCTTGGCGATCTCCCGCACCGCGGTGAGAGTACGCCAGACGACCAGTCCGGCGGCACGCATCGCCTGTAGCTCGCCAGGGGTCTTGAGTTCGATCATGCGCCCACGACGAAGTCGTTGCAGTACACGCAGTCCTCCGAGATTCACGTGCGGTCGCGCAGCGCTTCCAGCACGCGGGCGGAGATCTCTTCGACCGTGCCGACGCCGTCGACCGTGACGAGGATGTCCGCGTAGTACTCGAGCAGCGGAGCCGTCTCGGACACGTAGATCTGCTGACGACGACGGATGACGTCTTCGGTGTCGTCCGAGCGGCCGCGCGAAAGCAGCCGCTCGACGACGACGTCCTCCGAAACCTGGAGCTGGATGACCGCGTTGAGCTCGGTGTCGGCCTCGCCGAGGATTTCACCGAGGACATCGGCCTGCTTCGTGTTGCGCGGGAAGCCGTCCAGCAGGAACCCGACCTTGGCGTCCGGCTCGGCCAGGCGCTCGCGCACCATCTCGTTCGTGACCGAGTCAGGGACGAGTTCACCGGAATCCAGGTAGCGCTTGGCTTCCTGGCCCAGCGGCGTCTGCTCCCCCACGTGGGCGCGGAACAGATCGCCGGTCGAGATGTGCGGGATCCGGAGCTTCTCCGACAGTGCTACCGCCTGAGTACCTTTGCCCGCGCCAGGAGGGCCAACGAGAACCAGGCGCGTCACTTCAAGAACCCTTCGTAGTTACGTTGCATCAGCTGGCTTTCGATCTGCTTCACGGTGTCGAGACCGACACCGACCATGATCAGCACAGCCGTGCCACCGAACGGGAAGTTCTGGTTGTTCCCGCTGCCGGTGACGGACAGGAAGAAGTTCGGAAGGATCGCGATGATGCCCAGGTACAAAGAGCCCGGCAGAGTGATCCGGCCGAGGACGTAGCTGAGGTATTCCGCGGTGGGACGCCCCGGGCGGATACCCGGGATGAAGCCACCGAACTTCTTCATTTCTTCCGCACGCTCGTCCACGTTGAACGTGATCGTGATGTAGAAGTACGTGAAGAAGATGATCAACGCGAAGTACAGCAGGACGTGCGCCCAGCTGGACTGGTTGACGATGTAGTTCTGGATGAAGACCTGCCAGCCGGCGTTGCTGTTGGCGTCCCCGACAAGGCGGCTGATCAGGTCCGGCAGGTAGAGCAGCGACGAGGCGAAGATGACCGGGATGACACCGGCCTGGTTCACCTTGATCGGCAGGTAGGTCGAGGTTCCGCCGTACATGCGGCGGCCGATCATGCGCTTGGCGTACTGCACCGGGATCCGGCGCTGGCCCTGCTCGACGAAGATGACGCTGGCGATGATCACCAAGCCGAACACGCAGATCAGGGTGAAGACCACCGGGCCGGCGCTGCTGAGGATGTTGCCACCCTCGATCGGGATGCGGGCCGCGATGTTCAGGAAGATCAGCACGGACATGCCGTTGCCGACGCCGCGCTCGGTGATCAGCTCACCCAGCCACATCATGACGGCCGTACCGGCGGTCATCGTGACGACGATGATGGCCAGCGTGTAGACGCTGTTGTCCGGGATGATCGCGGTTTCACACTGCGGGAAGAGCTGCTTGCGGTCGGCGAGCGCCACCACACCGGTCGCCTGCAGGACCGCGAGAGCGATCGTCAGGTACCGGGTGTACTGGGTCAGCTTGCCCTGGCCGGCCTGGCCTTCCTTCTTCAGCTCCTCGAACCGCGGGATGACCACGGTGAGGAGCTGGACGATGATGCTCGCCGTGATGTACGGCATGATGCCGGTCGAGAACAGCGACAGCTGCAGTAGCGCACCACCGCTGAACAGGTTCAGCAGCTGATAGACGCCCTCCTGCGACCCAGTCTCCGTGCATTGCTGCACGGCGGAATAAGAGATGCCCGGGGCCGGGATGGTGGCACCGATTCGGTAAACCGCGACGATGGCTAGCGTGAACAGGATCTTCTTACGTAGATCCGGCGTCGCGAGAGCCGAGCGGAAGGCGCTGAGCACGCGGGGGACCTCCTCGGCGTCGTCGGCTGTCTTACCGACGATCGGCTTGGCCGGCCTGGGGCCGGCAGGAACACACAGCTTTCTGGCACAAGCCAGGAACGCTTCGGGGCACACTCGTCCCGAAGCGTGTCGCCGACTCTAACAGCTTCACAGGGCGTGTCCGCAGTGCGTGTGGGTTTTCCGAACGAAGGTTGGTCCACCAGGTTGATCGACTTCCGCTTCTTGCTTCGGAACCTTGACAGATCGCCCTGTCGTTCCCCACTTTCCGGCCGCACCGGAACGCACTTAGCCCGCTAAACGCGCTGTGATCAGGCACGAGGCTCAGGAGCTCGACGCAGCGAGGGCGCCCGCCATTCCGATGAGTACGACACCGGTGCCGCGATCGACGTTGCGAGTGGCGCGGCGGGACAGGCGAAGCGACTTCACGAGCGTGCCGACTCCGACATAAGTGGCGCCCGCGACGAATTCGGCCAGCAGATAAACGGCGCCGAGGATCGCGATCTGGGCAGAAAAGGAGCCGTGAGCTGCGTCGATGAACTGAGGCACGAACGCGGTGAAGATGAGGATCGCTTTCGGGTTCGTGATCGCGACGACGAATTCCTTCCTCGCGATCCGCAGCGCCGGTACGAGTTCAGCGCCTTGCGGTCCCGGGGCCACCGTCGTCCGTTCACCGCGGAAGGTCGACCACAGCAGCCGTCCGCCGATCCAGACCAGGTAGGCGACACCCGCCCACTTGATCACCGTGAGTGCAAGTTCGGAAGCGGCAAGGAGCTGTCCGAGCCCTGCGGCGACCGCCGCGATCAAGACCGTGAACGCGGCCAAACGGCCTAACAGGCCGACGAGCCCCTTCCACGCACCCTGCGTCATGCCGTGGTGCAGACCGAGCAGGTTGTTCGCCCCTGGCGTAAAAGCCACGAGCACCGCCGCACCGAAAAAGACCACCACCCAAGCCATCGGCCACCTCCTACCCCAGCGTATCGGCCGCCGCGAGCGCGTTTAGCGGGCTAATCGCGCTCCCTGGGGCCGGGATCCGGTGGGGGCGCGAAGGCCGAATAGTCCGGCGGGGGCGCGGGCCGCGGCTCCGGCGGGAGCACCGTGATGGAGATGCCGTCCTTCGGCGTGGGCATATCCGCGAAACTCTGGTCTCCACTCACCGGGATTCCGGCGTCTTCGACGCGCTGGCTCATGATCGCCGCCCCCGCTGAGGCGACGACCGCGGCGAAAAGAGCCCACATGCCCGCTTCGAGTGTGGTCGTCGCTTTGATGGACGCCCCGAGTCCTACGCCTACGGTCAGCATTCCGATAGTGGTCACGACGCCGACGAGAAACACCGCCGCGCTGGTGGCCAGCCATCGGTCGAGCGCGTTGCCCGGTCGTGAGTTGGCCATTCTCAAGCTGACGAGCAGCGCGGTGAGGAGCAAGGTGGCGGCGATGAGCAAGGGGACGCCGAGTGGTGCGGCCGCCTGCCGCGACGAAAGGCCTCCGTCGATGAACTCCGAGCCCCAAGCGCTCTGCACCGTCGTGAGCTGCTGGCTCCCCTCGACGTCGAAACGGTACTCCGAGCGGAAGAGCGGGAAGAAGCAGCCGACGAGAGTCAGGACCATCGCCAAAGCGGACAGGCCCGCCGCGACCAATCGGCGCGGCTCGGGCCGGTCATACCGCTCCGGAGCGCCCACTGGATCCGCGGGGCCCGGCACCGACACGACCGTCGGCGAAGCGTCCGGCTGGTGCTGAAAGGGCTGCGGATCCTGCCCGGAAGGTGTGTCCACCTCGTGATCCTTCCAGCTCCACCCCGCAGCCGCCACGCCCTTCGCCTGGGTGGACACGTCGACTTTCGCGGGCTAACCGCGATCTGGGACTTGGGCACCTGGGCGACCGCAGGATCACGGTTAGCCCGCGAAAGTCGACACGGGTGCGGAGGGCCGGCGCGGCTGGCAGATCGCGGTTAGGCGGCGAAAGTCGCCTGGGTGACCTGAGACGGTCTCGGCGCGCAGGTCGCGATTAGCCCGCGAAACGCAAGTCCGTGGGAGCGCCAGGGAGAAGGGACCGGATGACAGTTAGCCGCGAAAGTCGACATGGGCACCGGGCACCTGGGCGACCGCAGGATCGCGATCAGCCCGCGAAAGTCGACACGGTGGAGCCGAGCGAAGCGAAGGCGCGAGAGCGAAGCGAGCGCAAGCGAAAGGCCCGCCGTGGCGGAGCCAGGCGGGCCTTTCGGTGAAGCGAGCGAAGAGAGCTCAGAGCGTGGTGGCGGAGCCACCGGCGGCGGAGAGCTTCTCCTTGGCGGAGCCGGAGAAAGCATCGGCGGTGACGTCCAGCTTGACGCCGTTCAGGTCACCGTTGCCGAGCACCTTCACGAGCTTGTTCTTGCGAACAAGACCCTTCGCGACGAGCTCCTCGTTGCCGACCTTGCCACCCTCCGGGAAGACGCGGGCGATGTCGCCCAGGTTCACCGGCTGGTACTCGGTACGGAAGCGGTTCTTGAAGCCGCGAAGCTTCGGGAGCCGCATGTGGATGGGCATCTGCCCACCCTCGAAACCGGCGGGCACGTTCTTCCGGGCCTTGGTGCCCTTGGTACCGCGACCGGCGGTCTTGCCCTTCGAGCCTTCACCACGGCCGACGCGGATTTTGTCGCGCTTCGCGCCCGGAGCCGGACGAAGGTGGTGGATCTTGATGGCAGTCATGCCTTGACCTCCTCGACCTCCACCAGGTGGCGGACCGTGTGAATGAGGCCGCGAACCTGGGGGGTGTCTTCACGCACCACAGACTGCCGGATCTTGCGCAGCCCGAGGGTACGCAGCGATTCACGGTGGTTGTGCTTGGTGCCGATCTTGCTCTTGACCTGGGTCACCTTGAGCTGAGTCATGTCAGACCCCCTGACCCGCACGCTGGCGCAGCATCCGAGCCGGCGCGACGTCCTCGAGCGGGAGACCGCGGCGGGCCGCGACCTCTTCGGGACGCTGCAGACCCTTCAGGGCCGCCACGGTGGCGTGCACGATGTTGATCGCGTTGTCGGAGCCGAGCGACTTCGACAGCACGTCGTGGACACCCGCGCACTCCAGGACCGCGCGGACCGGACCACCGGCGATGACACCGGTACCGGCGGAAGCCGGACGCAGCAGCACGACACCGGCGGCTTCCTCACCCTGGATGGGGTGGGGAATGGTGCCGCCGACGCGGGGAACGCGGAAGAAGTTCTTCTTCGCTTCCTCGACGCCCTTGGCGATGGCCGCGGGAACTTCCTTGGCCTTGCCGTAGCCGACGCCGACCTGACCGTCGCCGTCACCGACGACCACCAGGGCGGTGAAGCTGAAGCGACGACCACCCTTGACGACCTTGGCGACGCGGTTGATCGTCACGACCTTCTCGAGGTGCGGGGTCTTGTCCTGGCCGGCCCCGCCACGACCGCTGTCGCGACGATCCCGGCCGCCACCACGACGTTCATTGCGGTCGTTGCCGCCCTGCCCGCCGGGTCCGCCCTGTCCGCCGCCGAATTGCCGTGTACGTCCCGGCATCAGGCTTTCCTTCCATTCACGAGCATCTGCATCAGAATTCCAACCCCGCTTCACGGGCGGCGTCAGCGAGAGCGGCGATGCGGCCGTGGTAAGCGTTACCGCCACGGTCGAACACCACGGTCGAGACACCGGCGTTCTTGGCGCGGTTGGCGACAAGCTCCCCGACCTTCGCGGCCTTGGCCTTCTTGTCGCCGTCGAGCGCGCGGACGTCCGCCTCGAGGGTGGACGCCGACGCCAGGGTCTTGCCGGCGAGGTCGTCGATCAGCTGCACGGCGATGTGCCGCGACGAACGCTTGACGACCAGGCGCGGACGCTGGTCCGTGCCGTTGATCTTCTTGCGAAGGCGGAAGTGCCGACGGGCCTTCGCGACGCGGCGGCGGGTCGAGATGTCCTTGCCGACCGGCTTGCGCTTCGTAGTCGTGTCGCTCATGATCACTTACCCGTCTTTCCGACCTTGCGGCGGATCTTCTCACCCTCGTAGCGCAGGCCCTTGCCCTTGTACGGGTCCGGGCGGCGCAGCTTGCGGATGACCGCGGCGATCTGGCCGACCTTCTGCTTGTCGATGCCCGAGACCGAGAACCGGGTGGGGGTCTCGACCTTGAAGGTGATGCCTTCCGGGGCCTCGATCTTCACCGGGTGGCTGTAGCCGAGAGCGAACTCGAGGTCCGAACCCTTGGCCTGCACCCGGTAACCGACACCGTGGATTTCGAGCTTCTTCTCGTAGCCCTCGGTCACACCGACGACGAGGTTGTTGACCAGCGTCCGGGTGAGACCGTGCAGGGCACGGCTGGTGCGCTCTTCGTCGGGCCGCTTCACCTGCAGCGTGCCGTCTTCGGCGCGCTCCACGGTGATCGGCTCGGCGATGGTGTGCTCAAGGGTGCCCTTGGGCCCCTTGACCTGAATGTGCTGACCATCGATGGTCACCTCGACCCCGGAGGGGACGGCGACCGGCAGCTTTCCGATGCGTGACATGTCTGTGCCCCCTTCCTTACCAGACGTAGGCGAGGACTTCGCCGCCCACGCTGTTGCGCTTGGCCTGACGGTCGGTCTGGAGGCCGGACGACGTCGAGATGATCGCGACGCCGAGGCCACCGAGAACCGACGGCAGTTCGGTCGATTTTGCGTAGACCCGCAGGCCGGGCTTCGACACGCGGCGAAGGCCGGCGATGCTGCGCTCACGGTTGGGGCCGTACTTCAGCTCCACGATGAGGTTCTTGTGCTTCTCGCCCGGCTCGTCGCGGTAGCCCGAAATGTAGCCCTCGCGCTTGAGGATCTCGGCGATGTTCGCCTTGATCTTCGAGTGGGGAAGCACGACCTCGTCGTGGTAAGCCGAGTTCGCGTTACGCAGACGGGTCAAGAAGTCTGCGATGGGGTCGGTCATCGTCATGGTGACCTGTCAACCTTTCTCGCCCTGGTTCCCTGTGCTAAAGCAGGGCCTGTGGCGAAGTGGGAGTTAAAAAAGACTCTTACCAGCTGGACTTGCGGACGCCGGGCAGCTCGCCCGCGTGTGCCATCTCGCGAAGGCAGATCCGGCAGAGTCCGAACTTGCGGAACACCGAGTGCGGGCGACCGCATCGCTGGCAGCGCGTGTAACCGCGAACCTTGAACTTCGGCGTCTTCGCGGCCTTGTGGACCAGTGCTTTCTTGGCCATCGACTCAGTTCTCCTTGAACGGGAAGCCGAGCTTGCGAAGCAGCGCGCGGCCCTCGTCGTCGGTGTTGGCGGTGGTGACGACAGTGACGTCCATACCGCGCGGGCGGTCGATGGCGTCCGGGTCGATCTCGTGGAACATCGACTGCTCGTTGAGACCGAACGTGTAGTTGCCGTTGCCGTCGAACTGCTTCGGCGAAAGTCCGCGGAAGTCGCGGATACGCGGAAGCGCGATGGTCAGCAGCCGGTCGAGGAACTCCCACATCCGGTCGCCGCGCAGCGTGACGCGCGCGCCGATCGGCTGGCCCTCACGCAGCTTGAACTGCGCGATGGACTTGCGGGCCTTGCGAACCTCGGGCTTCTGCCCGGTGATCGCGGCCAGGTCGCGGATGGCGCCTTCGATCAGCTTGCTGTCACGGGCGGCGTCTCCGACACCCATGTTCACGACGACCTTGACGACGCCCGGGATCTGGTGGACGTTCTCGAAGGAGAACTCCTCCTGGAGCTGTCCCTTGATCTCCTCGCGGTACCGCACCTTGAGGCGCGGGGCGATCTTCTCTGCGGTGGTCATGATCAGATGTCCTTACCGTTCCGGCGCGAGACCCGGACCTTCTTGCCGTCCTCGCCGATGCGGTAGCCGATGCGAGTCGGCTTGCCGTCGGAGTCGACGACCATCACGTTCGAGACGTGGATGGGCGCCTCCTGGGTGACGATGCCGCCGGACTGCGCGCCGCGCTGGGTCTGCGAGATCCGGGTGTGCTTCTTGATCCGGTTCACGCCTTCGACCAGCACGCGCTCGCGCTCGGGGTAGGCCTGGATGACCTTGCCCTTGGCACCCTTGTCCTTGCCGGCGATGACGACGACCGTGTCGCCCTTCTTCACCTTCATGCTCTACAACACCTCCGGCGCGAGCGAAATGATCTTCATGAACTTTCGGTCGCGCAGCTCGCGGCCCACCGGGCCGAAGATGCGGGTGCCGCGGGGCTCATTGTCGTTCTTGATGAGCACAGCAGCGTTCTCGTCGAAGCGGATGTAAGAACCGTCCGGACGACGGCGCTCCTTGCGCGTGCGAACGATGACGGCCTTGACGACGTCACCCTTCTTCACGCCGGCGGCCGGCATGGCGTCCTTCACGGTGGCGACGATGATGTCGCCGATACCCGCGTAGCGCCGCCCGGAACCACCGAGAACGCGGATGCAAAGGATTTCCTTCGCGCCCGTGTTGTCGGCAACCCGAAGCCGCGACTCCTGCTGGATCACGTCTACTCCTGTATGTCGCGCTGGTTCTCGCGTTGAACCGCGAGCCTTGCGGAACTAAGGGACTCAAAAAGAGCCCTACTTACTTGGCCTTCTCCACGATCTGCACCAGACGCCAGCGCTTGGTCGCCGACAGCGGGCGGGTCTCCATCAGGGTGACCCGGTCGCCGACGCCCGCCTCGTTGTTCTCGTCGTGCACCTTGACCTTGCTGGTGCTGCGGAGAACCTTGGCGTAACGACGGTGCTTCTTGCGGTCTTCGAGCTCGACCACGATCGTCTTGTTCATCTTGTCCGAGACGACGTAACCCTCACGGACCTTGCGGTCGTTACGGGGGGCCGCCTCAGCGTTGGGCTGCTCGCTCATGCGGCACCTTCACTCTCGGCGTCAGGGGAAACGGACAGGCCGAGTTCACGCTCGCGCATGACCGTGTAGATCCGCGCGATGTCCGTACGGACGATGCGCAGACGGCGGTTGTTGTCGAGCTGTCCGGTCGCCATCTGGAAACGGAGGTTGAAGAGCTCCTCCTTGTATTCCTTCAGACGCAGAACGAGCTCTTCCGCGGTGAGCTCACGCAGCTCCGATGCCTGGGCAGCACCTGCCTTCGCCATCAGAACTCACCACCTTCACGGGTCACGATGCGGCACTTCATGGGCAGCTTGTGGATCGCGCGACGGAGCGCCTCACGGGCGGTCTCCTCGTTCGGGAACGAGATCTCGAACATCACGCGGCCCGGCTTCACGTTGGCGATCCACCACTCGGGCGAACCCTTACCGGAACCCATGCGGGTTTCCGCCGGCTTTTTGGTCAGCGGGCGGTCCGGGTAGATGGTCGTCCACACCTTGCCACCACGCTTGATGTGACGCGTCATGGCGATACGAGCGGACTCGATCTGCCGGTTGGTCACGTAGCTGTGCTCAAGCGCCTGGATGCCGTACTCGCCGAAGCTCACATTCGTACCGCCCTTGGCGGCACCGTGGCGCTTCGGGGAGTGCTGCTTCCGGTGCTTGACCCTGCGCGGGATGAGCACGTGTCAGCCCTCCGTCTTTTCTGCAGTCTCAGCAGCCGGGGCCTCGGTGGCCGCGGGGGCGGTGTCGTCGCTCTTGGCGGCGGCAGCAGCCCGGCCGGCTTCGGTCGAGGTCGGCGTCGTGCCCGACGCACCGGAACGGCGCGGACGGGACGGACGGTCACCACGGTCACGGCGCGGGGCACGCTCGGCGGCCGCGGCGGCGTCACGCGCCTCCCTGGCCTTGAGACCACCCACGAGTTCGCCCTTGTAGATCCACACCTTCACGCCGATGCGACCGAACGTCGTCTTGGCCTCGAAGAAGCCGTAGTCGATGTCGGCACGCAGCGTGTGCAGCGGGACGCGGCCATCGCGGTAGTGCTCGGAGCGGGACATCTCGGCACCGCCGAGACGACCGCCGCACTGCACGCGGATGCCCTTGACCTGCGGCGAACGCATGGAGGTCTGGATCGCCTTGCGCATCGCGCGGCGGAACGCCACACGGTTGCTCAGCTGCTCCGCGACACCCTGAGCGACGAGCTGGGCGTCGGCCTCGGGGTTCTTGACCTCGAGGATGTTCAGCTGGACCTGCTTGGCGGTCAGCTTCTCCAGCGCGCCGCGGATGCGGTCGGCCTCCGCGCCGCGACGGCCGATGACGATGCCCGGCCGGGCGGTGTGGATGTCGACGCGGACCCGGTCACGGGTGCGCTCGATCTCGACCTTGGAGATCCCGGCGCGCTCCATGCCCGTGGACAGCAGCTTCCGGATCTTGACGTCCTCGGCCACGTACTCCGCGTACTGCTTGTCGGCGTACCAACGCGACTTCCAGTCCGTGGTGATACCCAGGCGGAAGCCGTGCGGGTTGATCTTCTGGCCCACTACCGGCCACCTGCCTTCTTCTTGCCCTGTGCCTTCTTGGCCTCGGCCTTCGGACGCGACTCCACCTCGACGGTGATGTGGCTGGTCCGCTTGCGAATCCGGTACGCGCGGCCTTGGGCCCGCGGACGGATACGCTTGAGGGTCGGGCCCTCGTCGGCGTAGGCGTTCTTGACCCAGAGGGTGTCCGGGTCGAGATCGAGGTTGTTCTCGGCGTTGGCCACGGCGCTGGCGAGCACCTTCGCGACCGGCTCGCTTGCCGCCTGCGGGGCGAACTGGAGCACGGCCAAGGCGTCGGCGGCGCTACGTCCCTTGATCAGCTCGATCACCCGGCGCACCTTGGTAGGCGAGTCCCGGACGAAGCGAGCCCGCGCGTAAGCCGTCGGCAAAGCCTCGGCCACGTCGTTCTGGGCGTTCATCGCTAGCTTCCTTGTTCTCTCGTGCCCGCTCAGCGGCGGCGCGACTTGCGGTCGTCCTTGATGTGGCCCTTGAAGGTCCGAGTCGGTGCGAATTCGCCCAACTTGTGACCCACCATCGCCTCGGTGACGAACACCGGGACGTGCTTGCGGCCGTCGTGCACCGCGATCGTGTGTCCCAGGAAGTCCGGGATGATCGTGGAGCGGCGCGACCAGGTCTTGATCACGGTCTTCTTGCCCGACTCGTTGAGAACGTCCACCTTCTTGAGCAGGTGGTCGTCCACGAAGGGGCCCTTTTTGAGGCTACGTGGCATGTTCTTCTACCTCCCTGCTCAGCGCTTCTTGCCGGTACGCCGGCGGCGGACGATCATGGAGTCGGAAGCCTTGCGGCGGCGGGTGCGGCCTTCGGGCTTTCCGTTCGGGTTCACCGGGTGGCGACCACCGGAGGTCTTACCCTCACCACCACCGTGCGGGTGGTCGACCGGGTTCATGACGACACCACGGACGGTGGGACGCTTGCCGCGCCAGCGGTTACGACCCGCCTTGCCCCAGTTGATGTTGGAGTGGTCGGAGTTGCCGACCTCGCCGATGGTGGCGCGGTTGCGCACGTCGACGTTGCGGATCTCGCCCGACGGGAGACGAAGCTGGGCGTAAGGCCCGTCCTTCGCCACCAGCTGCACCTTGGCACCGGCGGACCGCGCCATCTTCGCGCCGCCACCGGGGCGGAGCTCGATCGCGTGGATCACGGTGCCGACCGGGATGTTGCGCAGCGGCAGGTTGTTACCCGGCTTGATGTCGGCGCGGGGGCCGTTCTCAACCGTGTCACCCTGCTTGAGCTTCTCCGGGGCGATGATGTAGCGCTTCTCGCCGTCGGCGTAGTGCAGGAGCGCGATACGAGCGGACCGGTTGGGGTCGTACTCGATGTGCGCGACCTTGGCGGGAACGCCGTCCTTGTCGTTCCGGCGGAAGTCGATCAGCCGGTACGCACGCTTGTGGCCACCGCCCTTGTGGCGGGTGGTGATCTTGCCGCTGGAGTTACGGCCGCCGGTCTTGCTCAGCGGACGCAGCAGCGACTTCTCCGGGGTGGACCGAGTGATCTCGGCGAAGTCGGAGACGCTGGAACCGCGACGACCCGGGGTCGTCGGCTTGTACTTGCGGATGCCCATGTGTCAGCTCAGTCCTTTACGCGGTGGGTCCGCCGAAGATCTCGATCGGCTTGCTTTCAGCCGAAAGAGTCACGATGGCGCGCTTGGTGTCCTTGCGCTTGCCGAAGCCGGCGCGAGTCCGCTTACGCTTGCCCTGGCGGTTGAGGGTGTTGACACTGACCACCTTGACGCCGAACACCTTCTCGACCGCGATCTTGATCTGGGTCTTGTTGGCGTCCGGGCGAACCACGAACGTGTACTTGTGGTCTTCAAGCAGTCCGTAGGACTTCTCGGAGATCACCGGCGCGAGCAAGATGTCGCGAGGATCGGCGATGGCGATAGCACTCACTGCTCGTCACTCCCTTCCGAAACCTCGCTCGACCGCGCCGAGGCCTTGACGCCCTTGCCCCTGACGGGACCGGCGACGAACACGTCGTAAGCGGCCTTGGTGAACACCACGTCGTCGTTGACCAACACGTCGTAGGTGTTGAGCTGGTCGGGCGTGATGATGTGGACCTCGGCCAGGTTGCGCACGGAGTTCCAGCTCAGCTCGTCGTCGCGGTGCAGCACCACGAGAACGCGCTTGGCCTGGGTCACCGCGGCGATGGCGGCCTTGGCGGCTTTGGTGGACGGCTTCTCGCCGGTCACCAGTTCGGTGACGACGTGCAGCTGTCCGGCGCGGGCCCGGTCGGAGAGGGCGCCACGGAGCGCGGCGGCCTTCATCTTCTTCGGGGTCCGCTGGGTGTAGTCACGCGGCGTGGGGCCGTGGACGACGCCACCACCGGTGAACTGCGGCGCACGGGTCGAACCCTGGCGGGCGCGGCCGGTGCCCTTCTGGCGGTACGGCTTCTTGCCACCACCGCGGACTTCACCGCGGGTCTTGGTGTCATGCGTGCCCTGGCGAGCGGCGGCCAGCTGGCCCACCACGACCTGGTGCATGAGGGGCACGTTGGCCTGCACGTCGAAGATCTCCGAGGGGAGCTCGACCGTGCCGTCGGCTTTACCGGCCGGGGTCTTCAGCTCGACGCTGGTCATGATCAGTTACCACCCTTCGCGGCGCTGCGCACGAACAGCAGGCCGCCCTTGGGACCGGGCACGGCGCCCTTGATCAGCAGCAGGCCGTCCTCGGCACGCACGGCGTGCACGGTCAGGTTCTGCGTGGTGACCCGGTCGTTGCCCATCCGGCCCGCCATGCGCAGGCCCTTGAAGACACGGCCCGGGGTGGCACAGCCACCGATCGAGCCGGGCTTGCGGTGCACGGCCTGAGCACCGTGGCTCGCGCCCTGGCCCTTGAAGCCGTGACGCTTCATGACACCGGCGTAGCCCTTGCCCTTGCTGGTACCGGTCACGTCGACCTCGATACCGGCCTCGAACACCTCAGCGGTGATCTCCTGGCCGACCTCGTAGGTCTCGGCGTCGGTGGTACGCAGCTCCGCAAGGAAACGACGCGGGGTCACGCTCGCCTTGTCGAAGTGGCCGGTGCGCGGCTTGTTGACCCGGCGCGGGTCGACCGCGCCGAAAGCCAGCTGCACGGCCTTGTAGCCGTCGGTTTCCTGGGTCCGAACCTGGGTGACCACGTTCGGACCGGCCTGGACGACGGTCACCGGGACGACCCGGTTGTTCTCGTCGAAGACCTGGGTCATGCCGAGCTTGGTGCCCAGGATGCCCTTCACTTGCCTGTCAGACATGAGTCTCTTACTCTCCGCCGCTCGCCAGCCGCTACTGGATGTTGACGTCGACGCTCGCCGGCAGGTCGATGCGCATGAGCGCGTCGACCGTCTTCGGCGTCGGGTCGAGGATGTCGATCAGACGCTTGTGCGTGCGCATCTCGAAGTGCTCGCGCGAGTCCTTGTACTTGTGCGGCGAGCGGATGACGCAGTAAACGTTCTTCTCGGTGGGCAGCGGCACCGGCCCGACAACACGGGCGCCGGTGCGCGTGACCGTCTCGACGATCTTGCGCGCCGAGGTGTCGATCGCCTCGTGGTCGTAGGCCTTGAGCCGGATGCGGATCTTCTGTCCCGCCATGGTGGCTGCGTTCCTTGTCGTCTCGTGCCGCTTTGTCTCTTCAAACCCCGGCGGGGCCGGAGTTCTCGCAGTTCAACGGCCCTGTCCCCGGTCCACGCGGTCGGGCGTGTCGCGCCCGACGCACAGACGGATCCCGCGGGATCGTCGTCTTGCTGGTCTTCCTCATGTGAGGAGGCAGTGATCCGGCCATGCCGTCTCAACCGCCGCGCCCGCTGGCCTCACCCGAAGGAAGAGCTCCACGGACCGTGGCCGCTCATACCAGGGCGGCCGGAACCCGCGCGTCAAATGACTTGCAAGGTTCGGCCGCCCCAGGACGAGCAACCTGAATAGTGTCGCACACGTGATTTGACGCCTTGAACCCGGGGGTGTATCAGACCCCCGGGTGGCGTTGAATCACTTGATGATCTTGGTGACCTGGCCGGCGCCGACGGTCCGTCCACCCTCGCGGATGGCGAAACGCAGGCCCTCGTCCATGGCGACCGGCTGGATCAGCACAACGCTGATGTCCGTGTTGTCGCCCGGCATGACCATCTCGGTGCCCTCCTTGAGGGTCACCACGCCGGTCACGTCCGTCGTGCGGAAGTAGAACTGGGGGCGGTAGTTGTTGAAGAACGGGGTGTGACGACCACCCTCGTCCTTCGACAGGATGTAGACCGAGCCCTCGAACTCCGTGTGCGGGGTGGTGGTACCCGGCTTCACGACGACCTGGCCGCGCTCGACGTCCTCGCGCTTGATACCGCGGACCAGCAGACCGACGTTGTCGCCGGCCTCACCCTGGTCGAGCAGCTTGCGGAACATCTCGACACCGGTGACGGTGGTCTTGGTCGACTTCTCCTTGATGCCGACGATCTCGACCTCTTCGTTCACGTTGACGCGGCCACGCTCGATACGGCCGGTCACGACCGTGCCACGGCCGGTGATCGTGAAGACGTCTTCGATCGGCATCAGGAACGGCTTGTCGAGCTCACGCACCGGGTCCGGCACGTTCTCGTCGACGGCCGCCATGAGCTCGAGAACACTCTCGCCCCACTTGGCGTCGCCCTCGAGGGCCTTCAGGCCGGAGACCTTGACGACCGGAGCGTCGTCACCCGGGAAGTCCTGGGAAGACAGCAGCTCGCGGACCTCGAGCTCGACGAGCTCCAGGATCTCTTCGTCGTCGACCATGTCGGCCTTGTTCAGCGCGACCACGATGTAAGGCACGCCGACCTGCTTCGCGAGCAGCACGTGCTCACGGGTCTGCGGCATCGGGCCGTCGGTCGCCGCGACCACGAGGATCGCGCCGTCCATCTGCGCCGCACCGGTGATCATGTTCTTGATGTAGTCCGCGTGACCGGGGGCGTCCACGTGGGCGTAGTGACGCTTCTCGGTCTGGTACTCGACGTGCGAGATGTTGATCGTGATGCCGCGCTGCTTCTCTTCCGGCGCGTTGTCGATCTGGTCGAACGCCGACGCCGTGTTCAGCTCGGGGTACTTGTCGTGCAGAACCTTGGTGATCGCCGCGGTCAGAGTGGTCTTACCGTGGTCGACGTGACCGATGGTCCCGATGTTGACGTGCGGCTTGGTCCGCTCGAATTTCGCCTTCGCCACTGGAATGTCCTCCTGGACTTTTTTGCTTACTCACCGGCCAACGTGGCTGTCGTCGGACGGAGATTCGTTTCTCGGTGGGTGCTGCGGACGGTCAGGAGTGTCCCTTATGCCCGCGGACGGACGGGAACTACTCCCCCGTCGCCTTCGCGATGATTTCCTTGGCGACGTTCGCGGGAACCTCGGCGTAGGAATCGAACACCATGGAGTAGTTGGCACGTCCCTGGGTACGCGACCGCAGGTCACCGACGTAACCGAACATCTCCGACAGCGGGACCAGTGCCTTGACGACACGGGTACCGGCGCGCTCCTCCATGGCCTGGATCTGGCCACGGCGGGAGTTGAGGTCGCCGATCACATCGCCCATGTAGTCCTCGGGCGTGGTGACCTCGACGGCCATCAGCGGCTCGAGGATGACCGGACCGGCCTTCTTCGCGGCTTCCTTCATCGCCATGGAACCGGCGATCTTGAAGGCCATTTCCGAAGAGTCGACCTCGTGGTACGCGCCGTCCAACAAGGTGAACTTCAACCCGACGAGCGGGTAGCCGGCCAGCACGCCGTACTGCATGGCGTCCTGTGCGCCCGCGTCGACCGACGGGATGTACTCCCGCGGCACGCGACCACCGGTGACCTTGTTGTCGAACTCGTAGAGGGCACCGTCGGTGGACTCGAGCGGCTCGAGTTTGACGATGACCTTCGCGAACTGACCGGAACCACCGGTCTGCTTCTTGTGCACGTAGTCGAGCTTCTCGACCGTCTTGCGCACCGTCTCGCGGTAGGCGACCTGCGGCTTACCGATGTTCGCCTCGACCTTGTAGTCGGACTTCATCCGGTTGACCAGCACCTCGAGGTGCAGCTCGCCCATACCGGCGATGATCGTCTGGCCGGTGTCCTCGTCCAGGTTGACCTGGAACGTCGGGTCCTCTTCGGCCAGCTTCTGGATCGCCAGGGAGAGCTTCTCCTGGTCGGCCTTGGTCTTCGGCTCGATCGCGACGCGGATGACCGGCGCCGGGAACGTCATCGACTCGAGGACGACCGGGTTCTGCGGGTCGGCGAGGGTGTCACCGGTGGTGGTGTCCTTCAGGCCGATGACCGCGTAGATGTGGCCGGCCTGGGCCTCGTCGACCGGGTTCTCCTTGTTGGAGTGCATCTGGAAGAGCTTCCCGATGCGCTCCTTGCGCTCCTTGGTCGCGTTGATCAGCTGCGCGCCGGCGGAGACCTTGCCCGAGTACACCCGGATGTAGGTCAGCTTGCCGAAGAACGGGTGCGCGGCGATCTTGAACGCCAGAGCGGAGAACGGCTCCTCGGTCGACGGCTTGCGCGACACGACGGTCTCACCGTCGGGCAGCGTGCCTTCGACGGCGGGGACGTCGAGCGGCGACGGAAGGTAGTCGATGACCGCGTCGAGCATGGGCTGAACGCCCTTGTTCTTGAAGGCGGAACCGGTGAGCACCGGGTACGCCTCGCGGTCGACGGTGAGCTTCCGGATACCGGCCTTGATCTCGGCCTCGGTCAGCTCCTCACCCTCGAGGAACTTCTCCATGAGGGCGTCGTCCGCCTCGGCGACGGTCTCGACGAGCTTCTCCCGGTACTCGGCCGCCTTGTCGGCGAGCTCGGCCGGGATCTCCTCGACGGCGTAGTCCTCACCCTTCTGGACCTCGCCGCGCCAGGTCAGCGCCTTCATGCGGACGAGGTCGACGACGCCTTCGAATTCGCTCTCGGCGCCGATCGGCAGCTGGATGACCAGCGGGCGGGCGCCGAGGCGCTCCTCGATGGTGCGGACGGTGAAGTAGAAGTCCGCACCGAGCTTGTCCATCTTGTTGACGAAGCAGATACGAGGAACCTCGTACTTGTCCGCCTGACGCCAGACCTGCTCGGACTGCGGCTCGACACCTTCCTTGCCGTCGAAGACGGCGACGGCACCATCGAGCACGCGCAGCGATCGCTCCACCTCGACGGTGAAGTCGACGTGCCCCGGGGTGTCGATGATGTTGATCTGGTGATCGGCCCAGAAGGTGGTGGTGGCAGCCGAGGTGATGGTGATACCCCGCTTCTGCTCCTCCTCCATCCAGTCCATGGTGGCGGCGCCATCGTGGACTTCACCGATCTTGTAGTTGACCCCGGTGTAGAACAGGATCCGCTCGGTGGTGGTGGTCTTACCGGCGTCGATGTGGGCCATGATGCCGATGTTGCGGACCTTGTTCAGGTCGGTCAGCACGTCACGTGCCACGAGAGTGTTCCCCTGTCTCAAAATTGGGGCCCGGCAAGGCTTGGATCGGCAGCCGGGCGGTCATCACCAGCGGTAGTGCGCGAAGGCCTTGTTGGACTCGGCCATCTTGTGCGTGTCCTCGCGCCGCTTCACGCTCGCGCCGAGGCCGTTGCTCGCGTCGAGCAGCTCGTTCTGCAGGCGCTCGATCATGGTCTTCTCACGGCGAGCCGCGGAGAAGGAGACCAGCCAGCGAAGCGCAAGGGTGGTGGAGCGGCCCGGCTTGACCTCGATCGGCACCTGGTAGGTGGCGCCACCGACACGACGGCTCTTCACCTCGATGGTGGGCTTCACGTTGTCGAGGGCGCGCTTCAGCGTGACGACCGGGTCGGTGCCGGTCTTCTCGCGAGCACCTTCGAGGGCGCCGTAGACGATGCGCTCGGCCAGGGACCGCTTGCCGTCCTTCAGCACCTTGTTCACCAGCTGGGTGACCAGCGGGGATGCGTAGACGGGGTCAGAGATCAGCGGCCGCTTCGGCGCCGGACCCTTGCGAGGCATTAGCTCTTCTCCTTCTTCGCGCCGTACCGGCTGCGCGCCTGCTTACGGTTCTTGACACCTTGGGTGTCGAGCGAACCGCGGATGATCTTGTAACGGACACCCGGCAGGTCCTTCACACGACCACCACGCACGAGCACCATCGAGTGCTCCTGCAGGTTGTGGCCTTCACCGGGAATGTAGGCGGTGACCTCGATGCCGCTGGTCAACTTCACACGAGCGACCTTGCGAAGCGCCGAGTTCGGCTTCTTGGGGGTTGTGGTGTACACGCGAGTGCACACGCCACGCCGCTGCGGGCTCCCCTTGAGGGCCGCGGTCTTCTGCTTGGCAGCCTTGTCCTGGCGGCCCTTACGGACCAGCTGCTGGATCGTGGGCAATGGACCAGCTTTCTGTTCGCGATCTTGCTACTACGTGTCTGTCTCCGGCCCCCGCGGTCGGGCGTGTCGGCCCGCGTCACGGTCTTTCGACCGGTAACTTCCCGTAGGGATTTTCCGTCGGATCCCGTGTGGGCGAAGCCTTCGAACCGGATGCCTGAGCACCCCGTTCACACCGCACGGCACACGGGACGGCCCGACGCCTGCCGGGCACGGTCTCCAAAGATACCCGCCCACTTCAGGGGCGACCAAATCGGGGGGTCGATAACTATATCGTGCCGGGCGTCGCGCCGCGGCCACCCTGATGAAACGGCGTTTCGGCCGCTTTCTTCACCCATGCCCCCGCCACCACCCACAACGGAGGCGCCGCGCGCCCAGCCGTCACTCTTCGTCCGGCTTGGCGTGGTCGGGCCTGCCCGGGTTCGGGTCCCGGCCGAGGTCGATCAGCGGGTGCACGGGCGCACCCTCCGGCGCCGCGTGGCTCCCCCGCCTCGGCTCCTCCACGCTTTCCTGCTGTTCGGCGTCCACGACGCCTCCCCTCGCTGTGCTGCTTGTCGCCGTAACTCGGCGAACCACGCTACCTATTCCCCTAACGGGTGAGCCGGATGGATCCGGGAAGCACACCATCGCGTCAAACCGGTGAATAGGTCACGATGACACCGGTCACAGCGTCGACGGGCGTGGTTCCAGGTGGCGCATCGCACTCGCACGGGGAGGCTCCATGGCAGCCGAGTTCGACCAGCTGGTCGCGGAATTCGAGAAGTTCCAGTCCAAGCTCCAGAACGTCGACGATCGCTTCGCGAACATCGGCGGGATGCAGGACGAGCTGAGCAGACTCGAGGCGACGGCGACATCACCCGACCGTTCGGTGACCGTGGTGGCGGGCCCCGGCGGCGCCATCATGGACGTCCGGTTCACCGAGGAGGCCCTCCGACAGCGTCCCGAAGGCCTCTCGGCCGCGCTGATGTCGACCATTCAGCAGGCCGTGGCCGCATCGGCCCGCAAGCAGGCCACCATCGTCGAAGAACACCTGGGCGACGACCTCAACCTCGTCGACCAGGTGCTGGAGACCCAGGCCGAGCTGTTCGGGACCACGGTCGAGGACTTGAAGGCGCAGATGACGGAGGACGCGCCCGCCCGGGGACGGGCCGAGCAGCCCGACGACTACGCCGAGCGCTCGGTCCTGCGGTCCGAAACCGAACCTCAGCAGCAGCCCACCCCGCCCCCGGCCGGCGGCTCCGACGGCGACCGTTTCCTGAAGAACCTGTTCGACGAAGACGACCGCTGAGCCGAGCGCCTTCAGCGGGCTGAACGCGATTTGAAGGGCTCCGGGAACCGGGGGTGGCGCTTCCGGGTCCAAGGGGCCGATCACGACGATCCGCACCGGATGGTGCTTGAGGAGGGGTCACTGATGGGCGAGGGGCACGCGGTGGTCATCAGCGCTCTGCGCACTTACTCGGGCAAGCTCGCGCAGGACGTCCGGGTCCCGGCCGAGGTGGGGCGGCTGGTGCGGCAGTCCGACGTCGGTGAGGAATCGTGGGGTGTGGTCGGCCTGTTCGTGAAGAACGAATACACGGAGATGTGCACCGACCTGCAGGATCTGCTGATCGAGATGTCGGCGGGGTTGACCGCGGCGTCGGAAAAGCTCGGCAACGCGGCCACCATCTACGAGCGCAACGAAGAGGACAACGTCAAATCGCTCAACGAGATCCTCAAGATGCTCGAGCAGCCGGCGCGGTCGCGGACACCGCAAATCGGACCGGCCAAGTAACGAGGGGGCACGATCGTGGCCGACCAGAAGATCACCGGCGAGCACACCGGGATCCAGATCAACGACTACAACCCGGACGTCGTCCGCACGGACAAGATGCTGACGTCGCTGCCCGGTCCGCTCGGCAGCGGGGTCAGCACCTTCAACACGGTCAAGAGCGCGACCGCGGACGGCTTCCAGGCGAGCGACATCGGCACCATCGCCGCCAGCGGGGCCGGCTTCGTCAGCTCCTGCGTCGGCGTCGCGGACATCGCGAGCGATCCGATCGGCTGGCTGGTCGGCCAGGGGCTCAGCTTCCTGATGAACGTGTGCCAGCCGATCCAGGACGCCATCCACATGGTCAGCGGCGACGGTCCGGCGTTGTCGAACGCGGCGAGCAACTTCAACAACATCGGTGTCTGGCTGCAGAAGTACAGCAAGGAATTCGGCGACAACGCGGTGAAGTCACTGTCCCAATGGGACGGTGACGCGGCGAACGCGGCCGGCGAGAAGCTGGCGAAGTTCGGGCAGGGCATCGACGGGATCGCGGCGCAGGCGGGGGACATCGCGCAACTGCTGCAGATCTCCAGCATGGTGATGACGGTGATCGAGGAGTTCATCAAGGCGATCCTCACCGAGTTCATCACCTGGCTGATCATGATCTGGATCCCCGCCCTGGCCGCGGCCGTCCCGACCTGTGGCGGCTCGACGGCGACGGCGGGCGGGCTGACGGCCACCCGCGCGGTCTCCACGACGTCGAAGGTGCAGAAGTTCCTGAACAAGCTTCGCCAGCTGCTCGACAAGATCAAGCAGTTCCTTGGCAAGCTCAAGGAGTTCTTCGGCAAGTGGAAGGGCAACTACAAGGAGCTGATGGCACACAACAAGTCCACCGCGCAGCTGGCGGCCGGGCCGGGCGCTTCCGCGTGGGGCAAGTTCGCCTCGAAGGACGGCGCCATGGGCGGCAGGCTCGCGGACGGCTTCGGCGAGCGGATGACGTCGGCCACGAAGAAGGCCGCGTTGAACACCGTCGGACTCGGCAAGGCCACGAATCCGGACGGCAGCTGGAAAACGCCGGAGACCGGAAGGGAAAAGGGCGAGGTCGCGGCGGGTGTCACCGGGAAGGTCGGCACGTACACCTCGGGCGGGATCAAAGCAGGCGAGTACGGTTCCGTGGGTGATGACGAGCAGTCCACCGAAGAGGCCAGCGAAAATCTGGACTTCTGAGCCGTGACCGGGTGGATCGTCGCCATCACCGCCGTGGCGTTGCCCCTCGGGCTGGCCGCCTGGTGGATCGCCGCCGGAGCGGCGAAGAAACGTGGACTGGCCAAGCTGGCCAAGGCACGGGGCTGGGACTTCTTCAGCGGCGCCCGGCTCGGGCACGGCGCCTCGGGCGGACGGCACGAGCAGGCGGTCCGGGGCCGGGCGCCCGCCCCCTTGCGGCGGACCGGCGAGTCGATCGACCAGGCGGTGGTGGGTACCCACCGGGGAATACCCTTCGGCGTCTACCGGTACCACCTGCCGGGTGCCGGGTTCCGTCAAGACGGCACCCGGGAGTCCGGTTCGCTGCGGACCGTCGTGCACGTCGAGGTGGGTGCGCACCTGCCCGACTGCACGCTCTCGATCAGCGGGTCCGAAGTGGACTGTTCGAATCCCGGCTTCGTGCTGCGTTCCGAGGTCCGGGATTGGCTGCTGCGAAACGTGAGCCGGTGCCGCGAGTTCCATACCTCCGGCCGGACGGTGGCGGTGGTGCCGAAATCATTGCCGAGTGGGCCACAGCTTCTGCGCACCTTGGACTACCTGGCCGACGTCGCCGACCAGGTACCCCTCAATCGCGGTTAGCGGGCTAAACGCGATCCGGCACGGCCGGGGCCAGGGACTTCGCGAAGTAGTGGTGCGCGTAGGGGTCGTCGTTGAAGGGCTCGACAGTCTCGTAGCCGAGGCGTGCGTACAGGGCCCTCGCCTCGACGAGGTCGTCGCGAGTGTCAAGGCGGATCAGCGTGGCCCCGAGGCCGCGAGCGACGTCTTCGGCGGCGGCCACGAGCAGCGCCGCGCCGCCCTTGCCGCGCTCGGACTTCCGCAGGAAGACGCGCTTGAGTTCGGTGATCTCGGGCGCGACGACCCGGAGCCCGGCGCAGCCTGCCAGCACCCCGTCGCGCCGCGCGAGGAGGAAGGCACCAGTGGGCGAGACCATGTCCCGGCTGTGCTGCTCCTCGAGCAGGTCGTCGAGCTCCTCTTCGGTGACCTGACGCTCGTAGTAGCGCGACGCGATCTCGTCCAGGTACTCGCGCAGCAACAGGGCCGCGTCCGGGTGGTCGACGGGGGTCACTTCGAAGCTCCAGCTCATGTCTTCATGATCCCTACCCCGGCCAGCGAATTTCTCCGGCCCCGGATCGCGATTAGGGGGCGAAAGTCGACATGGGGGCGGGGTCAGGAGGGGGCCAGGCGGCCGGCGCAGGTGGCGACCTCGCCGGGGGTGGACTTCTGTGCCGTGACGACGGCGCCGCCCACGGCCACCCGGCATTCGACAGCGCCCTCGCCCTGCCCCATCAGCTGGACGGTCGGCGGTGTGCCGGTGTTCCGCCACGTGAGTTCCTTGCGCCACGGCAGCGTCACCTGCAGCTCCTGGTGCACGAGCCCCAGCCCGTTCGAGTCGTAGACCACGGTCGCGGTCCCCGTCCCGACGAGTTCGTACGCGATCTGCCAGTCGTTCGACACCGGCTGCCGCGCCTGGCTGAGCGTCCGCGTGATCGTGCGGTCCGGTTCCCGCGACGGCGCGGCGTCGGTGGGTTCGTCGACGACGGCCACGGTCTCGGCCGGTGGTTCCTCGCCGCCGTTGAGCAGCACCACGCAGGTCGCGAGCGCGGCCACCACGATCCCCGCGATGGCGATGCGCCCGATCAGTTGTCTGTCGGCCATCGGTTCTCCTCACCGAAAGCGGCGGCGCGGCCCGGGAGCCGCGCCGCCACGCCAAGTCAGGACGGCAGCAGCCGGCCGGGGACGCCGTTGAGCGACTGGATGAGGCCCAGCACCGGGACCCCGAGCGGCGCGAACGTCCAGATGTTGTCGAGGTCGCTCGTGTCGGGCTCGTCGACGACCACGACGTCGTTCTGGGTGTCCTGCGCGGCGAGCACGGGAGCGGCCGAACCGAGGGCGACGAGCCCAGCGAGCGCCGCACCGGCGACCGCGCGAACGAGGGTCTTCTTCATAAGTTTCTCCTTTGCTGGTAACGGTTTTTACGAGATCGGCGTGATGATCCCGAAGATCGGGGCGAGGAGGTCGGTCGGCGCCGTGACGGCCGGGCCGAGCAGACCGCCGAGGTCGACTCCGGGGATCAGCCAGAGTGCCGGGCCGCCACCACCGGTCGGCAGGCCCGGCAGCGGGTCGGCCGAGGCGACCCCGCCCGCCAGTCCGGACAACGCGCCCGCCACGGCGAGCGGCAGCAGCACACGGGCCGCGATTCGCTTCATCTCTTCTCCCTTTTTCCTTACCGCTGCTGGAATCGAGCGGAATCCTTCACCGCAGCACCGAGCTGATCGGCACGATCGTGCCGTCGGGGATCCATTGCCCCGCGTAGTTCCGGTCGGCGATCATCCCGGCAGCGTGCGGTTCGCCCGGGTACATCGGCATGGCGTTGACCTGCGCCGCGGCGAAGATCTGGACGTCGCCGTTCACCGACGTCCACTGGCCGCCCAGCCAGTTCCGGAAGCCGCCGAGCGTGGGGCTTTCGCCGCCGAAGGCGTTGTTCGTGGCGACCGCGTAGCTGACGGCGACCTGTTCCCGTGGGTCGAACCTCAGCGGCAGCGAGGAACTCGCGACGGAGTTGACGATGGGGCCGTTGAGGAGCCACGGCGCCAGATACAGGCCGTACTGATGGGTCGGCTTGAGCCGCTGGGACTCGGCCGCGCGGGTCATCGCCGTGTAGCCGCCCGCCCAGCCTGCCACCACCACCAGCGCGGTGTTCGGGCCCGCTTCGGCCTGCACAGGGAGTCCGGCGCGCGCGGCGGTCTCGCGGACCAGCTTCGCGGCGGCCACACTGCGCGGCGAGGTGTCCTCGACGAGCGTGAGCGCGGATGGCTTGCGCCCGGCGAGGAACTCGACGAGCTTGACCAGGGAACCGCTGTCTTCGCCCGAAAGTGTGGCCGACGGACACGACGTGAGGACGTCGCGACGGTCGGCGATCAGGCCACCCAACGCGGCCGACGCGCATTCGGGCGCGTCCGTGTCCTCGATGGCAGGCCCTTGCTCCTCCCCCGCGTCGACCTCGATCGCGGTCTTCTCTTCGCCTCGGCTGACGATCAGGTCGCTGCGTCCCTTCGGCAGGTCGACCTCGGCCCAGGTGCCCTCGGCGCCGGGACGCACGATGGCCTTGCCGATCAGGCCGCCTTCGATTCCGGCGGACAGGCCGTCTCCGGCACTCGCCGGGAAATGGACGAGGTTCTTGCCGGGCCGCTGCGGGCTCACCAGCACCGGGATCCGCTGGTCACCGATGGACGCGTCAGCGAGCAGAGGAACTCCTGGAATCGGCAGATCGGGCGGTTCGGGGATGGCCGCGAGGGCGCTCCAGGCGACGAAAGCGGCAGCCACGGCTGCCGCGCCGAATCGATAGGCGTGCGTGGATTCCTTGCCTGGCAGAAGAAATCCGGCGATGACAGTAGCGACGACCGGGAGCACGGCGATCAGCAGCAACGTGATCCCGAAGAAGGTTCCGTAGATCCGGCGGTCGAACCCGAGCCCGGAGGAGAACAGCTGGACGGCTCCGGCGGCGACGAGAAGTCCGCCCAGTGTCAGGGAAAGCGGGCCGAGCCGGAAATTCGTCTGGCGCCATCCCGCGGCGGGCACCCAGACCGAAAGAACGGTGACGCCGAACCACAAGGCCGCCGCCGCGACATAAACGGTGTCGATGGCGAACTCCACACCGGACCGCCCAAGCGAGGTTTCGAGCACCACCAACGCGGCCAAGGCGAGTGAAGCCCATCGGCCGGCTGACGGCCAGCGCACCAGAACGGGAATCGCCAGTGCGAGTGCGATATGCACGGTCAGCGCGATGACGTTGACGTCGGTCGCGAAAGCGGAAACAGTCGCGAGCGCGGCGGAAACCCCGCCGAGCGCGGCGATGGCGAGGTGAAGGCGCCGGGGCAGCTCGCCCACCAGCGGACGCAGAATCCCGGTTCCGGCAAGAAAAGCGGTCGCCAGCAACAGCCCGAGCCGAAGCAGGACCAGGGCGATGCCAACTCCGGACGAACCCGAACTCGCCGGTATGACGTGGTGATCCATGGGGACCTTCCGGAGCGAATCGGCGGGGCCGTGGGCGGCGGGGATGCGCCCGCCACCCACGACCTTCCGCGCCGAACAGGGTTATTTGAGATCCGCGTCCGCTACGACGAACAGTTCGGAGTGCGGCTTGGCGTTTCCGAAGGACCCGTGTGGCCAGGTCTTCCGGTTGAAGTTGATCCCGACCTGCCCGGTGAACTCGTCCCGGAAGTTCTGGTCGACCGCGACCTTCCCGTCCTCACCGAGGTTCAGCAGGTTGACCTTGTGGTCACCGTCCAAACCGGACCGTGCGACGAAGTAGTTCGACACCGCGAGGTGCTGCGGCTTGTCGGTTTCGTGGTAGTACCCGTCGTCGCCGAGCACGAAGTTGTCGTAGGCGCCCCAGTGCGGGCCCCCACCCGGCGTGCCAGGGTTGATCGGCGCCGCACCGACGACGGTCGGCAGGTCACCGCCACCGCCCTGCTGCGACTTCTCCTTCGTGTCGATCCGGCCGTTGATGTTCTCGACCTTGTCACCCGCGGCGACGAGCTTCTGGATGTCGAGGATGTAGACGCCACCGGTGGTACCGGGGTCGTCCGGGCCGAGCGCGCCCTTGGAGCGTCCGGTGATCGCACGGTAGAGGTACTTGTCGTCGGGGCTGGTCTGGATCCAGCCACCGTTCGAACCACCACCGTTGGAGTCGTTGTTCGGGTGGATCGCCTTGTTCGCGGCACCGTCGTCGAACACCTGGATCCAGTGGGGTTCCTTGGCGGTGATGTCCGGCGTGTAGAACACCGCGCCGCCCTGCATGGTCTGGGCGAACGCGCCCTTGTGGCCGGGCAGGTTGGTCACCGTGGTCTCCATGACCGCACGGCTCTCGGCGTGTAGCGGATCCGCCGGGTCGGCGCGGGGGCCGTCCGGCAGGTACGAGACCGCCTTGAGCTTCGGCTTGTTGCGGTCGGAGATGTCCCACGTGCGAACGGTCGGGCGCCGCAGATACGGCGACGGCTGCTTCACCGGATCGAGGATGATGTTGCGCGGCTCGGCGTAGTCACTGGTGACGAGGGTGTTGAGGTCCTCGCGAGCCTGGATGCCGTGCGGGTTGGCGCAGGTCGGTTTGTCCAGTTGCGGAAGGTTGTCGCACAGCTTCTTGTTGTCCCCCTGCGGTGTGGCCGCCGGGGATTCGGAAAGCACCTGCGCGTTCTGGTCGAAGCGGACGACCTCGCCCGGGCTGCCGGCGAAACCGTTGCCCACCACGGTGGAACCGTTGGCGTAGGTATGCGGACCGGGTACGACCGGGCCACCCATGTACGTGCCGTACGCGGTGCCGTCCTTGAGCACCCAGTACGCGTCCGGCACGGACCCGCCGAGGGTCTGGGTCGGGAGGCTGACGCCCTTGAGCTTCAGTCGCGGCAACGCGGAGACGTCGAAGGCGTAGGTCGCGGCGGCGAAAAGCGCACCGGCGTAGATCGTGTCGCCCTTGTGCCACACGTACTGCATGTGGTGCGGCTCGTTCTCGACGAGCGGTCCGACAGTGGCGGTGTTGACGACCTTGCCGTAGGTCGGCGAGCCCTGCGTCGCGTCGATCACGGCGAGGAAGTCCGGACCGGGCAACGCGTTCTTGATCTTGTTCAGGCCGCCGCCGAGAGAACCCGGCAGGTTCTTGACGTCCTTGACCAGGGTGTCGGCGATGTTCTCGTCACCGGCCCAGACCAGCAACCATTTCTTGCGCTTGCCGTCGGTGCTTCGAGCCGCCGCGACGTCCTTGGACACCAGGTGGTTCTGGACCCAGTACTCCTTGCCGTCAGCCGCCTTCTTCGCGTCCTTGACGACCTGGACGTCCGCATAGGCACTCGTCGCCGAGCCGGTATAGGTCACCGTGCCCACGGCGAGTGCCGCCGCCATGGCGCCTATCGCCACTTTTCGCCACTCTTTTCGCAACCCAGGCGAGTTGGATAGCATTCTTTCTCCCTGTTTTCGCTATCGAAGCGCCAGACAATTGGCACACCTCTCCCCCATTTCGCGCAGGCGTCACCGACACGGATCAAGGGAAAGCAATCAACCGCCGGTTCAAGCAGAGAACCGTTGCGGCACAGCGGAAATCGTCAGCACACGCAGAAGGGATGCAGCCGTTTCGGCCACCCGGATTCAGCGGGACACGACGATCCGGAAAAGGTCAGGAATCCATACACAGCGCGCTTGCTTGCTGTCGCAAGTCAACGTGCCGGCGCCACACCAAGGCGACTGGGGATTGCATGGGCGAAATACTCGTGCGAAGCCGCCTTAGTGTCAATCTCGTGATCAAAGAATGAGACATGCCACGACAGGGTGGATTTCCCACGATGCGGATGAGCCATTAGTCCGAACGAGTGGCGAATTTCCGAGTAGTGGGAACTAGGCCACCTGGCCGCACTACCGCAGGTCACAACGGACCAGCAATCGACGTCCGCCGGTCGCGAGGCCGTTACAGGTTCGTTATGAACTGACGGGAACTTCCAACGCTCTCGCCGTGCTCACCGCGTTTCCCGTGCCCGCGCAGGCTCCGGAGAAGAAGGCCGGAAGATCGACGGGTACATCGCGGAGAAGTCCGGGCACAGCCGCGGGAGCGCGGTCGACCTGACGATCGTGCCGCTCCCACCCTGCGGTAGCGGCCCTATCGCCCGAGTGAGGCGCTGGCGCCCTGCTTCGCGCCGGATCGGTTCCCGGACAACAGGGTCGACATGGGGACCGGGTACGACTGCTTCGACATGCTCTCCCACACCGACGACCCGCGTATCACCGGCGAAGCGCGGACGAACCGCCAGCTGCTCAAGGGCACGCTCGCCGCGGCCAGGTTCCGGAACCTGCCCAAGGAGCGCGCGACTCCCTGACCTGCGCTCCCCTCCCGCCAGATCGCGATTAGGGGGCGAAACGCAAGTCGGCGCCATCCGCCTCCCGATCGCGTTTAGCCCACTAAACGCGAGTACGCCTCCCCGCCCCGTCCCCGGCCACCGGATCGCGATTAGGGGGCGAAACGCAAGTGGGGCGGGCGCGAGGGCGGGTCGCGTTTAGCGGGCTAAACGCGACTGGGGGTGAAGGAGGGGCAAAGCGAAGCGCCCCTGGCTGGGAGCCAGGGGCGCTTCGGGTGGAGCTAGGTGGATCAGCGGAAGTCGCGGCCGAAGTCGTAATCGTCCAGCGGCACCGCGGCACCCGGGGTGGAGGAGCCGAAGACATCCGGGGTGTAGTAGCCGTCGTCGTAGGACGGGATCGCGTAAGCGGCGACCCGAGCCTCCTCGGTCGGCTGCACCTGGATGTTGCGGTACTTGTTGATTCCGGTACCGGCCGGGATCAGCTTACCGATGATCACGTTCTCCTTGAGGCCCACGAGCTTGTCCGAGCGGCCGTTGATGGCCGCGTCGGTCAGGACACGCGTGGTCTCCTGGAACGAGGCCGCCGACAGCCACGAGTCCGTGGTCAGCGAGGCCTTCGTGATCCCCATCAGCACCGGACGACCCGAAGCCGGCTCGCCGCCCTCGGCGACCGAGGCCCGGTTCTTCGCCTCGAACTTGGTCCGCTCGGGCAGTTCGCCCGGGAGGAAGTCCGTGGCACCGGAGTCGATGATCGTCACCCGGCGGAGCATCTGCCGGACGATGACCTCGATGTGCTTGTCGTGGATCGACACACCCTGCGCCCGGTACACCTTCTGGACCTCGTCCACCAGGTGCATCTGCGCCTCGCGCGGCCCCATGACCCGCAGGACCTCGTGCGGGTCCGGCGTGCCTTCGAGCAGCTGCTGGCCGACCGACACGCGGTCGCCGTCGCCCAGCGGGCCGCTCGGGGTGTTCGCGAGCCGCTGACGCTTGGACAGCTTGTCGAAGACGATCTCTTCGCTGCCGTCGTCCGGGATCAGCGTGATCTTCCAGAACCGCTCGCTCTCTTCGATGCGCACACGGCCATCGACGTCGGCGATCGGCGCCTTGCCCTTCGGGACCCGGGCCTCGAACAGCTCCTGGACACGGGGCAGACCGGTCGTGATGTCGTCACCGGCGACACCACCCTGGTGGAACGTACGCATCGTCAGCTGCGTACCCGGCTCACCGATCGACTGGGCCGCGACGATACCCACGGCCTCGCCGACGTCGACGAGCTGACCGGTCGCCATGGACCGGCCGTAGCAGGTGGCGCAGATACCGACGGCCGACTCGCAGGTCAGCACCGAACGCACCTTGACCTTGGCGATCCCGCTCGAGATGAGCTTGTCGATCGCCGGGTCACCGATGTCGTCACCGGCGTTGAGCACGACGTTGCCCTTGGCGTCGACCGCGTCGGTCGCCAGGTTCCGCGCGTACACGCTGGTCTCGACGTGCTGGTCGCGCAGGACCTTGCCGTCGCCGATGTCTTCACCGATCGGCATGTTGATGCCGCGGGTGGTGCCACAGTCGATCTCGCGGACGATGACGTCCTGCGACACGTCCACCAGACGCCGGGTCAGGTAACCCGAGTCGGCGGTACGGAGCGCCGTGTCCGCCAGCCCCTTACGGGCACCGTGCGTCGCGATGAAGTACTCCGCCACCGACAGGCCTTCACGGAAGTTGGCCTTGATCGGACGCGGGATGTACTCACCCTTCGGGTTCGACACCAGACCACGCATACCGGCCAGCGACCGGACCTGCGTCATGTTGCCCGCCGCGCCCGACTTCACGATCATCGCGATCGGGTTGTCGTCCGGCAGCGCCGTCTCCATGATCTTGTGGACCTCTTCGGTGGCCTGCGTCCACACCTTGACGAGCTCGTTGTTGCGCTCGGCGTGCGACAGCTGACCACGCTGGTACCGCTTCTCGACCTGGTCGGCCTTGCCTTCGTACTCGTCCAGAATGGCCTTCTTGCCGGTCGGGACGAGGACGTCGGAGATCGCGACCGTGACACCCGAACGGGTCGCCCAGTAGAAACCGGCGTCCTTCAGGCGGTCCAGGGTCTGCGCGACCTGCGTCATCGAGTAGCGCTCGGCGAGGTCGTTCACGATCAGGGCCTGACGCTTCTTCGGCATCGGCTCGTTGATGAACGGGTAGTCCGCCGGCAGCAGCTCGTTGAACAGCACGCGGCCCAGGGTGGTCTCGGCCAGCCAGGCCTTGCCCGGCTCCCAGCCCTTCTCCGCGAGCGCCGCTTCGTCGGCCTTGGCGGGCTGACGGTCGACGATGCGGATCTTGACCGGGGCGTGCAGGCTCAGCGCCTTGAGGTCGTACGCCATGATCGCTTCGGCGGGCGAGGAGTACGCGTTGCCGGCACCCACGGCGTTCTCGGTCAGGCGGGTCAGGTGGAACAGACCCGTCACCATGTCCAGCCGCGGCATGGCGAGCGGACGGCCCGACGCCGGCGAAAGGATGTTGTTCGCCGACAGCATCAGGATGCGGGCCTCGGCCTGCGCCTCCGCGGAAAGCGGGAGGTGCACAGCCATCTGGTCACCGTCGAAGTCCGCGTTGAACGCTTCACAGACCAGCGGGTGCAGCTGGATGGCCTTGCCTTCGACCAGCTGCGGCTCGAAGGCCTGGATACCGAGGCGGTGCAGGGTCGGCGCACGGTTCAGCATCACCGGGTGGCCGGTGATGACCTCTTCGAGCACGTCCCACACCTGCGGCCGCGAGCGCTCCACCATCCGCTTGGCGGACTTGATGTTCTGCGCGTGGTTCAGGTCGACCAGCCGCTTCATGACGAACGGCTTGAACAGCTCGAGCGCCATGTCCTTCGGCAGACCGCACTGGTGCAGCTTCAGCTGCGGGCCGACGATGATGACCGAACGACCGGAGTAGTCGACACGCTTGCCGAGCAGGTTCTGACGGAACCGGCCCTGCTTGCCCTTGAGCAGGTCGGACAGCGACTTCAGCGGGCGGTTACCGGGACCGGTGACCGGGCGGCCGCGGCGGCCGTTGTCGAACAGCGCGTCGACGGCCTCCTGCAGCATCCGCTTCTCGTTGTTGACGATGATCTCGGGCGCGCCGAGGTCGATGAGCCGCTTCAACCGGTTGTTCCGGTTGATGACCCGGCGGTAGAGGTCGTTCAGGTCGGAGGTGGCGAACCGGCCACCGTCGAGCTGGACCATCGGGCGCAGGTCCGGCGGGATCACCGGGACGGCGTCGAGCACCATGCCGCGCGGGTCGTTGCCGGTGGCCTGGAAGGCCGCGACGACCTTGAGCCGCTTCAGCGCGCGGAGCTTCTTCTGCCCCTTGCCGTTGCGGATGGTGTCGCGCAGGTTGTCGGCTTCGGCCGCGACGTCGAACTCGGTGGCCAGCTTCTGGATGGCCTCCGCGCCCATGCCGCCGGTGAAGTACTCGCCGTAGCGGTCGACGAGCTCGCGGTAGAGCAGCTCGTCGGCGATCAGCTGACGCACGTCGAGCTTGGTGAAGGTCGTCCAGACCTCCTCGAGACGGTCCAGCTCGCGACCGGCGCGGTCACGGATCTGGCGCATCTCCCGCTCGCCGCCCTCCTTGACCTTGCGGCGGACGTCGGACTTGGCGCCCTCCGCCTCCAGCTCGGCCAGGTCGGCTTCCAGCTTCTGCGCCCGTGCCTCGATGTCGGCGTCACGCTTGGTCTCGAGGTTCTTGCGCTCGACACCGATCTCGTTCTCGAGGGTCGGCAGGTCGTTGTGCCGCAGCTCGGTGTTCACACCGGTGATCACGTAGGCCGCGAAGTAGATGATCTTCTCGAGGTCCTTCGGCGCCAGGTCGAGCAGGTAGCCGAGGCGGGAAGGAACACCCTTGAAGTACCAGATGTGGGTGACGGGAGCGGCCAGCTCGATGTGGCCCATCCGCTCACGGCGCACCTTGGCGCGAGTGACCTCGACGCCACAGCGCTCGCAGATGATGCCCTTGAAGCGGACCCGCTTGTACTTACCGCAGTAGCACTCCCAGTCCCGGGTCGGGCCGAAGATCTTCTCGCAGAAGAGGCCGTCCTTCTCGGGCTTGAGCGTCCGGTAGTTGATGGTCTCCGGCTTCTTGACCTCGCCGAAGGACCACTGACGAATGTCGTCGGCGGTAGCGAGGCCGATGCGGAGCTCATCGAAGAAGTTGACGTCCAGCACGTCTTTGCATCCCCTTGGGGTTGAGTCGACTAGAGGGGTTGGCGGTCGAGGCGGGGCCCACGGGAGGCAGGCCCCGCCTCGGACAGCCGTCAGTGCACGACGTCGTCCACCGAGGGCGACTCGTTGCGGGACAGGTTGATGCCGAGGTTCGCCGCGGCACGCTCGAGGTCCTCGTCGTCGGAGTCGCGCATCTCGATCGCGGCGCCGTCGCTCGACAGCACCTCGACGTTGAGGCAAAGCGACTGGAGCTCCTTCAGGAGCACCTTGAACGACTCGGGGATACCCGGCTCGGGGATGTTCTCCCCCTTGACGATGGCCTCGTACACCTTCACGCGGCCGACCACGTCGTCCGACTTGATCGTCAGGAGCTCCTGCAGGGTGTATGCGGCGCCGTACGCCTGCATCGCCCAGCACTCCATCTCGCCGAAGCGCTGGCCACCGAACTGCGCCTTACCACCCAGCGGCTGCTGCGTGATCATCGAGTACGGACCGGTGGACCGGGCGTGGATCTTGTCGTCGACCAGGTGGTGCAGCTTCAGGATGTACATGTAGCCGACCGCGACCGGGTACGGGTACGGCTCGCCGGAGCGGCCGTCCAGCAGCGTGGCCTTGCCGTTCTGCTTCACCATGCGCTCACCGTCACGGTTCGGCTTGGTGGCGCCGAGCAGACCGGTCAGCTCGTCTTCCTTGGCACCGTCGAACACCGGGGTGGCGGTGTTCGTGCCGGGGTCGACGTCGTAGAGCTCCTCGTTGAGGTTCTTCGCCCAGTCCGGGTTGCCTTCGATCTTCCAACCCTGCGACGCCAGCCAGCCGAGGTGGAGTTCCAGCACCTGGCCGATGTTCATACGACGCGGGACACCGTGGGTGTTCAGGATGATGTCGACGGGCGTGCCGTCCTCCATGAACGGCATGTCCTCGACCGGGAGGATCTTGCCGATGACACCCTTGTTCCCGTGGCGGCCGGCGAGCTTGTCGCCCGGCTGGATCTTCCGCTTCTGGGCCACGTAGACGCGGACCAGTTCGTTGACGCCCGGGGGCAGCTCGTCGTCGTCCTCGCGCGAGAACACGCGGATGCCGATGACCTTGCCGGTCTCGCCGTGCGGCACCTTCAGCGAGGTGTCGCGGACCTCGCGGGCCTTCTCGCCGAAGATCGCGCGGAGCAGACGCTCTTCCGGGGTCAGCTCGGTCTCACCCTTGGGCGTGACCTTGCCGACCAGGATGTCGCCGTCGCGGACCTCGGCACCGATCCGGATGATGCCGCGCTCGTCGAGGTCGGCCAGGACCTCTTCGGAGACGTTGGGAATGTCCCGCGTGATCTCCTCGGCGCCCAGCTTGGTGTCGCGGGCGTCGATCTCGTGCTCCTCGATGTGGATCGACGTGAGCACGTCGTCCTGCACCAGGCGCTCCGAGAGGATGATCGCGTCCTCGTAGTTGTGGCCCTCCCACGGCATGACCGCGACGAGCAGGTTCTTGCCGAGCGCCATCTCACCGTTCTCGGTGGACGGGCCGTCGGCGATGACCTGACCCTGCTCGACCCGGTCGCCCTCGTTGACGATCGGGCGGTGGTTGAAGCAGGTGCCGTGGTTCGAGCGGCGGAACTTGTACAGTCCGTAGCTCTTCCGCGTGCCGTCGTCGTGCATGATCGTGATCAGGTCGGCCGAGAGCTCCTCGACGACACCGGACTGCTCGGCGACGAGCACGTCACCGGCGTCCACCGCGGCGCGCAGCTCCACACCGGTGCCGACGTACGGCGCCTGGTTGCGGAGCAGCGGCACGGCCTGACGCTGCATGTTCGCGCCCATCAGCGCGCGGTTCGCGTCGTCGTGCTCGAGGAACGGGATCATCGCCGTCGCGACCGAGACCATCTGCCGCGGCGAGACGTCCATGTAGTCCACGTCCAGCGGGTCGATCAGCTCGACCTCGCCGCCCTTCTTACGGACCAGGACGCGGTCTTCGACGAAGGTGCCGTCTTCCGAGATCGGCGCGTTCGCCTGCGCCTTCACGAACCGGTCTTCCTCGTCCGCGGTGAGGTAGTCGACCTGGTCGGTGACCCGGCCCTCGACGACCTTGCGGTACGGGGTCTCGATGAAACCGAACGGGTTGACCCGCGCGTACGAGCAGAGCGAGCCGATCAGGCCGATGTTCGGGCCTTCCGGCGTCTCGATCGGGCACATGCGGCCGTAGTGCGACGGGTGGACGTCACGGACCTCCATGCCGGCGCGCTCACGCGACAGACCACCGGGGCCGAGGGCGGACAGACGACGCTTGTGCGTCAGCCCCGACAGCGGGTTGTTCTGGTCCATGAACTGCGACAGCTGCGAAGTACCGAAGAACTCCTTGATCGCCGCCACGACGGGGCGGATGTTGATCAGGGTCTGCGGCGTGATCGCCTCGACGTCCTGGGTGGTCATCCGCTCGCGGACGACGCGCTCCATCCGGGACAGACCCACGCGGATCTGGTTCTGGATGAGCTCGCCGACGGTGCGGAGACGACGGTTGCCGAAGTGGTCGATGTCGTCGGTCTCGACCGGGATGACCTGGTCGCCGACGGTCGCCTTGTCCTCGCCGGCGTGCAGCCGGACCAGGTACTCGATCGTCGAGACGATGTCCTCTTCGGTCAGCGTCCCGGTGTCGTACGGCGTGGTGAGGCCGAGCTTCTTGTTCAGCTTGTACCGGCCGACCTTGGCCAGGTCGTAGCGCTTCGGCTTGAAGAACAGGTTCTCCAGCAGCGTCTGCGCGCTCTCCTTGGTGGGCGGCTCGCCCGGGCGCAGCTTGCGGTAGATGTCGAGCAGCGCCTCGTCGGTGCCTGCGGTGTGGTCCTTCTCGAGGGTGGCGAGCAGCGTCTCGGAGAAGGAGAAGCGCTCGCGGATCGCCTCGGTGGTCCAACCGAGCGCCTTCAGCAGCACGGTCACCGGCTGGCGGCGCTTGCGGTCGATGCGGACGCCGACGGTGTCGCGCTTGTCGACGTCGAACTCCAGCCAGGCACCCCGGCTCGGGATGACGCGGACGTTGAAGACGTCCTTGTCCGTGGTCTTGTCGACGCTGGTGTCGAAGTAGACACCCGGCGAACGGACCAGCTGGGACACGACGACACGCTCGGTGCCGTTGATGACGAAGGTGCCCTTGTCGGTCATCACCGGGAAGTCGCCCATGAAGACCGTCTGGCTCTTGATCTCGCCGGTGTTGTTGTTCACGAACTCGGCGGTCACGAACAGCGGGGCCGCGTACGTCATGTCCTTGTCCTTGCACTCCTCGACGGAGGCCTTGACCTCGTCGAAGCGCGGGTCGGAGAAGGACAGCGACATGGATCCGGAGAAGTCCTCGATCGGCGAGATCTCGTTGAGGACCTCTTCCAGGCCACCGACCGGGTTTTCTTCACCTTCTTCGACGCGGCGTTCGAACCACGCCTCGTCGCCGGTGAACCATTCGAAGGACCTGATCTGCACGTCGAGCAGGTTCGGGGTGTTGAGCGGCTCGCGAATCTTTGCGAAGGAGACCCGCTTGGGGGCTCCCGGGATTCCCGTGGACTCCGAGCGAGATACAGCCGAGGTGGTCGCAGCAGTGGCCTGGTTCGCGGGAGAGACTGCCAAGATGCGTCCTTCCGGGGACAATGAGCGGTGAGCAGCCGCGTCAGCAACAGCTGATGCGGTCTGTCAAGGGTGCCGTGTGCCCACTATCCTAACTACCGGCTCCGGGCAGCCTGAAAGAGGGCAGCGCAAAGAAGCAGTCTAGCCCGAACGTCGCAGTCTGTCCAGGGGGCGCTCCCGATGGGGCCCAGCCTGCATCGCAACGTCTTCAGGTATGCCTCTCCTCGGCTTCCCCGGGCCGTCCCTCCCGCAAGGGCACCGCCGGTTCTCGCCGTTGCCAGTAAGCGTGACCCCACGCGGGCTCGTAGTCAAGATGCCGCGCGGCGGTCCCGCCGGTTGGCGCAGCGTTGAAGAGGTCACGCGGAGGGTGACGAACAAGACGCTTGTCCGGGTTACCGTCAGGTACCCGCAGGTGACGGCGTTGGCGCGCCGACCTGCGTTTCGCGGGCAGATCGTGATCCGTCCGGCGGCTGTTTCGGAGAGTCATCGAGTCGGGCGCCCGATGGCCGGGAAGGTGACCGTCACGGCTCTGGCCGTGTGACCGCTGTGACCGGTGAGCCTTCTGGGGTGACGCACAGGAAGCCGGCCGGAGCGCGTTTAGCCCGCTAAACGCGACGTGGGTCAGCGCGCCGGCGCGTCACGATTAGCCCGCGAAAGTCGACTCGGCACGCCCTCTGGAGGGGCACGACAGGACGCCGCCCAGATCGCGTTAGCGGGCTAAACGTGAGTCCGGGGCCCAGCCCTGAGCGGAGCGCCGGATCGCGATTAGGGGGCGAAACGCAAGTGCCCGGCCCAGGCTCGAGCGGAGCGGCGGGTCGCGTTTAGCGGGCTAAACGCGACCCGGGGGTTACTTGCTCGGGGCCGGGGAGGCGGGGGGCGCGGCGGGGGCGGTGGGGTTGGGCGGAGCGGCGTAGGTGTTCATCGCCGTGATCTTCCACTTGTCGCCCTGCAGCTCCGCGTTCAGATGCAGCTGCGCGCTCCCGGCGGTGGTCTTGTTCGTGTCGGCCCGCGTCGAGCTCTGGTCGACGAACACCATCACGTCGGCCCGGTCACCCTCCAGCCGGATGACGGCGCTGCGGGTGACCTTGCAGGTCACGACCATCTTCTGCTGCGGCGCCAGTCGCTTGACCTCGCCCATCAGCAGGTTGTACTTCGCCCGCACCTCGTCGTTGACCAGCAAATCGTTCGCCGCGGCCTCGGTCTTCGCGATGTTGTTGTAGTCGTAGGAGAACAGCGCCTCGGTCGCCTTCGCGACCTGGTCCTTGACCTGCGAGGTCTTCGCGACGTCCAGCAGCGCGGTGTTCTCCGTCGAGCTGGTCACCTCGTCCGCCTGGATCTTGAAGAGCACCGCGGCCCCGGCCAGCAGCAGCCCCACGACGACCAGCGCGCCCGCCAGGATCAGCTGCCGGGATCCCGGCTTCTTCGGCTTCTCGGAGTCGGAGTCGGAGTCCGCTTCGGCGGCGACCTCGACTTCGGCCTCTTCGATGTCATCCGGCTTCGCCTGGGCCGCCGCACGAGCCTTCGCACGCGAACTCGGCTTCGCGACAACCTCGTCTTCAGTGGCCTCAGTACTCTCAGGAGCCTCGACAGCCTCCGAAGCCTCCTCCGCCTCTACAGGCGCCTCAGCAGCGGGCTCCGAAGGCTTGACAGCCGGAGCCGGACGGGGAGCAGGCCGCGGCGAAGGACGGCGGACCGGCGCCGGCTTCGTCACCGGCGTCTCGTCGACCTCGGCCTCGGCCTCGACCTCGGGGGCGGGAGCCTCGGCAGCGGGCGCGTCGCTGACCGGAGACGCACCGGGCCGGCGCAGGCCGGCCACCCGGGGGCGGCGCACCGGCGGAGTGCTGCGAGGAGGCTGGCGACGGGAGGGGGGCACTACGAGGCTCCGTTCTAGGTGACGCTTTACTGGCCGGCCGCGACGAGGGGCACGTTGTCGATTCCGGACAGCTTCCACTCATCGCCGACCCGGGTCATCGAGACCTCCAGGCGCAACGCCTTCGAGCTCGCCTTGTCGCCCTGGGTGACCTGGGTGGTGATGGCGGCGAGGAAGCTCGCCTTGCCTTCGTGGTCGTCGAGTTCCTCGACCGCGATGTCCTGGATCGTGGTCGCGACCTTGGTCTTCGCGTCGCCGAGCGCCTTGCGGTAGGTCGGCTCCAGCTGGGCCAGCTGCTGGCTCATCTTGTCGTCGGAGACGGCCTTCTGCCGGTTGAAGAACTCGTCGAGGTTCTCGAAGTCGACCTCGGTGTAGGCCTTGATCGCGGTGCCACCGGCCTTGACCACCTCGTCCCGCGAACGCGCCAGGTCGGCGTTGTCGTCTGAGGCCGCCACCGCCCACTGGATCCCGAACAGGCCCGCGGCGAGCAGGGCGGCCAGCGCGAACGCCGCGGCGCCCAGCACCAGCGTTCGCGGCGAGGTCCACGATCGAGAAGAACTCATGACACTCCAGGGTAGGTATACGGTCTCGGGCTCAGCCGGGCAGTCCCAGCAAGGCGCCGAGGCTGGCCAGGCTGACGCCCGGGCTCTGCAGGACGCTCGGCATGCCCTGCGCCGCGCGCAGGCCGGCCAGCTCTTCGGCCGACCGTCCGGCGTTGGCGGCGACGTCGCCCTGCGACGGGATCTGCGGGACCCCGTTGTACGGCACGTTCTGCGAACCGCGCACGTTGATCGGGCTGCCCTTCGGCTCGGCGCAATACGCGTCGTCCTTCGGCGGGCGCGGCGTCGTGTCGGTGCCCTCGCGGTACTTGTCGAGGCCGATGTAGCCCTTGGTGCACGAAGGCGGGTTGAACAGGTTGAGCGCGAGGCCCAGATGCGCGGTGCCGTCGTTGGCGACGGTGTTGGCGCCCGCCGCGAGCATCGGGTAGGTCACCAGCCCCTGCTCGAGCCCGTCGAGCCGCGTCACGAGCAGGTTCGCCGTCGTGAGCAGGTTGGCCGTCAGCGCGCCCAGCCCCGGCCCTGATTCCGCCAGCACCTCGCTGATCTGGGTCGCCACCTGCGGGGTGATCCCGATCAGCTTGCGGATGTCGGCGTCGGAGTTCTTCAGCTGGCCGGACAGTTTCTCGAGGTCCGCGCTGAACGACTTCATCGAGCTCGCCATGTCGTTCTGCGTCTCGAGGACCTGGCCGCCCTTTTCCAGCAGCTGGATCGTCTGCGGCAGGTACTCCTGGGCGGTCGTGGTGAAGCTGCGCGCGGTGTCGAGCAGCCGCTGCAGATCCGGGCCGGTGCCGTTGAAGGCGTTGTACGACTCGTCGGCGACCTTGCGCAGCGAATCGACCGGCACCGACGCCGCGAGGCTGTCGAGGTCGCCGATGAGCTGTTCGGTGGGCACCGGGGTCTTGACCTTGTCCGCCGGGATGACCGAGCCCTGCTTCAGGAACGGTCCCTGCTCACTCTTGGGCCGCAGGTCGACGAACTGCTCGCCGACCGCGGACCGGTTCGCGACCAGGGCTTCCAGATCGGCGGGCACTTGCGGGGCGTCGGGCGCGATGTCGAGGTCGGCCTCCAGCCCGGTCTTCGTCAGGCGCAGTTCACCGACGCGGCCGATGTTGAAGCCGCGGTAGGTGACCTCGGCGTTCTGGAAGATGCCGCCCGATTGCTTGAGTTCGAGCTTCACCGTGTAGCCCTCGTCACCGAAGACCGAGCCGAGCCCGGCGAACCGGATCAGCGCGTACACGATGGCGACCACGGAGATGATCACGAACAGGACCAACTGGATCTTCGTCCTCCGGACCAGCATCAGCCCGCACCTCCCGACAGCAGGCCGAAGATCCCGGCGGGCCCGGTCTGTTGCGGCTTTCCGCCGCTCTGCGGCGCGCTCACCTGGCCGCCGCCGACGCCCCCGACGCTGTCCGGGATCGGCAGCGGCGGGTTCACGCCCGGCCCCTCGGTGCCGCCGGTCAATCCCGGCACCGGAACGACGTCCTGGAGCGGGTTCTGACGGCTGCGGCCGAGATTCTTGAGGATCTCGTTCAGGTTCAGGTCGATCTTCGCGAACAGGTTGAAGTAGTCGCCCTTGACGCCGTCGTAGGCGGCGTCGCTGAACGGGAAGGTCAGCAGGATCTCCAGCGCCTTGGGCAGATCCGAGCCCGCCTCGCCGAGCTTCTGCAGCGTCGGCTGCAGCGCCTTGAGGTCGGCCACGAGGTCTTCCTTGCTCTTGTTCACCGTGTCGACGGCGACGCCGGAAAGATTGTCGAGCGCGTTCAGCATGGTCACCAGCTGGCCGCGCTGCTGCTCCAGCACGCCGAGGCCGGGGCCGAGGTTGTCGACCGCGCCGACCAGCTTGTCCTTCTGGCCGTTCAGCGTGAGTGAAAGCCGGTTCAGCCCGTCGAGTGCCCGCGTGATGTTCGCGGACTGCTTGTCCAGGTTGGTCACCAGCTGGTTGGTGTTGTTCAGCAACGCTTTGAGTTCGGGCGAACGGCCGCTCGTGGCGTTGTTGAGTTCCTTGGTGATGGTGTTGAGCTGCTCCACCCCGCCGCCGTTGAGCAGCAGCGAAAGCGCGCCGAGCAGCTCTTCGACCTCGACGCTGCGGTTCGTCCGGGCCAGCGGGATGACCGCGTTGTCGGCGAGTTTGCCCTGACCGTCCGCCGGCGCGGCCAGCTCGACGTACTTCTCACCGAGCAGGCTCGATTGCCGGACGTTGGCCAGCGCGTTCGCGGGGAGCTTCACGTCGCCGTTGACCCGCAGGGTCACCTCGGCGTTCCAGCCGTCCGGGGTCAGCCCGATCGCCTCGACGCGGCCGATGGCCACCTCGTTGACCTTCACCCCGGCCTGCGGGGTCAGGTCGAGCACGTCCCGGAACTGCACCTTGACCGTGTACGGGTGGTCGCCGAGTTCGGCGCCACCGGGCAGCGGGATGTCGTAGATCCCGCTGAACCCGCACCCGCTCAACGTGAGCGCGGCGACCGTTCCAGAAGCGATGAGAGCGAGGGACTTCTTCATGTTCACTTCGCCGCCGTTCCGTAGAGCTGGCCGGCGATGGGGAGCGGAAGCGGCGGCAACTGGCCCGCCTGCGACGACTGGATCACCTGCGCGATCGACGGCAGCGGCACCAGCCCGTCGACCAGTCCGGCGATCCCCTTGCACGCGTCACCGAGCGCGTCGAGCGCGTCCGGGGTCTGCTTGAGCAGGTTGCACACCATCACCAGCGGCGGCTGGGTGAGCTCGTTGAGGTTGGCCCGCGCGTCGAGCGTGCCCGACGACGCGTTGTAGGTGTTGACCAGGTTTCCGAGCCCGACCGGGGCGACGTCGAGGATCTCGGCGAGCGCGCCGCGCTGGTCGACGAGCACCTTGGTCACACTGGCCAGCTTGTCCACATTGGACTTGAGCCGGTCGCGGTTCTTCTCGATGAACGCCTGCACCGCGGTGAGCGTGTCGGACAGCTGCTTCACCGTGGCCGCGAGGTTTTCCCGCTCCCCCGCGAGGAAACCGCTGACGTCGGCGAGCTGCCGCTCGAAGTCGCGGACCTGCTTGTCGCTGTTCACCAGCGTCTGCGAGAAGGAGCCGAGGTTCTCGACAGTTTTGAACAGGTCGCCGGAGTTGCCGGACAACGTGCCCGCCGCCTGGCCCAGTTTGGTGATCGTGTCGTGCAGCGCCTGCCCGTTGCCGTCGAAGTTCTTCGCGGCGGTGTCGAGCAGGTTCGACAGCGAACCGTTCTTGTTGGCGCCGTTGGGGCCGAGCGACTTGCTGACCCGCGAGAGGCTGGCGGCGAGTTCGTCGACCTCCAGCGGGACCTCGGTGCGGTCGAGGCCGATGACGGCGCCGTCGTCGATGCGCGGGCCGCCCTTGTAGGCCGGGGCCAGCTGCACGTAGCGGTCGCTGACCAGCGATGGTGACACGATGATCGCCTTCGCGTCCGCGGGCACCGCCACCGAACGGTCGTATTCGAGTTCGACGCGGACCTGGTTGCCCATCGGCTGGATCCTGGTGACCGTGCCCATGTCGACGCCGAGCATCCGGACGCTGTTGCCCTCGTACAGCCCGACGGTACCGGCGAAGTAGGCGGTCAGGTGGTTGCGGCCGGCGTCCTTGAGCGTCCACCACAGCGCTCCGGCGACCACCAGCGCGAGCACGATCGCGATGGTGAGGCCGCGGGCGAGGCTGTCTCCGAGACGGGTACTCATTTCTCGTAGCACCCCTTGTCGTTGATCGGGCCGAACGACGGCAGGACCAGTCCGCAGATGTAGTTGTCGAACCAGCGGCCGTTGCCGATGGTGTTGGTGAACACCCGGATGAACGGCGCGAACCGCGCGATGCCCTGGCCGAGGGCGTCCTGGTTGCGCTGCAGCATCGAGGTCAGCTGGTCGAGCTGGGTGAGCACCGGGTCGAGTTGCGCGTCGTTGTCGTCGACCAGGCCCTTGAGCTGGGTGGCGAGGTTGCGCGAACCGTCCAGCAGCGCGGAGATCGCCTCCTTGCGGCGGGACACCTCGCCGAGCAGCTTGTTGCCGTCGGCCAGGAGCTTCTGGAACTCGGCGTCGCGGTCGACGAGCGTCTGCGAGACCTGCCGCGTGTTGGCGAGCAGGTTCGCCAACTGCGAGTCCCGTGAAGCGATCGTGTCCGAGAGGCGCGAAAGGCCGGTGAGGGCGCCCTTCACGTCGGCCGGGGTGTCGGCGAAGGTCTCCGAGATGACGTCGAAGCTCTTGGCCAGCTGGGCGGTGTCGATGTTGTCGACCGTCTGCGAAAGCCCGCGGAAGGCGTCGAGGACGTCGAACGGCGACATCGTGCGCTCACGCGGGATGGTCGCGCTCGGGTCGAGCGTGCGCTGCCCTTGCGGGTCGAGCGCCAGGTACTTCTGGCCGAGCACGGTCTTGATCTTGATCGCCGCGCTGGTCTTGTCGCCGAGCCAGGCGTCCTTGACCTTGAAGGAGATCCGGACCTTGTCGCCGTCGAGCTTGATTTCGGAGACCTTGCCGACCTTCACGCCGGCGACGCGGACGTCGTTGTCCTCCTGCAGACCCGAGGTCTCGGAGAACTCCGCGCTGTAGGTCGTCCCGCCGCCGATCACCGGCAGGTCGTCGGAGTTGAGCGCGGCGAGGAAACCGAGCAGCAGCACCGAGATGCCGACCAGCGCGATCGGGACCGGATTGCGTTTCTGGAACGACTTCATGCCGTGCACCTCGCCCGGTTCACCGGCAGCAGCGGCAGGTTGATCGGTTCGTTGATCAGCGGAGGCAGGGCGACGGCTCCTGTCATTTCACAGGCGAAGAAGTTGAACCAGGAGCCGTAGTCGGCGGTGCGGGTCAGCGCCGTCACCTTCTGCGGCAGGAACTGGATGAAGTGCTCGACGATCGGCTGGCTGTCGTTGAGGTTCTTCGACAGCGTGCCGAGCGCGGCGATGTCCTGCTTCAGCGGCTCACGGGCCTCACCGAGCAGGCCGGACGTCGTCTGCGCGAGGGTGCCGAGCGAGTCGATGGCGTCACCGATCGGCTCGCGGTCCGCGGCCAGCCCGGAGACCAGCTGCTGCAGTTTGACGATCAGGTCGTTCAGCTGCGGCGTATGCGCGTTGACCGTGTCGAGCACCGAGTTCAGGTTGTCGATGACCTCACCGATCACCTGGTCCTTGTCGGAGATCGTGGTCGCCAGCGACGCGGTGTGCTTCAGCAGGCTTTCGATCGTGCCGCCTTCGCCCTGCAGGACCTGGATGACCTCGTAGGACAGCTTGTTGATGTCGTCCGGGTTGAGCGCGGTGAACAGCGGCTTGAACCCGTTGAACAGCTGCGTCAGGTCGAGCGCGGGCGTGGTCCGCTCGAGCGGGATATTGCCGCCGGGCTCCAGGGTCTTGCCGGAGGAGTCGGTGCCCTGCCCGAGCGAGACGTAGCGCTGGCCGACCAGGTTCCGGAACTTGATCTGCGCGGTCACCCCGGCGGGCAGCTTGCGGCCGGCGTCCACTTCGAACTCGACCTCGGCCTGGCGCCGATCGACGATGCGGACGTCCTTGACCTGCCCGACCCTGACACCCGCGATGCGGACGTCGTCGTTGGGCAGCAACAAGGTCGCGTCGCTGAACCGCGCCTTGTAGGCGTTCGTGCTGGTGGTGTTGATGTTGGCGATGCTGATCCCGAGGATCGTCGTGAACAGCACGGTGACCACGACGAAGACACAGAGCTTGATCAGCGGTGCGAGCAGACCCCTCACTGGAAACGCACCTCCGCCCCGCGGTAGAGCGGACCGACGAGCAGCGAGCCCCAGCCAGGCACGTCCGAAGCGGCCATGCCGACCTGCGGAGCGACCAGCTGCGCGAGGAAGCCGGACTCCGAGGCGCTGTACGACGGGTTACCCGCGGGCGCGCCGCCACCGTTGCCGTTGTAGCCGCCATAGTTCGCGAAGCCGTTGGACGGCGAGAGACCGTCGTTGGCCGAGCGGGCAGGCGGTTTGACCGTGCTGCCGTCCTTGATCGGACCGTCCGGCGGATACTGCGGGAACGGGTCCGGGAACTGCTTCAGGTCGTAGCAGCGCGGACCGCGTTTGTCCTCGAACCTCGGCTCGTCCTTGCCCGGCAGGTACGGACCGCGGTTGACGGTGACCTCGATGGTCGCGTGCAGACCGGGCCGGTTCGTGCCCTTGCCGAGGGCCTTGTCGATCTTCGGCAGGTTGTCGGCCATCTGCCCGATCACGCACGGGTACTCCGGCGAGTACTTCGCCAGCAGCTCCGCCGTCGGGCGGGCCGTGTCGGCGAGGCGGATCAGGTTGTCGGCGTTGTTCCGCAGGAAGGTCTGCAGGTCCACCGAGGCCTGCGTGACGCTGCCGTAGAGATTCGCCAGGTTCAGCTTCTGGTCCACGATGGTGCGCGTCGTGGTACTCAGGTTGTCCAGCGTCTGCACCAAATCCGGGGCGACGGCGTTGAGGTTGTCCGAGAACTTCGCGAGCTCCTTGAGGTTCTGCTGGAGCTGGGGCTCGTGCGGGTTCAGCTCGCCGACGTAGCTGCCGAGCTGCGCGAGAGTGTCACCGAGCTGATCGCCGCGGCCGTTGAGCGCGGTCGAGATCGCCGAAAGCGTGCTCGACAGCTTCTGCGGCTGAACCGCCTGCAGGACCGGCATGAGGTGAGCGAAGGCCTGCTCCAGCTCGACCGCGCTGGACGTGCGGTCCTGGGTGATCACGTCACCTTCGCTGATCGTCTTCGCCGACGGCGCGTCCGGGATTTCGAGGGAGACGAACCGCTCACCGAACAACGTCTTCGGCAGGAACCGCGCCGAAACGTTCTGCGGAATCAGTTTCGCCGATTCCGGCTTCAGCGCGAGCGTGAGTTCGGCACCGTCCGGCGTCGCGGCGATGTCCTGCACCGAACCCACGATGAGACCGCGCACCTTCACGTCGGACTGTTTCAGCAGCTGGTTCCCGATGCTGTCCGATTGGAGCTTCACGCTCACCACCGGCGTGAACGCCTTTTCGTACAGCGCGATACTCAGCGCCACGCCGCCGACGATCACGGCGACCAAAAGCAGACCCAACAGCCTGCGCCGCAGTGTCGCGATCATCCTGCGATCCTCACCGTGACGTCGGTTCCCCAGATCGCGAAACCGATGAAGAAGTTCATGATGGACACCGTGACGATGCTCAGCCGGACCGCCTTACCGACCGCCACGCCGACACCGGCGGGGCCACCGGAGGCCCGGTAACCGAAATAACAATGGGACAGGATGATCAAGACGCTGAACAACAGCACCTTGATGAACGAATACAACACATCCTGTGGAGGTAGGAACAGGTCGAAGTAATGGTCGTAGGTACCCGCTGACTGGTTGTAGATGTAGATAACGACCAACCGGGACGCGAGATACGAACTCAGCAAACCGATGACGTACAGCGGGATGACCGCGACGAAACCGGCGATGATCCGCGTGGTCACCAGGTACGGCAAGCTCGGGACGCCCATCACCTCGAGCGCGTCGATCTCCTCCGAGATCCGCATCGCGCCCAGCTGCGCGGTGAACCCGGCACCGACCGTCGCGGAAAGCGCGAGACCCGCGACCAGCGGCGCGATCTCGCGGGTGTTGAAGAACGCGGTGAGGAAGCCGGTGAAGGCCGAAGTGCCGATCGAGTTCAGCGCCGAGTAGCCCTGCAGACCCACGAGCACACCGGTGAACAGGGTCAGGCCGACCATCACGCCGACCGTGCCGCCGATGACCGCGAGCGAGCCGGAACCGAAGCTCACCTCGGCCAGCAGCCGCAGGACCTCTTTCATGTAGCGGCGCAACGTCCGCGGCGTCCACAGCAACGCGCGGCCGTAGAACGACATCTGGTCACCGAGGGTGTCCAGAGTCTGCAATGGACGGTTGGCGATCCGCTTGGCGCCCTGGAGAAAAGTCATGCGTCAGTCCAGCTTTCCGGGCACGATCTGCAGGTAGATCAGCGTGATCACGAAGTTCACCACGAACAGCATGAGGAACGTGATGACGACCGCCTGGTTCACCGCGTCGCCGACGCCCTTCGGGCCGCCGGACGGGTTCAGTCCCCGGTAGGAGGCGACGACAGCGGCGATGAAGCCGAAGATCAGCGCCTTCAGTTCGCCGACCCAGAGGTCGGGTAATTGGGCCAGCGCGGAGAAACTCGCCAGGTACGCGCCCGGCGTCCCGCCCTGGAGGACGACGTTGAAGAAGTAGCCGCCGAGCACGCCGATGACGCTGACCATGCCGTTGAGCAGGAGCGCCACCAGCATCATCGCGAGCACGCGCGGCACGATCAGGCGCTGCACCGCGGAGACGCCCAGCACCTCCATAGCGTCGATCTCTTCACGGATCGTCCGCGCACCGATGTCGGCGCAGACGGCACTACCGCCGGCACCCGCGACCAGCAGCGCGGTGACCAGCGGGCTGGCCTGCTGCACGGTGGCGAGCACCGACCCGGCGCCCGTGTAGGACTGGGCGCCGAGCTGGCGGGCGAGGGAACCGAACTGCAGCGAGATGACCGCGCCGAACGGGATCGCGACGAGCGCCGTCGGGAGGATCGTGACGCTGGCGATGAACCAGGCCTGCTGGATGAACTCCCGCAGCTGGAACGGGCGCTGGAAGATGCCACGAACGATGTCGAGGCCGAGAGCGAACAGGTTCCCGGTCTCGCGCAACATGCCGATCCCGGGGATCTTCGCCGATGAAGCGGAAGAGCTCACGCGCCACCTGACCCCGGATCATGTGGCCGCAAGCGGTGGTTGCCCGGTCTCCCCGGATGCGGGATGTGGGCGACCTGATCGTCGGGCAGCTGCCCCTGGTGGTGGTTCGGCATCGAGCCGTCGTTCTGCGGCGACCGGTGTCCGGCGGCGGCGAGTCGCTGCGGGCGGACCCCGTAGCGCTGCTGCTCCTCCGGGGAAAGCGACTCGATGATGCTCTGCTGGGCCTCGTGCGGGAGGCCGTGCAGAATCTGCATGACCCGGTCCTTGCGGCGGATCGCACCCATCCGCGTCGGCACCCCGGGCGTCGGCTGCATCTGCGGTGGCACCCCGGAGACGTCCTCGACACCGCCCGCGTGGTGACCGGCCTCGAACATGGCGCGCTCCGCGGCGAGCTGGGCCGAGTCCTTCTCCTCGCTCATGCCGATGGGGCCGTCCATCTTGCCGTTGAGGAACTGCTTGACGACCGGCTCCTCGCTGGTCAGCAGCACCTCGCGCGGGCCGAACATGACCAGTTCCTTGCGGAACAGCATGCCCAGGTTGTCCGGCACGGTGCGGGCGAGGTTGATGTTGTGCGTGACGATCAGGAACGTCGCGTCGATCTGTGCGTTGACGTCGAGAAAGAGCTGGGAGATGTAGGTGGTGCGGACCGGGTCGAGGCCCGAGTCCGGCTCGTCGACCAGGATGATCTGCGGGTCGAGCACCAGGGCGCGGGCGAGACCAGCGCGCTTGCGCATACCACCGGAGATCTCGCCGGGCAGCTTCTTGTCGGCGCCGTTGAGACCGGTCATCTCGAGCTTCTCGAGAACGATCCGGCGGACCTCGGTCTCCGACTTCTTCGTGTGCTCCCGCAGGGGGAAGGCCACGTTGTCGTAGAGGTTCATCGAGCCGAACAGCGCGCCGTCCTGGAAGAGGACGCCGAAGAGCTTGCGCACCTCGTAAAGCTGGTGTTCGGAGCACGTCACGATGTCGACGCCGTTGATCATGCACCGGCCGCGATCCGGCTTGAGCAGACCGATCATCGACTTCAGAAAGACGGACTTACCGGTTCCGGACGGACCGAGCATCGCCGAGACCTCGCCCGGAGGCAGGGTCAGCGTGACGTCCCGCCAGATGGCCTGCTTACCGAAGGACTTCGAAAGACCTTCGATGACCACCTCGGCACCCATCGCACCTCCAGGAGCTGTTCCGCGTCGTCGCGCACTGCCTTCCCGTGCCACTGGCTCGAGAGAGCGAACGCGTCCGCGCAGCGATACCCGCGTCAACCAGGTGCAACGAGCTGAGTGCGAACAGGTTACTCACCAGTTTTCTTTTCTGGCCAGACCCGCGGGTAACTTTTCGCGCAGCCCGCTGTCGGCCCGTGCACCGCTGGCAGCACCGTAGTGCACGTCACCCTCGCTCGCAGATCAACTCGGTCCGGCGCCCAGGTCGGAGCGCTGCGCGCGTCGCGATTAGGGGGCTAAACGCAGGTCAGCGGGGTACCGCTCCCAGCCGCCGAGCGCCGCGCCCGGATCGCGTTTAGCGGGCTAAACGCGATCCGGTGCCCAGGGCGCGCTCAGGTACTTAGCGTGGCTACGCGTCGCGATCAGGGGGCGAAAGTCGACACGGGGGCGGGGGTGACCAAAGCGAAGGGGCGGGCATCCGTAGTGGATGCCCGCCCCTTCGGCGGTGCTGCGACAGGCGCTGACGCGCCCGGGATCACTTGATGGTGATCTTGGCGCCAGCAGCCTCGAGCTTCTCCTTGGCGGCCTCGGCGGCCTCCTTGTCGACCTTCTCCAGGAGGGCCTTGGGAGCGGCCTCGACCAGCTCCTTGGCCTCCTTCAGGCCCAGGCCCGAGACGACCTCACGGACGACCTTGATGACCTGGATCTTCTTCTCGCCGGCCGACTCGAGGACGACGTCGAACTCGTCCTGCTCCTCGGCGGCCGCGGCCGGGGCGGCACCCGGGGCGGCGGCGACGACGGCAGCCGGGGCGGCCGCGGTCACGTCGAAGGTGGTCTCGAATTCCTTGACGAACTCGGACAGCTCAAGAAGGGTGAGCTCCTTGAAGGCGTCGATCAGCTCGGTGGTGCTCAGCTTCGCCATGGTGGCTTTCCTCTCTGAAACGAACTAAAAGTTCGGGGTGGGGGGTGTTCAGCTCTCGGCGGGTGCTTCGGCTGCTTCGGTACCGGCGTTGCGCTGCTTGTCCTCCAGCGCGGCAGCCAGGCGAGCGACCTGGGACGCCGGCGCCTGGAACAGCGCGGCGGCCTGGGACAGCTTCGCCTTGAACGCGCCCGCCGCCTTGGCGAGCAGGACCTCACGGCTGTCGAGATCGGCGATCTGGTTGATCTCGTCCACGGACAGCGTCTTGCCGTCCATGAAGCCGCCCTTGATCACAAGCGCGTTGTTGTCCTTCGCGAAGTCGCGAAGCGCCTTCGCGGCGTCAACAGCTTCACCTTCGACGAAGGCGATGGCGGTCGGGCCGACGAACAGGTCTTCAAGGCCCTCGATACCGGCGTCCGTGGCGGCACGCTTGACGAGGGTGTTCTTCGCGACCCGGTACTTGGCACTGGTGCCGAGAGCGCGGCGCAGCTGGGACAGCTGGGACACGGAGAGGCCGGTGTACTGGGTAACGACTGTGGCCGAGCTGCTGCGGAAGCTCTCCGCGATCTCGGCGACGGCCGCCTCCTTGTCGGGCTTCGCCATGGTCGCCTCCTCTCTTGGCTAGTGATCCACTGGCCTTGAGAGCCCTGAAACGACGAAACGCCCCAGCGCAGACAGGCGCGGGGCGTCAGGGCACGCGACGGAATGCGTCGCGGGCGAGCCTCGTTCCTCCTGCGCGGGTCGCCCGCCCTAGCGGGGCCTTCGTTCTCCAGGCCAGATGACCGGAGAAGACCAGCGGTCTTCGGTAGAACCTTGACAAGAATACGTGACCCCTTTTCACCCCTCGACGCACCCCCTCTGAAGTCGCCTTTAGCGGGCTAAACGCGACCGGCGGAGTGCACAGGAGGGCTCGCGGGGCATCATGGTGACGTGGCGGAGCAGCGTGATGACGGAAAGCCGGGCAACGAGCCCGGCACGGACATCGAGCCCAAGGCGGGAGGTCAGCCCGCGCCTCGGCTGGACGAGGAGCAACTGCGCCAGTTCCAGCAGTTTCAGCAGTTCCAGGACTATCTGAAATTCACCGAGGCACAGCAGCAGGGCCTGGTGCCTTCGCAGCCCGCGCAGCCCGTGGCCCAGCACTACGGTGGCCAACCGCCTGCGCCTCCGGGGCCGCCGCCCGGCGAGCTCGTCCCTGCTCCTCGACCGCGCATGCCGCGGTGGCTGCGACGCCTGGGCGGAAAGCTGCTCGCGTGGGTGATCGTGATCCTGCTGATCTGCATCGGGGCCACCATCGCCTACCGGCAGATCTTCCCCAGCGACGCGGGACAGGACACGGCGACGTTCGTGCAGGGCGGTGGCGGCAAGCACCACACCAACCAGGTGCTGTCGACCAACCCGTGGGAGGCCGTGCGGGCCATCTACGACACGATCGGCAAGCCGTACCCGCCCGCCACCCGGGTGGAGAAAGTCTGCCTGTCGATGAGCGAACAGGCGCAGGCCCAGTTCGCCCGCGACCTCGGTTACCCGGACTGCGCCACCGCCGTCCCGGCCTTGAACGCCAAGGTCACCGACATCACGCCGTACATCTACGCGGTACGCCCGATGTCGAGCGTGGTCCCGCGGCAGAACCTGACGATCCACTCGTGCTGGTACAACATCCGCGGAGGGCCCCTGCTGGGTAGCTTCACCCTGCAGGAAGTCGAGATGGGTCAGTGGCTGATCATCGGGCACGCGAACTCCCCCGAGCCCTGCCCTGCTCCCCCGACCGGCAACTGACCTGGGCTTGTTCCCCTCAGATCGCGATTAGGGGGCGAAACGCAAGTGCGCGCCTGATCGCGTTTAGCCCGCTAAAGGCGACACGGGTCAGAGGTCGTGCGAGGTCAGGAAGCCGGCGAGGGCGGAGCCGAAGCCGGGGTGCATGACGGCGGTCATGTGATCGCCGGGGACGCGGACGAGGCGGGCGCCCGCGATGGCGGCGGCCAGTCGTTCCGGTTCGGCGGCCAGCGGATCGTTGTCTCCCGCCAGGACCAAGGTCGGGACGGCGATCGCCGTCAGGTCCAGTTTCGGGTTCGCGGTCCCGCGCGCGACGGCCGCCAGAGCGACGCGGTCCGCGCGGAGTGCGTCGGCCAGAGCCCTGAAAGGCGCTGAAGACGGCGGAAGCGTCGAAGGGTCCGGAGCGAGGAGTGCCTCGCTGATCGCTTCCGGCGTGACGACTCGGGTGTCCACGCCGCCGAAGTCGACGATTCCCGAGCCGACCCCGCCGATCGCGAGGCAGCGGATCCGCGGGTCGGCGGCCACCGCGCCGAGCGCGATCATCGCGCCCATCGAGTAGCCGACCATCGACACCTCTTCGAGGCCCAGTACGTCGAGCAACGTGGACACGTCGCGGACCATCGCGTCGCCGCCGTAGCTCGCCTCATCGTGCGGCTTCGCCGACCGGCCGTGCCCGCGCGCGTCCAGGGCGATCACGGTCAGTCCCGCCTGCTGCAGGGTGGCGACGACGCCGGGTGCGATCCAGTTGGCGTTCGTGTCGGCCGCGAAACCGTGCTGAAGCAGCACCGGGCGCCCTTCGCCCTCCCACACGGTGTAGCTCAGCTGGAGCCCGTCGAACGACGCGAAGGTAGGCATGCCCTCCAGCAAACACGACAAAGGGGCGGCCCCGCTGTAGCGGGACCGCCCCTTTGTCAGTGATGTACGACTCAGCGTTACGCGTCCTCGGAAAGGAGGTTGCGAGTGCGGGCGGGGTCGACCGGGATACCCGGGCCCATCGTCGTGGAGACGACGACCTTCCGCAGGTAACGGCCCTTCGCCGAGGACGGCTTGGCCCGCAGGACCTCGTCCAGCGCGGCCGCGTAGTTCTCCACCAGCTTCTCGGTGTCGAACGAGACCTTGCCGATCACGAAGTGCAGGTTGGCCTGCTTGTCGACGCGGAAGTTGATCTTACCGCCCTTGATGTCCGAGACGGCCTTCGCGACCGCGGGGGTCACGGTGCCGGTCTTCGGGTTCGGCATGAGGCCACGCGGGCCGAGGATGCGGGCGATACGCCCGACCTTCGCCATCTGGTCCGGCGTCGCGATCGCGGCGTCGAAGTCGAGCCAGCCACCCTGGATGCGCTCGATCAGTTCGTCGGTGCCGACCGCGTCGGCGCCGGCGGCTTCGGCCTCGGCGGCCTTGTCACCAACGGCGAAAACGATGACGCGAGCGGTCTTACCGGTGCCGTGCGGCAGGTTCACGGTGCCGCGGACCATCTGGTCGGCCTTACGAGGATCGACACCGAGGCGCATGGCGACCTCGACGGTGGCGTCCATCTTCGACTTGGAGGTCTCCTTGGCCAGCTTCGCGGCCTCGAGCGGGGCGTAGAGCCGCTCGCGGTCCACCAGCTCAAGAGCCTGACGGTAGGCCTTGCTGTGCTTGGGCATTACTTCTGTCCTTAACTCTTCAACGGATCAGTGTGGTGTTGGAGCCAGCCCTGGCTCTCCCACGGTGGTGCGGGGTGAAGCTCAGTCGACGACCGTGATGCCCATCGAGCGGGCGGTGCCGGCGATGATCTTCGCGGCCTGGTCGACGTCGTGCGCGTTCAGGTCGGATTCCTTGGTCTTCGCGATGTCGCGGACCTGGTCCCAGGTGACCTTGGCGACCTTGGTCTTGTGCGGCTCGCCGGAGCCCTTCTCCACGCCCGCGGCCTTCAGCAGCAGCTTCGCGGCCGGCGGCGTCTTGAGCTTGAAGTCGAACGAGCGGTCTTCGTACACGGAGATCTCGACCGGGACGACGTCCCCGCGCTGCGACTCGGTCGCGGCGTTGTAGGCCTTGCAGAACTCCATGATGTTGACGCCGTGCTGACCCAGCGCGGGGCCGACCGGCGGCGCGGGGTTGGCCGCACCCGCCTTGATCTGCAGCTTGATGATCGCCGCAAGCTTCTTCTTCTTGGGTGGCATTTCGTTTGTTCCTTCTTACTGACTTGAGTCCCCCGCACACCTGCCAGTACGCGGGGACTGCCGGCCGTCTGGCGGCCGTCAGATCTTGGAGACCTGGTTGAACGACAGCTCGACCGGGGTCTCCCGGCCGAAGATCGACACCAGGACCTTCAGCTTCTGCCCGTCCACGTTGACCTCGGAGATCGTCGCGGGCAGCGTCGCGAACGGGCCGTCCATGACGGTGACCGACTCGCCGATCTCGAAGTCGACCTCGACCGCGGGGCCGCCCAGCTGCGACTCGGACGAAGCAGCCTCGCCCTTGCCGGACTTGGCGGGTGCCGCGGCTTCGACCTTGGGTGCGAGGAACTTCAGCACCTCTTCCACGGTCAGCGGCGACGGGCGCGAAGTGGCGCCGACGAACCCGGTGACACCCGGCGTGTTGCGCACCGCGCTCCACGAGGCGTCGTTCAGGTCCATCCGGACCAGGATGTAGCCGGGCAGCACCTTGCGCTGCACCTGCTTGCGCTGGCCGTTCTTGATCTCGGTGACCTCTTCGGTCGGGACCTCGATCTGGAAGATGTAGTCCTCGACGTCCAGCGTCTGGGTACGGGTCTCGAGGTTGGTCTTCACCTTGTTCTCGTAGCCCGCGTACGAATGCACGACGTACCACTCACCGGGAGCGGCGTTGAGTTCCGCGCGCAGCTTCGCGACCGGGTCGAGTTCCTCGGCGGGCTCGGCCTCAGCTGCGGTGTCGTCGGTCTCGTCGGACGCCTCTTCGGCCTCCGCGACATCTCCGGCTTCGTCGACCTCGTCGCCTGCGGCAGGCACCTCGACGGAGTCCAGGTGCTCGGACTGCTCGTCGCCGAGTGCCGAGTGCACCTGCTCGTCGGAAAGCTCGGTCAGCTCATGACCGGCTGCTGTGCCGTTGTCGGAGGTCACGTTCCGTCCTCTCAGTTGATCGGTTGCCGTGGCGCAAGGCAGGCGTGCGGCGCGTTCAAGCCCCGCGACCGGCTGCCTCAGCTGCCGAAGACGGCACCGACGACCTCTTTGAAGGCCAGGTCGAGGCCGCTCACCAGCGCCACCATGAACACCACGAAGACCAGCACCACCGCGGTGTAGGTGACCATCTGCTTGCGGTTCGGCCAGATGACCTTGCGCAGCTCGGCCCAGACTTCGCGGATGAAACGCATCAGCCGGGCGAAGATCGACGCCTGCTTCGGCTTGCGGTCGCGCTTCGGAGTCGCCGTGCCTTTGGCGTCCTTGGATTTTTCGGTCTTGTCCCCGGCCTTCGCCTTGCCGGCGGGGCGGGTCTTGTCATCCGACTTGGCGTCGGACTTGCCGGACGGGCGCGCGGACGCACGGCGCTCACGCCGGGCAGCGGCGGTCACCGGGCGGGACTGTTCGTCGGGCTTCCGCCCGGCGCCGTCCTGCGCCTTCTCACCGCTGGCGTCGCTGTCGCTCACGACCACTCCTCCGCCTTCACCAGTTCGTTTACGCAGGGGTGACAGGACTTGAACCTGCAACCTGCGGTTTTGGAGACCGCTGCTCTGCCAATTGAGCTACACCCCTTTGGATCCCCGATGCTCTGGGGCTCCCGAGGACGCATTCCATCGTCCCCACCGCCGTGGCGGGGATGACCGTAGTGCGTTCCGAGACCAGAAGTCTACGGCAACCCCCGAACAGCTTCGCAACCGCGCCCCTCAAAGCGTCGCGGAGCAGCCTTCCGCGAGGAAACTCCCCCACGGCCGACCCCATGATCGTGCCACGATGTCGCCATGAGCGCTCCCGCACCCTCGCTTTCCCCGGCGTCCCGCGTCTCGGCCCGCATCGGCGGCATCACGCCATCGGCCACGCTGGCGGTCGACGCGAAGGCCCGGGAGCTCAAGGCGCAGGGCCGTCCGGTGATCGGGTTCGGGGCGGGGCAGCCGGACTTCCCCACCCCGGCCAACGTGCTGGATGCCGCCGAAGCGGCCGTCCGGGACAGGGTGAACCACGGCTACACCGCCGCGGGCGGGCTGCCGGAGCTTCGCGAGGCGATCGCGGCGAAGACCCTCCGCGACTCCGGGTTCGACGTCGACCCTGGCCGCGTCCTGGTGACCAACGGCGGCAAGCAGGCGGTCTACTCCGCGTTCGCGACTTTGCTCGACCCGGGCGACGAGGTACTGGTCCCCGCGCCGTACTGGACGACGTATCCGGAGTCGATCGCCCTCGCCGGCGGCGTCGGAGTGCCGGTCACGGCGGACGAGACGACGGGATATCTGGTCACCGTCGAGCAGCTCGAAGCCGCCAGGACGCCACGCACGAAGGTGCTGCTGTTCGTCTCGCCGTCGAACCCGACAGGCGCCGTGTACCCGCGTGAGCAGGTCGAGTCGATCGGACGCTGGGCGTACGAGAACGGCCTCTGGGTCGTCACTGACGAGATCTACGAGCACCTGGTCTACGACGGCGCCGAAGCGCCCTCGATGCCAGTCGTGGTCCCGGAACTCGCTGACCGGACTGTCGTCCTCAACGGCGTCGCGAAGACGTATTCGATGACCGGCTGGCGCGTGGGCTGGCTACTCGGCCCGCAGGACGTGGTCAAGGCTGCGACGGCGTACCAGTCGCACTTGTGCGGCAACGTTTCGAACGTCGCGCAGCGGGCCGCGCTGGCGGCGGTGAGCGGTCCGCTCGACGCCGTTCACTCGATGCGCGGAGCGTTCGATTCACGGCGCAAGACGGCACTTTCGCTGCTTTCCGAGATCCCGGGGGTCGAGACTCCCGCGCCACTCGGCGCCTTTTACCTATACCCGTCGATGAAAGCCTTACTGGGCATGGAAATCCGCGGTGAGCGGCCGACGGACACGGCGGCGCTGGCCGATCTGATCCTGCGCGAGGCCGAGGTCGCCGTGGTGCCCGGGGAGGCGTTCGGGACGCCCGGCTACTTCCGGATTTCCTATGCGCTGGCCGAAAACGATCTCGCCGAGGGCATCACCAGGATGGGCCGGCTGCTCGCGGAAGCACGGTGACGGTGATGCGCCTGGGAATCGCCCTTCCGCAGTACGGTCCTCTCGCGAGGATGGACGCCGTCGCAGGTTTCGCGACGGCCGCCGAGGAACTCGGCTACGCGTCCTTGTGGGTCGGAGACCGGGTGCTGGCCCCGGTCTCGCCGTCGGACTTCTACCCCGGTGGCACGCCGGAACGGCCGTACCCGCCCGAATTCGTCACCTTCGCCGATCCGCTGATCCTGCTGACGGTGGCCGCGAGCGTCACGAAGAAGGTCCGGCTCGGGACGAGCACCCTCACCGGAACGGTGTATCCGGCCGTTCTGCTCGCCCGAATGCTCACTTCGCTGGATCAGGTGAGCGGTGGCCGTCTGGATGTCGGTCTGGGCACCGGCTGGCTCCGCGACGAGTACACCGCGACCGGCACGCCCTGGAAGGGCCGCGGGAGGCAACTGGAGGAGCTTCTCGACGTCCTTCGGGAGTTCTGGACCGGCGACCCGGTGGAGCACGAAGGCGAACGCTGGCGGATCCCGGCGTCGAAGGTCGGGCTGCGGCCGGTGCAGCGGCCGCATCCGCCCGTGTTGCTCGGCGGATTGTCCGCGGCGGCACTGGACCGTGTCGGCCGCCGCGCGGACGGCTGGCTGCCTGCCGGGCTGCCCGCGCCCCACCTCGCGAAGCTCTGGGAGACCGTGGCGAGCGCGGCGGAGAAGGCCGGCCGCGACCCCGGCACGCTGCGGCGGGTGCTGCGGATCAATCCGAAACCCGGCACCGACCTCGAGGACGTCGCCGAGCAGTTGGACGCGGCCGCCGAAACCGGGGTCGCCGAGGCGTTCGTCGACCCGCATTACTTCGCGCGGGACGTCACCCACGCGCTCGACCTCGCCGCGGAGCTGCGCGGTCTGATCCCGGACGACTGAATCATCGGCCTTAAGTCCGATGACAAAAGTGACCTTGGTCGCGTACAACGAATGGGTGACGCAGCGGAGAACTGGTGGTGGCTGCCTGTTCCTGGTGATCGTGCTGTCGGTTCTGGGGATCGCTTACCACCTGTGGGAGCGCGGAACCTCGGTGACACCAGCGGGGGTCACCACCTCGGATGGCACGGGCCGGTACGTCGCTCTGGGTGACTCCTACACGGCGTCGCCGGGCACCGGACGACCCGTGGGCGCACCCGCCGGCTGCGACCGGTCGGACAACAACTATCCGAGCCTGCTCGCCGCGAAGCTGCGGCCGGCCGAGTTCGTCGACGTCAGCTGCGGTGGCGCCACGACCGAACACCTCACCGGCGCACAGAAGACCCGCGACGGCACGAACGCTCCGCAACTCGACGCGATCAACGGCGACACGACGCTGGTGACCGTCGGTATCGGCGGCAACGACGTGGGCTTCGTCGGCTTCGCGAGCCAGTGCGCGACGCAGCAGCAGACCGCTTCGCCCTGCAAGACGCAGCTAACCGCGCGTGGACGCGACCAACTCGTCGAACGGATCACCACCGCGATGGACCGGTTGGGCGGGATTCTGGACCAGATCCGCGCGAAGGCGCCCGAAGCGCGCATCGTGGTCGTCGGATACCCGACCGTGCTTCCGGACGATGATGGCGCTTGCTGGCCGGTGTTGCCGGTCGGAGCCGGAGACATGGCCTATTTCCGCGGCTCGCTCGCGCGGCTGAACACCGCGCTGCAGGAGACGGCGAAGAAGCACGAAGCAGGCTTCGCCGACATGTCGACCGCGAGCAAGGGGCGCGACATGTGCAGTGCCGCGAACCGGCGGTGGGTCGAGGGCCCGGCGCCCGCGGTTCCCGCGGCGCCGCTGCACCCGAACGCGCGGGGCGAGGAAGGCATGGCGGAGGTCATCGAGAAGCTGCTTAAGCTCGCGTAGGAGCCTTTCTTAAGCTCGCGAAGCGTCTTCGCGGCGCTTCGCGAGCCGACTCCGAGACCTAGCGAACCCTCTGACCTGCGAAAAGAGAGCAAGGGACCTTTGCTCTCGCTTACTTAGGCATGCTAAGCGACGCTAGCAAAGGTCCCTTGCTGTCGTTTTTGGGTCAGGCGCGGGCGATCACTTGGGCCTTGCCCAGAACCGCCTTGCCGTCGAATTTGGCGATGATGTCGATACGCGCGGTGCCGTCGTCGTTGACCACGGCGACCTTCCCGGTGAACTCGATCGTCGCCGCGCCGTCGTTCGGCACGACCACGGGCCGCGTGAAGCGCGCGAAGTAATCGACGAGACGGCCCGGGTCACCCAGCCAGTCGGTGACGAGCCGCGCGCCGAGCGCCATGGTCAGCATGCCGTGCGCGATGACGTCCGGCAGGCCGACCTCCTTCGCGAAGGCCTCGTTCCAGTGGATCGGGTTGAAGTCCAGCGACGCACCGGCATACCGGACCAGTTGTTCCCTGGTGACGTCGACGGTCAGTGGCGGCAGTTCTTCTCCGGCGGTGAACGTGCTCACGCGCCCTCCCCTCGGACCACGAGCTGGGCGTGCGTGGTGGCGATCGGACCACCGTCGGCACCGGCGATCTCGGCGCGCAGGTTGATGAAGTCGTTCCCCGCGCGGGCCATGATGTGGTCGATGTGCGTGGTGAGCGACAAGACATCGCCCGCGTGCACCGGCCGCACGTAGGTGAACCGCTGGTCACCGTGGACCATCCGCGAATAGTCAAGCCCGAGTTCGGGGTCGGTGACGATCGCGTTGATCGAAGCGAGGTTGATGATCGTGAGGAACGTCGGCGGCGCGATGACGTCGGGGTATCCGGCCGCCTTCGCCGCTTCGGTGTCGCGGTAGAGCGGGTTCGCGTCGCCGAGTGCGTCGGCGAACTCCCGGATCTTCTCGCGACTCACTTCATAGGTACTGGTCGGCGGGTACACCCGCCCGGTGAACGACTGGTCCAAGGCCACCCGAGCAGGCTACAGAACCCGGAAATGCCCGAAGCCGCCCTGGTGTGACCAGGACGGCTTCGGGTGAGACTTGGAGAACCGCCAGACGCTCAGCGGGTCTCTTTGTGAGTCCGGTGCGTACCGCAGTTCGGGCAGAACTTCTTCATCTCCAGGCGATCCGGGTTGTTGCGCCGGTTCTTCTTGGTGATGTAGTTGCGGTGCTTGCACTCCTCACACGCGAGCGTGATCTTCGGTCGCACGTCAGTGGCAGCCACAGCATTTCCTTCTCTACTAGGCCTGGGATACCCAGGATTACCGCGTAGCGGTGGCCGGACTTGAACCGGCGACACAGCGATTATGAGCCGCTTGCTCTGCCAGCTGAGCTACACCGCCCTTACATAACCCTAACCGCGACACGCTTGCGTGACGCGGTTGAGGTTGCGAGCCCCTTTACGGAATCGAACCGTAGACCTTTTCCTTACCATGGAAACGCTCTACCGACTGAGCTAAAGGGGCCTTGCCCTCTCGCGAGGACTTGGAAAGATTACCAACCCAGGTTCAGGGGGCCTGAACTGGGGGGTGGTTACCGCAAAACCTCAGGTCAGCAAGGTCAGGACGGTCTCGGAGTGGCGGCCGGGCGAGCGCGCCGTGCGGGCCTGCAGCCACGCCTCCAGGCGGTCCTCCGGCAGCGGCCGCGAGATGAGGTAGCCCTGTGCCACGTCACATCCCATCGCTTCGAGCTGATCCCGCGCCACGTCCTCCTCGACACCCTCGGCGACGACCGTGAGGCCGAGCGAGTGGCCCAGTTCGACGATGGAGCGCACGACGGCGAGGTCGCCGAGGTCGGTGCCCATGCCGAGGACGAAACTCTTGTCGATCTTGACCTGGTCGACCGGGAGCTGCCGCAGGTAGGCCAGCGACGAGTAGCCGGTGCCGAAGTCGTCCACGGCGAGCACGATGCCCAGCGAGTGCAGTTCCCGCAGGATCGGCAGCGCCTTCTGCGGGTCGGACATCACACCGGATTCGGTCAGCTCGAAGGTGAGCAGCTCGGGCGGGATGCCGAAGCGGTCGAGTTCGCGCGCGACCTTCGTCGGGAAGTCCTCGTCGGCCAGGTTCCGCACCGACAGGTTCACCGCGGCGGAGATGCGCAGGCCTTCGTCCAGCCACTTCCGCACGCGCTTCAACGATTCTTCGAGCACGAAGGAAGTCAGGACGCCGATGAGGCCCGCGGCTTCGATCGCCGGGACGAACTCGTCCGGGCCGAGTCTCCCGAACTCCGGGTGCACCCAGCGCACCAGCGCCTCGACACCTTGGATCTGCCGGTTCGGCAAGGTGATCTTGGGCTGATAGTGGACGCTCAGCTGGCCTTCTTCGAGCGACTGCCGGAACTGCGTGACCATCTGGAACCGGCGCATGAAGATCTGGCCCATGCTGGCCATGTAGCCGCGGACCTCTTCACCGCCCTTGGTCGCGCGGACGGCGACGTCGGCGCGCTGCAGGAGCCCGTCGACGTCGACCTGGTCGTCGTCCTCCGCGGACGAGGTGGCGTAGCCGATCATCGCGTTGGCTTCGACGGAAAGCCGGTCCACCGGATACGGGGCGACGAGTTCCGCGCGAAGCAGTTCCGCGGCGGCCTGGGCGCGTCCCGGCGCGCAGCCGACGAGAAGCGCCGCGAAGGAAGCGCCTTCGAGCCTGGCGAGCGGGACGTCGGGACCGAGCGCGTCGCGGATGCGGCGGCCGGCGGCGATGACCATCCGGTCGGCCCACACGTAACCGAGCGCGTCGCTGACGGTGGAGAAGACGTCGAGGTCGACCCGCAGCACGACCGCGTCGACCTGTTCCCGCAACGGTTCCTTGGCGACCTGGCGGAAACCCGGCCGGTTGAGCAGGCCGGTCAGCGGGTCGTGGTAGGCGTCGTGGCGCAGGGTCGCGAGCAGGCGCCGGTTGTCCAGCGACGTCGCGAGGTGGCTGGCCATGGTGCCGAGCAACTGGACGTCGTACTTGCCGAAGCCTCGCCAGCGCGAAAGCCTGTCGTGCGCTTCGACGACACCGAGGAGCTGGTTCGCACTGCGCAGCGGGACGACCAGCGCCTCCTGCGCGCCGCGGTCGAGCAACGCGGAGCGGACGTCGGGATTGGCTTCGGTGATCCGGAAATGCCGGACGTGCGCGCCGGGAAGGCGCAGCAGCGGGTCGTCGGCGGCCGGGTCCACCGGCGGCAGTTCGTCGCCCGCGACGACCATCCGCATGGTGTCCTTGGGTTCCAGACGCAGTCTGAGCACGACGCGACCGGCGGCCAGCTGGTCCTTGATGCGTTCGGCGATGGTCGCCCACTCACGGACGTCCACTCCGCCGACGAGTTCGTCGGCCCGCCCGGCGGGACGCGCGGCGGCCTGCTGACCGGAACGCGCGACCATCAGGCTGACATCGGATAGCGCTTCCATGTCCCGCTGTTCGCGAAGCAGATCGGAGTACGCCCAGTACAACGCGGTGAGCCCGAGGAAGACCGCCAGCACCAGCGGCCAGGCCTTCGGGGTACCGGAAATGACCAAATAACCGGAAAGACCGACCGACGCGTTGACGAACCCGACGACGAGGATGCGGCCGGTCAGCCGGATCGCGGTGCTGACCCGCATGCGGCGGCGCAGCACGCGGACGGCGGCGAGCGCCAGCAGCGTGCTGACCAGTGGTGCGGTCAAAGTGCCTGCCAGCGCGGCGATCCAGGTCATGTCGTGCGCGCCGGAGGCCTGTTTCACCAGTCCTGCCACGGCGAACGCGCCGGTGATCTCCAGCAGGAAGGCGCCGGCGTTGTAGAGGACGCGGCCCGCGACCTTGCGGGCCAGCAGGGTTCCGATGCCCGCCGCGAGATGCGCGGCGAGGACGACTTCGAATGGCGCGACGAAGAATCCGATGACCAGCGGGATCTCGGTGAACGAGATCGTCCACGAGATGCCGCTGCGGACGTCGACGTTGATCCCGAGTTGTTCGGCGAGCAGGAAGGCGAGCGCGAGGATCGGCCCGATCCACAACAGATCGTCGGAGGCCTCGAAGTCCAGCCACAGGCTGACCGCGGCCGCGGCGGCGATGCCCATGGTGAGTACGGCGAAGGTGTAGACGCGGAATCGACGCTCGTCGGTTCGAGCCTCCGTAACGGCCCCTCCCTTGCCCGGTGCCGCCTGTGCGGTGCTCCCGGGGCTGCCGTTCGTGTCCGGCATCCGACCTTCCTTCCCGGCTGCCCAACCGGTCTTGTCCTACCGCGACCTCGGGGATGAGGGCAATACAGTACCCCGGAGGGCGTACCCAAGTCCCATTCGAGACAGTATGAGATCACCCCAGGGTTAACAATGGGCTCGTCGCGCTGACCTGCGTGGACCAAGGGGTGAAATGGGAGCGTTATTCGCGTTCCTTCCGACTACCGGAAGTCACCTGGCACCGCGACGGGGCCAATCTCGTGAAGTTCCCCGCGGACCCGTCAGTAGGGGCTTGAATAGTCGTATGAATAGCCACGCGATCGCCGCCGGACATGCCGAGCGGCTCGCCACAGTGGACGCCCTGCTCCCGGAAATGCCTGCACTGGAGCCTGTCGAGGGTTCCGTGTCACTCTCCGCGACAGCCGGCGACTCGGCCGCCGCCGGATTGTCGGTACGCACCGAAGCGGGCCCTGATTCTGTTGACTCTCCGTGGCGGGCCCTCGTGGAACATCGCCTCGAAGCCCGGCTCACCGGACCCCGCCCGGAAGCGGCCCTTGACGCATTACTCACCCGATGGGATGAACATCTGAAGGCGGTCGCCCCACCTGGAGATGTCGAAACGGCGGCGATCGTGGTGCGGCCGAGCCGCGATTCGCCCGGCTCGGCCGAATTGCTGCGCCGCGGATTCGCTCCGGTGCTGGTGATCGCGGTCCGCCCGGCCGACCGGCTCGCCGTGACCGGCCCGCCCACGACGCCTGGGGTGCACATCCGGCCCGCCGAAGCGGATGATCTCGAAACCGCGGTCGGTCTCGAGCTGGAATTGCAGCGATATGACGCGCAGTTCGGCTCTGTCACTTTGCGCGAAGGCGCGAAGGAAGCGATCACAGCGGATCTGTCGAAACAGCTGGGCCGGGAAAACCCGACGTTGTGGATCGCGGAGCTGTACGGGCGTCCGCTGGGCATGGTGCGGGTGCAGTTCCCCGACGAGACTTCGTGGATCGGCGACCGGGTCGCGGCGGACCGGGTCGGCTATCTGTCGTCGCTGGCGGTGGCCGAGCCGGCGCGATCGAGCGGGGTGGGGTCCGCGCTCGCCGCGCACGCGCACCAGGTGTTCGACGAATGCGGGACCGAAGCGGTGCTGCTGCACCACGCGCTGGCCAATCCGCGCTCGACGCCGTTCTGGTACGCACAGGGCTATCGGCCGCTCTGGACCTACTGGCAGCGTCGGCCCGCCGTGTACTGATCCAGATACGCTGATCTTCGAGGATCAGGGGGTTGGTCATGAGCAGCGATGACGACGTGGCGCCGGTGGCGCCGACCGGGGTCGACACCGAAAAGCCGTCCGCGGCGAGGATCTACGACTGGTTCCTCGGCGGCACCCACAACTGGGCGGTCGACCGTGAGTTCGCCCGCGCGCTGGAACGGCAGTGGCGGTGGGTCAAACCGGGGGCGCGGCACAACCGCGAGTTCATGAATCGGGTCGTGCGCGCCGCGCTGAACGCGGGGATCCGGCAGTTCATCGATCTGGGGTCCGGTGTCCCGACCGCCGGGAACGTGCACGAGATCGTCCAGGAGGAACTGGAACCGGACGATACGGCGAAGGTCGTGTACGTCGACTACGAGCCGGTGGCGGTGGCGCACGCGGAATTGATCCTCGAACGACACGAGGCGACGGACTGGGCCGGAATCGTCCACGCGGACATGCGGCGGCCGAAGGACGTACTGGGGCATCCGGAGACGCGGCGGCTGATCGATTTCGACCAGCCGGTGTGCGTGATGATGATGGCCGTACTGCATTTCGCCGGGCCGCACGACGATCCGCCCGCGCTGGTCGCGACCTACCGGAACGCGCTGGCGCCGGGCAGCTGGCTGGGGCTGTCCCACATGAGCTTCGGGGGCCAGACCGGCGAGGACGCCGACGGCCTGCGATGGATGGTGGAGCAGTACCGCAAGACGAGCAACCCCGTATGGATGCGGGACCGCGAAGAGATCAAGCCGCTCTTCGGGGACTGGCCGCTGCTGGAGCCTGGCATCGTGCACCTGCCCGACTGGCGGCCGGTGCGGGAGCTGCGGCGGGACGAGGAAGGTGCCCGGCCGTTCGCTTGGTGCGGGGTCGCCACCCACCCGCTTACGTCCGACCTCTGACCCCGTCGCGTCGCCTTTAGCGGGCTAACCGTGACGCATTGGGGCGCAGAGGTCCGAGGGGTGGGTGAGTTGCGGCCAGCAGTGCGGCGGCCGGGAGGCGGAGGGGGCCGAATCCCGCGTCCCGGCCCCGAGGCGGGCTGCTGGACGCGGCGCACAAGAAGAGGTCGGACCTCTGACCCCGTCGCGTCGCCTTTAGCAGGCTAACCGTGACGCGTTGGGGCGCAGAGGTCCGAGGGGTGGGTGATCGCTGACGGCGAACGTGAGGAGGAAACAAACGGGTCGATCGGAGAGTTGAGCTAGGCAGACTCAACTAACCGAGGAGTGCACAGATGACCGACAACCGCCTCCTGCCCGTCCTCCCGCTCGATGACGACGTCGTGCTGCCGGGCATGATCGTCCCGCTCGACCTCACCGACACGGAGACGCGGGCCGCGGTGGAGTCCGCCCAGGCCAACACGCCTGCCCAGGCTTCCTTCCCGGGGATCCGCTCCAGCGCCGCCGCCAAGGCCGAGGTGCTGATCGTCCCCCGCGTCCACGGCGAGTACGCCGGACTCGGCACCATCGCGACCGTCGAGCGCATCGGCCGCGTGCCCGGCGGCAAGACCGCGGTGCTGCTGCGCGGCACCCGCCGCGCCACCGTCGGCCGCATCGCCGACGGTCCCGGCGCCGCCCGCTGGGTCCACGCCGAAGTCGCCGCCGAGACCACCGACGACAACTCCGCGAAGCTCGCGTCCGAGTACAAGAGCGTCGTCCTCGCGATCCTCCAGCAGCGCGGCGGCTGGCAGATGATCGACGCCGTCCAGGAGGTCGAGGACCCGTCCGCGCTCGCCGACCTCGCGGGCAACTCTTCGTACCTGAACACCGACCAGAAGCTCGAACTGCTCTCCACGCTCGATGTTTCGACACGGCTCGAAAAGGCCCTCGAATGGAGCCGCGAGCAGTTGGCCGAACTCGAGGTCACCGACACCATCCGCAAGGACGTCCAGGAGGGCATGGAGAAGCAGCAGAAGGAGTTCCTGCTGCGCCGTCAGCTCGAAGCGATCCGCAAAGAGCTGGGCGAACTCGACGGCACCGCCAACGACGACGACTACCGCGCCCGCGTCGAAGCCGCCGAACTGCCGGACGCGGTCAAGAAAGCCGCACTGTCCGAAGTGGACAAACTGGAGCGGACGTCGGAGCAGTCCCCCGAGGGCGGCTGGATCCGCACATGGCTGGACACCGTCCTCGAACTGCCGTGGAACGAGCGCACCACCGACGTCCACGACATCGCCGCCGCGCGCGACATCCTCGACGCCGATCACGCCGGTCTCGACGACGTGAAGGAACGCATCATCGAGTACCTGGCCGTGCGCAAGCGTCGCGCGGAGTCCGGTCTCGGGCCGGTCGGCGGACGCCGTTCGGGTGCCGTGCTCGCGCTCGCCGGTCCTCCCGGGGTCGGCAAGACCTCGCTCGGCGAGTCCGTGGCGAAGGCGATGGGCCGTAAGTTCGTCCGGGTCGCGCTCGGCGGCATCCGCGACGAGGCCGAGATCCGCGGGCACCGCCGCACCTACGTCGGCGCGCTGCCCGGCCGGATCGTCCGCGCCATCAAGGAAGCGGGTTCGATGAACCCGGTCGTGCTGCTCGACGAGATCGACAAGGTCGGCGCCGACTACCGCGGCGACCCGACGGCGGCGCTGCTGGAGGTGCTGGACCCGGAACAGAACCACACGTTCCGCGACCACTACCTGGAGGTCGAACTCGACCTGTCCGACGTCGTGTTCCTCGCCACGGCGAACGCGCTCGAAACCATCCCCGGTCCGCTGCTGGACCGGATGGAGCTGGTCACCCTCGACGGCTACACCGAGCACGAGAAGGTCACCATCGCCCGCGACCACCTGCTCCCCCGCGAGCTGGACCGCGCCGGCCTCGGCAAGGAAGACGTCAAGCTGACCGACGACGCCTTCAGCCGCATCGCCGCCGAGTACACGCGAGAAGCCGGGGTGCGCAACGCGAACCGGACCATCGCGAAGGTGCTGCGGAAGGTGGCGACCAAGGTGGCGCTGGACGAGGTCGAGCTGCCGTTGACCATCGACGCCGACGGGCTCGAGACTTACCTCGGCCGCCCGCGGCACCTGCCGGAGTCTTCGCTGCCCGCGTCGACCCAGCGCACGTCGACCCCCGGCGTGGCGACCGGCCTCGCGGTGACCGGCGCCGGTGGTGACGTCCTCTACATCGAGGCGTCGCTGGCGGATCCGGAGTCCGGCGCGACCGGGCTGCAACTGACCGGCCAGCTGGGCGAAGTGATGAAGGAGTCCGTACAGATCGCGCTGTCGTACCTGCGTTCGCACGGCGCCGAGCTGGAACTGCCGGTCGGTGACCTGAAGGAGCGCGGCATCCACGTGCACGTCCCCGCGGGCGCGGTGCCCAAGGACGGGCCGAGCGCCGGGATCACGATGACGACCGCGTTGGCGTCGCTGCTTTCGGGCCGGGTCGTGAAGTCGGATGTCGCGATGACCGGTGAGGTGTCGCTGACCGGGCGGGTGCTGCCGATCGGCGGGGTCAAGCAGAAGCTGCTGGCCGCGCACCGGGCGGGGATGAAGACGGTGATCATCCCGCAGCGCAACGAGCCGGATCTCGACGACGTCCCGGCCGAGGTGCTGGCCCAGCTGGACGTCCACGCCGTGGCGAACGTCCGTGACGTGCTGGACATCGCGCTGACCCCGGCGTCGACGCCGGTCGCTCAGGCGGCGTAACGGCACGAAGTCCGAAGCCCCGGATCCGCGCAGGATCCGGGGCTTTCGGCTGAACGTGATCCCTACGAAAGTTCCCTTCCACCGGCGAATACGTTGCGAGTTCACCTGAAAGTCCCGTTACGCCCGTAACCTCCCCTCCGCTCCTTACCGCACCACCACATCAGCGGATGTCTTGGAGGCACGAGTGAAGCGACGGAATTTCCTGCGCGCGGCCGTGGTCGGCGCCGGGGTCACGGCGTTCGGCAACAGGCTCTCGGGGACGGCTTTGGCAGCGCCCGCGCAGAACGGACCCAGCCCGTACGGCGCGCTTCAGGCGGCCGACGCGAACGGGATCCAGCTGCCCGCCGGATTCACCAGCCGCGTCATCGCGCGCTCCGGCCAGAAGGTCGCGAGCACCGGGTACACCTGGCACAACGCCCCCGACGGTGGTGCGGTGTTCGCCGACGGCAGCGGCTGGATCTACGTGTCGAACTCGGAGATCACCCCGGGTGGCGGCGCCAGCGCGGTCAAATTCGACGCGAGCGGGAACATCACCGGCGCCCACCGCATCCTGGCGAATACGCGGCAGAACTGCGCGGGCGGTAAAACCCCTTGGAACACTTGGCTTTCCTGTGAGGAGGTCGACCTCGGCTTCGTCTACGAGTGTCAGCCGAACGGACCGGCCACGGCCGCGGTCCAGCGGCCCGCGATGGGGAAGTTCAAGCACGAGGCGGCCGCGGCCGACCCGGTGCGCAAGGTCGTCTACCTCACCGAGGATGTCTCGGACGGCTGCTTCTATCGCTTCGTCCCAACGACCTGGGGCAACCTCTCCGCCGGAACGCTTCAGGTACTCAAAGCGGGTACGGCCACCTCGGGCAGCTTCACCTGGGCGAACGTGCCCGACCCCGACGGCTCCCCCACCCCCACGCGCAACCAGGTGTCCGGCGCGAAGCGGTTCAGCGGCGGCGAAGGCCTGCACTACGCCAACGACACCGCCTGGTTCACCACCAAGGGCGACAACCGCGTCTGGCAGCTCAACCTGACGAACAACACCTACGAACTCGCCTACGACGATTCGCTGGTCAGCCCCGGTTCGGCGCCGCTGACCGGCGTCGACAACGTCACCGGGACCTCGTCGGGTGACCTGTACGTCGCCGAAGACGGCGGCAACATGGAGATCTGCATCATCACGCCGAACGACATCGTGGCGCCGTTCCTGCGGATCAACGGCCAGAGCTCGTCGGAGATCTGCGGTCCGGCGTTCAGCCCGGCGGGGAATCGGCTGTACTTCTCTTCACAGCGCGGCACTTCCGGCTCGTCTTCCGGCGGGATCACCTACGAGGTGACCGGCCCCTTCCGCTCCTGAGCCCCGCGTGAAGGCCTCCTTCCCTCTGCTCAGCCGAGGGAAGGAGGCCTTCACGCGCGTTCGTCAGGCGTTGGTGCGGGACTTTTCCCGCAGGCGGTTGACGACGAAGAGCACCAGCGCGACCACGACGGCCGCGATCACGAAGTACTGGAAGAACCCGGCGTACTTCTCGACGATGTGCCAGCTCTCCCCCAGGCCGTAGCCCGCCAGGACGAACGCCGTGTTCCAGATCAGGCTGCCCAGCGTGGTCAGCGCCAGGAACCGCCAAAACGACATCCGCTCGATCCCGGCGGGCAGGGAGATGAGACTGCGGAAGATCGGCACCATCCGGCCGAAGAACACGGCCTTGGCGCCGTGCTTTTGGAACCAGGCCTCGGTCTTGTCGAAGTCGGAGGTCTTGACCAGCGGGATCTTCGCCATCCAGCGGCGCGTGCGGTCGCGGCCCAGCAGCATCCCGAGGTAGTAGACGATGATCGCACCGGCCACCGAGCCGAAGGTCGTCCACACCAGCGCTTCGACCAGGGTGAACGTCCCCCGGCTGGCGGAGAACCCGGCGAGCGGCAGCACCAGCTCGCTGGGGATCGGCGGGAACAGGTTGTCCAGCCCGACGATGATCGCCGCCCCCGGGCCACCGAGTGAGTCCATCAGTGAGACTGCCCAGCCGGCCAGGCCGCCCATCGATTCGTTGGCGGTTTCGGCGAGGAGGAGGTTCATGGCGGCCTTTCATGGTCGTCTGCAGATGCCAACGAACGTACGAATCGCCCGGGTTCCGCACCCTGAGGTGAAGCGGCACAGATCACTGAGGAAAACCGCAATACCCTTCTTCGGATACCCGGCTAACCTGGCGTTATGCCCGTTCCGGCCGCTCTGCGCCGCCACCTGCGCGAGCTGCTCCGCGGCACGCTTGGCCTGGCGATCGGCGCCGCCACCGCGTTCGCGGAGTTCTGCTACGTCCTCTTCGGCGGGATCGCGCTCGCGATCCCCGCGCTGCGAGGGCACGTCTTCGCCGGCGCCCGCGCACTGTCCGAAGTGGAGCGACGGCGGCTGGAGAAGTACCTCGGCGCCGAGAACGCGACGGATTACACCGGCCGCCGTGCGATGACCTACCTTGTCCCGCGCAGCGTCGTCGGCCTGCTGGGTGCCGGGATCTTCCTCCTGATCCTGTTCGGCGCCGTATCCGGCGCCATCGTCGGCTACCAGCTCCTGAACGGCCAGTCGCCCGGCGGCGGGGCCCCCGCGGACTGGTACGACTTCATCACCACCGCGCTCTTCGGCGCGCTGCTCATTTTCCTTTCCGTACAGGGGCTCATCGGCATCGCCACCTTGGATCGCAAGCTGGCGCGGCACTTCCTCGGCCCCAGCAAACAGGAACAGTTGCGCCGCCGGGTTTCCGAGCTGGCCACCAGTCGCGCCGAGGTCGTCGAAGCGGTCAACGACGAACGACGGCGGATCGAACGAGACCTGCACGACGGCGTCCAGCAGCGGCTCGTCGCGCTCGGCATGCTGCTCGGCAGGGCGCGGCGCACCGGCGATCCGGACCACGCGTCGGATCTGCTCCGGCAGGCGCACGAGGAATCCCAGCGCGCGCTGAACGACCTGCGCGAGGTTTCGTGGCGGGTGTATCCGATCGCGTTGGACTCCGACGGGCTGCACCCGGCTTTGGAGGCACTCGCGGAACGCTCGGGCATACCGGTCCACCTGCGCGTCGACCTGCCGGAACGGCCATCGGCGGCGATCGAGACCGTCGTCTACTTCGTCGCGTCCGAGGCGGTCACCAATACGATCAAACACGCCGCGGCGACGCGGATCGACATCGAGGCCGAACGGGACGGGGACAGCGTGCGGGTGCGGATCACCGACGACGGCACGGGTGGGGCGAGGGAGTCCGGTGGCGGTCTTTCCGGTCTCGCACGGCGCGTCGCGGCGGCGGACGGGGAGTTCACTGTGGACAGTCCGCTCGGCGGTCCGACCGTGGTGACGGCGGTGCTGCCGTGCGGGTGATCCTCGCCGAGGACTCGACCTTGCTCCGGGAAGGCCTGGTCCGGCTGCTGGTCGAAGAAGGGCACGACGTCGTGGCGTCGGTCGGAGACGGCGAAGCGCTCGTCTCGACGACGGCCGCGTATCGGCCGGACGTGATCGTCACCGACGTCCGCATGCCGCCGACCCACACCGACGAGGGCCTTCGCGCCGCACTCGAGATCCGGAAACGCTGGCCGGAGATCGGCGTCCTGGTGCTCTCTCAGTACGTCGAGAAGCGGTACGCGGCCGAACTGATCACGGGTGACGGCGAACGCGTCGGCTACCTCCTGAAGGACCGGGTCGCCCAGGTAGGCGAATTCCTGGACGCGCTAGACAGGGTCGCGGCGGGTGGTGCCGCGTTCGATCCGGAGGTGGTACGGCGGCTGCTCGCCAGGACCACGCACACCGATCCGCTCGCGAAGCTGACCGCCCGCGAGCGTGAAGTGCTGGAGAAAATGGCGCAGGGCCACACCAACGCCGGGATCGCCGAGTCGCTGTACGTGTCGCAAAGCGCCGTCGAGAAGCACGTGAACGCCATCTTCGACAAGCTCGGACTGGCCAACACCGCCGGCTACAGCCGCCGCGTCCTCGCGATCCTGCGCTACCTCGGCTCCTGATCCCGGCTTGACAGGCAAGCGGCGACTTGCCTATAACTGACTCGTGGACGGCGACCTGTTCAAGGCGATCGGCGACGCGACCCGGCGCGTCATCCTGGACGAGCTGACCGAAAAGGACGGTCAGACCCTGTTCGAGATCTGCGGCAGGCTGACCATGAAGCACGGCCTGACCTCTTCGCGGCAGGCCATCTCACAGCATCTCGCGATGCTCGAACAAGCAGGCCTGGTGCGCACCCGGCGACAGGGCCGCTACAAGTTCCACCACCTCGACACGAGCCCGCTGCGCTCGATCGTCGAGCGGTGGCCCCTCGACCGGAAGGAACCGAACCCGTGATCCGCGTCAACCTCACCAGCGTCTTCGTCGACGACCAGGCCAAGGCCCTCGCCTTCTACACCGAGAAACTGGGGTTCCAGAAGAAACACGACGTACCCACCGGCGATGCCCGCTGGCTCACCGTGGTCTCCCCCGCCGACCCCGACGGAGTCGAACTGCTGCTGGAACCGGACGGTCACCCCGCGGCGAAGCCGTTCAAGGAAGCCCTGGTCAGCGACGGCATCCCGTTCACCCAGTTCGCCGTCGACGACGTCTTCGCCGAGGTCGAGCGACTCAAGGGACTGGGCGTCGTCTTCACCCAGGACGCCGTCGACATGGGGCCGGTCGTCACCGCCGTCTTCGACGACACCTGCGGCAACCTGATCCAGCTCGCCACGATGAAGTAGCGGCACCGAAAAAGCGGGGCTTGGTCCACTGTGGACCAAGCCCCGCTTCGCTGTTTCCTTACTGCTGAACCCACTCCACGAGTTCCACGGGCACCCCGTTCGGGTCGGTGACCATGAAGAGGCGTTCGCCCCATGGCTCCTCCCGAAGCGGCAAGGTGATCTCGACACCTTCGCCGCGCAGGCGCTTCTCCTCGGCTTCGAGGTTCTCGACCGTGAAGGCCACGATCACGCCGGACGCGCGCTGCTGCCGCAGGTTCTCCGGCAGTACCTCGATCCCCACCTGGAGCAGGACGATGTTCACCTTCGCGGTCTCGTGCCCGAGGGAAACGAAACCCTCCGCGGCCATCTGCTCGGTGAAGCCGAAGTGCTCGGTGAAGAAGCGGCTGGAGGCGGCGACGTCGTCGACGGTCAGCGAAATGGTGGAGGTCAGGACGTTCATGGGCTATCCCCTTCGGTCAGCGGTGGATTTTCGGACTGGCTGGGCGGTCAGTACGACCTGCGCCGCGGAACGCCGATCGAGCGGCGAACCGGCGCCGAGCGGCCGGGGAACGGCTGCTGCTGGCGGCGGTCGCTCCGGCGGACCTGGGCGCGGTTGATGCCTTCGTTGCCTTGGGGGATTCGAGCAGTCAAGGAGCCTCTTCCGTCTCTCTGGTCGGTAGTACGGACGTAAGTTTACATCCGACCTACAATAAGTCAAGGATATTTTTACGACGGTGGTAAAGTTCGCTCATGACCAGCAAGGATGTGGGTTTGCGAGAGCTCAAAAAGCAGGAGACGCGGCAACTGATCTCAGACCACGCGACGATGCTCTTCATCGAGAAGGGCTTCGAAGAGACGACGATCGCCGAGATCGCCGCGGCGGCGAGGGTCGCGAAGAAGACCGTCACCAACTACTTCCCACGCAAAGAGGACCTGGCGCTCGACCAGCACGAAGAGTTCACGAACGGGCTGGCGAACGCGGTCGGCTCCAGAAAGACGGGTGAGTCGGCGCTGGCCGCGCTACGGCGCACCTTCCTGGACGCGGTGGCGGAACACTCGCCCGTGATCGGCTTCACCGGGCCTGCCTTCGCGAAGATGGTGCTGGAGAGCCCGACCCTGACCGCGCGGCTGCGTGAGCTGCACGAACTGCGAGAGGCCGCGCTCGCCGACCTCCTCGCGGCCGAAACCGGCGCGGAGGCGGACGACGTCACCCCGGTCATGGCGGCCGCCGAACTCAACGCGATCGACCGCGTCCTCTTCCGCGAGGTCCTGCGGCGATCGCACGCCGGCGAGAACAACGACGACATCGCCAAGGCGCTGACGAAGGCGACGAAGCGGGCTTTCGAGCTACTTGAACCCGCTTTCGGTGACTACGCGGTCCGCGAGTAGCGGCTCACCGAGGCGCGGCTGCCCTCCATGGTGTGGCGGTCGCGGCGGCTTCTTCCCGATGTCGATTTCAGAGACCGGCGTTCGTGTAGGTGACGAGAGTCCGCAGAGAGGAAACCATCGTGTCCTTCACCGAAGAAGAGATCGCGTACCTCCGTTCACAACCGCTGGCCCGTTTCGCGACGCTCGACGGCGAGCAGCCGGATGTCGTCCCGCTGTCGTTCGAGTACGACGGGACGTACTTCTGGGTGGGCGGAGTCGGCGAATCGGTGCGGAAGACCCGGAAGTTCCGCAACATCCAGGCGGGACGACGCAAGGTCGCCCTGGTCATCGACGATGTGGTCTCGTTCGACCCGTTCATCGCGCGTGGCGTCCGGGTCTACGGCGAGGCCGCCGACCCGATCGAGCGGGTGGGAGCCGTCGGGCCGGGGATCTACGCGCGCGTCACGCCGACGGTGTCGTGGAGCTGGAACATGGCGGGCGAACCGGCGGGCGAGACCTGGTACGAATCGAGGCGGGCGGTTCACGGCGACACGTAGAGGAGCATGTCTCGCGCGGCTCCGGAACTCAGGGAGAAGGCGAACAAGAGCGGCCCCGTGACCTGGTCACGGGGCCGCTCTGGGTGGCGAGTGAGGGATTCGAACCCCCGAAGGCTGTGCCGTCTGATTTACAGTCAGATCCCTTTGGCCGCTCGGGCAACTCGCCGTGGCCGGGCGAGCCCGGCCGAGACGAAAGAATACCCAATGCCGTGGCGGGCCGGTCAACCGGGTTCCGCAGGGCTAGGGTGGAAGCTCCTGACAAGCGAGTACGAGGTGTGAGAACACGTGGCGGATCCCTCTTTCGACGTGGTGAGCAAGGTCGATCGCCAGGAGGTGGACAACGCCCTGAACCAGGCCGGCAAGGAACTCGGTACACGGTTCGACTTCCGGGGTACCGGGACCAAGATCGACTGGTCCGGCGAGGAAGCGATCGCGATCGAGTCCGAGACCGAGGAGCGGGCGCTGGCGGCGGTCGAGGTGTTCAAGGAGAAGCTGATCAAGCGCGGCATCTCCCTGAAGGCCTTCGAGGCGGACGAGCCGGCGCTTTCCGGCAAGATCTACAAGGTGAGCGGCAAGATCCTGCAGGGGATCGCGTCGGACAAGGCGAAGCAGATCGCCAAGTTCATCCGGGACGAGGGCCCGAAGGGCGTCCAGGCGCAGATCCAGGGTGACCAGCTGCGGGTGTCCGGCAAGAAGAAGGACCAGCTGCAGGACGTGATCGCCTTGCTCAAGGGCAAGGACTTCGAGATCGCGCTGCAGTTCACGAACTACCGCTGATCCCTGTGAAGAAGGCCACCTTCGAGAGTCTCGAAGGTGGCCTTCTTCATGCCTACGACGCGGTGAGCGTCCAGGTTCCGTCGCCTTCGATCGACACGAACGCGGGGCCGGACACGGGGATGTCGCCCTTGTAGTCGCCGAGCTGGTTCACGGGGAGATCCGAGTGGTCGCCGCTGTGCACCCATACCGCGACGCGGCCACTCTTCTTGGTGGTGAGCGCGACCGACGAGACGGCGTCGGGCACGGAAAAGACCGCCTCGTTCTTGCCCGAGACGGGCTTGCCCGGCTCCAGGACGGGCAGGCCGCTTTCGTCGGTGACGGTCAGCGTCCAGGCGGCGTTGGCCTTGATGGTGAACGTCTTCGCCTGGTAGCCGGGCATGTCGTTGATCCACTGCGTGCCCTTGTACGGGCCGGAGTCGTTGACGATCAGCTCGTTCTCGGTGTTGACCGCGACATGCCCGGAACACTTGGGGCAGTCGAAGGTCACGAAGCCCAGCCGCTTCGGCCAGGTCGTGGGGACCGACGCGTTCCCCTTGCCCGAATGCGTCTCCGGCGGCTGGGGCGCGGGCGGCGGCGTGGTGGTGGACGTCGGCGGTGCGGGCACTCCCGAAGGCGCGCGCAGCCCTTCCTGGGCGGCGGCTCGCGGGACGACGCGGCCGGTGTTCGCCGGCGAGCAGGCCACCAGGCCGACGGTCAACAGCACGGCGCCCGAGGCCGCGCACAAGCGCCTGATCACGTGTTCCCCCATATCGAGCAGTCCTAGGAGCTTCGCCGACCGATCGCCCAGCGTTACCGGGCCACCCGGCCGGGCGATTCAGGCCACTCTGGCGTGGGTTTCTGCCGCGCCGCCTTCGCGGGAGTCCGAAAAGGACAAATCCACATGGTGTAATCCGGCGCTCGCGTTCGAGGAAGGTCACGATGAAGCGCTGCCTCAGCACCGCACTCGCCTTTGCGTTGTCACTCACCGTGATCGCGTCGTTGGTCACATCCGCGCACGCGTCCGAGCGGCAACAGCTCGTGACGGGCTACGGCTCGTACCCGCGACTCATCCGCCTTGAGCATTCCCCGATCGGTCGCGGTCGCATCCTCGCGTCCCTGACCAGCGAAGACGCCAGTGGCAAGTTCACGCCGATCATGGAGAGCACCGACGAGGGCCAGAGCTTCCACAAGGTCGGTGAGGTCCGCGACCGCGACGGCCGCTATGGGATGTGCTGCGGGACGCTGTACGAGCTGCCGCAGCGTGTCGGCAGGCTTCGCCCCGGCACACTGCTGTGGGCCGCGAGTTACCGCCAGGACGCCGGTCCGCAGCGCCGGATCGGCATCAAGATCTGGTCCAGCCGTGACACCGGCCGCAGCTGGTCCTTCCTCTCCGAGGCCGCCCGTTCACACAACCACGACGGCGTCTGGGAGCCCGAGTTCGTCGTCGACGCCGGCGGCACGCTGTGGCTGCACTACGCCGACGAGACCGAGGCACCGCAGTTCGCGCAGGTGATGAACCGGGTCGCGTCCACCGACGGGGTGAACTGGGGCACGAAGCAGCGCACGATGGCCATCCCACCGCATCGCGTGCGACCGGGTATGCCGATCATCCGCCGCCTCCCCGACGGCCGGTACTACCTGGCCTACGAGATCTGCAATTACCGCGACCGCTACTGCGACCCGTACTTCAAGATCTCCTCCGACGGCGCCAACTGGGGCGACCCGGTCGATCCGGGCACCCGCGTCACCACCGCGAACGGCAACTACTTCCAGCACGCCCAGACGATCACGCTGTTCCCCGGCGGCCCGAACGGGGTGCGGCTGGTGATGGTCGGGCAGGTCTACACCAACGCCGCCGGCGACCCGCAGAGCAAGAACGGCCGGGTCCTGCTCGCCAACGACGACTTCGGCTCCGGGGACTGGTACGAGCTGCCCGCGCCGCTGCACATCACCGGCATCTACGACAACTTCTGCCCCAACTACAGCTCGACGTTGCTGCCGGTCGACGGCGGCGAGAACGTGCTGCAGATCTCCACTGAATACAACCTCGGTTGCAAGGCGTACTTCGCCAAGGGACCTGCTTTCTGACCACCACCCGGTAGTGTGAGTCGTTGACGGACGGCTACGAAGCGGGGGCTGAGGATGAAGGGCATCGTGCTGGCGGGGGGCAGCGGGACGCGGCTGCATCCCATCACCCAGGCCATCTCGAAACAGCTGTTGCCGGTCTACGACAAACCGATGATCTACTACCCGATCTCGGTGCTGATGTTCGCCGGGATCCGCGAGATCCTGATCATCTCGACGCCGGTCGACCTGCCGAACTTCCGCAAGCTCCTCGGTGACGGCAGCCAGTTCGGGCTCAGCCTCAGCTACGCCGAACAAGCCGCCCCCAACGGGCTGGCCGAAGCGTTCATCATCGGCGCGGACTTCGTCGGCGACGACGAGGTCGCGCTCGTGCTCGGCGACAACATCTTCTACGGCCAGGGTTTCTCCAGCAGGCTGCAGGCCGCCGCGACCTCGCTCGACGGCTGCGTGCTGTTCGGCTACCCGGTCAAGGACCCGCAGCGGTACGGCGTCGGCGAGATCGATGCCGACGGCAAACTCCTCTCCATCGAGGAAAAGCCCGCGAAGCCGAAGTCGAACAAGGCCATCACCGGCCTGTACTTCTACGACAACCAGGTCCTCGAGATCGCCCGCGAGCTCAAACCGTCGCCGCGCGGCGAACTCGAGATCACCGACGTCAACCTCGCCTACCTCCGGCAGGATCGCGCGACCCTGGTCGACCTCGGCCGCGGCTTCGCCTGGCTCGACACCGGCACGCACGACTCGCTGCTGGAAGCGGGCCAGTTCGTGCAGGTCCTCGAGCACCGGACGGGCGTCCGGATCGCCTGTCTCGAAGAGGTCGCGCTGCGGATGGGCTTCATCGACGCCGACCAGTGCTTCGCCCTCGGCGCGAAGCTGGCGAAGTCCGGCTACGGCGAATACCTGATGAACGTCGCGCGCACCCAAGGCGCTACCGGCTGAACTGACTACGCCGCCCACGGCTCGAGACGTCGCGTTTAGCCCGCTAAACGCGCTTTGCCTGGTCAGAGGGGGTGGCGGGCCATCTCTTCCAGGCGGCGGATGCGTTCGTCCATGGGCGGGTGGGTGGAGAAGAGCTTCGAGAGGCCTTCGCCCGGCCGGAACGGGTTCGCGATCATGAGGTGCGACTGCGAGACCAGCTTCGGCTCCGGCGCGAGCGGCGCCGCTCGCGTCCCCTGGTCGAGTTTCCGCAGCGCCGACGCCAGGCCGAGGGGGTCACCGGTGAGTTCCGCGGCCGACGCGTCGGCCTGGTACTCCCGCGAGCGGCTGACGCCGAGCTTCACGACGGCGGCCGCGATCGGGCCGATCAGCACCAGCAGCAGCGCGACCAGCGGGCTGTCGCCGTCCTCTCGGTCGTTGCCGCCGAAGACGCTCGCGAACATCGCGATGTTGGCGATCACGCTGACCACACTCGCCAGCGCGCCCGCGACGCACGAAATGAGGATGTCCCGGTTGTAGACATGCGACAGTTCGTGCCCGAGCACCGCCCGCAACTCGCGCTCGTCGAGCAGGCCGAGGATCCCGGTGGTGCAGCACACCGCCGCGTGCCGGGGGCTGCGGCCGGTGGCGAACGCGTTCGGGGCCCGCGTGGGGCTGACGTACAACCGCGGCATCGGCTGACGCGCCGTGGTCGCCAGTTCGCGCACGATCCGGTACATCGCCGGATGCTCCGCCTCGGACACCGGCCGGGCGCGCATGGCGCGCAGGGCGAGCTTGTCGGAGTTGAAGTAGGCGTAGGCATTGACGCCGAGCGCCACCACCAGGCCGATGACCAGCGCGCCCCGCCCGAAGAAACCGCTGATCCCGACGATGAACGCGGACAGCACGCCGAGCAGGACGACGGTCTTCAGCCCGTTCTGGTGTTTGTGCACGGCGTCCTGCTCCTTTCGTTCTCCGAGTAGTGGGCGAGGGGGTTACCCACCGGAAACAACGCGATCGGGGGACGCGAAGTTCCTTCGCCCGGACGAACCGCGGGTTATCGTCAGTTCCCGGAGCGATCTTGGGGAGGCGCCTGTGCGAGGACCCGAACTGAGCCGCCGAGCCCTGCTCACGCTGGCCGCGGCCGGGGCTTCCACGATCGCCTTCGCCCCGGCGGCCAGCGCCGAAAAAGTCATCGTGATCGAGGTCGGCGGCAGCCCGGAGACCGTGGCGGTGAATTCCGTCACCGGTTTCGCCTACGTCTCGGACCCCTCCACCGGCACGATCGTCGTCCTCGACTCGCGGTCCGGCACCGTCGGCGCGGTGATCCCGGTCGGCGGCGAGCCCGCGGGCCTGGCCGTGGACACCGTGACCAACCGGGTCTTCGTCACCAACCCACCCGCCGGGACCGTCCTCGTCATCGACGGGTTCACCAACGACGTCGTCAGCGTGATGCCCGCCGGTCCGGGGGCGTCGAGCGTCGACGTCGACGAGCAGGCGAACCGCATCTACGCGGTCAGCGACGTCACCGGCATCCTCGCCGTCCTCGACGGCGTCGGCTGCCGCCTGCTGAAGCTGGTGCCCGGGCCGGCGTCGAGCCTGTCCTCGATCGCGGTGGACGGCGGCCGCAAACTCGCGCACTGCACCAGCACGCGCACGGATTCCCTCGAGATCTTCGACATCGGCGCGGAGAAGTTCACCGACGGTGTCAAGGTCGGCAAGGCACCGACCGGGGTCACCGTGCATCGCGGCAGCGGGACGGTGTTCGTCGCGAATTCGGCGATCCATCATCTGTCCGTCGTGGACGCGGACGCCCGCGAGGAAAAGGCGACGGTGCTGCTGCGCTCCGAATCGTCGGCGGTCGCGATCCACCAGGACACGAACACCGTGTACGCCAACGGTGGTCCCAACGGGATCGCCCGGATCGACGGCGTGACCAACTCGCTCACCGGTGACCTGTCACTCGGGGTAAACCCCGGCGGGGTCGCGATCGACCAGCGTTTCAAAGCCGTGTATGTGACGGATCCCGTGCGTGGCAGGGTTTTCCTGGTCAGGGATTTCTGAGTGGCATGATGGCCGGGTGAGCGAGTACGAACTGCGCGGCGGCCTGCAACCGGACGTGTCGGCGGTGGCCGCCGTACTGGCGCACCACGGTGTCGAAGGGCCGGACGGAAAGGCGCCCAGCGAGGCGTTGCTGTTCGCCGTGTCCGGCGGGATCGGGGCCGGTTACCTCCTGTGGGACTTCGCGCACGAATCGACGTCGACGATCGTGTTCGGTTTCCGCGCGCGGTGGCAGTATCCGCAGGACTGGCTGAAGTCCACAGTGGACAGAGTCGGCCTCGAGGCCGACATCCACACCACCGGTGGCAAACGCGCCGCCGCGAAACGGCTCACCGCCGACCTCGGCGCGGGGCGGCCGGTGCTCGTCCTCCCCGACCGCGAGTCGCTCCGTTACTGGCAGCTGCCGCCGGAGTTGTCCGGTGCCGGCGGGCATTTCGTCGTAGCGTACGGCGAAGAGGACGGCCGGGTGCTCGTCGACGACCGGAACCTCGCCCCGCTGACGGTCGACCGCAAGACCTTCGACCTCGCGCGCGACCGCGTCGGCTCGTACAAGAACCTGCTCGCGACGATCCAGCCCGGCGAGGTCTCCGACTGGCGGGCGGCCGTCCGCGGCGGGCTGGCGGACTGCGCGCGAAACCTCTCGACACCGTCGAAATCGTTCTCGCTGCCCGCCTGGGAGCGCTGGGCGAAGGGGATGACCGACGCACGCGACCCCAAGGGCTGGCCGCGTGCGTTCAGCGAGCGACGCGGCCTCTTCGGGGCGCTGCTCAACGTCTGGGAGAGCGTCACCCCGGCGGGGATGGCGGGCGGACATCTGCGTGGCCTGTTCGCCGACGCGCTCACGGAAGCTTCGGGGCTGCTCGGCCTGCCGTCACTGGCCGAACAGGCCTCGACCTGGCGCGGGATCGGCGAACGCTGGGCCGAACTGGCCGAGGCCGCCCTCCCGGCGTCGAACGCGGAGTTCGCCTGGGTGCGCGGGCTGGTCAGCGCGGTCTCGGCGGGCGTCCGCGAGGGCGACGCCGGACAGGACGCGGCCGCGGCGGCCGGTGCGGAGTTGTGGAAACTGCGCGCGCACTACAACGACGAAATGCCGTGCACCGACGTCGAGGTCGGTGACCTCTTCAGCACGATGGGCGAGCTGCTCCGGGGCATCCACACCGCCGAGACCGCCGCGATCCGCGAGCTTTCCGAAGCCCTGATGGAGTGAACCCGGCCCGGCGTCCGTTGCGCCGCGCGGCCGGATCACCACGCGATCGTTCAAGATCCACTTCGTGCACGCACATCCGCTGGGGACGGCTCCCGAGATGCACCTGTACCGCCACCGCCTGCGTGTCACCGACCTGGACTACCTCGCGGTCGAGGTGGAGACCGTGGTCGGCAGGATCGGCACGTGCGGCATCGTGCTGAACAGCAGGCTGCGTGACGGTAGGGCCGTCTACGCGCGCGGCTGACCCGGTTCGGCGGGACGACCGACGAGGCTTTCCCGAATCGGTTTTTAACCGTTTATGCTCCATTTCCCGCACCGGCGGAAAACGGCTGGGCCGTTCAGTGGCTGATCAACACGTCTTTTGGCCGGTACCTTCGAAGACCTCTCCCCTGCAGAGCTCCCCGGAGGTATTTCATGCCACGGCCGAAGTCTGTCCGCATTCTCGCGCCCTTGGTCGGCGCGCTTCTCCTGACGAGCGGAGTGGCCGTCGCCGCTCACGCCGAGGAGAACCCGCAGTTCATCCGGCTGGCCAGCAGGACCTTCGATCCACTCAGCCAGCGGACCGCCGCGAGCCAGGACTGGCGGGGCGCGTACCTGCTCCAGGTCCGTGGCGCGCTGACCGACGCGCAGCGCGAGCGATTGCGGGCACTCGGCGTGCGAATCGGGACCTACATTCCCGATTTCGCCTACGTGGTCCGCTTGAAGCCGGAGAACAGGGAATCGATCACGAAATTGGATTTCGTCCGCTGGCTCGGCGAATACCGGCCAGGCGACAAGGTGGAATCGTCGGCATTTTCGATCAGCGGCACCGGCAGCCATCTGGTGACACTCGTCGAATCCGACGCGCGGGACCAGCGCGCGGTCGCCGAGCGGATCCTGCGGCTCGGCGGCGTCATCGAGGCGATCTCGCAGAGCGGCCAGCACATCGTCGCGAAGCTCGGCTCCGGTCAGGTCGCCGCCGTGGCCCAGGGCGCCGAGGTGCTCGCCGTCGGCGCGATCACCGCGCCCGAAACCGACATGGCCAACGCCCGCGAAAGCGGGGGTGCGAACCACCTCGAAAGCGTCGGCGGCTACCGCGGGCAAGGTGTGCGCGGCGAGGTGATGGACGGCGGGCTGCGGGTCACCCACCAGGAATTCAAGGCGCGGCCTACGGTGCTGCACGGGTCGAACTCGACCAGCACCAGCCACGGCACTTCGACCTACGGGCAGATCTTCGCCTCCGGGGTGAGCGCGCCGCAGCGCGGCCTGCTGCCCGAGGCCCAGGGCATCTTCGCCACCTACAACAAGCCCGACCGCTACGCCCACACCAAGGAACTGGTCGACCCGGCGGGCAAATATCGCGCGGTGTTCCAGAGCAACAGCTGGGGCGGCGGGCTGACGACGGCGTACAACTCGGTTTCGGCCGAACTCGACAAGATCGTTTTCGATCACGACCTGCTGATCTGCCAGTCACAGAGCAACGCGGGGACCCAGCAGTCGCGACCGCAGGCCTGGTCGAAGAACGTGCTCTCGGTCGGCGGGCAGTACCACTACAACACGCTGGGCCGCACCGACGACAAGTGGAACGGCGGCGCCAGCATCGGCCCGGCCGCCGACGGGCGGATCAAGCCGGAGCTCTCGAACTATTACGACCGGATCGACACGACGTCGTCCACCAGTGACACCTCCTACACGACGTCCTTCGGCGGGACGAGCGGCGCCACCCCGATCACCTGCGGAAACGCCGGTCTGCTGTTCCAGATGTGGGCCGACGGCGTGTTCGACGGCGGCCCCGGCAAGGGCCGCGACGTCTTCACGAGCCGCCCCCACGCCGCGACCGCGAAAGCGCTGCTGGTCAACGGGGCCGACCAGTTCGCGTTCAGTGGCACTTCGCACGACATGACCCGCACCCATCAGGGCTGGGGTACCGCGAACGTGCGTTACCTGCACGAACAGGCCAAGGCGAACGGGTGGAAACTGCCGGTACTGGTCAACGAAACGGACCTGCTGGGCACCGGGCAGAGCAAGAAGTACACGGTCGCGGTGAACGGGACGAAGCAGTTCAAGGCGACGCTGGCTTACACCGACCCGGCCGGCTCGCCGAGCGCGTCGGTCACCCGGGTCAACGACCTCACGCTGAAGGTCACCGCGCCGGACGGGACGGTGTACTACGGCAACAACGGCCTGCGTGCGGGCAACTTCTCGACCGCGGGCGGGTCGCCGAACACCATCGACACGGTGGAGAACGTCATTCTGGAGAAGCCGGCCGCGGGCACCTGGACGGTCGAAGTCGTGGCGACGCAGGTGAACGCCGACGGTCACCCGGAAACCTCGGCGACCGACGCGGACTACGCGTTGGTGGTTTCTTGACGGTGTGAGCCGCGGCACCGCGTTCAGTCCTCTGAATGCGGTGCCGCGCACCCGGATGGCGGAGGCGCCTGCGCCGAACAGGTTTCGGTTGTGAGACGGAACCACGAGAGCTTTGAAAGGCCTGTAACGAGGTGACCCGGGGGGCCGACGTCTCGGATACGTGACGCGAGCCAAGGAGCCCTCTCGATGACCACCTGCCGACTCTGCGGCTCGGCCCATCTCGCCAGTGTCGTCGACCTCGGGGCGACGCCGCCGTGCGAGCGTTTCCTGACCGCCGAGCAGCTCGCGGAACCAGAGCCGACCTACCCCCTGCACCTGCTGGTCTGCACCGAATGCTGGCTCGCCCAGATCCCGCCGCTGATCACCCCGGAAGAGACATTCACCGAGTACGCGTACTTCTCGTCGTATTCCGCCTCCTGGGTCGAACACGCCAAGACGTTCGTCGACGGCGCTGTCGAGCGGCTCGGACTCGACGAGTCCTCGTTCGTCGTCGAGGTCGCCAGCAACGACGGCTATCTGCTCAAACACGTTGTGTCGCAGCAGATCCGCTGTCTCGGCGTGGAACCTTCGGTGAACGTTGGCCAAGCCGCGCGTGACGCCGGGGTGCCGACGAAGACCGCTTTCCTCAGCCCCGAAACCGGGCGCGACGTCCGCGAGGAGCACGGTCCCGCCGACCTCGTCGTGGCGAACAACGTTTACGCGCACATTCCGGACATCATCGGGTTCACGCGCGGCCTCCGCGCCCTCGTCGCCGATGACGGCTGGGTCAGCATCGAGGTCCAGCACCTGCTGACGCTGATCCAAGAGAACCAATACGACACGATCTACCACGAGCACTTCCAGTACTACACGGTGGAATCCGCGCGCCGGGCGCTTTCCCGGGGCGGTTTGTCCGTTGTGGACGTCGAACTCCTCCCCACCCACGGCGGTTCCATCCGGCTGTGGGCGCGTCCGGACGCCGTCGCCGCCGAGCCGAGCGAGCGGATGATGCAGGTTCTCGACGCCGAGAAGGCCGCCGGACTGCACGAAATGTCCGGCTACACCGAATTCTCCGAGCGGGTCACCACGGTCCGGCTGGAGCTGAACAAGTTCCTCACCGACGCGGCGCTCGAAGGCAAGACCGTCGTCGGTTACGGCGCCCCCGGCAAGGGCAACACGCTCCTGAACCACTGCGGTATCCGGCCGGACGTCCTGCGGTACACCGTCGACCGCAACCCGTACAAGCACGGCCGGTTCACCCCCGGTACCCGCATCCCCATCCTCCCGCCGGAGCACATCGAGGCGGACCGGCCCGACTACGTGCTCGTCCTTCCGTGGAATCTCCGGAAGGAACTGACCGCCCAGCTGTCCTTTGTGGATGATTGGGGCGGAAAACTGGTCTTTCCCATCCCGCACCTGGAAATCGTCGAGGTGAAGTCGTGAAGGTAGTCCTCTTCTGCGGCGGCTACGGCATGCGGATGCGCAACGGTGACGCGTCCGACGTGCCCAAGCCGATGGCCATGGTCGGCCCCAGGCCCCTGATCTGGCACGTCATGCGGTACTACGCGCATTTCGGCCACACCGAGTTCATCCTCTGCCTGGGGTACGGCGCGCACCACATCAAGGAATTCTTCCTCAACTACCAGGAGACCACCTCCAACGACTTCATCCTGCGGAACGGCAAGGCGGAACTGCTGTCGACCGACATCGCGGACTGGTCGATCTCCTTCGTGCAGACCGGCCTCGAATCGGCCATCGGGGAGCGGCTGCGCCGGGTGCGCCCGTACCTCGAAGGCGACGAGATGTTCCTCGCCAACTACGCCGACGTCCTCACCGACGCCCCGCTGCCGGACATGATCGAGCGGCTATCGAACTCCGACGCCGGCGCCTCGATGATGGTCGTGCCGCCGCAGTCGTCGTTCCACTGCGTCGAAATGGGCGAGGACGGCCGGATCGGCTCGCTGACCCCGGTCAGCGAGATGCCGCTGTGGGAGAACGGCGGGTACTTCGTGCTGCGCCAGGAGGTCTTCGACCACATCCCCGAGGGCGGCGACCTGGTGACCGACGGCTGCGGTGAACTCGCCAAGCGGGGGAAACTGCTCGCGTACCCGTACCGCGGTTTCTGGAAGCCGACGGACACGGTCAAGGAACGGGTCCAGCTCGACGACGCCTACGCGCACGGCGACCGCCCGTGGGCGTTGTGGGAGCACGAACCGGCACCGGTGGGCATCGCGTGATCGGACTCGGTACCGGCGGGCTCCAGCGGATCGTCGCCCTCGGCGCGCATTGTGACGACATCGCCATCGGCGCCGGCGGCACACTGCTGACGATCTGCGCGGACAACCCTGGTGTCCGGGTCGACGCGCTCGTCCTGTCCGGTGGCGGCACCGAACGGGAAGCCGAGGAGCACGCCGCGCTCGCGGCCTTCTGCCCGGGCGCCGACGTCGAGGTCACCGTGCTCAAACTGCCCGACGGCCGGCTCCCCGCACAGTGGGAAGAGGCCAAGAACGCGATGGAGGACCTGCGCCGCCGCACGGATCCGGACCTCGTCCTCTCGCCGCGCACGGCCGACGCCCATCAGGACCACCGCGGCCTGGCGACGCTGGTGCCGACGGTGTTCCGCACCCATCTCCAGCTGGAGTACGAGATCGCCAAATGGGACGGCGACCTCGGCAAGCCCACCGCGTACGTCCCGCTTTCCCCTGAGCGCGCCGAGGAGAAGGTCCGCCTGCTGCAGGAGCACTACGCCTCGCAGCGGCACCGTCCCTGGTACGACCGTGAAGCCTTCCTAGGACTCGCCCGTATTCGCGGCATCGAATGCGGACAGCGGTACGCGGAGGCCTTCGACCTCAAGAAACTGACGCTCGATCTCTCCTCGAAAGGCTGAAAGCCATGCGTGTGCTGCTGACCGGGCACAAGGGTTACCTGGGCACGGTGATGGCCCCGGTGCTGGCCGCCGCCGGCCACGAGGTGATCGGGCTCGACTCCGGTCTCTACGACACCTGCGTGCTGGGCCCCCAGCCCGAAGACCCCGAGGGTTACGAGGTCGACCTTCGTGACGTCACGGCCGCGCACGTGACCGGGGTGGACGCCGTGATCCACCTCGGCGCGCTGTCCAACGATCCGCTCGGTTCGCTGGCGCCGGACCTGACCTACGACATCAACCACCACGCTTCGGTCCGGCTCGCCAGGCTGGCGAAGGACGCCGGGGTCAAGCGGTACCTCTACGCCTCGACGTGCTCGGTCTACGGCGCCTCGGGCGGCGACGGCCTGGTCGACGAGGACGCGCCGCTGCGCCCGGTGACGCCGTACGCCGAGTCGAAGGTGCGGGTCGAGGACGACGTCCAGGAACTCGCGGACGACGACTTCAGCCCGGTGTACCTGCGCAACGCCACCGCGTTCGGGTTCTCGCCCCGGCTGCGCGGCGACATCGTGCTCAACAACCTCACCGCGCACGCCCACCTCTCCGGCGAAGTGCTGGTGCTGTCCGACGGCACGCCATGGCGGCCGCTGGTGCACGCCAAGGACATCGCACGCGCCTTCACCGCCGCACTGGAAGCGCCGAAGGAGGCCATACACGGCAAGGCGTTCAATATCGGCACCGAGCGTAACAACGTCACCGTCGCCGAGATCGCCGAAGAGGTCGTCGAGGCCGTTCCCGGCTCGACGCTGCGGATCACCGGCGAGGCGGGCGCGGACCCGCGCTCCTATCGGGTCGACTTCTCCCGGTTCCGTGCGGCGATCCCCGGCTTCGATTGCGACTGGTCGGTCAAGGACGGCGCGCTCGAACTCATCGAGGCGTACCGGACCCACGGCCTCACCGAACACGGCTTCCAGCGCCTGTTCACCCGGCTGGCACGGTTGCAGGACCGCACCGCCGCCGGTGAACTCGACGACACCTTGCGGCGTCGCTGATGACGCACCGGGAGCTGGAGACGGGCGCCGACCTGCGGGAGCTGGTCGCGCGCCTGTATCCGCTGTGCCGCAGCATCACCGGCGACGGCGTCCGCCGCACGCTGGAGATCGTCGGCGAGCACATCCCACTGGAGACCCACGAGGTCCCCACCGGCACCCAGGTACTGGACTGGACGGTGCCGCAGGAGTGGAACATCCGCGACGCCTACATCAAGGACGCCTCCGGCCGCCGCGTCGTCGACTTCCAGGAGTCGAACCTGCACGTCGTCGGCTACAGCGTCCCGGTGTCGAAGAAGATGCCGCTCACCGAGCTGCGTAGCCATCTTCACACGCTGCCCGAGCAGCCGTCCTGGGTGCCGTACCGGACCAGCTACTACTCGCCGACGTGGGGCTTCTGCCTGGCGCAGGAAACCCTCGACGCGCTGCCGGACGGCGAGTACGAGGTGCACATCGATTCCACTTTGGACGACGGTCACCTCACCTACGCCGAACACGTCGTGCCGGGCGAGGTCGCCGACGAGGTGATCATCTCCTGCCACACCTGCCATCCGTCGCTGGCGAACGACAACGTCGCCGGGATCGCGATCGCGGCGGCCTTCGCGCAGACGCTCGAAAATCCCCACTACACCTACCGGTTCCTGTTCATGCCGGGCACGATCGGGGCCATCACCTGGCTCGCGCGCAACACCGAACGCGTCGGCCGGATCAAAGCGGGGCTCGTACTGGCGTGCGCCGGCGACCCGGGATCGCTGACGTACAAGCGAAGCCGCCGAGGTGACGCGGAGATAGACCGCGTGCTCGCGTATGTCCTCGCCGATCGCGCGCACGAGATCGTGGACTTCTCGCCGTACGGCTACGACGAACGCCAGTTCTGCTCCCCCGGCTTCAACCTCGGTGTCGGATCCCTGACGAGGACGCCCTACGCGGGTTACCCCGAGTACCACACCTCGGCGGACAACCTCGATTTCGTCTCGACCGCGGCCATGGAGGAAACCCTCCAGACCTTGCGGGACACCTTCGCCGTCCTCGACCACAATCGCAGCTACGTCAACCTCAGTCCGTACGGCGAGCCGCAACTGGGCAAACGCGGGCTGTACGACTCGCTCGGCGGCCGGAGCGACGCGAAACAAGCCCAGATGGCCATGCTCTGGGTGCTCAACCTCTCGGATGGTGAGCACAGGCTGCTCGACGTCGCCGAGCGGTCCGGGCTGCCGTTCGCTTCCGTCGTCGCCGCCGCGAAGGCGCTGCACGACGCCGGATTGCTCAAGGAATGATGGCAGTGCGATCACTTCTGCGTTCCCCAGCCGTCCGGGCCATGGCCGGACGGCTCAGCTGGGGCCTGGGCGACCAGGCCGTTTCCAGTATCACCAACTTCGTGGTCGGGCTGTTCGTGGCGCGCTCACTCGGCACGTTCGCCTTCGGCATGTTCAGCCTCGCTTGGGTCAGCTACGGCGTGGTGCTCAACCTTTCACGCGGACTGACGACGGATCCGCTGATGGTGCGGTTCTCCGGGGTACCCACCGAGATCTGGCGGACGGCGACCGCCAGGGCGACCGGCACGGCGCTCTCCGCGGGTGTCGTCGCCGGTGTGATCAGTGTGGTCGCCGGTCTCGTGGTGGGTGGCCCCATCGGCGGGGCGTTCGTCGCGCTCGGTGTGGTCATCCCCGCGTTGCTGCTCCAGGACGCCTGGCGGTTCACCTTCTTCGCCGCGGGGCACGGGAAGAAGGCGTTCGTCAACGACGTCGTCTGGGGCATCGCCCTGATCCCGGCGCTGTTCATCGCGCACCAAGGGTTCGACACGGTCGTCGCGTTCATCCTGGCGTGGGGCCTGTCCGGGGCGGTCGCCGCCGGATACGGCTGCTTGCAGTCCGGCGTCCGGCCGGACCCGCGCAGCACGCTCGAATGGCTCAAACGACATCGTGACCTCGGTGCCCGGTACGTGGTCGAGAACGTCAGCAACGCCGGTTCGACGCAGCTGCGGATGTACGGCCTCGGCGCGATCGCCGGGCTGGCGAGTGTCGGCGCGGTGCGGGGTGCCGAACTCCTTCTCGGACCTTTCTTCGCTCTGTTGATGGGACTTTCCCTGGCCACGGTGGCCGAAGGCGCGCGGGTGCTCCAACGGGCCCCGCATCGCCTTCGCCGCTTCTGCGCCGTTCTCGGCGCGGGTCAGGCGGCCGCGGCCCTGCTTTGGGGCTTCACCTTGCTTCTGGTACCCGACGACGCCGGCCGGTTCGTGCTCGGCGACGTCTGGGATCCCGCTTCGGAACTGATCCTCCCGGTGACCATCGGTATCGCCGCGGCCGGATTCAACACCGGGGCGGCCGCCGGATTGCGTGCGCTCGGCGCTGCGAAACGGAGCCTTCGCGCCCAGCTGATCAATTCCGCCGGCTATGTCGGCTTCGGGCTCATTGGCGCCTTCTTGGCCGGGGCGTCCGGATCCGCTTGGGGGGTCGCGTTGGCGATCACCAGCGGTTCGGCGGTGTGGTGGCTTCAGCTCCATGCCGCTCTCAAAGACCATCTGACCCCGGAGAAGGAAGAAATGAGGACGTCATGAGCACCGCTCCTCGGCTGAGCATCGGGCTCCCGGTCTACAACGGCGAGGACTATCTCGCCGAATCGCTGGACGCACTCCTCGGCCAAAGCTACGAGAACTTCGAGCTGATCATCTCGGACAACGCGTCCGCCGACCGCACCGAAGAGATCGGCCGCGAGTACGCGAAGCTGGATTCCCGCGTGCGCTACGTGCGCCAGCCGGTGAACATCGGCTGCGCGCCCAACCACAACTACTGCGTGGACGTCGCCCGCGGCGAGCTGTTCAAGTGGGCCTCCGACGACGACCTCTACGCGCGCGACCTGCTTGAGCGCTGCATCGAGGCGCTCGACGAGCACCCCGAGTTCGTCCTGTCGCACTCGTGGACGGCGATGATCGACGAGAAGGGTGTCGTCACGCAGGCGCTGGAGTACCCGCTCAACACGGTTTCGCCGCATGCCGCGGAACGTTTCCGCAGCACGCTGTTCGCGCCCGGCGGGGACGACGACGGCGCGGTCATCCGCACCGAGGTGCTGCGCCGCGTCGCGCCGCTGGACAGCTACCACCACGCGGACCGCACGATCATCTCGGAGCTGGCCCTGCACGGCCGGTTCCACCAGGTGCCGGACTGGCTGTACTTCCGCCGCGACCACCCCGGCCGCTCCGAGCACGAACACCCGACCGTGCGCCGCCGGGCCACCAACCTGGACCCGAAGCGGGCCGACAAACTGCGTCACCCGATGGTCCGGCTGCTCGGCGAGTACGTCTTGGGCTACGTCAAGGCGATCCGCAACGCGCCGATCTCCGGCGCGGAGAAACGCGAGTGCTTCCGGTACCTGCGGCAATGGATGCTGAACCGGGCGGGGAACCCGGCCATGGGCCGGATGCCGGTGCAGGCCGAGGCCGAAGTCGGCCCGCGCGAGGTCTCCGTGGTGTCGGTCGTCGCCGGCCAGGAGGGAAGAATCCCTTGAGCCGGCCCGCGAGAATCGGGCTGTTCGGACTCCTCGGCTCCGGGAACCTCGGCAACGACGGTTCCTTCGAGGCGGTTCTCGGGTATCTGCGGGCGGAACATCCGGACGCCGCGCTCCACGTGATGTGCGGCGGTCCGGAGATCGTCGCGTCGCGCTACGGACTCGAGACGACCGCCTTGAACTGGTACCAGGGGGAATACCGGACGGCTTCGGGACCACTGTCCATCGCCATGAAGGCACTCGGCAAGCTCGTCGACGCCTTCCGCACGGCGGCGTGGGTACGGCGCCAGGACGTGGTGATCGTGCCGGGGATGGGTGTCCTCGAATCCACTCTTCCGTTGCGGCCATGGGGTTTCCCGTACGCCCTTTTGCTGCTTTCGATGTCCGGCAGGCTCGTGGGCACCAAGGTCGCCTTCGTCAGTGTCGGCGCCAACGTGAGCGGGCACCGGGCCACGCGGGCGATCATCGGCTGGGCCGCGCGGCTGGCGGCGTTCCGGTCCTACCGGGACGAGCCGTCCCGCGACGCGATGCGCGAGATGGGCGTGGACGTCACCCGGGATCACGTCTATCCGGATCTGGCCTTCGCCCTCTCCGCGCCGTCGGCACCGGTGCGCCCGGGAGCCGTCGGGGTCGGCGTGATGGCCTACTACGGCGGGAACGACGACCGGGGACGGGCCGAGGAGATCTATGAGTCCTATGTGGACAAGATGACCCGGTTCGTGGCCAAACTGATCGCCGACGGCCGTCAGGTCCGGTTGTTCATCGGCGATCAGGCCGATCGGCAGGTCGTCGACGAAATCATGGCGGAACTCGATTCGCCGCTGCTCTCCGCGCCCGAAGCGTCCACTTTGGATGACGTGCTGCGGGCGATGTCGGCGGTCGAGACCGTCGTCGCCACCCGCTACCACAACGTCCTGTGCGCGCTGAAGCTGGCGAAACCGACGTTGTCCATCGGGTATGCCCACAAGAACGACGTCCTCATGACCGAACTGGGTCTCGGGGAGTTCTGCCAGTCGGCCAAGGAGATCGACTCCGACGCGCTGGAGCGCCAGTTCGCCGAGCTGGAAAACCGGGCCGACGAACTGTCCGAAACCCTGGCGAAACGCGGCGCGGAGCAGGCGCGCTTGCTGGAACGGCAGTTCTCCGAATTGTCGTCCGCCTTCCTCCCGATGGGAGTCCGATGAAGGCGATACCGGTGCCCGCCATCGCGGGCGCGTACCTGTTCGAGCCGACGCCGCATGTCGACGAACGCGGATTCTTCAGCCGCACGTTCGACGCCGACGTCGTCCGGTCGGTGGGGATCGACCCGGAGGGGTTCCTTCAGGACAGCGTTTCGCGGTCCCGCGAGGGAGTGCTGCGCGGGATGCACCTCCGCTCGGGCAAGGGTGAGGCGAAACTGGTCCGTTGTTCGTGGGGCGAAGTCTTCGACGTCGTCGTCGACCTCCGCCCGGATTCCCCGACCTACCTCGGCAAGGAGACCTTCGAACTCACCGGGGAGACCCAGGTCTCGCTGTACATCCCGGCGGGCTGCGCGCACGGGTTCCAGGCGCTGACCGAGTACGCCGACGTCTCCTACCGGATCGACCGCGCGCACGATCCGGCCGAAGACGTCGCGATCGCCTACGACGACCCGGATCTCGCGATCCCCTGGCCCCTCCCGGTCGCGTTCGTCTCGGCGCGGGACCGCCACGCCCTCCCGCTCTCCGCGGTACTACAGAACACGAGGTGAGACAGGTGACCCGTCATCTTCCCCGTTCCATGCGGGCCAACGAGCGTCTCCACGCGATGATCCCCGGAGGCGCCCACACCTACGCCAAGGGCGACGACCAGTACCCGGAGAACCTGGCACCGGTCATCTCCCACGGGCGTGGCGCGCAGGTCTGGGACGTCGACGGGAACTCCTACATCGAGTACGGCTCGGGGCTGCGCGCGGTCAGCCTCGGGCACGTGCACCCTCGGGTCACCGAAGCCGCCCACCGCGAGATCGACCGAGGCGCGAACTTCGCCCGTCCGTCCATCGTGGAGGAGAAGGCGGCGTCGAAGTTCCTGGAGACCGTTCCCACCGCCGAGATGGTCAAGTTCGCCAAGAACGGCTCGGACGCCACCACGGCCGCGGTCAAGCTCGCCAGGGCCGCCACCGGCAGGCCGCTGGCGGCGATCTGCCGCGACCACGCGTTCTTCTCCATCGACGACTGGTTCATCGGCACCACGCCGATGTCGTCGGGGATTCCGGCCGAGATCACCGACCTGACCGTGTCGTTCCCCTACGGCGATCTCACGGCGACGGAAGCGTTGCTGCGGGAGCACGCGGGCCGGGTCGCCTGCCTGATCCTGGAGGCGGCCACTCAACAGGAACCCCCGCCCGGCTACCTCATCGGCCTGCGTGAACTCGCCGACCGGTACGGCTGCGTGCTGATCTTCGACGAGATGATCACCGGTTTTCGCTGGTCGGAGGCCGGAGCGCAGGGAATGTACGGTGTCACACCGGATCTTTCGACCTTCGGGAAAGCACTCGGGAACGGGTTCGCCGTCTCGGCGTTGGCGGGCAAGCGCGAACTGATGGAACTCGGCGGGCTCCGCACCGCCGGCGAGCGCGTCTTCCTGCTGTCCACCACGCACGGCGCCGAGACCCATTCACTGGCCGCCGCGATCGCGGTCATGGAGACCTACACCGAAGAAGGCATCGCCGGGCGGCTGCACGCGCTCGGCGACCGGCTCGCCGCCGGGGTCCGCGAAGTCGCGGCCTCGGCCGGGGTCGAAGAACACGTCGTCGTACGCGGCCGGGCGAGCAACCTCGTCTTCGGCACGCTCGACGCGGAAAAGAAACCGTCGCAGGACTACCGAACGTTGTTCCTGCGGCAACTGGTCACGGGCGGGGTCCTCGGACCGTCGTTCGTGGTCAGCAGCGCACTGTCCGAAGAAGACATCGACCGGACTGTCGAAGTGGTATCGCAGGCGTGCCTCGTGTACCGCAAAGCGCTCGACGCGGATGATCCGGCGCCGTGGCTGGGTGGCCGTCCGGTGAAGCCGGTATTTCGGAGAAGGGTATGAGTCCAGGGATCGCCTATCGCTCGGCCGGCTCGCGCGCGCTCCGCGTCGCGCTGTCGGTACTACTGCTCCAGGTCGCCGTTGAATCCACAGCGGTGGCGACTCCAGAGCCGGCCCGAGGGGTGTGCGACACGACTGTCGGCGTCCCTTCCGCACCGGAAGGCGCCCAGGTCGTCGAACCGGGAACCGATCTGACCGACAAGACCCGGTTCAGCCCACCGGGGAGCGTGTTCTGGCTGGCGCCCGGCACGCACCACCTGAGTTCCGACCAGTACGGGCAGGTGATGCCCAAGGACGGCAACGTCTACCTCGGCGCCCCTGGGTCGATTCTGGACGGACGCGGGATCAACCGCGCGGCCTTCACGACGTCGGCCAAGGACGTCGTGATCCGCGGGCTGACCATCCGCGGTTTCGTCGCCGAACGCGATCAAGGCGTGGTGAACCACGACTCCGGTGACCGCTGGACCATCGAGGGCAACGTCATCGAGGAGAATGACGGCGCCGCGATGATGACCGGCTCCGGCCAGCGGGTGATCGGGAACTGCCTGCGGAACAACGGCCAGTACGGCATCAACGCCTACCGTTTCGGTACCGGGCTGAGCGATCTGCTCATCGAAGGCAACGAGATCTCCGGGAACAACACCGACGACTGGGAGAAGAAGGTCCCCGGCTGCGGCTGCAGCGGCGGGGCGAAGTTCTGGGCCGTGAACGGCGCCGACATCCGCGGCAACTGGGTCCACCACAACCACGGTGTCGGGCTCTGGGCCGACACGAACAACAACGACTTCCTCATCGAGGACAACCTGATCGAGGACAACGCGTCCGAGGGGCTGTTCTACGAGATCTCCTACAACCTGGAGCTGATCGGGAACACGTTCAACCGCAACGCGCTGGTCCAGGGCCGCACCCGGGCGGCGAAGGGTGACAACTTCCCGGTCGCGGCGGTGTACCTCAGCGAATCGGGCGGGGAGCCGCGGTTGCCCGCCAGGACCAGCCGGATCGACATCCGGGGCAACATGTTCTCCGACAACTGGTCGGGGATCACGCTGTGGGAGAACGCCGACCGGTTCTGCAACAGCCCGGCCAACACCTCCACGCTCTCGTGCACGGCGTTGGTCTCACCGACGTCCAGCTGCTCCGCTCCGGCTATCGCCACCGAGCCGCTGTACGGCGACTGCCGATGGAAGACCCAACGCGTTTCGGTGCGCGAGAACACGTTCGAGTTCGATTCGGCGATGGAAGGCTGCCTGGGCCTCTGCGGACGGATGGCGGTGCTCTCGAACTACGGGACCTTCCCGACGTGGTCGCCGTACCGCGCCGCGGTGATCTCGGAGGCGATCACGTTCCGGCAGGACAACCGGTGGCACGACAACAAGTACTACGGGCCTTGGACGTTCGTCGCCCATGACACGTCGCGGCGGCTGACCGCGGCGCAATGGCAGGCCGCGCCCTATCTGCAGGACACCTGCAGCGGGTTCGGGGAGACGGAGACCTGCTGAAGGTTCACCTGTAAGTGTCGGTCTGGGACCGTCCATAGTGGCTTACCGTTTCCGGTATGCCCACTTGGAGACCCCTGTCCCTGGTTTTGTCGCTGCTCCTCGCGACAGGAGTCGTCGTGGCCTCGCCTGCCGCGGCGGCTCCTGTCGCGGTCTGCGCCGCCGGGCCGGTGAGCCCGTCGAAACCGGCCGGCGCCGTGGTCGTCGAGCCGGGAACCGACCTTTCCGCGAAGACGCGTGAACTCCCGGCAGGCACGACGTTCTGGCTGACCAAGGGCACGCACACGCTCGGCCCGGACGAGTTCGGCCAGATCATCCCGAAAGACGGCAACGCCTACCTCGGCGCACCCGGCGCGGTCTTGAACGGCGCGGGCGTCAACCGCTACGCGTTCACCCAGCAGGCGAGCGACGTCCTCATCCGCGGCCTCACGATCCGCGGTTTCGTGGCGCCGCAGGATGAGGGCGTGGTCAACCACGACTCCGGTGCGCACTGGACCATCGAGGGCAACACCATCGAAGACAACCGCGGCGCCGCGATGATGGCGGGACCGCGCCAGGAGATCCTGCGGAACTGCCTGCGGAACAACGGGCAGTACGGCATCAACGCCTACCGCGCCGGCGACGGGATCACCGGACTGCTCGTCGAAGGCAACGAGATCAGCGGCAACAACACCGACGACTGGGAGAAGAAGGTACCCGGCTGCGGCTGCAGCGGCGGCGTCAAATTCTGGGCCGTCGACGGTGCCGACGTCCGCGGCAACTGGGTCCACCACAACCACGGCGCGGGACTGTGGGCGGACACGAACAACAACGACTTCCTCATCGAGAACAACGTGATCGAGGACAACGAGGCGGAGGCGTTGTTCTACGAAACCTCCTACAACCTCGTCGTCCGAGGGAACACCTTCCGGCGCAACACCCTCGTGCAGGGCCGCGCCTTCGCCGCGCGAGGCGACGACTTCCCGGTCGGGACGATCTACCTGTCCGAGGCCGGCGGTGAACCGCGCGTGCGCGCCCGGACGTCGCTGATCGAGATCGTCGACAACGTCTTCGAGGACAACTGGGCCGGAATCACCCTGTGGGAAAACGCGGACCGCTTCTGCAACAGCCCGGCGAACACCTCTTCCGGCTCTTGCACGCGCCTCGTTCCTTCGGTTTCGACCTGTTCTTCACCCGGGATCGCTTCTCGTCCCTTGTACGACGATTGCCGGTGGAAGACGCAGCGCGTTTCCATTCACGGAAATCGTTTCCGTATCGGTTCTGAGTGTTCCGGCTTTTGTGGCCGGATGGCTCTTCTGTCGAATTTCGGGACCTATCCGGACTGGTCGCCTTACCGGGGCTCTTCCGTTTCGGAGGCGGTGACCTTCCGGCAGGAGAACCGGTGGCACGGCAACGTTTACTCGGGTGAATGGCGCTTCGTCGTGCACGATACTTCGCGGACGGTGGGGGTTTCGGGGTGGCAGGGGGCTCCTTACTCGCAGGATGCTTGTAGTTCGTTTGGAGACGGTGGGTGCTGAGGCGGACCTGCTGCGAGGCGGGGTCGAGTGGGGAAGATTCCGGACGTTGAACGTCCGGAATCTTCCCCACTCGACCGAATTTCGGCGTGACAGGTCCGTTCAAGCACCTTTTCGAGCACTCTTGTCGGTGCCGAGGTCCATGGTGATCAAGTGCATCGAGGAAACTGGACGAACAACCCGCTTCTGACCAATGGCCCGCAGGTCCTTCGAGCGGCGGAGCTCGAAGCCGCCGGTGTGCCGGAACGGACCATTACGCGCCGATGCCGTCCCGGCGGCCCGTGGCAACGGCTACTTCCCGGGATAGTGCTGCTCCACAGTGGAGAACCCACCGATGAACAGCGGCTCCAGGGCGCGTTGCTCCACGGACGCGAAGGCTCGAGCCTCACTGGTCTCTGGGCACTTCGCCACCACGGTTTGCAACGATTGCCCTCACCGCGGGACGTGCACATCCTGATACCCCACGATCGGCGAGTCGCCACGACGGGGTTCGTGCACGTCGAAAGGACAAGGCACCTTCCTCGTCCGTATTTTCGCGGTGAGCTGCCCGTCGCCCCCGTCCCCCGAGCCGTCATCGACGCCGCCCGCAGGCTCACGAACGAAGACGAGATCCAGGCGATGATGGCCGAGGCCGTCCAACGCCGCTTCTGTACCTCCGGCATGCTCGCCGTCGAACTCGACCAAGCGAGACGCACCGGAACCGCCCTACCGAGACGAGCCCTCGCCCCGCTCCTCGGAGGAGCCCAATCGGTCGCCGAAGCCGACGCTTGGCACCTCTTACGAAGATCCGGTCTCCCGCCCGGCCAGTGGAATGTCGCGATCCACGACGCGAACGGGAACTACATCGCCACGCCGGACTTCTGGTGCGATGAGGTCGCGTTCGCTTGGGAGATCGACTCGTACCGTCACCACACGAGCCTCGAAGACCACCGCGCCACTGTCGCCCGCAACGCCCGGTACGCCGCCGCGGGGATCGTCGTGTTGCAGACCCTGCCGTCCCGGCTGCGCACCGAGCCGGACGTCGTGCTCGGCGAACTCCACGCCGCGTTCCGGGCCGCACGAACCCGCCCTCGCCCAGCCGTCGGAGTCAAGCAGGCCGCGTGACGTGGAGGGATGGCAGAGACGCCCGAGCCTTCACCGGTGCTCACCGACAGGTTCTGGATTCGGCACATGTTCGAAGGCACGCACGTCGACTTCACCCGATACGGCAAGGCCGAGCAAGAATGGGCTGGTCACACCGGATGAGGACACCGGCGAGATCCTCGCGTTCTTCCAAGGGGAGCGAGAGAACCGCGTCCGGCTGGTCACAGTCACGCCTCTGGATACCTTGGGGCGCGGTGGCGTCGAGGAGTTCCCGGCTTTGGCGTGGATCTTGTTCCACCTCGCCCAGCCGTCGTAGCGACACTCAAGCCCGCCGCGTGAGCCGGTCCACCGCCCACCCCGCCACCGGCACCACCGTGACAGCGACGCCGAAGCCCCCGAAGGTGTCCGTCGGGTAGTGCGCCCCCAGCGCCACCTCAGCCCACCCCATCGCGAGCCCCGCGAGCGCGACCAGCCCCACCAGTACCGAAGCCGCGCCGCCGGGTCCGAGGTCCCGTACGTCGATCACCAGCAACGCGACGACCGCCGCCACGGTCACCGCGAAAGCCGTGTGCCCGCTGGGATACGAGAGGAACTCGCCGTGGATCAGCCTGCCGGTCAGGGGTTTCAGGCCGGTGGTCAGCGCCACCGTCACCCCGGCCGCGGCCACCAGCAGGATCGCCGTCCGCGGCCGCCGGTGGCGCAGGCACAGCCAGCCGAACAATGCGATGACCACGACCGCGCCCACCGGTTCGCCGGCGAAGTCGATCGCGGTCGCCAGGTACCAGAGCGGGCCTTCGACCCGGTCGATGGCCGGAAGCAGCAAGGCGTCCAGTCCGGCTGTGTGGGAGGTTCCGGCGTAGCGCACGCCGAGGACGAGGGCGACGAGGAAGCCGAAAGCGCCCAGGACCCACAGCGGGATCCGCGCCCGCGGCGGGAGCGCGGGCGGACCGGTGATCACGCGGGCGATACTACGTCGATCGCGGCCTGGTATCCGCCGACGAGTCGTTCGAGACCGACCTTCGGCGTGAATTCCTGTTCGTACACCAGCCGGGCCGCCCAGCCCATCTGCTGGTTCCGTTCGGCGTCGATGACGATTTCCCGCAGCCGGGCCGCGAGCGAGTCGGCATTACCGGGTTCGTGCAGCAAGCCGGTGACGCCGTCCTCCACCAGTTCGCGGAAGGCGCCGTGGGCGGCGGCGACCGTCGGGACACCGGCGGCCATCGCCTCGACCACGACGAGGCCGAACGTCTCCAGCCATGCGGAGGGGGCGACGACGGCGGTCGAGCGGGTGACGAGGTCGCGACACTCCTCTTTGGACTGGAGGCCGACGTAGCGGACGTCGTCGCGGCCGTGTGCCCAGCGGGCGACCTCGTCCTGCATCGGGCCGGTGCCGGCGATCACCAGCGGCGGCAACGGGCCGCCCGCCGCCGCGAGCCGGTCCCAGGCCGCCATCAGCAGGCCGACCCCCTTTTCGGCGGTGATCCGGCCCAGGAACAGCACGTGTTCCCCCGCGCCCTTGCGCGTCTTGCCCGGATCGTCGACGTAGTTGTACTTCACCATGAGCCGCTCGGCGGGCATCCCGGCGGAGATCAGCACTTCGCGTTGCGCGCCCGAAATGCAGAAGAACCGCGAGACCCAAGACCACCAGCGTTTGCGATTCAGCATCAGACTTGCCGCCATCGGCACGGTGGCGAGCCCCGAGCCGCGGTAGCACCCGTGCCGCACGGCCGGAATCGGCTTGCGGCCTACGCAATCGGTGCACACCTTGCCATCGCGGTACAGCGTGCCGGGAGGGCAGATCAGGGAGTAGTTGTGCACGGTCGCGACCGTCGGGACCCCGGCATCGGCACAAGCGGCGAGTACCGAAGGCGACAGCAGCGGGAACGTGTTGTGGATGTGGACGACGTCCGGCCGGTCTTCGCTCAACCGCCGGGCGAGTTCCGCGCGTACGGCCCGATTCCACGGCACCTGAAGCGGGACGACGGCCTTGCGCGGAAGCGACATCTCCGCGATGTCGTCGCTGCGCCGTTCGAACAGGTCGACGTCGTGCCCGGCTTCGGTCAGCAACGCGGCCTCTTGGTCGACGACGTTGTTCTCCCCGCTCGGCTGCTCGGATCTGTACCGATTGTGGATCACGAGGATCTTCACGCCGTCTCCTTGAGAAACTCGGGTTCGTCGACGGGCACCCGCGCCAGCAGCGACGCGGCCAAGGCCAGGTGCAGCAGGTACGGCGACGCGTCGCCGAGGCCCGCCTCGGTGTAGGAGGCGGAAAGACAGTAGGTGATCAGGAAGATCGCGCACGCCCGCGCGGGCGACGGCGGCCGCAGCACCGCGACCACGACCAGCACGAGCAGGAACGCCGCCACGATCGCCATCCCGACGAAACCCTGTTCGTGGTAGACCGCGAGCCAGCTGTTGTCGATCGGGAGCCCGTCGTAGGACTTGTCGGTCAACCCGACACCGAACAGGTACTCCAGCGTCGTACGCGGCGCGTCGAGCAGCGCGTCCCACACCTTCGCCCGGCCCGTGAGGCTGGAGAAGTTCTCCTCGCTCTGGCCACGCAGGAACCACGCCTGCAACAGCCCGCCCAGCGCCACCACGACGATCAGCCCGCCGAAGACCAGTCCGGTGAACACCTTGCGGGCGCGGGCGCTGGACATCCATTGCGACATCAGCGCCACGACGGTTCCGGCGACCAGGCCGAGCATCGCGGTGCGGGTGTGGGTCAGCAGCAGGATCCCGAACGCCGGGACGATGACGATCAGCGCGTTCCGCCGGTCCAGTTTCCCGCCGAGCCACAACAGGGTCGTGAGGCCGATGACGATGGCCGCGTACTGGCCGACCTGCGGTGGGGTCAGCGGCCACAGCGTCCCGGTGAGCCGTCCGCCGTACTCGAACGGCAGCGCGTTGCCGGGGCTCAGCGCGAGCCCGATCACCACGGTCACCAGCACCACGGTGTACGCGCGGATGTGGGTGCGGACGAGGTCGAGGCCGCCCCACCAGCGGGTCAGCAACCACAGGGTGCTGAGGAACAGGCCGAACCGGAAGCAGCGGAACAGCGCGCCGAACCCGCCGTCGAGGTTCAGGCTCGCGACCACGCTCAGCACCAGCAACACCGTGAGCAGGAAGAGATAGGCGCTCGGCCTGATCCGCAGCTTGCTGTTCAAGGCGAGCGCGATCACGAACGCGGCACCCAGCGCGCCCATGGTGATCAGCTGGCTGACCGACCTCGGCAGCGAGAGGACCGTCTTCGCGCCTGTCGAGCCCAGGGTGTTGATGATCAGTAGCGTCCAGACGACACCGACCGCCTTGGGCGTGCTCTGGCGGATCGCCGCCGCGGGCCGGACCGCGGGATCGAGCATGTCAGCCACCTCCGGCACGGGTGAGTTTGCTGCCCGGGTCCTGCCGGTAGGGCGAGCCTTGCCACTCGCCGAAGCCCAGCACCCGGCTTGGCTCGAAGGCCACGAAGCTCCACGGCCCGGAGTAGGTGTTGTCGTAGAGCCGGTTGCCCTGGGCGAAGGTGATCGCGTGCTGGACGACCTCGCCCTTGTACGGCGACCACTCCGGGAACGTGCCGAAGTTCGCGAGCATCGCCATCCGCGCGCAGCTCTCCTCGCAGCCGGTGGCGGCGGGGTCGAGCACGAAGCGGTTGTGGTGGATCTCGACGCGCTGGGTCTTCCACCGGCAGTCGGCGTTCAGCGCGCCTGCCGCGATCGCGGGCTGCGCGCATTTCCCCTGTTCGGGCACCAGCCGGGTGCAGGATCCGGACGACGTGTTCGCCGGGCTGTTGCAGAACCGGTCGGAGTTCTCCCACAGGGTGACGCCGTTCCAGTTGTTCTCGAACGAGTTCCCGGAGATCTCCAGTTTGTCCGTGCGCGCCTTCACCCTCGGCTCGCCACCGGACTCGGACACGTAGATCGACGCCACCGGGAAACTGTCACCGCGGTCGATGTAGCGCTTGCCGTCCACCCAGTTGTTGCGGCGGAAGGTGTTGCCGCGAATGACGGCGTTGTAGCTGGTCTCGTACAGGAGGGCGGAGCTGTCGTTGTTCTCGATGACGTTGCCCTCGATGAGGAAGTCGTTGTTGTTCGTGTCCGCCCACAGGCCCGCGCCGCGATTGTCGTGCACCCAGTTACCGCGGACGTCGGCGCCGTTCACCGCCCAGAACTTGATCCCGCCGGTGCAGCCACAGCCGTCGATCTTGCTTTCCCAGTCGCCGGTGTTGTTGCCGGAGATCTCGTTACCCTCGACGACGAGACCGGTGATGCCGCTGTCCCGCGCGTAGGCGTTCATCCCGTACTGCCCGTTGCGCCGCAGGCAGTTGCCCCGCACCTGCTGCCGTGCGCCCGCCATCAGCGCGGCACCGTCGTTGTCCTGCAGGGTGCTGTGCTCGACGATCCAGCCGTCGGCCGAATCGTGGTTGACCACACCCTCGTCGTGCGGTGCCGCGAAACCCTGCACGGTCAAGTACTGGATCTTGACGTCGGCGCCGTCGCCCGCGAAGGCGTACTGGTTGATCTTCCGTCCGTCGAGGACAGCCTTCGGGCCACCCACGTAGACGTTCCCCGGCTTCGGATTGACCTGGTCGTAGCGGTCGTCACCGAGCTTGTGCGTGCCCGGTGCCAGCCAGAACGTCGTCCCGGCCGGGCTCGACCGCGTCTTCGCGGCGAGGTCGCCCGGTACCGCCGGGTCGATCTTCACCGCCCCCGCCGGCGCCTCCGCCGGACCCGCCGGCTGCTTGTCGCACACCTGCGCGATCGAACCGGACGGCGCCTTGGCCGGATCCGGTCCGGGCCCAGGCTCTTCGGCCGGTGTGGTGCAGGCGGTGAGCGCCAACGGGCCGAGCAGCACCAGAAGCGCTGCCCGGCGAAGACGGTGCGGTCGTGCGATCACAATGGGGGGTCCTCGCTACCTGAATCGAAGGTGAGCGCGGTGGTGAAGGTGGTGCCGTCGGCGGCTGTTCCGCTGCCGAGCACCGTCCACGCGGGCTCGCGCCTGCCGAACCCGGCCGAATACCAGCCCAGCGGCGGGGTGGTCTCCCCGCGGTGCGCCGTCCACCGCAGCTCCGGCGGCAGTTCGAGCGAAGCCTTCCGTTCGTGGCCGTCGACCGTCCAGGACAGCGTCGCCGTCCCGCCGGACAGCGCGACCTCGACGGCCGGGCCGAGGTGGAACGCGAGACGGCACGGCCGCGCATCGCCGCCGCGAACCTCGTCGGAAATGCGCAGCTCGGCACCCTCCAGCTCCACCGAGCGCCGGTGGACCGACGGCGCGTAGCCGTCGTGCTCGGCACTCCAGTGCGACGGCGTCCCGGCCGAGATCACCGTAGTGACGGCGTGTTTCGTCCACAGGAACGGACCGCCGGAAACGGACTGGTCGGTACCGGAGAGTTCGAGCGTGTTGTGCCCGGCCGTGGACCGGAAGTACGACCGCCACTTCGGTTCGCCGTGGTAGCAGTAGGTTCCCGGGTCGGCGAGGATGTCGACGCCGTCGTGCCGGACTTCGACCGAGAGCGCGTCCGCGTGCGCGTGTGCGGCGATGGACAGAAAGCCGTGCGGCCCGCCGTCGCAGCGGCACCAGATCGCGCCGTCACGCAGAATGGTCGTCCCCGCGTCGGCGAAGTCGTCCCGGCGCTTGACCGGACGCGACGAACGCACCTCGATGTTCCCGCCCAACGCGGAGAAGAGCTGCGTCCGCACGTCCCCGGCACGCACCTCCGGCCACCAGTCGGTCCGTCCGAAAAGGACTGTTCCGGTGTTCAGCAGCGAAGCCCAGCGACTGGTTTCGTCGCCGTCCACGATCAAGCCGAAGCCGTCGTCGGCGTCACCCTGCCTCGGCGGCCGCAGCCGGTTGTCCACTATGGACGCCAGCGCATCGGTCATCCGGAGCAGGACCAGCCAGGTCGACTCGGGTACCGCGACACCGGCGGTCTTCGCCTCCAGCGCCCCGGCGAGCCCGAGTTCCAGGACGAGCCCGTGGTACTCGGTGGCGAGTTCGCGGTTGATCCCGGAGTCGAAGGTGTTGTGGCGCAGCATCTTGTCCAGCGACGTCAGCGCCGAATCGCGCCACCCCGCGGATTCCGGGAACCAGTCGAAAGCGCAAGCGGCGGCGAGTTGCCCGGCGTCCTCGGCGATCACGTGGTTGTTCGCGGACGAACCCCGGCTGGGGAACGCCGCCAGCCAGCGCTGGTGCTGCCAGATCTGGTTGAGCGCCACCGGGTTGTCCTCGAACAGCGCCGGGGCGGGCGCCCAGCCGTCGAGCAACCGCCGGACCCAGACCCACGACAGCAACCGGATGCCGAGTTCGATCCCGCTGACCCAGTGCACCCCGCGCATCGGCGGGTTGGCCGCCCACCAGGACTTCAGGTGCGCGGCGACGCGCTCGGCGTACCGGTCGTCGCCGGTCAGGGCGTACGCGGCGGCCAGCACGGTGAGGTGCTGGTGCCGGGACGGCTCCCAGATCTGCTTGATGTCACCGACGGCGTCCTCGCTCCGGTACGGGATATCGAACGAGTACACATCGGACGGTGCGCGCCTGCCGGTCTTCGGATCGAACGACCAGTCCGGGCCGACCAGGTCGTCCCGTTCGACGCCGAAGTACTCGGCGCGCCCGTCCATCAGCCGGTCCGCCTTGACGAGCAGATCCTTGACCGCTTCACCGGAGACGGCGGCGAGAACGTCTTCGCCCGGCACGGACGCGAATCGCCGGTCCGGCAGCCAGACCGCCTTCTCCCCCGCGACGCCACGCCACTGGCGTTTGCGCACGACGTCGGTCACCCGGCCCGCGATCTCGGCGGGCCCCATCCGCGACAGTCTTCGCAGGTACCAGGAGGGATCCATCAGCCAAGCCCCTCCTTGGCGTCGATCCGCACCACGGCACCGGTTTCCAGGCTGCGGTTGACCGCGAGCGTGGCCAGCGTCGTCGAGACCAGCGAGTCGACGGACACCGGCATCGCGACCCCGGTCGTCAGCGCGTTCACGAAGGCTTCGAGTTCGGCGGCCTGCCCCTTGTCGCGACCCTTGGGGATGCGCGAACTCGCCCACTTCTTGCGGCCGAACACCGACGCGCGCGCGAAGTCGTCGAACTTCAGCACCTTGCCGTCGGCGGTGACGTCGACGGTCTCCTTGGGGAACGCCGAAGAACCGCTGGTGGTGTAGGCGATCGACGCCGTCGAGCCGTCCGGGTAGCGCAGCAGGATCTGCAGGTCCTGGTGACCGGGTGTCGCGGTGGCGTACACCGAGACCGGGTCGGAACCGAGCAGCCAGCTGACCGTGTCGATGAAGTGGCCGCCCTCGCCGGCGAAGCGCGAACCCTCGCTGTCGGCCTGGTTGTACCAGCTGCCCGCGTCGAGACGACCGGCGTTGACCAGGTACCGCACGGAAGCCGGGCCGATCCGCGGTCCGAAGTGGAGCACCGACTCGTTCAGCAGCGGCGCGAACCGGCGGTTGAAGCCGACCTGCAGCCGGTCGTTGCCGGACTCCTCGATCGCGCCGAGCACGACCTCGAGTTCCTTCTCCGACAGGGCGAGCGGCTTCTCGACGAAGACGGCCTTGCCCGCGAGCAGCGCGCGGCGGGTCAGCTCGGCGTGCGAGCTGTGCCGGGTCACGATGAACACCGCGTCGATCGAGGTGTCTTCGAGCATCGAGTCGAGGTCGGTGGTGGCGCGCGCGAAACCGAACTTGCGCTTGGCGTTCGCGCCCGAAAGCGCCGAGGTGGTGACGACGTCGGCGAGGTCGACGTTCTCCATCTCCGCCAGATGCGGCAGGAGCATCGAGGACGCGTAGTTACCCGCGCCGATGAACCCGACCCGCACGCCGCCGGGCTTCGGCGCCGCGCGGACCACCGACGGCTTCGGCACGGATACCGAGGTGACGGCCTGCTCGGCGGCGCCCGCCACCCGCTTCTCGTATTCGAACAGCACCGCGACGGCCTTGAGTTCGCCCTCGTTCAGCTTCCGGTACGTCTCGACGGCGTCGGAGAAGTCCGAGACGTGCGAGATCAGCGGCTCGACGTCGAGACGGCCGCTGCCCATCAGGTCGACGACGCATTCGAGGTTACGGCGCTCGGTCCACCGGACCTGGCCGATCGGGTAGTCCCGGCCTTCGAGTTCGTACTCCGGGTCGTAGCGGCCGGGGCCGTACGAGCGGGAGAACCGGACGTCGAGTTCCTTTTCGTAGTAGGCGTTCCACGGCAGGTTCAGCGAGCATTTGCCGATGTCGATCACCCGGCCGCGGTCGCGGGCCAGCTTCGCGGCCAGCTCCACCGGCTCGTTCGTGCTGCCGCCCGCGGCGAGGTACACCTGGTCGACGCCGTGCCCGGAGCTGATCTCCGCGACCGCGGTGTCGATGACGCCGGATCCGGGATCACCGCATTTCAGCGCCCCGAGCTGTTCGGCGAGCGCGCAGCGCGCCGGGTCCGGGTCGACGCCGACCACGCGGACGCCGGAGGCCACCAGCAGCTGGACGACCAGCTGCCCGATCAGGCCGAGCCCGATGACCAGCGCGATGTCGCCGATCTGCGGTTCGCCCTGGCGGACCCCCTGCATCGCGATCGAGCCGACCGTGCCGAACGCGGCGTGCCGAGGATCGACGCCGTCGGGCACCTTGGTGTAGAGGTTCTTGGGCACCCAGTTGAGTTCCGCGTGCAGCGCGTGCTCGTTCCCGGCGCACGCCACGAAATCTCCGACGGCGACGTCGTCGATGCCCGCGCCGACCTCCTCGACGACACCGCACAGCGAGTACCCCAGCGGCGTGTAGGAGTCGAGTTTGTTCATCGCCTTGCGGTAGGTGGCGCCCAGTCCGTTCGCCGCGACGCTCTGCATCACCTTCGCGACCTGATCCGGCCGCGCCTTCGCCTTGCCCACCAGGGAAAGGCTCGCCTCGGACACCTTCATCATCTCGGTGCCGGTGGAGATCAGCGAATAGGCGGTGCGGACCAGCACACCCCCCGGTTTGCACGCGGGGACCTCGACGTCGAGAAGCGCCAGCTCCCCGCTCTTGTAGTTCTGCACTACCTGCTTCACGTCGCTCCTCAGCGATCAATCGGATCGGGCCGCAACGGCGCGGCGGTAGGTGGGCGGTCGGGTTGGTCGTGAGTGGCGATTCGGGTTAGAACCCGAATCGCCACTCACGACCCACCGGACCGGGCGGCAACGGCACCGCGATACCAGTATTCGAGGGTCAAGATGTGCCAGAGATGTTTGGACCGGTCCTGCTGCCCGGACGCGTCTTCGTCGACGAGCCGTTGCAGGGCCTCACGGCGGAGGAAACCGGCCTTCACCAATTCGCCTTCATTCGTCACCTCGCGCACCAGCGGCGCGAGGTCGCGGCTCATCCAAGCCCGCAGCGGCGCGCTGAACAGACCCTTGGGCCGGTGCACGATCTCGGCGGGCAGGATCGACAACGCCGCTTCCTTCAGCGCCATTTTCCCCTGGCGCTTCACGATCTTCTTGTCACCGGGGATCCGGAACGCGGCCTTCACGACCTCGATGTCGACGAACGGCGTCCGCACTTCGGTGGAGGCGGCCATGCTGGACCGGTCGGTGTAGGCGAGGTTGAGTCCGGGCAGGAACAGCCGGGAATCGGCCAGGCACATTCGGTTCACGAAGTCGGTCAACGTGTTGTCGTGATAGGTGTCCGCGTGCTCGGTGAGCACGTCGCCGACGGCGCCCGCGAGGTCCGGGTTCAGCAACGCGACGAGCTCGGCCTGGTCGTACATCGTGTAGCTGCGCCGGAACGCGGTCTCCTCCGGCAGCTCCGCGAACGAGAGGAACCGCTTGGCGAAGCGGACCGACCGGAACCCGCGCTTCGACGTCGCCACCGGCAGTCTGTCCACAAGGGACTCCACCGGCCGCCGCACGAGACCGGGGACCCGCTGGTACTGGACGGCGATCTTGTTCGCGAGATGTTTGCGGTAACCGGCGAACAGCTCGTCGGCGCCCATGCCCGAAAGCATCACCTTGACGCCTGCCTCGCGAGCGGCGGTGCAAATCAGGTAGCTGTTGATCGCAGCCGGGTCGCCGATCGGCTCGTCGAGGTGGTAGGTCATCCGCGGCAGCAGGTCGAGCACCTGCGGCGCGATCTCGATCTCGTGCAGGTCGACGCCGAACTTCGCGGCGACCTTCTTCGCGTACATCAGATCGTCCGGCATCGCTTCGAACTTCGCGTCCTCGGCCCGGAAACCGATGGTGTACGCGGAAATGCCGGGCTGCTCACGCGCGGCGAGCGCGGTCAGGTAGCTGGAGTCGAGGCCGCCGGAGAGGAACGTCGCGACCGGCACATCGGCCATCAGGTGCTTGCTCGTCGAGTCCTCGATGACGGCGTTGAGGTCGAACTCGCCCTCGTAAGCGGCTCCCTCTTCGGCGACCTGGCGCAGCGACCAGAAGGTGCCGCGTTCGACGTCACCGTTGGGCCGGAACCGTGCCCAGCTGCCCGGTGGCAGCTTCTCGGCCTCGCGGAACGCGCAGCGTCCGTCCGGAACCCAGTAGTAGAGCAGGGAAGCGACGAGCGCGGTGTCGTCCACGGTCAGCGATCCACCGAGTTCGGTGGCCAGCGCCTTCAGTTCCGACGCGAAGACAACGCCCTTGCCGCGGCGCACCAGGAAGAGCGGCTTGATCCCCAGCTGGTCGCGCACCAGCACCAGCTCGCCGGAACGCTCGTCGAAAACGCCGAACGCGAACATGCCGCGCAGCCGGTGCAAGCCATCGGTGCCCCACTTCCGCCAAGCCTCCAGCAGGACCTCGGTGTCGGAGGTCCCCCGGAACCGCACACCCGCGGCTTCGAGTTCCTTCCGCAGTTCCGGCGCGTTGTACAGCTCGCCGTTGTAGGTCAGCGCGAGCCCGCCGGAGACCATCGGCTGCGCGCCGGTCTCGGTCAGGTCGACGATCGAGAGCCTTCGATGTCCTAAGTGGACTTCCCCGTCCCCGGCCCGGTGGTCGTACCGGCCAGAACCGTCCGGTCCGCGGTGGGCGAGGATCTTGGTGAGCCGATCGGTGAGCGGTCCCCCGTCCGGCCACGAGTAAGCGCCTGCGATACCGCACATCTGCTTTTACTCCCCTTACAAGGCTTCTGCGTTATCCGGTGACACAGGCGCGAATCGTTTCGTCGGCAGATCGGCGTTGCCGACCTCCTTGGCGCGTTTGTACGGCGTCGGATACCCGTTCTTCCTCTCCCGAGGGAACATCTCCACCGGTTTCGGCATCGGCGCGGCGCGCCCGCGCAACGCCGTGTGCAGGCCGTCCCACAGGGTCCCGTCGGTGTGGTCACGCGGATCGGGATCCACCACGACGACGCCGATGATCGGGATGTGCCGATCGGCCAGCTGCCGCGCGACGGTGTGCAGCCATTCGGTGTTCGCGTAGCCGGTGCGGACGACGAGGATCGTCTCCTCACCGAGGAACTCCAGGTCGGTCCATGACGTCCCCGGCTCGACCGAGCCGACGCCGATCCGGCATTCCTGCCCGGAGATCGGCACGTCACCGCGGTCCAATACCCGGATCGGGCCTTCGCCCGCCAGCCCGCGGAGGTCCGCCTTCGGCAGGTCGTCGACGAGCGAGACCGGCCCCTTCGCCGCCAGCTCTCGCGCCATGTCGACGGCGAGCGCGGCGGTGATCTTGCGGGCGCCCAGGTCGAGCAAGGACACCGGACCACCCGGCTGCCGCACGGCCCGGACCAGCGTCGTCGCGACCCGCCGCCGCCGGGTGACCGCGCGGGAACTCCGCAGGAAACGTGCCGGTTCGGGCAGCTGCGCGATCACCGAAGCGCCGAGGTGCCGCGAAATCTCGCGGCGGAGCACCGGCCGGTCCTTGATCACGCTCGTGACGGCCGCGAGCCCCAGTCCGACGAGCAGTCCCAGCGCGAAGCCGATCCCGGCGTCGGTGGCGAGGGTCTTCAGGAAGGAGTTCGGCAGGATCCGCGGCGCGTCCACGATCTGCGTCCCGGCGGCGACCTTCGGCGTGCCGATGCCAGCCTCCTGCGCCCGGCCGTCGTAGTCGGAGATCTTCGAGTTCAGCTCCGCCCGGCGCGCGTACAGCCGCTCCAGCTGGGCCGGGTTGGCGTTGCGGTTCTTGGCCTCCTCGGCCACGATCGCCGCTTCGATCGGGGTCAGTTCGTCCTGCGCCTGGTTGCGCTGGTCGAGCAGGGCCTTCTGCTGCGCCGCCGCGGCCGCCTGGTTGCGAGCGATGTACTCGGTAATGAAGGCGTCGGAAATCGCCTGCGCGCGAGCCAGCGCCTCGTCCTTGCTCTTGGCCTTGACCGTCAGCTGAAGGACGTTGTTCGTCAGGCCGAGCCCCTCGTAATCCTTGAGGAACTCCTCCGGTGCCTGGGTGCTGTTCAGCTTCTTGAGCGCCTCCGTGGCGATCTTCGTCGTCTGGAGGACGGCGACGTCGGTCCGCATCAGCGTCCCGCTGTCGGTCGGCGAGTCGTCGGGGTGGATGACCAGGATCTGCGCCACCGCGGTGGGCGGCGACGGCAGGAACACCGCGACCAGCCCACCGGCGATCAGCCCGAGCAGGGCGGTCGCCACCCAGAGGCGGCGGCGTCGCCGGATCGACACGACCAGCCGCTGCAGGTCGATGAGCGGCTCTGACTTCGCTTTCTCGGCGCTCGTCACGATGTTCCTGCCAGTGCTTCGTGGTCCTTGGGGGCGGGTGCGCCGGGCCGGGTGCGGGTCGGCCGGACCGGGCGGGTCAGCACGATGCCCACCACGGTGAGACCGGCGTCGGCACAGGCTTCGGCGATTCCGACCAGCTCCCAAGCGGACCGGGAGCCGAGGCTCGACACGACGAGAACGCCGTCGGCGTCGGTGTCTTCGATGAGGGGACGGGCCGGGGAAACGGTCACCGGAACGAACCACCGGTCGGCGAGACCGACGATCCGTTCGGCGGCTTTCGCACCGGCGTGGTCGCCGTCGGCGGCCACCACCAGCAGCCGCCGGTGCGGCAGCCGGGAGACCAGGCGCCGGTACTGGACGACGGTGTCGATCTCGTCGGGGAAGACGTCGACCCGCGGGATGTTCCACGGCCGGTCGTCATGGAGGAGCTTGGCCCGCAAGGAGGTCTCGGCAGGCCGCTCGTCCACGACGTCGAAGGTGGCCAGCACCGGGCCGCCGAGCGCCGCGGCGATCTCCTGCTCGTCGCGCGGCCGCCGGTCGGTGCGGGCGGCGAAGAGATACCCGAACAGGCCGAGCAGGAAGAACAGCGCCGCACCGCCGAGCGCGAGCTGCACCAGGGTGGGCGCCGCCGCCGAGGACGGCAGTTCGGCCGAGCCCAGCACGACCATGTTGCCGAGCCCGCTCGCCGTGTCGGCGGCGTTCAACGTGGACATCGCCGACTCGATCGTCGAGCGCAGCCCCTGCAGTTCGGTGCGGAGCTGGACACTCTCCACGGTCGTCTTGCCGTCGTTGACCTTCGCCGAGAGTTCACTGATCCGCTGGTTGGTCTGCGCGACCTGCTGGCGCAACGTCTCGCGACGCTCCTGCGCCAACTGCACGGCGGCGTCACCGGAACCGGCGATGATCTGGGTGGAGTACTTCACGAACTCCTGCGCGAGCTGATCCGCCAGCCGCTGCGTCTGTTCGGCGGTTTCGCCGATGGTCTCGATGGTGATCACATTGCCCTGTGCGACCGACGTGGCCACCTTGTCCCGCAGATCGGCGCCGGTCTGGCCGTCACCGAGAGCGGCGGCCGTCCGGTCGAGGACGACGGAACTGGTCGCCACGTCGGCCTGGGTGAGCAGTTCGTCCGCCTCGCGCGGCCCCTGGAGCAGCACGCTGGACGTGGTCCGGTAGCCGGGGGAAAGGATCACCGACGATCCCGCGCCGACCAGGGCACCGAGGACGGCGAGGACCACCAGGGTCCGCCATCGTCCGCGCAGAACCTGCCCGATCATGGACAGGCGCACCGTGTCGTCAGTCAAAGCCGGGATCTCCCCTCGGTGCGTGCGGGTGTGCATCAACCCCGTCGGCTCGATCGCGGCGTTGGTTACAGGATCGCCCGAGTCTTGTTCAAAACGCGACCGGGGAAGCCGATCAACGAGTCGCGGCCGCATAGGCCGCGAGCAGGGCTTTCTGCGAGTTCTCCCAAGAGAGCGGACCGGCGACCCGCGCCCGCCCCAGCTCACCCATCTCCGCCCGCTGTTCCGGCGAATCGAGCAGATGCGCGATCAGCTTCGCGAACTCCGGCTCGTCGTTCGCCGGCGCGTACAGCGCGGCCTCCCCGGCCGAAACCCGGGCCTCCCGCAGCTCGAACGAGACGATCGGGCGGCTCATCGCCATGTACTCCATGATCTTGTTCATGGTCGACACGTCGTTGAGCGGATTCAGCGGATCCGGCGAAAGGCACACGTCGGCCGCGGACAGGTAGCGCAGCAGATCGTCGTCGGAGATCCGGCCGGTGAACTCGACCTGGTCGTCGAGCTTCAGTTCCTTGGACAAGGCGACCATGGCGTCGAAGGCGTCACCGGAGCCGATGAACACGGCGTGCCAGTCGGTGCGGCCGACGGTGTCACGCAGGGACGCGAGCGCGCGCAAGGCGTAGTCGACGCCGTCCTGCGGGCCCATCACGCCGAGGTACGCCAGCAGATGCGGCTTGCCTTTCTTCAACTCGGGCTCGACCGGGACCTGGTGGAACCGCTCGACCATCGGGGCGCTACGCACGACGAAGACGTCGTCCGGCGACTTGCCGCCGCGCTTCACGGCGACGTCCTTGTAACTCTCGTTGGTCGCGATGACGGCGTCGGCGGTCTTGTAAGTGCGACGCTCCAGCGCACAGACCGCGCGGTACAGGAAGTCCTCACCGCGGTCGAAGCGCGAGAGGTACAGCTCGGGGCAGAGATCGTGCTGGTCGAAGATGAACTTCGCGCCCTGGCGCTTGAGGTACCGCGCGACCAGGAACAGCATGTCCGGCGGGTTGCAGGCGTGGACGACGTCGATTTTTCCGCCCTGGCCGACCTTGCGGGCCAGCCGGAGGGTGTGCCACAGCGCGGAGCCGTACTCCTGGACATACCCGGCCGGGCCACCGGTGGCGGCCTTCAGCGGGTACCGAAGGATGTGGACGCCGTCGATGGTGACTTCGGCCTCGGTGTCCCGTTTCGTCCCTTGTGGACAGATGACGTGGACTTCCCAGCCGGCGCCCGTCAGCGTCTGGCACTCCTGCCAGACCCGGCGGTCGAAGGGGACGGAAAGGTTCTCGACGAGGATGAGAGCTTTACCAGGCAAGACCGACATATCCCTCTTCAGTCCGGCGCCGGTCGGCGTCCGGTACGCGGACGAGATCGATGATGGTGTGACCGCCACCCGCCGGGAGCGCCGCGAGGACGTCCGGATCGGTGCAGCCGATGAGACAGACCTCGGCGTGGTCGACGACCTCGCCGACGGAACCGGCCAGCAGCTGCCCGAGATGCGGCAGCCTGCCCTCGATGTACTCGCGGTTCGCGCCCATCAGCCGCGAAAGGCTGACATTGGCGTCGTAGATGCGGAGGTCGTACCCCTTGCCGAGCAAGCGCTCCGCGAGCTCGACGAGCGGGCTCTCCCGGAGGTCGTCGGTGCCGGGTTTGAAGGACAGGCCGAACAGGCCGACCTTGCGTTTTCCGGCGCGCGCGACCAGGTCGAAGGCACGCTGGAGATGTTCGTCGTTCGAGGGCAGCACGTGCGAGAGGATCGGGACGGCGACGTCCGCGCGGTGCGCCGCGTAGACGAGACCGCGGAGATCCTTGGGGAGGCACGAGCCGCCGAAGGCGAACCCGGGGCGAAGGTAGGCGGGGCTGATGTTGAGCTTGCGATCGGCGAGGAAGACGTCGATCACCTGATGCGAATCGAGCCCCAAGGCGCGGCAGATCGAGCCCAGTTCGTTCGCGAAGCCGATCTTGAGCCCGTGGAACGAGTTGTCGGCGTACTTCGTCATCTCGGCGACCGGGATCGCGACACGGAAGACCTCCCCGGGAAGCCCTTCGTAGAGCGCCGCGACGACGTCACCGCTGGCCGCGTCGAGCTGGCCGATGACGGTCTTGGGCGGGTCGTAGAAGTCCTTGACGCTGCTGCCCTCGCGCAGGAACTCCGGGTTGACCGCGACCCCGAAGTCGACACCGGCGGTACGGCCGGACGACTTCTCGAGGATCGGGACGAGCAGATCGAGGCAGGTGCCCGGGAGCATGGTGCTGCGGAAGACGACGGTGTGCCTGGTGGTCTTCTCCTTGAGCGCTTCGCCGATTTCCTCGGCCACGCGCTCCAGGAACGCCGTCGACAGGCTGCCGTTGGGAGCCGAGGGGGTACCGACGCAGATGAGGGAGACTTCGCTGTCCGCGATCGCCTGTCTGACGTCGGTGGTGGCTCTCAGCTTGCCCTGTGCGACCACTTCGGCGGTCAGCTCACCGATGCGCTCCTCCACCACCGGCGCCTTGCCGCTGGAGACGAGGTCGATCTTCACCGGGTTCACGTCGACCCCGACGACCTCGTGCCCACGCCCGGCCAGGCACGCCGCCGACACACAACCGACGTAACCGAGCCCGAAGACACTGATCTTCATGACGAATTCCTCCAGCCGCATTCCGCTGCCCGTTGGTCGGCGGGAAGGCCGGGTTCGTTACCGGTGTCCTCGGTTCGCCTGCTTTTGGCGGAATGCCTGTGCGGCAAGGGAATTACTCATCGTCCACGGGGTGCGAAACGCTACAGGCGGCGCGTAAGGGTTTCGTCTCGATTAGGGCTCGTGAGCCGGGGAGAAGGAAGAACCGAGGGGCGGCGGTGAGGGGTCGGTCCGGCTGGTCGTGAGTGGCGATTCGGGTTCTAACCCGAATCGCCACTCACGACCAACGTGCCCCACGCCCCACCCCGCGCCGCTGCTCCCCACCCCGCGCTTCGCCCCGCGGTCAGCCTTGCACGAACTTCGCCGCCAGGCCCTCCCCCCCGGAAGTCGACTTTCCGTGGTCCTCGATCGGCGACACCTTCGAGTTCTTGAAGCAGATGTAGGTCACGCCCGAGTCGACGCCGCCGTTCTTCGGGTCCGGGTTGATGCCCAGCGCCTTCGCGGTCGCGTAGGACGCTTCGCCGATGATGTCGTTCGGGCCCGTGTCACCGATGACGGTGTAGAGCACCTTGTTGTTGTAGATCACCGCGCACGAGCCGGCGCCCTTGAGCCCGGACTTCTCGAAGTTCCACGTACCGCTGATGCTCGGCACGACGACGTAGGGCGTCTGGTCGGCGATCAATGCCTTGCCGTCGGAGCGCGGGTACGCGGTGCCGTCCTGGAACCACGGGTCGGTGGTCTTGTTGCATCGCGGCGTCGGCTGCCCGTCGCAGTCGATGTCCATGTCGGCCTTCCAGAACACGGCGCTTCCCGCGTCGCAGACCGCGATGGTCCGGCCGGTTTCGTCGTCGGTCTTGTACTTGCCGTTCGAGATCTGTTTGCAGGCGGCGGTCTTCGCGAGCAACTGCTGCGCGGTCGGCCCCGCTTGGACCGAGACCGGAGCCGGTGAAGCCGCGGCCAGCGCCGCGGGGGTCAGTCCTGCGGCCAGCACCATCGTCGAGAGCAGGAGCGATTTCCGCATACCGTGCACCCCTTAGTTAATAAGACTTCTTTATCGAGGATGCTCAGGATGCCGCCGCCAACGACTGGACTCAAGGGCTGCCAGGGTGTTGCTTTCCCACTACACAACGGAAATCGGTCAAAAGCGGGCAAGCCTGGCGACGCGCGCCATGAACCTTCCCGCTCGGTGGTACAGGCCGTCCCGGTCACCGAGTACGCCGTCGATCCACTCCTGATCGACGTCGTGCCGGATCCCGGTCCGCGGCCGCAGCCAGCCGTCATGCGACGCCGCGCCGCCTTCGGCCGTGTAAACCCTCGTCGCGCCGGAACACCGGAGCCGCTTGAGCACCCGCCGGTCGTAGGCGCCGAACGGCGGCGCGTACGACCGCACGGGTTTGCCGCTCAGATCGGCGAGCAGTTTCGGCGCCGCTTCGAGTTCGCGGCGCGCGTGCCTGCCGTCGAGCCGCCGCCAGTCACGGTGCTCCCAGCCGTGCGAACCGATCGACATCCCGGCGTCGACCAGCGCCCGAAGACCGTCGGCGTCGAGGAAGCCCCGCTGGCCGATGCGGCCGGCCAGCGGGAAGAACTCCGCCGTCAGCTCGCGCTCGACCAGTCGCGGCAACGCGATCTCGACGTCGGAGGAGTTGCCGTCGTCGAAGGTCAGGCCGACGTCTTCTCGTCCGGCCACCGCGTCCAGCACCCGTTCGAACTGGTCGACCGTCACCCAGGATTCGTTTTCGCCTGGATCCAGCGCGCGCACGGGCTTGCCCACGCCGCCAATCGCCAGGATCACCATCGCGCCTCATTCGGGACCGAGTCAGTCAGTTTCCCGATTAATCGCGTTGGCGAATGGAGTAGTTACATGATCCCGCAAGGTCTCCACGAACGGATTACTTGCGGATCTCCAGGGTGCAGCACTTCGGGCCGCCGCCCGCCTTCCTGAGCTCGGAGATGTCCACGAAGACCGGCTCGTAGCCGCGTTCGGTCAGCCGCGCGGCCAATCCGGTCGCCTCGACCGGCAGGACCACGTTACGGCCGTCGGAAACCCCGTTCAGCCCAAAGCACTCGGCGTCGGCCCGGTCCGCGATTACCGCGTCCGGGAACATCCGCTCCAGCACCTTCCGCGATCCGGCCGAGAACGCCTCCGGGTAATAGGCGATCTGCGCGGACGTGGTGTCGGTGGCCTCGGCGAGGACGAACAGGGCGGTGTCGAGGTGGTAGTAGCTCGGATCGATCAGCCGCAGCGAGACGACGGGGACCCCGAGGACCTCCTGCGCTTCGGCGTGCGCCGCGGGGTCGGTCCGGAAGCCGGTGCCGGCGAGCAGGACCCTGCCTGTCCAGGCGAAGTCGCCTTCGGCCTCGTTGATCTTCTCGGGCATGGTGATGTCGCGGTAGCCGTGCTCGACGAACCAGCGGCGGAAGTGCTCGGCCTCGGCGGTGCGCTGCGGGGCGCGGAACCGGGAGCCGAGGACACGGCCGTCGACGACGGTGCCGGAGTTCGCGGCGAACACCATGTCGGGCAGGCCGGGCTGAGCGTCGATCTCCTCGACCGTGTGGCCGAGGCGTCGGTAGGTGTCACGGAGTTCGGTCCATTGCGCCATCGCGGTGTCGACGCTGACTGGGACGGTCGGGTCCATCCAGGGGTTGATGACGTAATCCACCGCGAAGTACCGCGGCGGGCACATGAGGTAGCGGCGCGTCGTGGGCACACGGGGCTGCTCTAGTACCGGCATACACGAAGGGTAAGGCTTACCTAATTCCGCAATCAATCGCTGTTCGCTGCGCGTATACCTGCTAAACATTGCGTGTGAACACCATCGACCAGCGAATCGTTTCATGTCTGATGGCCAACGCGAGGTCCAGCTACGCCGACATCGGGAAAGTCGTCGGTCTGTCCGCGCCGGCGGTGAAGCGACGGGTGGACAGACTGCTCGAAACCGGCGTCCTGCGCGGCTTCACCGCGGTCGTCGACCCCGAGGCGCTGGGCTGGGGAACCGAGGCGTTCGTCGAGGTCACGTGCAACGGCAACATCACCCCGGCCCGGATCCGCGCCCGGCTGGAACCGTTGCCGGAGGTCGTCGCCGCCTACACCGTGTCCGGCGCGGCCGACGCGATCGTCCACCTGCGCGCGTCGGACATCCACCACCTGGAGACGGCGCTGGAGCGGCTGCGCGGACTGGAGATCGTCGACCGGACCGTCTCCACCGTCGTCCTTTCCCGGCTGTTAGAACGCCCGCCGACCCCCGAGGCATGAACCTTTCCCGGCTACTGGAACGCCCGCCGACCCCCGAGGCATGAAACCCTCGACCCCGTGACCGATCAGATCCGTTCCAGCCACGACGGCGGCGTCGCCGTGCTCACCATCGACGCGCCCGCGACCCGCAACGCGCTGACCCTCGACCTGTCCGCCCAGCTGGCCGACGCCGTCGCGCGCGCCGAAGCCGACGAGAGCGTCCACACTGTGGTCGTCACCGGGGAGCCACCGGCCTTCTGCGCGGGCGCGGACCTCGACACTCTCGCCGGCGCCCGGGAGGACGGACTCCGCGCCATCTATGACGGATTCCTCTCGGTCGCGCGGTGTTCCCTGCCGACGATCGCGGCGGTCGGTGGCGCCGCCGTCGGCGCCGGATTGAACCTCGCGCTCGCCGCGGACGTCCGCATCGTGGGACCGCGGGCGAAATTCGTGGCCAGATTTCTCGACTTGGGGATCCATCCCGGCGGCGGGATGACGTGGATGATCCAGCGGCTCGTCGGTCCGCAGAAGGCGGCCGCGATGACCCTCTTCGGAGAAGTCGTCGGCGCCGAAGCCGCTGTCGAAGCCGGGCTCGCGCTCCGCCTCGTCGACGGAGATCTGGTCGAGGCAGCCCGTGAGCTGGCACGACCCGCCGTCGGCGCTCCGCGTGACGTCCTCCTCGCGACGAAGCGCACGCTTCGGCACACCGCCGCGCTGACCGGACATCCGGAAGCCGTCGACGCCGAGATCGAGCCGCAGCTGGCGTCGCTCACCGCGCCCGCTTTCGCCGAAAGGCTCGCCAGGCTCAAAGCCGCCATGACCGGCCGCTGACCGTTCCTCGACCGGACTTCACTACGCTTGAAGGAGATACGGCTCACAGTCGAGGCGTATCTCTAACCGTTACCATCGGTAACAGATAAACCGGATAATCCCCGCTCAGCGACGAGCCCAGGCCACTCGAGGAGTAGGTCGAGGCCATTTTTAGGGCAACCTGGAAAGTGTGCCGGGGACTAACCTCGGGACATGGCACCTGTGACCGGGCTGACATCGCCGGGCGAGGCACGTCGATCTCCGGCTTCGCCGGGGGACGACGCACGTCGGGAGAGAGGGAATCCCTGACCTATGAGCACGAGCGCGAACGGCAACGGCTCCTTGTCGGCCATACGGCCCACCGCGGTCGCCAAGCTGGACCGGGTGGTCATCCGGTTCGCCGGTGACTCCGGTGACGGCATGCAGCTGACCGGCGACAGGTTCACCTCGGAGGCGGCGGCCTTCGGCAACGACTTGTCGACCATGCCGAACTTCCCCGCGGAGATCCGCGCGCCACAGGGCACCATCCCCGGCGTCTCGAGCTTTCAGGTGCACTTCGCCGACTACGACATCCTGACTCCGGGCGACCGGCCGGACGTCCTGGTCGCGATGAACCCCGCGGCGCTCAAGGCGAACCTCGCCGACGTCCCGCACGGTGGGACGATCATTCTCAACACCGACGAGTTCACGAAGCGGAACCTGGTCAAGGTCGGTTACGACAACGATCCTCTCGACGACGACACCCTTTCGGCCTATCAAGTCCACCGGGTCGCGATGTCGACGTTGACCAGAGGCGCGCTCGAAGCAACCGGACTGTCCAAAAAGGACGCCGAACGCGCGAAGAACATGTTCGCGCTCGGGCTGCTCTCCTGGATGTACCACCGGCCGACCGAGGGCACCGAACGCTTCCTGCGTGAGAAGTTCGCGAAGAAGTCCGACATCGCCGAAGCCAACATCCTGGCCTTCCGGGCGGGCTGGAACTACGGCGAGACCACGGAGTCGTTCGCGACCACGTACGAGGTCGCGCCGGCGAAGCTGAACCAGGGCACGTACCGCCAGATCACCGGGAACACCGCGCTGGCGTACGGCCTGGTCGCCGCCGGGCAGCAGTCCGGCCTGCAGATCCTGCTCGGCACGTATCCGATCACCCCGGCGTCGGACATCCTCCACGAGCTTTCCAAGCACAAGAACTACGGCATCCTCACCTTCCAGGCCGAGGACGAGATCGCCGGTATCGGCGCGGCAATCGGCGCTTCCTACGGCGGCGCGCTGGGCGTCACCTCGACCTCCGGTCCCGGTATCGCGCTGAAGTCCGAAGCCATCGGCCTCGCGGTGATGACGGAACTGCCGCTGGTCGTGATCGACGTCCAGCGCGGCGGCCCGTCGACCGGGCTGCCGACCAAGACCGAGCAGGCCGATCTGCTGCAGGCGATGTTCGGCCGCAACGGCGAATCCCCGGTCCCGATCGTCGCGCCGCTGTCCCCCGCGGACTGCTTCGAAGCAGCATTGGAGGCCACCCGGATCGCGCTGAAGTACCGCACCCCGGTCTTCCTGCTGTCGGACGGCGCGATCGCGAACGGCTCGGAGCCGTGGCTGATCCCGGACGTCGAGAACCTGCCGGACCTGCGGGTGGAATTCGCCACCGAGCCGAATGCCGAAGACGGTTCCGGGGAGTTCTGGCCGTATGTCCGCGATCCCGAGACACTCGCCCGCGCTTGGGCCGTGCCGGGTGCGGCCGGTCTGCAGCACCGCATCGGCGGGCTGGAGAAGGCCGACAAGACCGGGCACATCTCCTACGATCCCGACAACCACGACAAGATGGTCCGCCTGCGGCAGGCCAAGATCGACGGCATCGACGTCGGAGACCTCGTCGTCGACGACCCGAGCGGCGGCAAGGCCAGGGTCCTCGCGCTCGGCTGGGGCTCCACCTACGGGCCGATCGGCGCCGCGTGCCGCCGGGTCCGCAAGGAAGGCATGCCGATCGCGCAGGCGCATCTGCGACACCTCAACCCGTTCCCGGGCAATCTCGGTGACGTGCTCCGTGCGTACGACACCGTGGTCGTCCCTGAAATGAATCTCGGCCAGCTGTCGATGCTCTTGAGGGCGAAGTACCTCGTGGACGTGAAGTCGTACACGAAGGTCGCCGGGATGGCGTTCAAGGCCGAGGAGCTGCAAGGCGTGTTCACGGAGATCATCACCAGTACGGAGGCGGCGAAGTGACCGCGATTGATCTGGGGATTCCCACCCTCGGCGGCTTGGACCTCGTGCCGGCCGAAACCGAACCGCAGAAGGCGAAGGACTACAAGTCGGACCAGGAGGTCCGCTGGTGTCCAGGCTGTGGCGACTACGTCGTGCTCAACGCCGTGCAGTCGTTCCTGCCGACACTCGGCCTCAAACGCGAGAACATCGTGTTCATCTCGGGGATCGGCTGCTCATCCCGGTTCCCGTACTACCTGAACACCTATGGCATGCACTCGATCCACGGCCGCGCGCCGTCGATCGCGACCGGGCTCGCGACCGCCCGCCCGGATCTGTCGGTGTGGGTCGTCACCGGTGACGGCGACGCGCTGTCGATCGGCGGCAACCACCTGATCCACGCGTTGCGGCGCAACGTGAACATCAAGATCCTGCTGTTCAACAACCGCGTCTACGGCCTCACCAAGGGCCAGTACTCGCCGACGTCCGGACAGGGCATGGTCACCAAGTCCACCCCGATGGGCTCGGTCGACACCCCGTTCAACCCGTTGTCGTTGGCGATCGGCGCCGAGGCGTCGTTCGTGGGCCGCGCGCTCGACTCGGACCGCAAGGGCCTGACCGAGGTGCTGGAGGCCGCCGCGAAGCACCGCGGTTCGGCGCTGGTGGAGATCTACCAGAACTGCCCGATCTTCAACGACGGCGCGTTCGAGGTCCTCAAGGACAAGGACGAAGCCGCCAGCAGGCTCATCCCACTGCGGACCGGTGAGCCGATCAGGTTCGGCCCGCAGAGTGAATTCGGCGTCACGCGCAGCGGCTGGGGCGGCCTCGAGGTCGGGAAGGTCGCGAACATCGGCGAGGAGAACCTCATCGTGCACGACCCGACGATCGAGGACACCGCGTACGCGTTCGCGCTGTCGCGGATCGGCGACCAGAACCTGAACCACGTGCCGACCGGCATCCTGCGGCAGGTCGAGCGGCCCACCTACGACGACCAGGCGCGTGCCCAGGTCGCGGAGGCCCAGGCCGCCCGCACACCCGATCTGCAGGGGCTGCTGCGCGGCAAGGACACCTGGACCGTCGTCAGCTAGTCAGGAATGCAATGAAGGGGCCTTTCATCGCGAATTTTGCGATGAAAGGCCCCTTCATCGCAGATATCTAGGCGAGGGGACGGAACCCGACCCGCTCGGCGTCGGAGGCGGTGCGGAACCAGACCTCGGCGACCATCTTCGGGAACTGAGGCGAGTCCTCGGTGCAGTACCGCAGTGCCGTGACGCTGGCTTTGACCCCGAAGTCGTCGGCGGGACGGCCACCGCCCGGCCGCGGCATCGCCGAACCGGGGCCGAACGGGCCCGGCGGAACGGACTCCACCGCGGGCGCGACCTGCCGCGCGGGCGGGGGCTCCGGGGCGGGCATGGCGTCACCGGGCTGGACGGCGGGCTCGAACAGTGAGCCGCTCTGCCCACCGGACAGGTCCGGCTCACGGCGTTCGATGGCCCGCATCGACGGCTGGATCGGCTGCGGCGGCTCGAAACCGCCGCGGACCGTGCCTCGCGGCGTGCGTTTGGGCAGCACCTGGGTGGCTTCGGCGGGCGTCTCGGGCTCGGAGTCGAGAAGACCGGCCTTCGCTTCTTCGTCGGAACCGAAGGCGTACGCCGGCGGCTCCTGCAGCTCTTCTTCCCGCTCGAACCAGTTGGTCTCGACGGGCGGCTGCTCCATGTCCACGCGCGACGCGGGGCTGAACAGCGAGACCGGCTCGGGCTGCGTTTCCGTGCCCTCGGGGTCCAGCTGCATCTCCAGGCGGGACCGGTACGGCCCCTCACCCGGCGTGGGCAGGGGCTCGGGCTCCGGCTCGGGCAGGGGCTCGACATCCAGCTGCGACGCGGGCTGGAGATACTCGGTCGCCGCGGCGGCGTACGGGTTCTCCGGCTCGGGCTCGGGATCCACCGGGGTCGCCGGGATGAACTGCGTCCGCTCGGCGGGCTCCGGCTCCGCTTCGGGCGCGATATGGTACTCGGCCTCGTATTCCTCTTCAGGCTCGAAGGTCCGCGTCGGCTCCGGTTGCCGCTCCTCGACGAGGTCCTCCTGGACGTCCTCGACAGGCTCCGGTGCCTTCTCCTCGACCGGTTCGGCCCACGGCCGCGCGGGCTCGCGCTCAGTGAGGGTCTCGGGATAAGCGGGCTTCGGCTCCTCGGCGGCCGCGAACTCCTCGTCCAGCTCGTCGTGCGACGGCTTCGTGAAGTACGCGGTCCCGCCGGCGGCCGCCGCGCCGAGGCTCACCCCGGCCGGGACCCGTGACGTCTCGGCATGCGCGGTGGCCAGCGAACTTTCCAGCTCACGGACGCGCTTGCGCGCCGGCAGCACCAGTACCAGCCAGGTGAGCAGCGCCCCGACGACGAACGCCAGCAGACTCCACAGCCAAACCTGTCCGAAAATGGACATCTATCCTGCCCCTTGTCAATGCGTTCGCGCGACGAGGTAGTCGGCGACCGATTCGCAGGCGTCCCGGGCGGGCGACGCGGGCAGCGCAGCGAGCTCGGCACGCGCTCGCCGAGCGTAGTCGGAAAGGGTTTCGCGTGCGCGTTCGAGTCCGGACGAGGCCCGCAGCAGGTCGAGGGCCTCGGCGACGAGCTTGTCGTCGGAGATCGGGCCGGACAGCAGCTCGACCAGGCGCGGGTCGGTGGCCGGGTCGGCCAGCGCGTACAGCATCGGCAGGGTGCTGACGCCTTCGCGCAGGTCCGTGCCCTGCGCCTTGCCGAGTTCCGTCGAGGGCGACGCGATGTCGATGACGTCGTCGGAGATCTGGAACGCCGTCCCGATGATGTCGCCGAAGCGGCGAAGCGCGTCGATGTGCTCGTCGGAGGCGCCGGACATCATCCCGCCGAAGCGGCCGGAGGTGGCGATCAGCGAACCGGTCTTCTGCGCGATGACCGTGAGGTAGTGCTCGACCGCGTCGTCGCCGTCGGCCGGGCCGACCGTCTCGCGCATCTGGCCGGTGACCAGTTCGCCGAAGGTCTCGGCGATGATCCGGGCGGCGTCCGTGCCGAGGTCGGCGACCAGCCGCGAGGCGTGCGCGAACAGGAAGTCGCCGGTCAGGATCGCGATGGTGTTGTCCCAGCGGGCGTTGACGCTCTCCGCGCCGCGGCGCATCGTCGCCTCGTCCATCACGTCGTCGTGGTACAGCGTCGCGAGGTGCACCAGCTCGACCGCCGCGGCGGCGATGACCACCTGGTCGCCCTGCTTCGGCCCGAACTGCGAGGCCAGCAGCGTGAACAGCGGACGGAAGCGTTTGCCCCCCGCTTCGACCAGGTGCGAAGCGGCGTCCTCGACGGCCTTGACGTCACTGCGGACGACCTCGCGGAGCAGGGTCTCGACGTCGGCGAGACCGGCCGCGAGGGTGCGCAGGAGCTGCTCGTCGGCGATCTGGAGCCCCACGGACGCGCGCAGGTCCTCGATGGCACCACCTGGGGCAGGTGAAGACACAGACACGTCGGCTCCGCTCTCTTTGACACCGGTTCGGGATTGCTTCCAGCGTAGTGGCTACCCGCTGAGGCCTGTTGACGTGCTGTCCAGGGGAAACGGTGACGAATATGACACCCCCGCCGAGTATCCCGCCGCGCTCGGCACGAACTGGGGATACGACATGACGACACCGGACGATTCCGGCGAAAGACTCGCCCACGAGGACGGGCATCACGTCCAGGAGCAGTCCGGCATCTCCTCCGGAAACACGACACGCTCTACCGCGAGGCGGACGGCGACCGGCCGAAGATCCTCGATCTGAGCAGGCGGCTCGAACTGCAGGCCGACTGCTTCAGCACACTGTTCCTCGCCAACGCCGCCGGCCGCGGTTCGATCACCGCCGGACTGATCGCCCCGCTCGGGCAAGCCGGATACGAAGGCGCGGACAGCGAAACCCACGGCTCGGCGAAGAACGCCGCGTTGTGGCAGAAGCGCGGCTTGAAGGCCAAGGACACTTCGGCGTGCAACACCTTCGCGGCCCCGCCCGCCGAGGTCTCCTGACCGTCCGAGGTCAGCGGCGGCGGATCTTGATGTCGTCCATGCAGGTCGCCTTGCCCGCGACGTCGCGATACGGGTGGCCCTTCGCGTCCAGCAGCTCCATGACCTTCAGCTCGGCCTCATCGAGCACCTCACGCTCTTCGTCGCCGCGCAAGGTGATGCGGAAGGTGAAGGCGCCGAGGTGCGCGCTGTAGGTGAGCAGGCCGTCCTCGGTGAACCCGATCGCCTGGTGCTGGTCCAACTCGGCGAGGAGCCGGGCACGGGTCTCGGCGTCGGGGTGGTCGAACTTGCCGTTGACAAGGACGCGGTAGGTCGGCATGCACCCGAATATACAGATTTGTATCCGAATACGAATGTGAATATCCAACGAGTGCCCATGATCCACGGACGAGTGAAACGACCGTCACGCGCGCAACAGGTGAATCCGACATGCAGATAGTGATGACAAAAGGGAAGAACGGCCGCTTCGGGCTCGCTCTCCAACACGTGAGGAGGAAGCGATGCGCATCACCATCGCAAGTCGGACCGGCCTCGTCGGCGCACTGTTGCTGGCAGGTCTCGGCGTCGGAGTGGCGCCTGCCGCCGCGGCCAACCCCGCAGGCGTCGCGTCGCTCGGCTCCGCCGCTTTCGGCAAGGCCGGGCAGACGCCGATCGCGATCTCGTCGCTGGCCGACTGCGCGGTCGAGGGACCGACGGCCAACTCGTCCGGGGTCGTGTCCAAGACCGGGATCACTTTCGGTGGCGGCACGACGACGTGCACGACCACGGTCGTCAACCCGGAGAACGACGTGACCACGACGAAGTCGGAGGCCAAGGGCCAGAACTTCGAGCTGTCGGCACTGGTCTCGACGGGCGGGTCGCGGCTCAAGCTCCGGTCCTACTCGGTCAGCTGCACGGCGACCCAGAGCAACACGAACGCCACCTGGTCCTACGGCGGCGCGACCGGTTTCGGCACGCTGCCGTCGCCGGTGCCGGTCGGCTACGTCAAGCCGATCACCAAGTCCGACGGGACCCTGCTCGCCGAAGCGATCTTCAACGAGCAGGCCTTGCCCGGCGACGGCAGCATCGGGCTGACCATGCTGCGGATCAAATTCGCCCCGGCCTCGAACATCACCGGTGAAGTGATCGTCGGCCGCGCGGCCTGCTCCCCCACGCCGTAACCAGCACGCCGGGAGAGGGGCGTCCGGGTCAACCCGGGCGCCCTTTTCCATGTTGGCTTATATAAGCAGGAACTGATACTTTGTCCGTTGCCGAGCCGAGGAGGACTCCCATGGTCACCGTGACCAGCCAGATCAACTCCGTCCAGCGCAAGGTGGGCAAACGTGTGGTCGAAGCGGGTGACGCGGTGACGGTCACCGTCGGCCAGGTCTACGACACCGATCCGGACGACCTCTGGGACGCCTGCACCAACCCCGAACGCATTCCGCGCTGGTTCCTGCCGGTCGTCGGCGAACTGCGGGTCGGCGGCAAGTACCAGCTCGAAGGCAACGCGGGCGGGACCGTCGAACGCTGCGATCCCCCGAAGAGTTTCGCCGCGACTTGGGAGTACGGCGGCGACGTCAGCTGGATCGAGGTCCGGCTGAGCGCTGAGCCCGACGGGCGCACCCGATTCGAACTCGACCACACCGCCGTCCCGAACGAACACTGGAACCGGTTCGGGCCGGGCGCGGTCGGCATCGGCTGGGACATGATGCTGAACGGGCTCGCGCTGCACCTCGAATCCGGTGAGGCCAACGATCCCGGGGCGGCCATGTCCTGGATGGTGAGCGAAGAGGGCGTGCGGTTCATGACCCTGAGCAGCGAAGCCTGGTACCAGGCCGACATCGAGGGCGGGACCGACGCGGACACCGCTCGCACCCGCGCCGACGCCACCTTGGCCGCCTACACGGCGCCGCCGGAGAGCTGAAGGTCTTCGGCGAGTTCCGGGGCGCGAAGCAGGGAGACGAGGTCGTCGTCCGCCCGGAAAACGGCGCGTGCCCCGGGCATTCCCGCCTGCCGGAGCATCGCGTGGAGGACGTCGGCGTGCGGCTGGTCGAGCAGGGTCCAGACCATCGCACGCCGCATTTCCTCGTCCCGGAGTTCGCGTGCGGTCCACCAGCCCATGACGAGCGCGCTCACTTGGTTGACCGCCGTTTCCCGCCCGCGCGCCAGTTGCGCGCGGTTCAGCCCGCACACCTTGATCGTCTGTTCGCCCTTTTCGGTGAGCGCGCGGTAAGCCCCTATCGACAGCACCAGGAACAGGTGCTCCAGCGGGTCTTCGGCGGTCGGATCGATCAGCAGGCTGTCGCCTTCGTCGTCCACCGGGAACAGATCACGTTTGTGGTGGCTGTTGCAGTACTCGCAAGCGAGCAGGTGGTTGAGCCAGTCGAACGCCCGCCCTGGATTCCGCGCGATCGGCTCGAAATGGTCCACAGTGGACCCGAGGCCGTCACCGCAGTACATGCAGTAGCCGCGGCCGGCGGCCATGACGTCCAAGCCTGCCCGCAAAGAACGCCGTACGGCACGGGAAACCCGCCACAGCCGTCGTGCTTCTTTGCTGTCACCTGGCGGAATGCGCGCTGTCAGGTCTTCGAGATCGGCCACCACCCGGCCCGGCAGCGCGATCCGGCGGATTGCGATCACCGATCGTCGGCCTCGAACCGCCGGGACACCTCGTCCACCCGGCTCGGTGGCGAGCTGCTCAGCATGTCCCGCAGGCGTTCCCATTCCCGGACGCCGTTCTCGTCCGCCCGCCCGGAAGCCACCTGAAACTCGAGCTCGGCGAGGTGTTCCCGAAGCTCGACCGCCTGCGGCGAATAGGGCGTGTCCAGACCGAAGAGGTCGGAAAGCACGGCGTCGTCGCCGGTGCCGAACACGACCCGATCGTAGAGTTCCTCGGAGACCACACGCGGCGGGACCTGTTCGTCCGGCCCGGAAAGCCGGATGAGCCCGCCGGGATCGGCGGCCTGGCAGACGTAGGGACTGTGCGTGGTCACGATGAACTGGATCCGCGGGAAATGCGCCTTGAACCACGGCCCCATGCGTTTCTGCCACGACACGTGGAGATGCGCGTCCACCTCGTCGATGATCACGACCCCGGGACTCTCGTGGTCGAGGCCCGCACTGTCGAGTTGCTTGAGCAGGTCGACCACGAGCGCCGTCACCGTGCGGTAGCCGTCGCTCATCTCGCGCAGCGGGAACCGGTCGCCCCGGTATTCGACCCAGAGCCCGTCCGAATCGACGTCCCGGATCCGGTAGCCGCCGGGCAGGAGGCCGTCCCCGAGGATCTCCAGCGCCGCGTCCTTCAGTTCGCGGGCGCCTGCTTTTCCTTCCAGGGCACGGAGATGTTGATTGATCAGCCAGGTGACGCCCTCGGCGAGCGAGGCGTCTTCGTGGAAGAGGCTCGCCATCCGCGCCAGCGATCCGGCGCCACGCATCCATGATTCGGCCTCGCCGCTACCGCCCGCGAGCCGACGGAAGGGGCCATACGCCGCGCAGAACGGCTGACCAGGCGGGAGACCGGAGATCGGCAGCAGCCCGGAATCGAGCCAGCGGACCTCGACCGGCGCCGGACCTTCCTCGCGCATCACCGACAGTTCGATGGACCCGTTCGTCGACCCCGTCGAAATCCAGCTCGCGGCGTCCGACAGCAGCCCCCACGCCACATCCGGCGCCGCCGCGACCGCGATGGCGCGCAGCAACGAGGTCTTGCCGGAACCGTTCCGCCCGGCGAGCACTACCCAACCGGGGCCGGGCAGGCGGAGGTCCACGGCGCGGGCACCACTGAACCCGCGGATGTTCTCCAGCCGGACCCGCTCGATGTACATGGAGGAAAGCTTACGACGGCCCGGACCTCACCTGGTCGTCCGAAAGTGGGTCGCCATCGCCCGTTCCATCACGGCGTGTGCCCGTGCGACGTCCACGGCCGAGACCACCTTCGAGCGATCCCAGTCGTCGATCCCCCGCTCCCGCTGGGGCGAAATCCGCAGCCGGACATGCCCAGGCACGTCAAGATCGCCGAGCGGCGAGACATACAGGGAGAACTCGCTGTCGTCCTTCGAGCGGAACGTGACCCCGGGGTTTCCGCTGAACGACGTTCGATGGTGGTCTTTGAAGGTCTTGTTCGGATCCGCGAGCCACTCCCCCGGCGCGCCGCCACTCGCGGTCGCCCCGGCCTCGATCTGAAGGCGATGCAGTGGTTCGACGAAGTAACAGGAGCCCGGTGTGGCGATCGGCTCGAACTCCGGCCCGAAGGTCTTTTCGACCGCGTCGCGGAACACCGCGCATTCGACGTTCGGATCGGCGGCCCCGGCGGCGAGGACCAGCTCGGCGCCCGTGGGCACCCGCGCGTCGACGGCCGGATCGCAGTCCTCGCCCTTGCTGTTCGAGATCCAGTTCGCGCAGGCCCCGACCCGGGCGCTGTCCTGGCCGTCCGGTGGGTAGACGAGGTCGCGGGAGAGTTTGGCGGCACCGGCGGCGGCGAAGTCACGGAGGAGTTCGCAGTCCTTGCCCCTGCTGGCGCTACCGATCTCGAATCTGACGGCTCGCAGAAAGCTGACCGGAACCGTGATCGAGCACCCCGCGATCCCGCCCTCACGATGGGTTTCGATCTGGTAGGCCTTCACACCGCCCAGGTCGACGACGGCGCCGTCATTCCGGAGCACCGTGTGGCCGGGGTCCACATCGCGAACGTAGATGATGTCGTAGCCCCCACGGAACAATGAGCACCACTTCCTGCCGTCCTTCACCTCCGCTTTCCGCTCGACGGGCCGGGGATCGTCGCCCTTCCTGCGGTCGTAGGCGGCCAGGTCAATTAGCTCGCAGAAGTCCAGGGCGGCGAGGGCGGCATCGGTGGCCTCTTCGTCACGATCCGCAGGCCGCGGTTGCTTTGGCTGCCATTTCGGAAAGTGCGGTTGAGGCGGGGCCGTGACCACGGAATCCGTACAAGCCGCCAATAGTCCGGCAAGCAGTGCAACAAGAATCACTCTTCGGAACTTCATTACGCGGAGTATGCGGACCAGGAGTCGCATACACCAGGAAAAACCTCTTCTTTCGGCGCGCATCCACCCGAATGGTTTTCACGGATAGTCACCATGGTCACGAACGCTATTCAGCGAGGAACGGAACTTTATGCAGACGTGCTCGGCTGCCGGGGAACCCTGGTAATCTTCCCGGCGTCGGATTACGCAGGGTGCATCGGGGTAGAGCGCCTTGTAGCCACGGGAGGGGCATATGACGACGGTGACTTCGGGGCGGGTTCGCCCAGTCAGCGGGGATCGGCTCGAGGTGGCAGGGGTGCATGGCCATGCCTGAGGGTCAGCCGACCTACGACCCAGGGATGCGCTGGAACGACTCCATGGGTCCTCGTCCCACCGGTGGTTCGTATGGTGCGCCGGTTGCGGAGGGTGCGGGGTTCAAGTACGACGAGGCGACCCTTCACGAACTGGTGAAAGAGTGGCGCGAGCTGGCCAACGAATACATCGATGACCTTGATGAGGCAGGCAAGGTCGCCAGGGCTATGCCTCCAGGGCAGGACTTCGCCAGCGGAGGAAACGCCAACGTCACTCAACACTCTGGTGTCGCGCTGGAGAACGCCTTGAGGCAACGTGTCGCATACTGCGAGAACATGGCCCAGAAGTACGTGGCTGCTCTCGGCAAGTACGCCACTGCGGAAGACCACGCTACTTCAGTCATCAACCAACAGCCGAAGGGCATCGCCTGATGCGACGCACCATCCTTGTCCTCAGCGCGACCACGCTTGCACTCTGCGCATGCTCGACTCCTACTACCACCGGCACGCCCACACCTACCGGTGGCGGCACTAGCCCGAGCCTTTCAAACACAACCGGTCAACTACCCGGCCCAGGCGTGCCTAAGGTCGGAAGCCCGATCGATCTGGCGCGGATCAAGCAGGCACCCTGCAGTGCCCTTACCGAAACGCAAGCCAAGGAACTTCTCGGCACCACTGCGGAAACCACAGATCGGTTAGATGGCGCGTCTGGCCCTTCTTGCAGGTGGTCCCCGCCAGCCGCCACCCGCCCTCGGGTCAACGTGCTCTTCAGCAAGTCTCCCGACAGGGGCATGACGAGTGTCTACGAAGCCAAGGGGAATCCCTACAAACTGTTTCAACCGCTCGAATCGATCGACGGATACCCAGTAACCGCCTATGGCACGGAAGACGAGCGGACAAGTCGGGGCAGATGCTCCGTTGCGCTGGGAACCAGCGACAACGAGACCGTTGATATCGTGCTGGAGCAGTCCGAAGCCAACATCGGCAAGAAGGACCCCTGCAATGCCGCGCGTGAGGCTGCGATCCGAGTCCTCGCCACGGTCAGAGGGGGCGGCAACTGATGGTCGCCGAAGGACCGCTAACCGCGGCTCAGATCTACGAGCAGATCACGGGTGGCGAAGGCACCGGGTCACTCTCCGAGGCGCAGGTTGCGGCCTACAACCTGACCAAGCGGTACCACGAACGCGCCCAGAAGCTCGTTGCGCTCACCCAGAAGACCATGGCCGGTTGGCAAGGCGCGTCCAGCGAGGCAGCCGCCGACGCAACGAAGCCGGTCGTGGAGGCCGCGTACGACGACGCGATGCATCTGGCGGTCGCCCAGAGCGCCATCTCCGCGCAGATGGACGCCTTCGGTTCGGCGAAGAACTCGGTCAAGCCTGTGCCGCCGGAGCAGCCCCAGCCCACCGCTCAGGACGCGCTCGACCTGATGCAGGGCAAGCCTGTCGGCTACTTCGATCGGGTCAAGGGATACCAGGCTGACAGCCAGCACAACATCGATACCTTCGCGACCTATCACTCGGCCAGTACCTCCAACGGTGACGTGCTCCCCGCCCAGTACGCGCAGCTCAACGATCCGGGTGGGTCCATCGCGCTGGACGACGGCAGCTCCGGCAAGCCGGCGGTCAAGGGCTTCGGCGACGGCTCCGACGGGCGTGACCCCGGGACAGGCGAGCCGTATCGCGGGACCGGCGGGCCGGGCATCGGCACGCCGGGTCCGGACGGTCCCGGCACAGGTGGTCCAGGTGCTGGCGGCCTCGGCACGGGCGGCCCCGTGAGCGGGCCACAGCCCGGACAGGGTGGGCCGCAGCCGGTCCAGCCTGGGCCGCACCTTCCGCCGCCCGACGACGGAACCCGCGCGAACTCGTACACGCCACCTCCGGTCACGCCGGTCGTACCGCCGGCGGCGAACGTCGACTTCGGGCCGACCGGCAAGCCGATCAACACCTTCAACCAGCCGGGGGCCTTCCCGCCCGGGTACCCCTCCTTCGGTCCGGGAACCGGTGGCACGCCGGGGTCGCCCGGGGGGCGAACGCCAGCCGGGCCCGGGTCGCCGGGCGGGTACCGGGGCGGCAGCGTCCCCGGCGCGCCGGGTGGCAGCGGGCAGCCCGGTCCGGGTGGCCGAAGCGGCACCGGGACGCCGGGCCAGCCCGTGGGCGGCCGGGGTACGGCGGGAGCGCCGGGAGTCGCCGGTCGTGGCGGGGTGAACGGGATGCCGATGGCGCCCGGTGCGGCCCGCGGGAAGGGCGAGGAGGACAAGGAGAAGAAGGCTCCGGCGTACCTCCAGAACCCGGACCCGGACGAGACCTTCGGCGGCTACATCGAGAAGCCGATGCCGCCGGTGATCGGCGAGAAGAAGAAGTAGCGCCACAGTCTCAGGGGAGGGAGAAACGTGGTGCTCGCGCGCCCGGTCGAGATCACGCTCGACACCTTGCTGACCGCGTTCCGTCACGCCGGCTGCGGAGATCCGCATTTGATCTTCGCGGGCGGCTTGCGGTACATCCCGCCGTCTTCGCTGAACAGTGAGGATCGGGCGGCGTTCGAGGAGCTCGGCGGGCTCGGCTTCACCGAGGGCAAGCGGTTGACGAGCGACTTCGAGGACGTCCTGCACATCCTCGACCGGCCGAATTCCGAGTACTACGCGACGGTGCGGACGGAAGCGGAGCAGTACAGCGTCCTGGTCGCCGCACGCGGTCGTGCCGCGGTGACCGCGATCTGCCAGGGCAACCGGGTCTGGCTGAAGAGTGTGCGGACCGACGACCGCGCGGCGGCGCTCGTGCTGAACCTGCCCGAATATCCGCCCGCGCGGTTCGCCCCGTTCTCCTTGCCACAGGACGATTTCAAGCCCGGTGCCGGAAGCGGCCTCTACGACGACGAAGCCGAGTCGCGGAGCCGTGAGGCCCGGCAACTGGACGAGGTCTTCGAACAGCCGTACTTCGGTATCGGGTTCTTCGCCGCGGCCAAGCGACCCGATGGCGGCAAGCGCGTCGAAGCCACCGACGGTCTGACGTACCTGGACATCGACGCCGGGCGGGTGGCCATGCACGTGACCGGCTCGTCCACCAACCGGTACATCACCGTCCTGCCCGGCGAACCCACGCTGCTGACCCAGAAGGTCGCCGCGTTGCGGGCGAGCCTCGACCACTAAACCGGCGGCACCAGGCTCTCGATCAACTGCACCGACCGCCCCGGACCCAGTGCCACCGCGGTCGAGCGCACGGTCGCCCGCGCGTAAGGCTCGACGTCGGCGGGCTGGTGCAAGAACAACCCGGAACGCTGGTGTTCCAGCCGCACCACCGGCCTGCCGTCAGGGAATTCGAGCAGGGCGTAGCCGTCGCACATCCCGGGATGGCCGCCGATGTCGAAGGGGAAGACGCGCAGCTCGACAGTCGGCCGCCGCGCCAGCGCGAGGAGGTACCGAAGCTGGTTCGCCATGATCCGTTCGCCGCCGATCTGCCGTCGCAGAACTCCCTCGTCGAGGAACGCGACCAGCTTCGGCGGATCCTTCCGCTCCAGGACCTTCTGCCGGTCCTGGCGTAGGTCCATTCGCGCTTCGAGGGCGGCGGCGGAGACGTCGGCCGCGGAGAGCGCGGCCCTCGCGTACGAAGGTGTCTGCAGCAGCACGGGAAGCGACGCGGTACTGGATTCGACGATCTTGGTGGCTTCGAGTTCGTACTGCGCAAGGGTTTTCACCTGGCATGGCACCTCGGTGTCGCGAGTTTCCAGCCAGGTGGGGCGGTCGGCGTCGCGAGCCAGCTCGATCAACGCTTCCCTTTGCCCGCCAGTGATCTGATAGACGGCGAGCAGTGCCGACACCTCTTCGGTGGACGCGGCGCGCACTCCGGTTTCGAGACGGCTGATCGTCGACTGTGACCAGTCCAGTTTCTCGGCCACTTCGGTCATGGCCAGTCTGCTGACCCGCCGCGCGACTCGAAGTCCCTCGGCGAGTGCCCGTAGCTGAGGGCTGGGTTTCGGCTTCGGCATGGCGAAAACTTGCCAGGTGCGGCCCGGCAATTCAGTACCCGATGCGCGTGAAGGCCCCCTTCCCGAGGGAAGGGGGCCTTCACGCGCAAGAAAGCCTTACTTGAGAGCGAAACCGCCGGAGCCCGCCCAGTCGAGGGCGAACGCCGGAATCAGGCCGAGCACCAGCGTGACGATGACGCCGATGGTGATCGCGGTGGTGGTGAACGCGCCGGGCACGGTGACGGTCGGGCCGTCGGGCGCCGGTTCGGAGAAGTACATCAGCACGATCACCCGCAGGTAGAAGAACGCGGCGACGGCGCTGAAGACCAGTGCGACGACGACCAGCGGCGCCATCCCGTCGGACAGGGCCGCCGAGAACACCACGAACTTGCCGACGAACCCACTGGTCAGCGGGATACCGGCCAGTGCGAGCAGCAGGAACGTGAACACCGCGGCCAGCACCGGTGACCGTTTCGCCAAGCCCGCCCACGCGGACAGGTGCGTCGCCTCGCCGTTCGAGTCCCGCACCAGCGAGACGACACCGAACGCGGCGAGCGTGGTGAAACCGTAGGCCAGCAGGTAGAACAGCGTGCTCGACAGGCCTTCCTCGGTCATCGCGATCGCACCCACGAGCAGGAATCCGGCGTGCGCGATGGACGAGTAGGCGATCATGCGCTTCACGTCGGTCTGCGTGAGACCCAGCACCGCGCCGATCAGCATCGAGATGATCGCGACGCCCCAGAGCACGCCGCGCCATTCCCAGCTGGTCGACTCGAACGCCACCGAGAACACCCGCAGGATCCCGCCGAACGCGGCGACCTTGGTGCAGGCACCCATGAACGCGGTGACCGGGGTCGGCGCGCCCTGGTAGACGTCCGGGGTCCAGGTGTGGAACGGGCCGACCGAACCCTTGAACAGCAGACCGACCGCGAGCAGGCCGAGCCCGGCGAACAGCAGCGTGTCCGAACGGTCCGAACCGGCGGCGGCGTTGGCGATGTCGGACAGCTTCACGGAGTTCGCGTAGCCGTACAGCAGCGCGAGGCCGTAGAGGAAGAACGCCGAGGAGAACGCGCCGAGCAGAAAGTACTTGACCGCGGATTCCTGCGAGAGCAGGCGACGACGCCGGGCGAGACCGCACATCAGGTACAGCGGCAGGCTCAGCACTTCGAGCGCGATGAACATGGTCAGCAGGTCGTTGGCCGCGACGAACGACATCATGCCGCCGAGCGCGAACAGCGTCAGCGGGAAGACCTCGGTCTGCATCCCGGTGGTGCCGACCTGCGCGCGGTCCTGCAGCGTGCCGGGACGGATGCCCGCCTGCGCGACGAACGCCCCGCCCGGTTCGACCGAGCGGTCCGCGATCAGCAGGACGGCGCCCAGCGCCAGCGCCAGCAGCGTGCCCCACAGGAACAGCGACGGCCGGTCGACGGCGATCGCGCCGCTGAAGGTCGTGATGCCGTTCTTCGGGGCGGACGAACTGGCGTACCAGGCGAGGAAGACGCCGGCCGCACCGATCCCGAGCAGGGACAGGAAGACCTGCGACGGCCACCGCATGTGCTTGGGCAGGAAGGCCTCGAACAGCACGCTGACACACGCCGCGCCGAGAATGATCAAGATCGGCGTGACGGCGAAGTAGTCGATCGACGGCACCTGCACCGGTGGCGCCTGAGTCAAGAAGTGCACGGTTTACTTGCCTCCCTGCACGGACGACATCGTCGCCTGCACCGACGGGGTGATCGTGTCGAGCACCGGCTTGGGATAGAACCCGAGCCCGATGATCAGCACCACCATCGGCGCCAGGATCGCGATCTCCCGGCCGCCGAGGTCCTTGATGGCTTTGGTCGCCCCGAGTTCGGGGGCGATCGCGGTGCCGGGCCCACCGCCGGCACCGATCAGGGCGTCACCACGGACGGGGCCCTGCATGACGCGCTGGTAGAGCCAGAGCACGTACGCCGCGGCCAGCACCATGCCGACCGTCGCGATGATCGTGTACACCGGGTAGTCCACAAAGGACCCCAACAGCACCAGGAACTCACTGATGAAGGAGTTGGTGCCGGGCAGGGACAAAGTGGACAGACCGGCGATGAGCAGCATCCCGCCGAGCAGCGGGGTCACCTTCGCCATGCCGCCGTAGTCCGAGATCCTGGTGGAGCCACCGCGCATCACGATGAGGCCGACCACCACGATCAGCATGCCGGTGGCGAGGCTGTGGTTGAGCATGTACGACACCGAGCCGACCATCGCCTGCTCGTTGAAGGTGAAGATGCCCAGCGCGATGAAGCCGAAGTGGGCGATCGACACGTAGGCGATGAACCGCTTCATGTCACGTTGGCCCGCCGCGAGAATCGATCCATAAAGGACACCCGCGACGGCGAGCACCAGCACCCACGGCGCGAGTTCCTTGCTGGCCTCCGGGAACATCGGGAGGCAGTAGCGCAGGAACCCGAACGTGCCGACCTTGTCCAGCACCCCGACCAGCAGCACCGCGACGCCGATGGGCGCCTGGCCCGCGGCGTCCGGCAGCCAGGTGTGGAACGGCACCAAAGGGGCCTTGATCGCGAAGGCGAGGAAGAACCCGATGAACAGCCAGATCTGCGTCCCCAGCGGGGCGTCGCGGACGACGGTGACGAGGGTTTCCCAGTCGAAGGTGCCCTTGCCGAGTTCGTCCGACGCCATCGAGTACGCCCCGATGGCCGACGCCAGCATGATCAGGCCGCCGAGGAACGAGTACAGGAAGAACTTGACCGCCGCGTACTGCCGGTTCGCGCCGCCGTAGCCGCCGATCAGGAAGTACATCGGGATCAGCATGATCTCGAACAGCACATAGAACAGGAAGACGTCGGTCGCGGCGAACACCGCGATGGTCAGCGCCTCCTGCACCAGGATCAGCGAGAGGAACCCGCCCGCCGAGCGCCCGGCCGGGAGCTTGTCGGTCAGGCCCAGCGCGCCGACCACGATCGGCACCAGCAGCCCGATGACCGCGATCATCACCAGCGCGATGCCGTCGATGCCGAACGAGATGTGGATGCCGAAGTTCGGGATCCAGTCCATCGAGGACTTCTGCTGGATCCGGTCCCCCGTGGGCGTGTAGCTCGCCCACATCGGGATCACCAGCAGGAACGTCAGGAGCGACACCACGAGCGCCGTGAGCGTCGCCAGCCTGTCGTTCTTCTTCATCCCCGCGACGACCGCGGCGCCGACCAGCGGCAGCAGGATGGTTGCGAGTACCCAGGTCATGCGAACCTCACCAGCAGAAGTGCCGCCAGAAGCAGGAATGTGCCGCCCAGCATGGACAGTGCGTATGAGCGGACGAAGCCGGTCTGCAGGCGGCGCAGGCGCCCGGATCCGCCGCCGAGTGCGGCGGCGAGGCCGTTGACCGCGCCGTCGACCCCGCGGTTGTCCACGTAGACCAGCGCGCGGGCGAGCCAGGTGCCCGGACGGGCGACCAGCGTCTCGTTCAGGGTGTTGCCGTAGAGGTCGTTGCGCGCGGCCTTGACCACGCCGGAGACTCGCTCGGGCCGTTCCACCGGCACGTCCTTACGACCGACGAAGAGCCACGCGGCCACCGCGCCGAGTACGGAGAGCGCCACGGTGAGGATCGGGACCAGCGCGTGCGGGATGACGCTGTGGCCACCCTCCTCGAGCGGGCCGACCACGGGAGCGAGCCATTCGGCGAACCGGTCGCCGAGGGCGAAGAACGCACCGGCACCGACCGAACCGACGGCGAGGATGATCATCGGCCACTTCATCACCGCGGGCGATTCGTGCGGGTGGAAGTCGCGGCCGTCGCTGCTCTTGATCTCCTTCCAGCGTTCCTTGCCGAAGAAGGTCATCACCATCAGGCGGGTCATGTAGAACGCGGTGAGCCCGGCGCCGAGCAGTGCCGCGCCGCCCATCACCCAGCCGCGCCAGCCACCCTGGGACAGGGCCGCTTCGATGATCGCGTCCTTGGTGAAGAAGCCGGACAGCGGCGGGATGCCGATCAGGGCGAGGTAGCCGAGCGCGAAGGTCCAGAAGGTGACCGGCATGTGCTTGCGCAGCCCGCCGTACTTCCGCATGTCGACCTCGTCGTTCATGGCGTGCATGACCGAACCGGCCCCGAGGAACAGCCCCGCCTTGAAGAAGCCGTGCGCCACCAGGTGCATGATGCCGAGCGCGTAGGCGATCGGCCCGAGGCCGACGGCGAGCATCATGTACCCGATCTGGCTGACCGTGGAGTACGCCAGGACCTTCTTGATGTCGTCGTAGGCGCAGCCGATGATGCACCCGATCAGGAGCGTGACCGTGCCGACCAGGGTGACGATCAGGCGGCCGTCCGGGGTGGCGTTGAAGATCTCGTGCGCGCGGGCGACCAGGTAGACGCCGGCGGTGACCATCGTCGCCGCGTGGATGAGGGCCGAGACCGGGGTCGGGCCCTCCATCGCGTCCGGAAGCCAGGCCTGCAGCGGGAACTGACCGGATTTACCGCAGGCGCCCAGCAGGAGGAGGATCGCGATGGCGGTGATCGCGCCGGTCGGGATCTTGTCGATCGCGCCGAAGACCTCGGCGTAACCGGTGCTCCCGACGTACTTGAACATCAGGAAGATCGCCAGCGCGAGCCCGACGTCACCGACACGGTTCATCAGGAACGCCTTCTTCGCCGCGGTGGCGGCGGACGGGCGGTCCTGGTACCAGCCGATGAGCAGGTACGACGCGAGGCCGACGCCTTCCCAGCCGAGGTACAGCGTCACGAAGCTGTTGCCCAGCACCAGGATCAGCATCGAGGCGACGAACAGGTTGAGGTAGGCGAAGAACCTCGACCGGTCGCGATCCTCGGCCATGTAGCCGATCGAGTAGAAGTGGATCAGCATGCCGACGCCGGTGATCAGCAGCACGAACGTCAGCGACAGCGCGTCGATCCGGAGCCCGAAGTCGACCTGCAGCGCCGAAACCGGGATCCACGAGAACAGTTTGACGTCCGCGACGTTCTTCGTGTCGGCCGTGAAGAACAGGATCAAGCCGTACACAAAGGACAGTGAGACGGTCGCGCTGCCGAGGAGGTGTCCCCAGCCCCTGGCACGTTTACCGGCCAGCAGAAGAATCAGTGCGCCAAGAGCCGGGAAGGCCACCAGCAGCCACGATGATGCGGTCACTCTTGAACCCCTAGTACTTCAGCAGGTTGGTGTCGTCGACCGAGGCCGAGCGCCGGGTGCGGAAGATCGCCATGATGATCGCCAGCCCCACCACGACCTCCGCGGCGGCCACGACCATCACGAAGAACGCCATCACCTGGCCGTCGAGCGTCCCGTTGATCCGGGCGAACGTGACCAGGGACAGGTTCGCCGCGTTCAGCATCAGCTCGATGCACATGAACACGACGATCGCGTTGCGGCGCACCAGCACCCCGACCGCGCCGATGGTGAACAGCAGCGCGGACAGGAGCAGGTAGTACGTCGGGGTCATTCCTTCTCCCCTTCAGGCTTGCCCACGAGAGCGTGTGCGTCGGGGCCTTCGGTCGAACCCGCGACCTGCTTGCGCTCGTCTTCCAGCCGCGAGGCCGAAGTGGACTCGATGATGTCCGAGAGCGACTCCGGCGCGATCGAACCGTCCGGCAGCAGCGCCGGCGTGGCGATCGAGTTGGCGGTGGCGAAGACACCCGGGCCGGGCAGCGGCGAAGGCCGGTCGTGCTTGCCGGTGAACCGGTCGATGACGAGTTCCTTCTGCGACTTCTTGCCGCCCTTGGCGTGCCGGTCGGTGAAGGCGAGCACCATCGCGCCGAGCGCGGCGGTGATCAGCAGTGCCGACGTGAGCTCGAACGGGAACAGGTACTTGGTGAAGATGAGCCGTCCCAGCCCGCCGGGGCCGCCGCCGTCGAGGCTCGCCGGGTCCAGCGGCATCGCCGGGGTGACGTTGGCCAGCGAACGGGCGAGGCCCGCCGCGAGCAGCCCGCCGACACCGATGCCGAGCAGGGTCGCCATGACCCGTTGCCCGCGCAGGACTTCGACGACCGAGTCCGAACTCTCCCGGCCGACCATCATCAGCACGAACAGGAACAGCATCATGATCGCGCCGGTGTAGACGATGATCTGCGTGAAGCCGAGGAACGGCGCCTGCTGGATCATGTACAGCGCGCCGAGGCACAGCATGGTGAGGACCAGCCACAGCGCCGAGTGCACGGCGTTGCGGGAGAAGATCATCCCGAGCCCGCCGAGCAGCGCGAGCGGACCGAGCACCCAGAAGGCGATGGTCTCGCCGGTGGTGATCCCGGCCGAGACGTCCGTCTGAGCGAGGAAAGCCGTGATCACTGGACGGCCTCCGCTTCGGTGGCCCCGGTGGGCTGCTTGCGCGCGAGTTCCGGACCGTTGACGTAGTAGTCCTGCTCGTTGTCGCCGAGCCGCATCGGGTGCGGCGGCTGCTCCATGCCGGGCAGCAGCGGCGCGAGGAGGTCTTCCTTGGTGTAGATCAACCGCTGGCGGTCGTCGTCGGCCAGCTCGTAGAAGTTGATCATCGTCAAGGACCGGGTCGGGCAGGCCTCGACGCACAACCCGCAGCCGATGCAGCGCAGGTAGTTGATCTGGTAGTCGGCGCCGTACCGCTCACCGGGCGAATAACGCGCCTCTTCGGTGTTGTCGCCGCCTTCGACGAAGATCGCGTCCGCCGGGCAGGCCCACGCGCACAGCTCGCAGCCGACGCATTTCTCCAGCCCGTCGGGATGCCGGTTCAGCTGGTGCCTGCCGTGGTAACGCGGAGCGGCGGGGGCGCCTGCCTCCGGGTACTCCTCGGTGGCGACCTTCTTGAACATCATCCCGAAGGTGACACCGAAACCCTTGATGGGATCAAACATCCCCATCGCCGGCCTCCCTTCCACTGGAAACCGCCGCGGGCTTGCGCTTGGCAGCCCGGGCTTCGGCCTTCGCGATGGCCTTCTGACGCGGGGTCTTGTCCGGAACCTGCAGATCGAGCGGCGGTACCGGGAACCCGCCACCGGTGACCGGGACGTAGTCGTCGTCCGGCACCTTCTTGTCCGGCAACAGCAGGCTCAGGATGACGACGACGAGAATGAGCGCGCCGCCGCCGATGAGGATCTGCGGTGTGCTCAGCCCACCCGAGTTCTTGATCGCGCGGACCGAGACGATCACGACGATCCAGACCAGGTTGACCGGGACCAGGACCTTCCAGCCCAGCCGCATGAACTGGTCGTACCGCAGCCGCGGCAGCGTGCCGCGCAGCCAGATGAACCCGAACAGCAGGATGAACAGCTTGGCCGTGAACCACAGCAGCGGGAGCCAGCCCTGGTTGAGCGCGTGGTCGGCGCCGACGAACGGGAACTTCCAGCCGCCGAGGAACAACGTGGTCGCGAACGCCGAAACGATCACCATGTTGACGTACTCGGCGAGGAAGAACATCGCGAACTTCATCGAGCTGTACTCGGTGTGGAAACCGCCGACCAGCTCGGATTCGGCCTCGGGGAGGTCGAACGGCGCGCGGTTGGTCTCACCGACCATGGAGATCAGGTAGATCACGAAACTCGGCAGCAGCAGGTAGAAGTACCAGCCGCTCTGCTGCGACTCGACGATCGCCGAGGTCGACATCGAACCCGCGTAGAGAATGACGCCCACAATGGACAGACCCATCGCGATCTCGTAGGAGATCACCTGAGCCGCGCTTCGCAGGCCACCGAGCAGCGGATACGGCGAGCCGGACGACCAACCGGCCAGCACCAGGCCGTACACGCCGATCGAGGAGCAGGCCAGGATCACCAGCACGCCGACCGGCAGGTCGACCAGCTGAAGCGTGGTCCGCTCACCGAAGATCGACACGACCGGGCCGAACGGGATCGCGGCCAGCGCGATCAGCGCCGGCACCGCGGAGATCACCGGCGCGAGGAAGTACACCTTGCGGTCGGCGGTGTCCGGGATGATCTGTTCCTTGAACGGCAGCTTGATCGCGTCCGCGAGGGACTGCAGGTAGCCGCCGGGACCGACGCGGTTGGGGCCGGGACGGTTCTGCATCCGGCCGACGGCCTTGCGTTCCCAGACGATCAGGAAGATCGTCAGGATCGGGCCGATCAGCAGGATCACGACCGTCTTGATCAGGACCAGCCACAACGGGTCGTCGGCCAGCAGCGCCGCCCGCTCGGCGGCGTCCGGCATCTGGCTGAGCAACGGAGTCACTTCTCACCTCCGGTGAGGTTGACGGTGGAGCCGTGCCCCGCGCCCAGAGAGGCGCGGACGGCCGAGCCGTCGGAGTTGCCCGGGAGCCACACGACGCCGTCCGGCAGGTCCGCGACCTCGATCGGCAGCGTGATGGAGCCGCGTTCGGTGGAGACCTTCACGGTCTTGCCGAGGCCTTCGGCTGTCTTCGCCGAAAGCTTGGCGACGACCTCGCGCTGCGTGCCCTTGAGGTGCGGCTCGTCGTCCTGCAGCGAACCGTTGTCGATCAGCTGCCGCCAGGTGGCGAGGAGGGCCTGACCGTTGGCGGGCTCGGCGCGCGCAATGAAAGCGTCCTTCATCGCGAAATCTGCGATGAAAGCGTCCTTCATCTCACGCGCGGGGAGCTTGGCGAGATCGGCCGCGGCGGCGGCCGGGGTCTGCGTGAAGATGTCCGCGTCCATCTCGACGGCGAGGGTGTCGAGCACCCGGCAGTCCGGCAGGGCGCCGGTGCCTTCGAGGGTGACGGCGAACTCGCGGCGGCGGCCTTCCCAGTTCAGGTAGCTGCCCGCCTTCTCAACCGCCGGGGCGATCGGGAGGACGACGTCCGCGTGTTCGGTGACCGCGCTGTGCCGCAGTTCCAGGCTCACCACGAACTTCGCGTTCACGAGTGCCCGCAGCGCCAGGCGCGGATCCGGCAGGTCGTCCGGGTCGACGCCGCCGACCAGCAGGCCGTCGAGGCCGTTCTCGGCGGCCGCCTTGAGGATGGCGGTGGTGTCGCGGCCTTCCGTGGCGGGAAGCGTGGCACCCCAAGCCTTTTCGATTTCGGCGCGGGCCGCGGCGTCGGTGACCGGACGGCCACCGGGCAGCAACGTCGGCGCCGCGCCCGCCGCCAGGGCACCGCGCTCACCCGCACGACGCGGGATCCACGCGAGCCGGGCGCCGGTGCGCTCCACCAGCCGGTGCAGGGCGGAGAACAGGCCGGGGACCTCGGCCGCGCGTTCGCCGACCAGGATCACCGAGCCTTCGGCGATGAGCGCCTGGTCGACGTCCTGCGCGTGCTGCGCGATGCCGTCGATCGCGGCGGCCTCGGCGCCCGGCGCGCAGGCCAGCAGCTCACCGAAGGTCTTGCTGACCGAGGAGGTGGTCCACTGTCCCAAGTGGACAACTCTCGTGCGGTTCTTGCGGGCCGCCTTGCGCAGCCGCAGGAACACGATGGGCGCCTCGTCCTCGGGCTCGAAAGCGACGCACAGCACCGTGCGCGCCCGCTCGATCTCGCCGAACGTGACACCGCTTTCCGGCGTCGTCCCGACCACGTGCGACGCGAGGAAGTTCAGTTCCTCGGCCGAGTGCGGACGCGCCCGGAAGTCGATGTCGTTGGTGCCCAAGGCGATTCGCGCGAACTTCGAGTATGCGTAGGCGTCCTCGACGGTCAGACGGCCACCGGTCAGCACCGCGGCGCCCTTGCCGTCACGCGCCTTGGCCAGCCCTGTCGCGGCCGCACGCAGCGCGTCGGTCCAGGAAGCCTCTTCCAGCACGCCGTCGGCGTTGCGGACCAGCGGGCGGCGGATGCGGTCCTCGGCCGTGGCATAACGGAACGCGAACCGGCCCTTGTCGCAGATCCACTCTTCGTTGACCTCGGGGTCGTCGCCCGCGAGCTTCCGCATGACCTTGCCGCGGCGGAAGTCGGTCCGCTCGGCGCAGCCGGACGAGCAGTGCTCGCACACACTCGGCGCGGACACCAGGTCGAACGGCCGCGAACGGAACCGGTACGCGGCCGACGTCAGCGCGCCGACCGGGCAGATCTGGATGACGTTGCCGGAGAAGTAGGACTGGAACGGCTGTCCCGACGTCGTCCGGGAGGCCATGTCCAGTACGTCGGCTGTCTCGGCGGTACCGATCTGCTGGTGGGCGCCGCGTTCGAGCAGCTCGATGAACGGGTCACCGGCGATCTCGCGGGAGAACCGGGTGCAGCGCTGGCAGAGCACGCACCGCTCGCGGTCCAGCAGCACCTGCGAGGAGATCGGCAGCGGCTTCGGGAACGTCCGCTTCGTGTCGACGAAACGGGAGTCCGCGCGGCCGTGCGCGAGCGCCTGGTTCTGCAGCGGGCATTCGCCGCCCTTGTCGCAGACCGGGCAGTCCAGCGGGTGGTTGATGAGCAGCAGCTCCATCACACCCTGCTGGGCCTTGTCCGCGACGGCCGAGGTCAGCTGGGTCTTCACGACCATGCCGTCGGCGACCGTCATCGTGCACGAGGCCTGCGGCTTCGGCATCGGACGGCCACCCATTTCGACCTCGACCAGGCACTGGCGGCAGGCGCCCGCCGGGTCGAGCAGCGGGTGGTCGCAGAAGCGCGGGATGACCGTGCCGAGCCGTTCGGCGGTGCGGATCAGCAGCTCACCCTTGGGCGCGATGACCGTTTCACCGTCGATGACCAGCTTGACGTGGCCCTCGGGAACCGGGGTCTCTTCGACCTCGGTCCCGGGCTTGTCGGGTGCGATCGTCATGCCTGCGCCCCCACCAATTCGCGCTTGTTTGCCTGACACAGTGCGAGGAATTCCTCGCGGAAGTACTTGATCCCGCTCTGGATCGGCGAAACGGCGCCGTCGCCGAGGGCGCAGAACGAGCGGCCGAGGATGTTGTCGCAGACGTCGAGCAGGGTGTCGATGTCCTCCTCGGTGCCCTTGCCCGCGACCATGCGCTCCAGGATCTGCGCGAGCCAGTAGGTGCCCTCGCGGCACGGCGTGCACTTGCCGCAGGACTCGTGCTCGTAGAACTGCGTCCACTTCATCACGGCCCACGGCACGGAAACGGTCTCGTTGAAGACCTGCACGGCCGTCGTGCCCAGCATCGACCCGGCTTCCGCCGCGCCTTCGAAGTCCAGCGGAACATCGAGGTGTTCCTTGGTGAACATCGGCGTGGACGAACCACCCGGCGTCCAGAACTTCAGCGGGATGCCGTCCTTCATGCCGCCCGCCATGTCGAGCAGCTCGCGCAGCGTGGTGCCGAGCGGGCATTCGTACTGGCCGGGCTTCTCGACGTGGCCGGAGATCGAGTAGATCTTCGGGCCAGGCGACTTCTCGCGGCCCATCTGGCGGAACCAGTCGGAGCCGCCGTTGACGATGTACGGCGCGCTGGCGATGGTCTCGACGTTGTTCACCGTGGTCGGCGCGGCGTAGAGCCCCGCGGCGGCCGGGAACGGCGGCTTGAGCCTCGGCTGACCGCGACGGCCCTCCAGCGAGTCCAGCAGCGCCGTCTCCTCGCCGCAGATGTACGCCCCGGCGCCCGCGTGCACGGTGATGTCGAGGTCGAAGCCGGAGTCGAGGATGTTCTTGCCGAGGTAGCCCGCTTCGTAGGCCTCACGCACGGCCGCGTTGAGACGGCGGATGCAGTGCAGCGCCTCACCGCGGACGTAGATGAAGCAGTGGTGCGAACGCATCGCGTACGAGGCGATGATGCAGCCCTCGATGAGCGAGTGCGGGTCCGCCATCATCAGCGGGATGTCCTTGCAGGTACCCGGCTCGCCCTCGTCGGCGTTGATGACGAGGTAGTGCGGCTTGTCCTCGTTCGGCGGCATGAAGGACCACTTGATGCCCGCCGGGAAGCCCGCGCCGCCACGGCCGCGCAGACCGGAGTCCTTGACCAGCTGGACGATCTGCTCGGGAGTGCCCTTGAGCGCCTTGCGGATCGCGGTGTAGCCCTCGAGGGCTTCGTAGGACTGGATCGTCCAGGAGTTGGGCGAAAGCCAGCGCTTCGTGAGGACCGGAGTGATGGGATCGGCCATTACTTCTTCTCCCCTGTGTTAGAGGGAACAGTGGGGAGCGGAACGTCCTTCATCGCGGGCGCGGTCCAGCCGCGGTCCTGCGCGACCTGCGCGCCACGCAGGGTTTCGACGGCCTGCGAAGGCCCGTCGACGTCCGTGCGGTACTGCTGCGCGTCCTCCGGGAAGAACCCGGCGAGCTGCAGTTCGGCGCCCTTGAAGTTCGTCAGCGGCGCGCCGCGCGTCGGAGCGGGCTTCTTGCCCGCCTGCAACGCGTCGACCAGCGCGACGGCCTTGTCCTCGGTCTGGTTGTCGAAATACTCGTAGTTGACCTGGATGACCGGGGCAAGGTCACAGGCCGCGAGGCATTCGGCGTGTTCGAGGGTGATCGAGCCGGGCTCGTTCGGCGTACCCGCGGTCTCGTTGTGCCCCAACGGCTTCTCTTCGGAGCCGAGATGCGTCTGGAGCTTCTTGTAGATCGCGTCGCCGCCCATGGCCGCGCAGAGCGTGTTCGTGCAGACGCTCACCAGGTGCTCGCCGCACGGGCGGCGCTTGTACATGGTGTAGAACGTCGCGACCGCGCTGACCTCGGCGTCGGACAGGTCCAGCTGCTGAGCACAGAAGGCGATGCCTTCCTGGCTCACGTAACCCTGTACCGACTGCACCAGGTGCAGCAGCGGCAGCAGCGCCGACCGCGACTGCGGGTACCGCGAGATCAGGTTCCGCGCCTTGGCGTAGGTGTCGGCGTCGAAGATGTCTTCGAGCTTCGCCTTCTCCAGGATCCCCGCCGCCTCGGCGGGATCCGGCGCGATCGCGATCACGTCGACGTCACCGCCGGCGGCGATGTGGGTCTGCTCGGCCGGGCTGGTGCCGGGCTCGGGCGTCGGTGTCGTTCCGGGCTGGGTCATCAGCGGTCCACTCCCCCCATGACGGGGTCGATCGAGGCGATGGCGGCGATGACGTCCGCCACCAGGCCGCCTTCGGCCATCGCGGGCATCGACTGCAGGTTCACGAAACTCGGTTCGCGCACGTGGACCCGCAGCGGCCTGGTGCCGCCGTCGGACACGAGGTGCGCGCCGAGTTCGCCGCGCGGCGACTCGACCGGCACGTACGCCTGGCCCGCCGGGACCTTGAAGCCTTCGGTGACCAGCTTGAAGTGGTGGATCAGCGATTCCATCGACTGGCCCATGATCTTGCGGACGTGCTCGAGCGAGTTGCCCATGCCGTCGCTGCCGATCGAGAGCTGCGCCGGCCAGGCGACCTTCTTGTCCTCGACCATGACCGGGCCCGGTTCGAGTTTCTTGAGGCACTGCTTGATGATCCGCAGACTCTGGTGCATCTCTTCGACGCGGATCAGGTACCGCGCCCAGCAGTCGGCGTCGGTCGAGGTCGGGATGTCGAACTCGAACTCGTCGTAGCGGGAGTACGGCTCGGTCTTGCGCAGGTCCCACGGGAGACCGGCGCTGCGCAGCACCGGGCCGGTGACACCGAGCGCGAGGCAGGCGTCCACCGGCAGGTAGCCGACGCCCTTGAGCCGGTTGCGCCAGATCGGCTGACCGGTGAAGAGCTTGTCGTACAAGGGAAGCCGCTCGTCCATCGTCTTGACGAACGCGCTGACCACCTCTTGGTAGTCGGCGGGCATGTCCTGCGCGAGACCGCCGGGCCGGATGAACGCGTGGTTCATCCGGAGACCGGTGAGGTGCTCCAGCAGATGCAGGACCTCTTCGCGCTCACGGAAACCGAGCGTCATCGCGGTGGTCGCGCCGAGTTCCATCCCGCCGGTGGCGATGTAGACCAGGTGCGAGCCGATGCGGTTGATCTCCATCAGCATCACGCGCAGCAGTTCCGCGCGGCGCGGGGCCTGGATGCCCAGAAGGCGCTCGACGGTGAGGCAGTACGTCATCTCGGTGAACAGCGGCGCGAGGTAGTCCATGCGCGTCACGAAGGTGACGCCCTGGGTCCACGTGCGGTACTCGCAGTTCTTCTCGATCCCGGTGTGCAGGTAGCCGATGACCGAGCGGAGCTGGGTGACGGTCTCGCCCTCCATCTCCAGCACGAGCCGGAGCACGCCGTGCGTCGACGGGTGCTGCGGGCCCATGTTGATGACCATGCGCTCGTCGTGGCGGGAATCCTCGATGACGTCTTCCCAGTCACCGCCGGAAACGGTGTAGACGCGGCCTTCGGTGGTGTCACGCGAGTCGGCGTAGTCGACGTCGTCGGTGCTGTCGGAGCCCTGGGGTCCCGTGGCGGTGCCCGTCGTGACGTCGGAGAGGTTTTCGGTGCTCACGAGTGCGACCTCCGCTGGTGTCGACATGGCCGGGATATCCGTGCCCGCAGGAAGTTGCTCACGAGTACGACCTCCGCTGGTCCGGCGGCGGGATCTCCGCGCCCTTGTATTCGACGGGGATCCCGCCGAGCGGGTAGTCCTTGCGCTGGGGGTGGCCGTCCCAGTCGTCCGGCATGAGGATGCGGGTCAGCGCCGGGTGGCCGTCGTAGACGATGCCGAACAGGTCGTACGCCTCCCGCTCCTGCCAGTCGGCGGTCGGATAGACCCCGACCAGCGACGGGACGTGCGGGTCTTCGATGTCGAGGGTGACTTCGAGCCGGATGCGGCGGCGGTAGGTCATCGACGTGAAGTGGTAGACCGAGTGCAGCCGCTGCGGGACGTCGACGCCGTAGTCAACGCCGGAGACGGAGCTGAGCAGTTCGAAGCGGAGACCGGTGTCGTCGCGCAGGACCTTGGCGATCTCGACGAGGTGCTCGCGGGCGACGTAGAAGGTGATCTCGCCGCGGTCGACCGTCGTCTGCAGGATCGCGTCCGCCGGAATCTTGTTGTCCGCCAAGGCCGCGTAGAACTCGTCGGCGAACTCGTCGAACCAGCCGCCGTACGGGCGCTCCGCCGGGGGCGGGCTGTACGCGGGGAGGCGGACGCCGCCGTAGCCGGAGGTGTCGCCGGTGCCGTGGACGCCGAACATGCCCTGGCGCTCTTTACCGGTGACGACCGGTTCGGCCGGGCGGGCACCCTGCGGCTCGAGGCCGCCTTCGGGCCGATCGGCGCTGGACTGCTCGCCGCCGGTCTCCGGGGTCTCTTCGGGGGTGTTGTCTTCAGGCACGTCGCTCACTTCTTCGCGTACTTGATCGAGGAGGCGATCAGCTCGGTGCGCTCACCACTGGCGGCGCGGATCGCGGCCCGGCGCGCGTTGATCGGCTCGTCCTGGATCTTGGCGTGCAGCTTCAGGATCGCGTCGAGCAGCATCTCGGGCCGCGGCGGGCAGCCGGGGAGGTACATGTCGACCGGGACGATGTGGTCGACGCCCTGCACCACGGCGTAGTTGTTGAACATGCCGCCGGACGAGGCGCAGACGCCCATCGCCAGCACCCACTTGGGCTCGGCCATCTGGTCGTAGATCTGGCGGAGCACCGGCGCCATCTTCTGCGTGACACGGCCGGCGACGATCATCAGATCCGCCTGGCGCGGCGTCGCGCTGAAGCGCTCCATGCCGAACCGGGCGATGTCGTAGCGGGAACCGCCGACGGTCATCATCTCGATCGCGCAGCAGGCGAGGCCGAAGGTGGCGGGCCACATCGAGTTCTTGCGGGCCCAGTTCACCAGGCCTTCGAGGCTGGCCAGCAGGATGCCGTTGGGGAGTTTTTCTTCGAGGCCCATGCTTCTCTAGTTCCAATCCAGGCCGCCGCGACGCCATACGTAGGCGTACGCGAAACCGACCGTCGCGATGAACAGCACGATCTCCACCAGGCCGAACATGCCCAGCGCGTCCGCGGAGACCGCGAACGGGTAGAGGAAGACCATCTCGATGTCGAACAGGATGAACAGCATCGCGGTGATGTAGTACGCGACCGGCATCCGGCCACCGCCGACGACCGGCTGCGGCGACGGTTCGATGCCGCATTCGTAGGCCGCCAGCTTCGCCTTGTTGGCGCGGCTCGGACCGACGAGCGGACCGAGCAGCACCGAGAGCACCGCGAATCCGAGAGCGAGGACGAACAGGAGGACCAGGGGGAGGTACATGTCGAGATTCGGCACTGTAGGCACCGGTGGGGTATCGGCCTGGGCCAGCACAGGCAACATCAGCACGGGGTTTTCGCCATCCTTTCCGCGCCGCTGCGGTTTTCGAGTCGGGGTTCACCGCTTCCCTCGTCGGCACCCTAAGGGACTTGGGTCACACCGCCGAGGGTTAGGCAACCCTTACGGGCCGTGCATGACGACCCCCTTGCTTGTGAAATAGTTCACAAGCCTCCCGTCGAGGATGTGAAGCGATTCACAAAGCATGGGGGGAGTGTAGGACGCGACTCACATTCTTGTCCCTAGGCCCCGTGCTATAAGGCTGCCCTAACCTGGCCGCACGGCCAGTACGGTTACTTCCGCCGTGCGGTACCGGTGACCTGCGACGTCGTTCCCAAGATCGGCTTCCCGGGTCCGTTTGGCCACCTTTGTCCTGTGACCGATACCACTCGCGCCCTCACGCATTTAGTCCTCTACATGCGCCGGTAAGAGGCACGAGAGGGCGGGAGCCCACGCATGTAGAGGACTAAATGCGGGTGTGGGGTCAGCGCGGCGAGGGGGTGGCGCGGGCCAAGGCGGCGATCAGGCGGTCGACGCCGTCGCCGCCCTTGGCGTCGTAGCAGCCCGAGAGTCCCTTGTAGACCAGCGGAAGGATCGAGTTGATCCGCAATCCGTACTTCGTCGCGGCGTGCATGACCTTCGGCTTGCCGATCAGCTTCGCGAACACATTGCCGAGCCGGTAGTAGCCGCCCATCAGCTCCCCGACAGCGCGCGGGTAGCCCTCCAGCGCCCGCTCGCGCGACGGTCCTTCGCGCCGTGCAAGCGCCTGCACGACGAACTCGGACGCCAGCTGCGCGGACTCCATCGCGGCCGAGATGCCCTCGCCGTTGAATGGGCTGACCATGCCGCCCGCGTCGCCGAGCAGCAACAGGCCGTCGCGGTAGTGCGGGGTGCGGTTGAAACCCATCGGGAGACCGGCGCCGCCGACCTTGCCGATGGCGTTCTCCTCGCGGTAGCCCCATTCCTCGGGCGTCCCGTCGAGCCACTGGCGCAGCAGCGCGCGGTAGTCGGTGCTGCGGAACGCCGCCGACGTCGACAGCATGCCGAGGCCGACGTTCACGGTGCCGTCGCCGAGCGGGAACGCCCAGCCGTAGCCGGGCAGCAGCTTCGGGTCGCGTGGGTCGCTGCGGTCCCAAAGCTCCAGGTGCCCCTCGATGAAGGGGTCATCGTGGCGCGGGCTCTTGTAGTACTGGCGGACCGCGACGCCCATCGGGCGCTTCTCGTTCTTCTGGATGCCGACGCTCAGCGCGAGCCGCGCCGAGACGCCGTCACAGGCCAATACCAGCGGAGCGCGGTAGCTCACCGGGGTCTTCTCGGGGCCGACCTTCGCCTCGACGCCGATCACGCGACCGGCCGGGCTGGTGATCGCGCCGGTGACGGTGGTGCGCTCGTACAGCCGCGCGCCCGCCTTGACCGCGGTCTTCGCGAGCAGGTCGTCGAAGTCCTGCCGGGTCCGCGAAACGCCGTAAGGCGGGTAGCTGGTGAGGTCCGGCCAGTCGAGCTCCAGCGTGAGCTCGCCGGTGAGGATCCGCAGCCCGCGGCTGTGCACCCAGCCGGCGTCCTCACTGGTGTCGATGCCCAGATCGATCAGCTGCTTGACGCCGCGCGGGGTCAGACCGTCGCCGCACACCTTCTCGCGCGGGAACTCGGTCTTCTCCAGCAGCAGCACGTCGACACCCGCGCGAGCGAGGTACGTGGCGGCGGTGGAGCCGGCCGGTCCGGCACCGACGACGATGACTTCGGCGTCGTGGTCTGCGTTGCGACGTGTCATGGCCGCGAGTTTATGCGGGCTTTTTGGCGCGGTGGATGGCGACGACGCCGAAGGTGAGGTTCAGCCACTCCACCTCGGTCCAACCCGCGCTCGCGATGATCTCGCCCAGCGTCCGCTGATCCGGCCAGGCCAGCATGGATTCGGCCAGGTAGGAGTAGGCTTCGGGGTTCGTCGAGGTCCGGCTGCCGACCCAGGTGAGCAGCCGCAGGATGAACTTGCGGTGCAGGAACCGGATCGGCGGGAATGTGGGCGTCGACACCTCGCAGATCACCAGACGGCCGCCCGGTTTGACCACCCGCGCGATCTCGGTGAGCGCGGCCTTGGTGTCGACGAAGTTCCGCAGCGCGAGCGAGATGGTCACCGCGTCGAAGCTTTCGTCCGCGAACGGCAGCTTCAACGCGTCGGCGGCCACCATCGGGACGCCGCGATGCTTGCCGGCCTTGAGCATGCCGACCGAGAAGTCCGCTGCCAGGCACCAGGCGCCGTTGCGCGCGTACTCGACGGTGGACACGCCGGTGCCCGCCGCGAGGTCCAGCACCTTCTCGCCGCGTTTGGCGTCCAGCACCCGTGCGGTGGTGGTGCGCCAGCGGCGATCGAAGCCGAAGGTCATGAACGAATTCGCGCGGTCGTAGCCGTTCGCGACGTCGTCGAACATGGCGGCGACTTCGTGCGGATCCTTGTCAAGACTCGCTCGGGACATACTCGAACACTACTTCGCGAACCCTGAGGGGCGCCGTCGGCCAAGCAGGAGCAAAGCGGCGCCCCGTAGGTTCACCTTGTCCGGTTCAGCAACGCCGGGGCACGGTGCGCACCGGCCCCCGCGGCTTCACCGGCGAGGATCCTCCGCTCCAGTGACCGCAGTTCCGGCCCCGGTTCGAGGCCGAGCTGATCGATCGAGACCCGGCGTGCGCGCCGGTACGCCGCCAGCGCGTCGGACGTGCGCCCGGCTCGCCAGAGAGCGTCCATCAGGAGGTACTGGGCACGCTGCCGCAACGGATGCCGCCGCACCAGGCCGGCCAGCTCGACGGCCGCGCTCGCGTGCCGTCCGAGGTCCAGTTCCGCCTGGTAGAGCTCTTCGAGCAGGACCAGACGGTACTCCGAGAGACGCATCGTCTCGTCCGAAAGCAGCGGGACGTCCAGGCCGTCGTAGGGCGCGCCGTGCCAGTGGGTGAGCGCCTGCCGGATCAACGAGACGCGCTGCGCGGGATCCGCGGCCTTCAGCGCCTGGCCGCCCAGCGTCTCGAAGGTCTCGACGTCGAGTTCGCCGGGATGGACCTCGAGCCGATAGCCGCCGTTGTCGAAGCCGATCCGGTCGTCTTCGGGAAGGGACTGCCGGAGCTTGTGGACGTGCCAGTGCAGCTTCGGCACCGCCCTCGGCTCCCACCGGCTCTCCCACAGGGCCTCGGTGAGCACGTCGACCGGTACGAAGGTGTTCGCCCGGACCAGCAGCACGCCCAGCAGCGTTCTTCTCATCCGGCCGCCCAGCGGGACCGACCGCGAACCGGAAGAGATGGTGAACGTCCCCAGTACTTCGAACCTCACGTGCCGTCCTCTCGCTCGATGGCGTGTGGGGACGATGAAGGCCGGTTGTACAAAAGAGATACAAAGTGATCAGGCGAGTGCGGAGAGCATTCCCTGTACCGATCTCGGCCAGGCGAATTCCTCCGCGCGGGCCCGCGCGGCGGCGCGCCTGGCGTCCTCGGGGCGCTCCAGCAGACCCGTGACAGCGCCCGCGAAGGCCGGGGCGTGATCGTCGACGGCCTCGCCGCAGCCGGGGCGCACGATCTCCCGCAGCGCCGACGACGCCGAAACCACCACCGGCGTTCCCGAAGCCAGCGCCTCCAGCGCGGCCAGCCCGAACGTCTCGTGCGGCCCCGGCGCGAGGGAGACGTCGGCGCTGGCCAGCAGGCGCGCGACCTCCCCGCGTCCGGCAACGAAGCCGAGGAACGTCACCGGAAGCCCGCGAGCCCGCCGTTCCAGTGCCCGCCGCCGTGGCCCGTCGCCCGCGATCACGAGCCGCACGCGATGTCCGGACTCGGTCAGCTCGGCGACGGTGTCCACACTGCGCTCGACGTGCTTCTCCGGCGACAAGCGTCCACAGTGGACGAGCAGGGCGTCGGCGGTACCGGACAGCGTGTGCCGCCAGCCCTCGTCGCGGCGGGCCGGGGTGAACGTCGTGAGGTCGACGCCGAGTGGGACACGACGGACGTTCGGCGCGGCGATCCGGTCGAACTCCGTGCGGGCGAACGCCGTCGTGCAGACGACCGTGTCGTACCGCCGCGCCATCCGCCGGTTCGCGACGTCCGCGATCCGCCGCGCGACGGGTTCGGGCATCAGGAACTGCTCCAGCAGCCTGTCGAGCCGCTCGTGCGAGATCACCATGCTGGGCACGCCGTTGCGCCGCGCCCAGACGCCCATGCCGCGCAACGTGAGCCTGTCGGACACCTCCAGCCTGTCCGGCTCCAGCCGGTTCAGCACCGCGCGCACCCGGTGTGGATCGACCGCGCGATAACCGCCGGTACCCGGGATCCGCGGTGCCGGAAGGGAAACGCGCCGGACGCCCGAGGGCAGTACCTCGTCGGTGTAGCGACGTCCCGGCACCATGAGGGTCACCTGATGGCCGCTCGCCACGTAACCGGCGCCGAGGTGGTGCAGCGCCGTCTTCAAGCCGCCCGAGCGTGGCCCGTAGAAGTTGGCCAGCTGAACGATGTGCATTTGGTCAGGCCGCGCGAGCGACTTTGCCCTGAACGGCCTCGTAGTGGCCGACCAATTCGTGGCCGACCGCGGGCCAGGTCCGGCCCAGCACGACCTTGCGCGCCTTCTCCCCCAACCTGGCGCGCAGTGCGTCGTCGCGCAGGTCGTTCACCTTGTCGACCAGCGCCGCCGCGAATCCGGCCCGGTCGGCGGGCAACAGGTAGCCGGTGCGGCCGGGCAGGACCAGATCCTTCGGGCCACCCGCGTTCGGGGCGAGCACCGGCAGCCCGGACGCCATCGCCTCCTGGACTGCCTGGCAGAACGTCTCGTGCGGTCCTGTGTGGACAAAGACGTCGAGGCTCGCATACGCGGCGGAAAGCTCTTCGCCGTACCGGGCGCCCAGGAAGGCTGCGCCCGGGATCCGCTCGCGCAGCATCGGCAGTTCCGGCCCGTCCCCGACGACGACCACCCGGATCCCCGCGACCCCGGCGAGCGCGGTCAGCCGCTCGACCTCCTTTTCGGGCGCGAGCCTGCCGACGAAACCGACCAGCAGTTCCCCGTTCGGCGCCAGGTCGGCGCGCAACGCGGGGTCGGCGTGCACCGGCGAGAACCGCTCGATGTCGACGCCACGCGCCCAGTGGTGCACCCGGGGGATCCCGTGCAGTCTCAGCTGCTCCACGGAATCCGACGACGGCGCGAGCGTGCGGTCGGCCCGCGAGTGCAGGCGGCGCACCCAGCGCCAGGCCGCGCGGGCGGCGATGCCGAAGCCGTACGCGGCGGCGAAACCGGCGATGTCGGTCTGATACACCGCGACGCACGGCACCCGCAGCCGTCTGGCCGCGGCGAGCCCGCGGGCACCGACCACGAACGGCGAGGCGAGGTGCACCACGTCCGGCCGGAAATCGGCGAGGGCGGTGAGCACCGCCCGGGTCGGCACACCGACCGGGAGGGAGTTCACGCCGGGGAAGTCGAGGGCGGGAATGCGCACGACCGGAGCGCCGAGATACTCCACGGGGCCCGGTCCGGGGGCGATGATCAGCACGTCATGCGCGCGGTCGCGGAGGTGTTCCACGACGCGGAGCACGGAGTTGGTCACGCCGTTCACCTGGGGCAGGAAACTTTCGGTGACTATCGCGACTCGCACGAGGCACACTGTCGCATCCGGTTGTGACGCCCATGCCAACAAAAACGGAACAGACGACATGTCATCTCGTGGTCGTGTTCCGGAAACCAGTCTCGGCCACACTAGGCAGGCATGACCCTCCTGTCGTCAAGGCCGCCGCAGCCCGTCGAGCCCGGGTTGCTGTCGAGGGCCCTCGAAGTGGCCGGGCGGCTGGCCAACGACGCGACCGACGTGATCACCGCGACCGCCGGCCGCGGCACCCAGCCCGACCTGAAGGACTCGCCCTTCGACTGGGTCACCGACACCGATCGCATCCTCGAACGCCACACCCGCCGCGTCCTGACCGCGGAATTCCCCGGCATCCCCGTCGTCGGCGGTGAATTCGGCGCCGACCACGGTGCCGACGTCGCCGAATACCGGTGGGTGGTCGACCCGGTCGACGGCACCGCGAACTACGTCGCCGGTGTCCCCTGGTGCGCGTACAGCCTCGCCCTGATCGACGCTTCGGGCCCGGTGGTCGGCGTGGTCGCCGACCCGTACCGCGCCCAGATCTACGCCGCCGCCCGTGGCCGCGGCGCCCGCGCGAACGGCAAGCCGATCCGGCTGACCGACCGCTGCGGGACCGCCGGAGCGATCGTCTGCACGGAACTCACCCGCAAGGGCCTCTGGCCCGGAATGGGCCAGTTCGTCGAACGCGCCGCCGCCGCGCACGCCGGCGTCCGGGTGCTGGGTTCGGCGGCGCTGGCCATCGCGCAGGTCGCGCTGGGACACGCGGCCGCCGCGGTGCTGCACAGCTACCGCGAATGGGACGTCGCCGGCTCGGTCGCGCTGGCCATCGAGTCGGGGGCCGTGGTGCTGGACCGGCGCGGGGAAGGGGTCCCGCTGCCCACCGACGGGCTGCTGGTCGCGGCGCCGGGAGTGGCGGACGAGGTCCTGGGGTGGTGGCGGGAGTCCGTCGGGTAAGCCTTGTTGGGGGCTTCGGGTCGTGCCATGAAAGGTCCTTTCCTTGCAAATTTCGCAAGGAAAGGACCTTTCATGGCACGCGGTACACCGCCTCACGCGCATTGCCCCGTCAGGCGGAGGGCGCGGAGGGTTCCGGAGCCGGAGCCGTCACCGAGCTCTCGGCGAGCGAGCGCCGGTAAGCCAGCCGCTGCCGCCGGATCCACCACAGCAGTGGCCCCGCGATCAGCCAGGTGAAGAAGACCATGCTGCCCAGCGGCAGCAGCGTGTTGACCGCCGACCGGCCCGCCACCCGCGCGAGTTCCGGGTCACTGACGTCGTACTCGATGTTCACGAGCTGCTCGGCGGCGAGCCCGGCCGGGTAGAGGACGCCGTTGGCCGGGCTGTGCACGATGCCGTCCGGGGTGGCGTAGTTGATGATCGTGCGGTCGAAGGTCACCGACTCGACCTGCGCGGTCGCCTGACCGAGTTGTGCTTCGATCGCGCTGTCGTTGCGGATGGCGGCGAACAGCAGCGAGCAGCAGAGCACGGTGACGAGTGAGGCGACACCGAGGGCGGCGTACCACCCGATGCGCCTCACCCGCTCCGTTTTGGCCGTCACGCCGCGAGCGTATCGCTACCCGTCAGTGGGCGTGTCGCTCGGCGAGGAATTCGTGCGTCGCCTTGATCTGCGGGTAGGACTTCGGTGCGACAGGCGCCACAGCGGCCCGGAGAGCCGGTGCGCCGTTGGGGCCCACCGCGGGCTTGCCCTTGGTGTAGAGCCAGGTCTGGAACAGGTCGTACAGCGGCTTGCCCGAGATCTTCTCCGCCAGGGCGATGAACTCCGGAATCACCGCCGACTTGCTCTTCTTCACCTGCTGCCAGGTCCGCAGGATCCGGAAGAACGTGTCGTCGCCCACAGCCTTGCGCAACGCGTGCACCGCGAGCGCGCCACGGTCGTAGACGGCCGCGTCGAACTGGTTCTCCACCCCCGGGTCGGCGGGCAGGACCTGCCAGAACGGGTCATCGGCAGGCGCCGAGTCGTAGAGGTACTGGGCGAGTTCGTCGGCCGTGCCCTCGCCGGTCTCCTCCGACCACAGGAACTCCGCGTAGGAGGCGAAGCCCTCGTTGAGCCAGATGTCGCTCCACTTGCCGAGTGTGACGCTGTCACCGAACCACTGGTGTGCCTGCTCGTGGGTGACGATCGAGGTGTTCGAGCCGGACCGGAAGGCCCTGGCGCCGTAGACCGGCCGTGTCTGGTTCTCCAGCGCGAAGGTGATGCCGGTGGTGACCACGCCGCCCTGCGCTTCGAACGGGTACGGGCCGAACTTCGAGGCGAGGAACTCGGTGATCTCCGGTGTCCGCTCGATGCTCGCCTTGGCCGCGCCGAGCGATTCGCCGAGGTCGGCGCCGTAGGCGGTGATGAACGGCTGGCCGTCCGGCGTGGTCTGCTCGCGCACCTCGAACTTGCCGACCTCCAGCGACGTGAGGTACGTCGCCTGCGGTTTGGTGCTGCGCCAGTTCCAGCGGGTCCAGCCCGGCCGCTGCACCGTCTTGCGCACCAGCGTGCCGTTGGACAGCGCCGCGACGTCGTTCGGGACCTCGACCGAGACGTCGTAGGTGGCCAGGTCGGTCGGGTGGTCGTTGGACGGGAACCACCAGGCCGCGCTCTGCGGTTCGTCGACGGCCAGCGCGCCGTCCGGGGTCTTCTTCCAGGCGGTGAAGCCGTCGATCTTCACCTTCGACGGCGTGTCCGCGTAGGCGACGACGACGGTCGCCGTCTGGCCCTTCTTCAGCGGGGTCGCCGGGGTGACGGTCAGCTCACCGGTGCCATCGGTCGACGTCGCGAACTGCGCGGGCCTGTTGTTGACGCGGACGCTCGACACCTTCAAGCCGAAGTCGAGGTTGAACGCCGAGAGGTCCTGTGTCGCGGTGAGCAGGATCGTCGTGGTCCCGGACAGCAGGTCGGTGGACGGCTGGTAGCTCAACCGGAGGTCGTAGTGCCCGACGTCGTAGCCGCCGTTGCCGGCGTGCGGGTAGTACGGGTCGCCGACGCCGATCGAACCGGGCGCGGGCGCGGCGGACGCGGTGCCCACGAGCAGCACCGTGACGACGCCCGCGGTCAATCCGGCGAAGCCGGCGCGAGTCTTCAAGCGCATTGCGAGTCCCTCCCAGGGATTTGTCAGCGCGCTCGAACGTAGCCAGACGAGCATCGCGCAGACACGGCCGAAGGAGGGGTTCCCAGCCTCTGGAAACAGTTAGACAGCGCGCACGGCGGAGGACACCGCCGTACGGAGGCGCGCGTGCAGCTCGCGATGGCGCGTTCGGTCCACGCGGACCTCCACCACTCGCAGTCCGGGCCCGGGCTTCAGCGCGGCGCGGAACTCGGTAAGCGTCTCCGCGACGACGTGCGGCACGCGGTAGCCCGCGCACAACGCGCCCAGATCGGCGCCGTGCGGCGTCCCGAAGACGCGCTCGAAGCTCGCGTTGTGCTCCGGCGCGCCCTGCTCCAGCAGCGAAAAGATGCCGCCGCCGTCGTCGTTGAGCACCACGATCGTCAGGTCGGGGCGTTGCTCCGCGGGTCCGGTCAGCAGGCCGCTCGCGTCGTGGAGGAAGGTCAGGTCCCCGAGCAGCGCGTACGAATGTCCCCTGTGGACGGTCGCGGCGCCGATGGCCGTCGACACCATGCCGTCGATCCCGGCGACACCGCGGTTGCGGTGCACGAGGACGTCGGGCCGGAGCCGTCCGGCGAGCGCGACGTCGCGGGTCGGGTTGGACGAGCCGACGACCAGCAGCGACCCCTCCGGGACCGCGTCGACCAGCTCGGTGGCCAGGCGCAACCCGCTCGGCCACGGTTCGGCGGCCAGTGCTTCGGCCACCGCCGACGACGCCGCCTTGTCCGCGCGCTGCCAGCTCGCGAGCCACTCGGGATCGGCCGGTTTGGTCGGCTCGTCGAACCACTGGCCGACCTGCCGGACGTTGTGCGCGGGCGCGGGCCAGTCCGAATCGGGCCGGACCAGCAGCACCTCGACGTCGGGATCGGACAGGACCCGCTGGACCTGCCGGAACACCGTCGGACGCCCGATGCACAGCACCTGCTCCGGCTTGTGCCGCGAGATGAACTCCTCGACGCCGAGCAGCCAGGCGCCGGACGAGATCGCCGTCGCGCCCGCCAGCCCGATGCCGCCGGTTTCGGAAACGACCGGCCAGCCATGCAGTTCGGCCCATTCGCTGGCGGCCTGCACGCCGGTGTCGCAAGCGATGACCAGGCCGGAGCGGGCCGAGGGCACCACGAAAGAGGGAAGCGCGCCGAAGTCGGGAAGCTCGGTCCACCGGGCGCCGTCGGGACGCCCTTCGAGTGACTCGAACCACTCACCGTCATCGTCGATGTCGGGGACGAGCGGCTCGCGGAACGGGATGTTCAGATGCACCGGCCCGCAGCGCCATTCGCCGTACGCGGCGTTCCAGGCGCGGCAGATCTGGCCACGCCAGTACGAGTTCTGCCCGGCGCGGCGTTCGGCGACGGCGAGTTCGTCGAAGTAGCGGATGGCGTTGCCGTAGAGCTGGTGCTGGTCGATGACCTGGCTCGCGCCCGCGGCCCGCAGCTCGGGCGGCCGGTCGGCGGTCAGCACGATCAGCGGGACCCCGGCCCGATCGGCCTCCAGCACGGCGGGGTGGAAGTTCGCGGCAGCGGTGCCCGAGGTGCACAGCACGGCGACGGGTCGGCCGGTGCGCGCGGCGATGCCGAGGGCGAGGAAGGCGGCACCGCGTTCGTCGATGCGGACGTGCAGCTGGAGACGCCCGGCCGCCGCGGCGTCGTACAGCGCGATCGACAGCGGGGCGTTGCGTGAGCCAGGGCAGAGGACGACGTGCGAGACGGTGTTGCGGACGAGCTCGTCGACGATGACCCTGGCCTGCGCGGTGGATGGATTCACCGGCAGACCTCGGGTTTGACACTACGACTCACGGCCACACGTCCTATTCTCCCAAACGTGGATGACGCCCAGGTTTCCGAGCTGTTCGACCCCGCCTTGTGGACCGAGGTCGAAGGTTTCGACTTCACCGACATCACCTATCACCGCTCCTCTGAGAGCCGCTCAGGCAAACGCGTCGTGCGTGTCGCGTTCGACCGTCCCGAGGTCCGCAACGCCTTCCGGCCGCACACCGTCGACGAGCTGTACCGCGCGCTCGACCACGCGCGGATGAGCTCGGACGTCGGGTGCGTCCTGCTCACCGGCAACGGCCCGTCGCCGAAGGACGGTGGCTGGGCGTTTTGTTCCGGTGGTGACCAGCGTATTCGCGGACGCTCCGGGTATCAGTACGCGGATGGGGAGACCTCGGACACGATCGATCCGGCGCGGGCCGGACGGCTGCACATTCTCGAGGTGCAGCGGCTGATCAGGTTCATGCCGAAGGTGGTCATCGCGGTGGTCCCGGGCTGGGCCGCGGGTGGCGGGCACTCGCTGCACGTGGTGTGCGACCTCACGCTCGCCTCGGCCGAGCACGCGCGGTTCAAGCAGACCGACGCCGACGTCGGCTCGTTCGACGGCGGCTACGGCTCGGCGTACCTCGCCAAGCAGGTCGGGCAGAAGTTCGCGCGGGAGATCTTCTTCCTCGGACGCGAATACACCGCCGAGCAGATGCAGGCCATGGGCGCGGTCAACGCCGCCGTCCCGCATGCCGACCTCGAGACCGAGGCGCTGGACTGGGCGTGGACGATCAACGGCAAGTCTCCGACGGCGCAGCGGATGCTGAAGTACGCGTTCAACCTCACCGACGACGGCCTGGTCGGCCAGCAGCTCTTCGCCGGCGAGACCACCCGGCTGGCCTACATGCAGGACGAAGCCGTCGAAGGACGCGACGCGTTCCTGGAGAAGCGCTCCCCCGACTGGTCGGCCTTCCCGTACTACTACTGATCGCCTTCAGCGGGCTAAACGCGATCCGGCGGCGGGCCTAGGCTGGCGGGATGCGTGCGGTAGGGGTGGACGGGAGTCCGGAGGCGATCGCCGAGCTGACCACGGCACTGGCCGGGGCGCTCGACGGCGGTCCGGCCGTCCTCCCCTACGCGTCGGAGGCCCTGCGGGACGCGATGGAGCCGACACGCCCGGCCGAGCCCGGGACGGCGGTGATCATCGCCACCTCGGGGTCGACCGGCGAGCCCAAGGGCGTCCTGCTCTCGGCCGCCGCGCTGATCGCGTCGGCGAACGCGACCCACGCGCGGCTCGGCGGGCCGGGGCAGTGGCTGCTCGCCACTCCGGCGCAGTACATCGGCGGGTTGCAGGTGCTGGTCCGCTCGCTGCTGGCCGGGACGACACCCGCCGTGCTGTACGCCTCCGGTTTCCGGCCGGACGACTTCGCCGAGGCCGCCGCGCCGCTCCTCGCGCTGGACGGACCGCGCTACACCGCGCTCGTCCCGACCCAGCTCGGGCGGCTGCTCGACGACGCCGGCCCGGGACTGGCCGCGGCCCGCGCGTTCGACGCGATCGTGATCGGCGCCGCGGCGACGACCGTGGAGCTGCGGGAGCGCGCGGCCGAAGCGGGCGTGAGGATCGTGCCCGCGTACGGCATGAGCGAGACGGCGAGCGGCTGCGTTTACGACGGCGTGCCGCTCGACGGCGTCCGGATCGAACTCGACGACGAGCGGGTCTGCGTCGCCGGGGGCGTGCTCGCGCACGGTTACCGACTTCGACCGGACCTGACCGCGGAAGCGTTCGACGGGGGCCGGTTCCGCACCTCCGACCGCGGACGGCTGGGGCCCGACGGACGGCTGGAGATCCTGGGCCGGATCGACGACATGATCAACACCGGCGGGGTGAAGGTGGCCGCCGCGACCGTCGAACGGGTACTGACCGCGCAGCCCGGAGTCCGTGACGCGTGTGTGGTCGGCATACCCGATCCCGAGTGGGGCGAAGCGGTCGTCGCGCTCGTCGTCGGTGCTGGTTGCGACGTCGAAGCCTTGCGCGCCGCGTGCCGTGAAGAGGCCGGTGCGGCGGCCACGCCGAAGCGGGTCGAGTTCACCGAAGAACTACCGTTGCGAGGCCCCGGAAAGATCGATAGGGCGGCCGTCCGGGATCTCCTACTAAGGTCGTGAATTTCCCACCGATTACTGGGACTTTGTTGACAGAGTCGTTACCCGCGGGTTTACGTCTTAACCATGACGCGCTGGACACGCACAGTATTGGCCTGCACCGCCGTCACGATGGGTCTGGTCGCTTTGGCCGGGCCCGCGCTGGCGGACGAACCGGAAATCGCCGTTCCGAACAGCGGCACGCTCACCTGGACGCTCGAAGACGTCCTCGACGTGAAGTAGCGCATTTAGTCCTCTGCTTGCGGTGACTCGATGCCGCAAGCAGAGGACTAAATGCGAGTAGCCCCACGTACCGACCGGTAGTGGCCAGGGCCAGAATGGCGGCATGGCGACTGCTGGTGAATGGATCGAAGGGGCGCGCCCGCGGACGCTGCCCAACGCGGTGGCGCCGGTGGTCGCCGGGGTCGGCGCGGCTATCGCGCTCGACGGCTTTTCTTGGCCCCGCTCGGTTCTCGCGCTCCTGGTCTCGCTGGCCCTGATCGTCGGCGTCAACTACGCGAACGACTACTCCGACGGCATCCGCGGTACCGACGAGAACCGCGTCGGCCCGCTGCGCCTGGTCGGCTCCGGGGCCGCGAAGCCGAAAGCGGTCCTCGCGGCCGCTCTCGTGGCTCTCGGACTCGCCGGAGTTCTCGGGCTCGTGCTCGTCGCGATCAGCGGCCTGTGGTGGCTGCTGGCGATGGGCGCGGTCTGCATCCTCGGCGCCTGGTTCTACACCGGCGGCAAGAAGCCTTACGGCTATTACGGTTTCGGCGAGATCGCGGTCTTCGTCTTCTTCGGACTGGCCGGCGTGCTGGGCACGGTGTACGTCCAAGCCGGACAGCTCAGCTGGACGGCGTTCGGCTGCGCGGTCGCCGTCGGCTCGTTCTCGACCGGTGTGCTGACCGCCAACAACCTCCGCGACATCCCGACCGACATCGAGTCCGGCAAGCGCACGCTCGCCACCCGGCTCGGCGACAAGGGCACCCGGCGGCTTTACCTGGTGCTGGTCGCGGTGCCGTACGTCGTCAGCGTGCTGCTCGCCTTCGTGACGCCGTGGGCGCTGCTGGGCCTCCTGACCGCGCCGTTGCTGCTGAAGTCGGTCAAGGCCGTCGGCGGCGGCGAGCAGGGCCGCGCGCTGATCCCGGCGCTGCGGGACACCGGATTCGCCATGCTGGGCTGGGCGATCCTGACGGCGGTCGCGCTCGCGCTGTAGAACGCCTCGTGAGTGGTAATGACGGTTCTAACCGTCATTACCACTCACGAGACCTTCAGCTCTCCGGAGCGAACTTCCCGCTCACCAGGAACTCCCGGTACTTCTCCAGATAAGGCGCGATGTCGATGTTCTTCCGCGCCAGCCACTCGTCGTCGTAGTACGTGTTGGCGTACCGCTCGCCGCCGTCGCACAGCAGCGTGACGACGCTGCCCGCCTGGCCTTCCGAGATCATCCGCGAGATCAGGGTGAACGCGCCGAAGAGGTTCGTGCCGGTCGAGCCGCCCGCCCAGTGACCGGTCCGCTCGCGCAGGACGCGGATGGCCGCCAGCGAACCGGCGTCGGGCACCTGCAGCATCTCGTCGATCACGCCGGGTACGAACGACGGCTCGACGCGTGGCCGCCCGATCCCCTCGATCCGGGAAGGCATGCCGGTCGCGTAGTCGAGCGCACCGGTCTCCCAGGCGCCGTAGAACGACGAGTTCTCCGGGTCGACGACGGCGATCTTCGTGGTGTGCCGCTTGTAGCGCACGTAGCGGCCGAAGGTCGCGCTCGTGCCGCCGGTTCCGGCGCCGACCACGATCCACGTCGGCACGGGGTGCCGCTCGGACTGCATCTGCGCGTAGACCGATTCGGCGATGTTGTTGTTCCCGCGCCAGTCCGTCGCGCGCTCGGCGTAGGTGAACTGGTCGAGGTAGTGGCCGTCGCACTCCGCGGCGAGCCGCTCGGCCTCCGGATACATGTCCGGCGCCCGGTCGACGTAGTGGCACTCGCCGCCGTAGAACTCGATGAGCGCGATCTTCTCCGGCGAGGTGCTCCGCGGCACCACGGTGATGAACCGCAGCCCGAGCATCCGCGCGAAGTACGCCTCCGAAACCGCTGTCGAGCCGCTGGAGGCCTCGACCAGCACGGTGTTCTGCCCGATCTGGCCGTTCACCAGTCCGTACAGGAACAGCGAACGCGCGAGCCGGTGCTTGAGCGAGCCGGTCGGGTGGACGGACTCGTCCTTCAGGTAAAGGTCGATCCCCCATTCCGCGGGCAGCGGGAAGACGTGCAGGTGCGTATCCGCGCTGCGGTTCGCGTCGGCCTCGATGATGCGGACGGCTTCGCGGACCCAGCTGCGGTTGTGGAGCCGGCTCACGCTGTCCCGTCCACCCGGTCGCCGCGCAGCTGGGAGCGCAGTTCGGCACGGGCGCGGGCGCGCTTTTCGTTGCGGCGGGCCAGCCCGGCGGTCACGCGCGCGTTCAGCGGGCGGAACAGCAGCAGCCCCAGCGGCAGCCCCACGACCAGGCCGATCAGCAACGCGACCAGCAGCGGGACGTTGACCAGCAGCAACCCGCCACCGATGACGCCGACCAGGAGGAACCTGGCCAGCACGTACAGCGTCAGGTCACGGGCGAGGTGATCGGCGGTTTCCGGAGTGTCGCTCACATCAACGCAGGCTACGCGTTGCCGTTGCGGCCGTCGTCCAGACCCGCGTTGTTCGGGCGTCCTTCGAAGCGGGTGGAAAGCACGACGGTGGTGTTCGTCCGGCCGACGCCGGGGATCCGCCGCAGCCTGCCGAGCGTCCGCTCCAAGTCGTCGACGGTCGACACCCGCACCTTGACGACGAACGCCTCGTCACCGGCGACGGCATAGCAGCTTTCGACCTCGTCCAAAGCCCCGAGCGCGGCCGCGACGTCGTCTTCGGTCGCGGTGTCGGTGGGATGGATGCCGACGAGCGCCGTCACCCCGAGTCCGACCGTGCTGGGATCGACCATGGCGTGGTAGCCGGTGATCACCCCGGCGGCTTCGAGTTTGCCGACCCGCTCGTGCACCGACGAGGCCGAGAGGCCGACCGATCGGCCGAGGTCGGCGTAGGTAGCCCGCCCGTTCTCCCGCAATGCCGCGATGATCTTCCGATCCACCTGGTCCACCGCTACACCTTAGGGGCCCTGCGCCGATCGGCAGGACAAGGGCGCGTTTTTCGTACCTCCTTGACAAGACCACCGGGTCCGGCGGCGCATGTCTCGCTTGTCGGTTTTGCCCTTTAAGGGCTCTTTACTATTGGACAACCGTTCGAGTACCTGACGGGTGAGATGCAACGATTGCCGCGTTGGCTACCCGGCACGACGGGCATTGGGCCCGCCTCCGGTCTAGCACTGGAACCGTGAAGGAGGCGGAAGATGACCGCGACCATAGGCGGAAGGTTGCTCACCCCCGGTGAAGTGGCGGCCCTGTTCCGGGTCGACCCCAAGACCGTGACCCGCTGGGCGACCGCGGGCCGGATCGGCTCGATTCGTACTCCCGGTGGGCACCGCCGATTCCGCGAGGCCGAAGTGAACGAGCTCCTCGCGGAGCTGACCACCGACGCCAGCGAGCCGGCACGCACCGTCTGACCTCGCGTTTTTCGCATAAAGGACTCCGGTGACGAAGGGCCCGAACCGGCCCTTCGTCACATTGGGGTATCCATAGGTCCCCCCTCGCGCGGCAAAGAGGCTAGCCTCGTGGGACTGAGCAACGTCCTCCACGCGGAAAGGGACCGAGCATGATCTATTTGCTCGCGGCCATCGGAGCGCTCACCGTCGCCGTTGTCTTGTGGCGCGCATTCGGGATCGAGCGCGTCGGGGTGCCCTCGTCGCGGCCGACACTGGCCCCGGACGACGACCCCGACTTCCTGCGCAAGCTCGGTGAGCAGCAGCGCAAGAGTAAAGACGAGGACAAAGACTAGGGCTGGACCTGGCGGTACTGCTGGCCACCGAAACCATCGGCGACGGTGGCGGCCAGTTCCAGCAGCGCCAGCCGGGTGTCGGCGTGGAGCCGGTCCAGTTCGATCTCGGCACCCTCTTCCAGGTGCGGGTCGAACGGGATCCGGCAGACCGACCGGACGCGGGCGCCGAAGTGCGCGGAGAGCTTGTCGAGATCGACGGAGCCACCCTTCGGCCGCACCGAGTTGATCACCGCGACAGACCGTTTGACCAGGTCACCGTAGCCGTGCGCCTCAAGCCAGTCGAGGGTCGCCGATGCACTGCGCGCGCCGTCCACGGAGCCTGACGAGACCACCACCAGCGCGTCCGCGACGTCCAGGACGCCCTTCATCGCCGAGTGCATCAAACCGGTCCCGCAGTCGGTGAGCACGATGTTGTAGAAGTGCTCCAGCAGGGTGACCGTGCGCCGGTAGTCGTCCTCGGAGAACGCCTCCGACACCGCCGGGTCCTGCTCGCTGGCGAGGATCTCCAGCCGGCTTCCGCCCTGCGAAGTGTACGAGCGGACGTCGCTGTACCTGGTGATCTTGTCCGCGTCCCGCAGCAGATGCCGCACGGTCGCGGTGGTCTCGATCGGGATCTTCTGCGACAGCGTCCCGCGGTCCGGGTTCGCGTCGACGGCGACGACGCGATCACCGCGCAGCGACGCGAACGTCGAGCCCAGCGTGGTGGTCGTGGTGGTCTTGCCGACGCCGCCCTTGAGGCTCAGCATCGCGATCTTGTAGCACCCGCGCAGCGGCTGGTTGATCTGCGCGATCAGCTCGCGCTTGCGGGTGTCGGCCGGGCTCTCGCCGGGGTTGATGAGCTTGCCGGTGCCGACGTAGACGGCCTTGCGCCAGCCCGACTGCGGCTTGCGCTTCTGCGGTTTGACCAGGCTCGCGGTGGCGAGTTCGTCCGGGAGCGCGTGCCTGCCCTGCGGCTGCGGGAGGCCCGGAACCGCCGGCTGCTGCTGGACCGGCTGCGGGACGTACTGCTGCTGAGGCGGGTACTGCGCCTGCTGCGGAGCCTGCGGCGGCTGCTGAGGCTGCTGCTGCGGATGCAACGGGGGCAGGTTCTGGTCGTACGGCTGCGGGTACTGCCCGTGGGAGGGCTGCGGCAGCGGCGGCGGCTGCTGGCCGGGCTGCGGCGCGTACTGAGCCTGTTGCGCCTGCTGAGCCTGGGGCGGGTACTGCGGCTGGACGACCTGCGTCGGCTCGGCTTCGAAACCGCTCGCGTTCGGATGCGGCGCCGAGTCCGTCCTGTCCTCGGAGAACATTTCCGAGGGCTGGACGCTCTCGGTGGGTTCGGGGTGGCCAGGAGCCGATTCTTCGCTGGGTCCGGTCACCGCTGAAATCCTCCTCCGCGCACGTCTTCCCCCATTACCTCAAGTATCGACGGTAGTCGGCTCGCGTGCAGCGGTGACGGTCAGCCCCCGGCGTAGGAGTGCAGACCCACCGTGACCAGGTTCACGAAGAACAGGTTGAACACCGTCGCCGAGAACCCGACGATGTTGATGATCGCCGCGCGCTTGCCGCGCCAGCCCGCGGTGGCACGGGAGTGCAGGTACGCCGCGTAGACGACCCACGCGACGAACGCGACGGTCTCTTTCGGGTCCCAGCCCCAGAACCGGCCCCACGCCGCCTCGGCCCACACGGCGCCGCACAGCACGCCGAAGGTGAAGACGGGGAAGGCGAAGATGGTCGTGCGGTAGGCGATGCGGTCGAGCACGTCCGCGGTGGGCAGCTTCGGGCCGAACCGCGCGAACTTGGCCGGGTTCTCGTCGTGGGCGGCGCGGAAGAGGTAGAGCACGCTCGCGACACCGGGCACCAGGAAGACACCGGAACCGATGATGGCCGCCGAAACGTGGATGATCAGCCAGTAGGACTGAAGCGCGGGCTGCACCGGCGCCGCCGTCGTGTACAGCATGGTGCCGTTGACGAACATCAGGATCACGACCGGCGTGAGCACGAAGCCGGTGAGGTGGCGGACCGGGAACTTCCGCAGGATGACGAGCCAGGTGAGGACCGCGATGAAGGTCGTGGCCATGCCGTACTCGTACATGTTGCCCCACGGCGCGCGGTGCACGGCGAGCCCGCGCAGCACGATCGCGGCCAGGTGCAGCAGCGCGGCGAGCACCAGCAGCGCGGCGCCCATGCGGCCGATGCGCTCGGGGCGGCCGACCTCGCGCGGAGGCTCGGCGGGGGTCACGGTGGTCGCCGACGGCCCGCCCGCGCCGACCAGTTCGCGGACGCGCTGTTTGCTGCGCTCCGCCGCCAGACGGCCCTTAGCACCGAAGCCCTGCTCGAACAGGGTGAACATCAGCGCGAGGACGTAGATCGCCGCCGCGGTGGTGTAGGAGTAGTCGCTGTACTGGGACAGCGTCTCGTTGATCGGCATGACCTCTAGTTGCCTCTCTGCCCCTGGACCAGCTTGTCGCCGATCCGCTGGAACTCTTCGCCGTAGCCCGCCTGATCGGTGCGCGCCAGCCCGGCGACCTCGATCACGGTACCCGTCTCACCTTCGCGTGCCGGGGTCACCCGGACCCACACCCGGCGCCGCTTGACCAGCAACGATCCCGCCAATCCGAGCAGCATCGCGATCGCGCAGACCAGCACCCAGCCCTGCACCGGATCGTGCGAGACCTGGATGGCGACCCATTTCTGGACGCCGTCGAAGCGGACCTTCGTGCCGTCGTCCAGCACGGTTTCCTGGCCCTGGTCCAGGTTCTGCCGGGTGAGCTTCTTGAGCCTGCCGTCCTCGACGAGCGACTGGTCGATCTGGAAGATCGACTGCCCGCGTCCGGCGTCGAGACCGAGGTCGCCGCGGTAGATGTCGACGGCGACGGCCGGTTTGTTCGCCTCGGGCCGCGACGACGTCAGCACGTTGCCGTGCATGAACGCGGTCGGGGCGAGCAGGCCGGTGATCGCGAGTTGCCGGGTGCGGCGTTCGACCGGGTCGGTGATGCCGGGCTGGTCGATCTTCGTAGCACCTTCGGAGAGCTTCGTCGGCTCGTCCGCGGGACGCCACGGCGTGATGTTGGAGCGCACGGTGCCGTCCGCGAACGTCACCGTGAACTTCGGCGAGTAGCCGAAGTTCAGCAGGTAGACGCGGTCGCCCGCGGTGCGCAGCGGCGAGTTGACCTCGAGTCCGTACGGCTTCCACGCGCCGGTCCGCAGATCCTCGCCGGACTGGTACTCCATGTTGGAGTGGTAGTAGTTCGCCTGCCCGGACTCGGTGTAGCGCGCTTCGAAGTCCTTCAGCCGGATGCAGAACGCGTTGAGGTCGGTGCCGTCGACGCGCAGGCCCGCGTTGAAGGTGTCGTAGCCGAGGATGCCGGAGTTGCACCACGGGCTGTTGTCGGCCTGGACGATGACCTGGCCTTCGTAGCCGAAGAGCTTGCCCAGCGCGAAGAAGATGATCAGGCCGAGCATGCCGAAGTGGAAGACGAGGTTGCCGGTCTCGCGGAGGTATCCGCGTTCGGCGGAGATGCTTCGGACGCCGTCGGCCTCTTCGCGCTCTACGCGGCGCCAGCCCTTGAGCAGTGCGTGAGTGTCCTTCATGACCGTCTCGGGGGTCCGGTCGGTCGTGGTGGACAGGTGGTGCGGCATCCGCGAGAGCTTGCGCGGCGTGAGCACCGGCTTCGCGCGCATCGCCTTCGCGTATTCGAGGCTGCGCGGCGCGAGACAGCCGATGAGCGAGATCATCAGCAGGATGTAGATCGCCGAGAACCAGACGCTGCCGTAGACCTCGAAGAACTGCGTGCGGTCGAGCAGTTCGCCCCACCAGCCGTACGCGGCGATGTACTCGTCGGTCTTGGCGACGTTGAGGTTCCGCTGCGGCAGGAGCGCGCCGGGCATCGCGGCGAGCGCGAGCAGGAACAGCAGCACCAGCGCGGTGCGCATCGACGTCAGGCCACGCCAGGTGTTGCGGAGGAAGGCGAGAACCCGCTTCAGCGGTGTCTGGCGGTATTCCTTCTTGGGCGGCGCTTCGGTGGTGGTCACAAGGGCAGCCTGAGGTCGTTGACGAGGGTGTTCCGGATCCAGCCGATCATGTCGCCCCACAGCCCGGTCACCAGCAGGATGCCGACGATCATCAGCAGGACACCGCCGAAGACCTGCACTTGGCGGCCGTGGCGGCGCAGCCAGTCGGTGGCGCGGACGGCCCAGCGGGCGCCGACCGCGATGAGGAGGAACGGGACGCCGAGGCCGAGGCAGTACACCAGGATCAGCGCGTAACCGCGGACGGCGGTGCCGCCGGTGGCGCTGGCCAGGGTGGTGACCGCGGACAGCGTCGGCCCGATGCACGGCGTCCAGCCGAGGCCGAACACGGCGCCGAGCACCGGCGCGCCCCACAGCCCGCCGCGCGGCACGTGGTGCGAACGGAACTCGCGCCGCAGTCCGGGGATCCAGCCGAGGAAGACCAGCGCCATCGCGATCGTCAGCACGCCGCCGAGTCGCTGAAGGAGGTCCATATTGAGCTGGACGGCGTCGGCGATCCACACCAGCGTCCCCAGCGTCACCACGAAGACGACGGTGAACCCGAGCACGAACAGAGCCGCCGCGCCGACGACGGCGTAGCGACCCTTCTTGCGCTCTTCGTCGGGACTGACCGCGGGGGCGTCCGCGCCGACCAGCGCCGCCAGGTACGCGAGATATCCCGGCACCAGCGGGACGACGCACGGTGACGCGAAGGAGATCGCCCCGGCCAGCAGCGCGACACCCGCCGCGAGCAGCAGCGGCCCGGAGAGGGCCAGCTCGGTCACACCGTTCACGCAAAGGAGCGTAGGCAGTGTGGTCGAGGTGAAAACGCCGGGGCGCCCTCAACGGGACCTACGTCGCACCCGGTCAGGACGTTGGTCCTACCCGCTTCGCCGCGTTTCGTCCTCTGAATGCGGTCCTTGCACACGCAACTACCGCGTTCAGAGGACGAAACGCGCTACTTGGGAGAATCGGGCGGGGTCAGCGGGATGGTCGGGAACGCGGGTGCGCCGACCTCGGGCTTGGGACGTCGGTCCCGGAACACCCAGCCGCCGGTCAGGCCACCGAGGAAGCCGAAGAGGTGCGCCTGCCAGCTGATCGCCGCGTCCTGCGGGAACAGACCTGCGAACTGGTAGGCGAAGCACAGCGCCATCACCAGCCCGATGACGATGTCGATCTTGTGCCGGTCGAAGATCCCGCGCACCAGGACGTACCCGAAGTACCCCATGACCAGGCCGCTCGCGCCGACCCCGACTGTGCCGGACTCGTGGAGGGTCCAGGCTCCGAGCCCGCTCAGCACCGCGATCAGCACGGTGACGCTGAGGAACTTCTTCACCCCGCGATACGCCGCGAGGAACCCGAAGATGAACAGCGGTCCCGAGTTGAACTCGATGTGCCCCCAACTGGCGTGCATGAGCGGTGCGGTGAGCACGGTCGGCAAGGAGCTGACTTCGCGCGCCCGCGTCCCGTATTCGTACATGAGGCTGTAGCCGTCGATGGCGTTGTAGATCTGAATCAACCAGAGGACGACGAGTACACCGACCATGACCCAGAGGGCCTTCTTGGCCTCGGCGATCATCGCCTCGGCGTCCTGCTGCCCGGGTCTGGGCACGTCTGAAGCCGTCGTCATTTCTTTCTCCCCAGTTCAGAGCCGCCGCGCGGCTGAGATGAGGAGGATAACCAGCCCGTCAGACAGCTTCGGCGACCAACCGTTCGACGACGGGCAGCAGGTCCGAGGCGAGCAGGTCCCGCAGGAAGACCGCCGCGACACGGTGCTGTTTGTCCAGCACGATCGTCGACGGGATGATGTTGCGCGGATAGCCCGACAGCTGCAGCAACGTCCGGCCGGACGGGTCGTAGATCGACGGGTACGTCAGCTTCCGGTCCCGCATGAAGTCCTGCGCCGGCGCGCGGTCGTTGTCCCGCAGGTCGATGCCGACGACCTGGACGCCGGACGCCTTGGTCTGGTCGTAGACCTTCTGCATCTCCGGCGCCTCGACGCGGCACGGCCCGCACCACTGGCCCCACAGGTTCAGCACGACGACCTTGCCGGGGAAGTCGGCGATCGAGAGCTGTTTGCCCTCGTTCATCAGGTCGTCACCGGACAGCGTCGGCGACTGCTGGCGATCGGCGACGTCGTAGGTGATGTCGACCTTCCCGCCCGGCGAGACGAAGTTGAACGAGCCGCCGGTGACGACGGCGTCCTTGCCGGTGGTGCAGCCCGTGACGACGAGCGCCAGCCCGACGACGGCCGCCACGAGTCGCTTCATGCCCCGGTCACCTTCGGGTCGGTCGCGCCGGCGGGCTCGCTGTAGACGATCCGCACGAGCTCTTCGCCTTCGAAGACCAGGCTGGTCAGCGACGCGAGCGAGCACTGCCGGACCCGCGGGTCGTGCCAGAGGCGCTTCGCCTCCAGGAAGCGCCGCACGGTCCAGATCGGCAGCTGGTGTGAGACGCACAGCGCCTCGTGCCCCTCCGCCGCCCGCCGAGCGCGGTGGATCGCGCCCAGCATGCGGTGCGCGATCTCGACGTATGGCTCGCCCCACGAGGGGCGGAACGGGTTGACCAGTTTCGGCCAGTGCTTCGGCTGGCGCAGGGCACCGTCGCCGACGGCGACCCGCTCGCCCTCGAACTGGTTGTCCGCCTCGATGAGCCGCTCGTCGGTGTCGACGTCGAGCCGGTGCGCGGCGGCGATCGGCGCCGCGGTCTCCTGCGCACGCTGAAGCGGCGAAGCGACGACGTAGGTGATGTCGTGCGTCGCGACGGCCTCGGCGACCGTCAGCGCCTGGCGCTGACCGCGGTCGGAGAGCTTGAAGCCGGCCAGGCGGCCGTAGAGAATCTTGTCCGGGTTGTGCACCTCACCGTGGCGAAGCAGGTGCACGATCGTCGTCTCGCTCACGCCTGGACCGCCTCGGCCGCGGCACGAGCGGCCACGCGAAGCGCCGACTCGATGATTTCGAACTCAGCGTCACCCATGGCCGCGTTGACGAACCACGCCTCGTAGGCGCTCGGCGGCGCGTACACGCCGTTGTCGAGCAGGGCGTGGAAGAACGCCGGGAATCGCCAGGTCTCCGAGGCCTGCGCGCCCGGATAGTTCGTCACCGGGCTGTCGCTGAAAAACACGCTGACCAGGTTGCCCGCGTACTGCACGGTGTGCGTGACACCGGCCTCGGTCAGCGACCGGTCGAACAGGTCGCCGAGCCGCTTCGCGTTGGCGTCGAGGGCCGCGTACACGGCGTCGTCGGCCGCGCGCAGCGTCGCGAGCCCGGCGGCGACGGCCACGGGGTTACCCGAGAGCGTCCCCGCCTGGTACACGGGCCCGCCCGGGGCCAGCTTCGCCATCACGTCGGCGCGGCCACCGAAGGCCGCGGCGGGCAGCCCGCCGGACATCACCTTGCCGAAGGTGTAGAGGTCACCGGCGACGCCTTCGAGGCCGAACCAACCCGCCTTCGAGACGCGGAACCCGGTCATCACCTCGTCCATGATCAGCAGCGCGCCGTGCTCGTGGGCGATTTCCTCGAGCCCGGCGTTGAAGCCTTCGACCGGGGCGACGGCGCCCATGTTGCCCGCGGCGGCTTCGGTGATGATCGCGGCGATCGAGTCCGGGTTGTCCATAAAGGACTTACGAACGGCGTCGAGGTCGTTGTAGGGCAGGACGATCGTGTCGGCCGCCTGCGCGCCGGTGACCCCAGGCGACGTCGGGAGGCCGAGTGTCGCGACGCCGGAGCCCGCTTCGGCGAGCAGCGCGTCGACGTGGCCGTGGTAGCAGCCCGCGAACTTGATGATCTTCGCCCGGCCGGTGAACCCCCTGGCCAGCCGGATCGCGCTCATCGTCGCTTCGGTGCCGGAGTTGACCAGGCGAACCTGCTCGACCGGCGCGACGCGCGCGATGATCTCCTCGGCCAGTTCGACCTCACCGAGGGTCGGCGTGCCGAACGACAGGCCGTGAACGGCGGCTTCGCGCGCGGCGGAAACGACGGCCGGATGCGCGTGCCCGAGGATCATCGGCCCCCAAGAAGAGACCAGGTCGACGTAGCGGTTGTCGTCGGCGTCCCAGAGATACGGCCCTTCGCCGCGCACCATGAACCGGGGGGTCCCGCCGACGGAGTTGAAGGCCCGCACCGGGGAGTTCACCCCGCCCGGGACCACGGCCTTCGCTCGTTCGAACCATGCCTTGGACTGATCGACTCCGGTAGTCACCTCCCCAGTCTCGCAAATCCCCGGCGACTCCCGCCGCCGAGTCTCGCGGAGATGGGCACGGGGTGACCGGCCCCACTAGGGTGGGCACCACTCCCGCCGAAACCTCGCGGAGGAACCCACGTGTCCACGGTGCCGCCACCGCCGACCCACCACCGTCGCCTGCGCTGGCAAGCACTGGCCGGATTCATCGGCATGTCGGCGATCGTGGGGGTGGTGGCCGCGCTGGCCGTGGCGACCCGTTCCGGGATGAACAACGCGCTGACCCGCCCCTCGTGGGCACCGCCAGGCTGGCTCTACGGCCCGATGTGGTCGGCCCTGCTCCTCTTGGTCGCCATCGCGGCCTGGTGCTACTGGCGGACCGATGGCGAAACGCGCGGCTTCGCCTTCTACGGCGTCTGCCTGCTGCTGACCCTGCTGTGGACGCCGCTGTTCTTCGCGGGCGGCGCCCACGTCCTGGCACTGGCCGACGTCGTCGTACTGGACTTCGTCGTGCCCGTCACGATGACGGAGTTCGCGCGCCGGTCGAAGCTCGCGGCCTGGCTGCTCGTGCCGTATCTGCTGTGGTTGCTGTTCTCGACCGCGGTCAACGCCGCGGTCGTCTGGCTCAACTGAGCCGGTTTTCAGTTCTGGGCTTCCTTGGGCGCGCGGTGTCGCGTCTTCATCGCGAGCAGGAACTGGCGGATCGCGTCCACCACCAGGATCGCGGCCAGCACGCCCAGCCCGATGGCACCGGCGAGCGGGCCACCGAAGTACCGCTGCGATTCGAGCGTCGTCGATTCGCCGTAGGTGATCGGGACCGGGACGACCCCGGCCTTCCAGCAGGCGAAGACGCCCCAGACCGCGAGCGCGGCGAGAATCAGTTCGGCGACCCCCACCAGAGCGCGCAGGGGTTTGTGCAGCCGGGCCGCTGGCCGGTCGTCCTCCGGCGGCCACAAGTCGGCCCCGGTCGGCTGGGGAAGGTCGATCACAGTGAGCAGCTTCTCATGACTCTGTGGTGCGAGCACGCACCAAACCCTCGAGAGCCTCCCGAAGGGCGTCGGGATCCTTGGCCCAGGCGCGGACGAAGACGCCGTCGTCGAGCTTCAGCGGGACCTCGCCGTGCTTCTTGGGGATCGTCCAGCCGCCACCGAGGACCCGTGCCCCGACGGGGGCTTCCTCGTCTTCGAGTACCTCGGCGATCCGCGCCGCCTCTAGAGTTTCCCTGCCTTGTCGATAGCCGTCGGCGGTGACTTCGAGCGAGAGGTACCGGCGGCGCGCGTACACCCACGGCACGGTGATCAGCACCAGCCCCGCCGCGACCAGGATCCAGGCCAGCCAGTGCACCGGTCCGCCGGTCGCCAGTTCGGCGAGCAGCCCGGCGAGGGCGAACAGCGGTGCCCAGAGCAACGCCGTCCAGCCGACGCCGGGTTCGCCGTAGAGGGACGGCTCGGCGGTCATGGCAGCTTGCGCCCGACCTTCGGGAAGAAGTCGGACACGCTGGGCAGGTACATCAGGATCAGCGCGATCGCGGTCAGCAGCGTGGCCACCAGCAGGAACACGTTGAGCGTGCCGCGAAGGACCAACAGCTCCACCAGCACCAGGAAGACGGCACCCACGGTCAGCACCGTCCTGGCCGAGCGCGTTCCCTCGCGAGCCTTGTAGGCGAACAACGCGAACAGGACGGCGAAGGTGACGGCCCCGCCGAGCAGCATCCACAGCAAGGTGTTCACCCCGGACGCGATCTGCGCCGGGTCGACCGGCTGCCCAGGGACCGGGTTGGCGGTGATCTGCTTGATGATCCCGTCGGTCAATTCCTGCTTCAACACCAGCAAGGCGATCTGACCGGCCACCAGCACGACACCCGTGGCGATCCAGAGCCAGAAGGAGATGACGACCGGCGTCGGCACGGTGATCACCGGTGGCTTCTGTCCGGGAAGGAGCGGGTCGGGTGCCCTCCCCCGTTTGCGGCGCTCGTCGTCCGTCTCGTCGGCTGTGCTGTCGCTCACGCCGGGCAGCCTACGTGGTTCCGCAGGCCAGAGCGTTGCCGCCCAGGTAGCTTGTGCGCGAATCGACACGAAAACTGGGGATTTCGCATGACCACACCGAACCGGCCCACCGGGCCTTGGCAAGGGCAGCAACAACCCTGGCCACCGCAGGGGTACGGCTATCCACAACAGCACCAGACGCCGCCACCTCCTCCTCCGCCGGAGAAGTCCAAGAAGTTCCTCTTCTGGCTGATTCCGCTCGTCGTGGTGGTCGTCGCCGCGGCCGTCGTGCTCCCGATCGCGCTGACCGGCGGGGACCCGCCCCGCGATCAGGCCGCCCAACAGCAGCAGCCGAGCAGTCCGGCCCCGGTCGCCCAGAAGGTGAAATGGCGGCTGTCCGGGCTGGAGGGCGACGTTCCCGAGTACAAGCAGGGCATCACGACCTGGCTGTACGAGGACACTCTCGTCGTCGTCCGGGACAAGTACGTCGCCGCGTTCACCAGGGCGGACGGCAAACAGCGCTGGCTCACCGAGGTACCGGACGGGAAGCGGGCGTGCGGGGCCTCCGTGGAACCTGTCGACGCGAAGATCGCCTTCGCCTACGGCGAGGAGAAGACCTGCGACAACGCGGCCGTCCTCGACCTGAAGGACGGGAAGCTCGGCTGGCAGCAGCCACTCGAGATACCTCAGAAGCTGCAAGGCGACCGCCCGCCCAAATCCGCGATCCTGCAGATCGCCGGCGACGCTGTCTTCGCCACGCAGGGGGAGGGTATGGGCGCACTCGACCTCGCCACCGGCGCGAAAAAGTGGGCGAAGACCCACCTGCGCGAACCCGACCAGGCCGACAGCCCGACGTGCGCCGGGCAGGACGCCGTGCCGAGGGACGGCAAGATCGTCGTCGTGATGACCTGCCTCACCGGGGAGTACGGCCTCAGCATGCTGCGGGTCGACCCGTCGACCGGGAACATCGAGGGGCAAGAACACCTGCCGAAGGAGAGCTCTTCGCTCGGCAACGTCGGCGTCCTCTCGGCGAAACCCCTGCTGGTCTATGGCAAGACCACCGACACGGGCACGTACTTCCTCTTCGGGGACGACCTGAAGCTCAAGTCGAAGATCGACGGCGGCGACCCCTTCACCCCGGACGGCCTCAACGGCACGGACGGCCAGGGCTTCGACAGTGACGCGTCCGGCACCGAGCATGAGGTCAGCCCGGTCCTGGTCACCGAAGAAGTGCTCTACACCATCACGATGCCCCAGGCGGGCACGGTGAACGCACTGGTCGCCGTGGAGCTGAACACCGGGCAGCGCAAGTGGTCGGCGAAGGTCCCCGAGGGCACGGTGATGGCCCCGCTCGCGATCGAGGACGGCCAGGTGATCACCGAGGTCGCGCCCGTCGAACGGGATGGACCGCAGCGAGTGGTCAAGATCGCCGTCGCGGACGGCACGGTGACACCGCTGGTCGAGGCGCAGATCGAGAACGCCGACAACGACAAGAACGGGCCGATTTCGGGCCTTTACCGGTATCTCTGGGCGGACGGCCGCGTCTACGCCGTTTCCGGCCGTTTCCCGAAGTACAGCTTGGACATCTACACCGTCGAACCGTAGCGCGGGCGGCTTTTCCGCGATCATCACCGAATAACTGGGGAACAAAAATGACCAGACCTACTCCGCCCGGCAACGGGCCATGGCCGCCACAACAACCCTGGCAACCGCACGGGCAACCGCCTCAGGGATGGCAGCGGCCGCAGCCCTACCCTCAGCAGCAGTACGGCCCCCCACGGCAGGGACCACCACCGCCACCGCCCAAGCGCAAGAAGTTCCTCTTCTGGCTCGTCCCGCTGGTCGTGGTGGTCGTCGCCGCGGCCGTCGTGCTCCCCATCGCGCTGAGCGGCGGGGACTCGAAGCAGGATCAGGCCGCTCAGCCCTCCGCGAATCCCGGCTCTCCCGGCGGGTCACCGAAGGTCAAATGGGAACTGTCGGGGGCGAAGCAGGACGTCCCGGAGTACAAGCACGGCATCACCACCTGGCTGCACGACGATGACCTCGTCGTCGTCCGTGACCGGTACGTGGCCGCGTTCACCAGGGCGAACGGCAAGCAGCGCTGGCTGACGAAGGCACCGGACGGCAAGATCTTCTGCGGCACCGGGGTCGAGCCCGTCGGCGGCAAGATCGTCCTCGCCTTCGGCAAGGCGAAGGTCGACAAGGAGGACGGGAGCTGCGACAACGCCACCATCCTCGATCTGAAGGACGGGAAGCTCGGCTGGCAGGTGCCGATGGTCGTCCCGCAGAAGATGCAGGACCGGGTGGTCTCGGTGGAGGCCGTCGTCACGCAGATCATGGGCGACGTCGTGTTCGTCACCGCGGACCAGGGCTACGCGGCGCTCGACCTGGCCACCGGCGCGATCAAGTGGACGAAGACCTTCTCCCGCAAAGCCGACGGAGAGGACACCTGCTCCGGACACGACATGATGCCGAGGGACGGCAAGGCCATCGTCGTGGCGAGTTGCCTCACCGGCGACTTCTCGGTCACCGCGCTCCAGATCGACCCGGCGACCGGGAACGTCGAACTGGAGGACAGCGTCCCCCACTCCGGCTACTCGGTCTCCGGGATCGGTCTCCTCTCGGTGAAGCCCGTGCTGGCCTACGGCTCGAACACCGAGCAAGGCACGTACTTCCTCTTCGACGACAACATGAAGCTCAAGTCGAAGATCGACGGCGGCAAACCCAACAGCGAGGAGGAGCTCGACGGCACCTCGCCGCAGGGCTTCGGGAGCCTCGCCTCGGGGACCGAACACCAGACGAGCGCCATCATCGTGGAAGGCGACACGTTCTACACGCCGACCAGGACGATCGGCGGACAGGTGAACGCGCTCGTCGCGGTGGACCTGAACACCGGGCAGCGCAAGTGGACGGCGTCGGTTCCGGAGGGCACGATCCAGGCGCCGATCCAGATCGTGGACGGCCAGATCCTCACCCAGGTCGGCCCGATCTACAACACCGGACCGCAACGGACGGTCAAGATCGCGGTCACGGACGGGAAGGTGACCCCGTTCCTGGAGGCACAGATCAGGAACTCCGACCAGGACGAGACCGGGCCGATCCCGGGGTTCTTCCGGTACCTCTGGGCCGACGATCGCGTCTACGCCGTGGCCGGCCGATGGTCGAACCTCAGTGTGGAAGTCTTCCTGCTTCAGGCTGATTAGCGAGGCGAAAGGGGCCCCTTCCGCAGCGAAGGGGCCCCTTTCGTCTGTACAACGCTCAGTCCAGCCAGGTGGCGGCTTCGGCGGCCCAGTAGGTGAGGATCATGTCCGCGCCCGCGCGGCGGATCGACGTCAGCACTTCGAGGACCGTGCGCTCGCGGTCGATCCAGCCGTTCGCCGCGGCCGCCTCGACCATCGCGTACTCGCCCGAGATGTTGTACGCCGCGACGGGAACCGGCGACGCGTCGGCCGCCGCCCGGATGACGTCCAAATAGGACAGTGCGGGCTTGACCATGATCATGTCCGCGCCCTCGGCGATGTCCAGCTCGATTTCACGCAGCGCTTCGCGCACGTTGCCCGGGTCTTGCTGGTAGGTCTTCCGGTCGCCCTTGAGCTGCGAATCGACGGCCTCACGGAAGGGTCCGTAGAACGCGCTCGCGAACTTCGCCGAGTAGGCGAGGATGCCGGTGTCGGTACGCCCGGCCCGGTCGAGGGCGGCGCGGATGACGCCGACCTGGCCGTCCATCATCCCGCTGGGCCCGAGCAGATGCGCCCCCGCTTCCGCCTGCGCCAAGCCCATTTCCGCGTACACACGCAGCGTCGCGTCGTTGTCGACCGCGCCGTCGGCGTCCAGGACACCGCAGTGACCGTGGTCGGTGAACTCGTCGAGACAGGTGTCGGCCATCAGGACCGTCGCGTCACCGAGTTCGGCCCGAAGGTCGCGCAGGGCGACGTTCAGGATGCCGTCCGGGTCGATCGCACCGGAGCCTTCGGCGTCACGGGTCTTCGGGATGCCGAACAGCATCAGGCCGCCGACGCCGGCGTTGACCGCGTCGACGGCGGCCTTGCGCAGCGTGTCGCGGGTGTGCTGGACGACGCCGGGCATGCTCGAGATCGGGCGGGGCGTGTCGATACCCTCGGCCACGAACATCGGGAGGATCAGCTGACGTGGGCGCAGCGTCGTCTCACCGACCAGCCTGCGCATCGCCGGAGTGGTACGGAGCCTGCGGGGACGATGTTCGGGAAACACCCCATAGACGGTACTCCCGCCCGCTCGAGAAGCCGTCCACAGGCGCGGTGAACGGCTCGTTGGTCCAGCCGGGCGGAGCTTTCCTAAGGGACGGTAAAGAGTCGCCTTTGCCCGATTCGTTCCCGGTGTGACGTGGGTTACTTTGCCTCTCATGTCGAGCTCAACGGTGACCGACCGACCAAAAGAACCGCCCGTCGGCTGGCGCGCACGGTTGCGTCAGGTCGGGCCAGGGATCATGGCCGCGGCGACCGGCGTCGGCGCGGGCGACCTCGTCGCGACGATGGTGGCCGGATCGCGCTTCGGGTACACGCTGCTGTGGGCGGTGCTCGTCGGGACGATCTTCAAACTCGCGCTGGCCGAAGCCGTCGGCCGCTGGCACCTGACGTCGGGCCGGACGATCCTGTCCGGCTGGCGGACGCTGGGGATCTGGGCGCTGATCTACTTCGGGATCTACGCGGTGATCTGGGGGTTCGTCTACGGCGCGACCGCGATGTCGGCGTCGGGGCTGCCGCTGAACGCGCTCTTCCCCGGGCTCTCGGTGCGGTACTGGGCGATGATCTGCGGCCTGCTCGGCTTCGCGCTGGTGTGGTTCGGGCGTTACGCGATCATCGAGAAACTGATGACCGTCCTGGTCGGCATCATGTTCGTGACCGTGGTCGGGACCGCGATCCTCGTCACGCCGAACTTCACCGCGCTGTTCGAAGGCGCCGTCCCGACCCTGCCCGACGGGTCGCTCGTCTACGTCCTCGGCCTGGTCGGCGGCGTCGGCGGCACGATCACGATGGCCGCTTACGGCTACTGGACACTCGCGAAGGGCTGGCGCTCGTCGAAGTGGCTGTCGATGATGCGGACCGACAACGCCGTCGGCTACGTCATGACCGGGATCTTCGTGATCGCGATGCTGATCGTCGGCGCGGAACTGCTGATCGGCCAGAAGATCATCTCGGGCGACAAGGGCCTGCTGTTCCTCGGCGACACCCTCGCCGCGGATTACGGGCAATGGGCGCGGATCCCCTTCCTCATCGGCTTTTTCGCGGTTTCGTTCACCTCGGTGATCGGGGTCTGGCATGGCGTGAGCCTGCTCTTCGCGGACTGGTGGCGCATTCTGCGGCTGCCCGCGAACGCGACGGAAACCGTTGAGGAGTATGAGAAGAAGGCCGGGGAACACAGTCCCGCGTACCGGGGTTACGTGCTGTGGCTGACTTTTCCGCCGATGGCGTTGCTGTTCCTCGATCAGCCTTTCCAGCTCACGGTGATCTACGGCGTGCTGGGCGCGTTGTTCATGCCGTTCCTGGCGGCGACCTTGCTGGTACTGCTGAACACATCGCGGGTGCCACGGGAAGGGCGTTCGCGGTGGCTTTCCAACGGGCTTCTCGGGATCTGTCTCGCGATGTTCGCCTACCTCGCCTACACGGAGGTCGTGAAGTTCTTCAGCTGAAAACCTTGTGAGTGACTGGCCCTCCCCCAGCGACTGACCTGCGGTAGACCCGAGCGGGGAAGATTCCGGCCGTTCAACGGCCGGAATCTTCCCCGCTCATCCACGTCGGCGTCCAGGTGTCGAAGATCGACGGCCTTGACCGTCCACAAGAGACACTTCTCGCGACCATGGCGCCCGTTTCAGGTGATCCGCGCAGTTTCGCGAGGGCCTCGTGAGTGGTAATGACGGTTCTAACCGTCATTACCACTCACGAGGCCCTACAGCGGAATGGACTTCGTGTTGCAGCCCCCGCCGCCGCAGGCGGTCACGGTCAGCTTGGTCGCCACGGTCCGCCCGGTGAAAGAGATCCGCTTCGTTTCGTTGTCGGCGACGACTTGGTACCCCTCGGTCGAGGCACCGGACAGGACGAACTGGGCGGTGAGTTTCGAAGTGGGCGAACTGTCGGTGACGGTGGCCGACACCCGGGTCTGGCCGCCGAGGTTCTCGACGGTGCCCCGCACGCTCTGCACCGCGCAACCGAGCGGACTGCAGACCTCGAACGGGGTGGCCGCCGCGGCGGAGGCGGTGCCCGCGAACCCGGCGAAACCGAGCGCCAGCACACTCAAAGCGGTACCTGCGTGAACGGGAGACTTCATGGTCACTCCCCAGCGATTGTCGGATCACCGAGGTTAAGCCTCATCGCTTGGCAAGCACCAAGGTTTCGCTAACGACGAGAACCCCCTTCCTACAGCATGCGGAGAAGGGGGTTCTCGTCACGAAATCAGGAGCGGCGGGCTCGCTTCGCCTTACGCGGCGGCGGAAGCGCACCTTCGGCACGGAGCCGGGCGGCGTGCTCGGCGAGCGCGTCGACCAGGTGCGGGACGTCGGCCTTCTCGGGCTGGACGTCGACCCGCAGCCCGAATTCCACGGCGGTCTCCGCGGTCTTCGGGCCGATGCACGCGACCAGCGTGCGGGTGTGCGGCTTGCCGGCGATGCCGACGAGGTTCCGCACGGTCGAGGACGAGGTGAAGCAGACCGCGTCGAAACCGCCGGTCTTGATCATCTCGCGGGTCTCGGCGGGCGGCGGCGCGGCACGCACGGTGCGGTACGCGGTCACGTCGTCGATCTCCCAGCCGCGTTCACGCAGGCCGGCCGACAGGGTCTCGGTGGCGATGTCGGCCCGCGGCAGCAGGACGCGGTCGACCGGGTCGAGGACGTCGTCGTACGGCGGGAACTCGGCCAGCAGGCCCTCCGAGGACTGCTCGCCCTCCGGGATCAGCTCCGGGATGATGCCGAAGGAGCGCACCTTCGCGGCGGTCGATTCGCCGACGCAGGCGATCTTCACACCGGAGAACGCGCGGGCGTCGAGGCCGAACTCCTCGAACTTCTCCCACACCGCGCGGACGGCGTTGGTCGAGGTGAAGACGATCCACTGGTAGCGGCCGTCGACGAGCCCCTTGACCGAGCGCTCCATCTGCGCGGGGCTGCGCGGCGGCTCGACCGAGATGGTCGGGACCTCGTGCGAGGTGGCGCCGTGGCCGCGAAGCCGCTCCGCCATCTCACCGGCCTGCTCCTTGGTGCGCGGCACCAGGACCTTCCAGCCGTACAGCGCGCGCGACTCCCACCACGACAGCTTCGAGCGCTGGCCGACGGCCTGGCCGATGGTCACGATCAGCGGGCCGACGAGCTCGCCCGCCTCGTTCGCGACGGTGGCCAGCGTGGTGTCCAGGGTGCGCTGGGTATTGATGGTCCCGTTCGACGTGACGGCGACCGGCGTGGTCGCCGCCAGCCCGTGCTCGGTCAGCGCGGACGCGGCTTCGGCGAGGTGCGCCGAGGTCGCGTGCAGCACGATCGGGCCGGGGGTGGCGGCCAGCGCGGCCCAGTCGACGTCACCGCGGACGTCGACCTCGGTGTGGATGCCACCGAGCGCGACACCGGCGTACGCCGGGACGGCGGCGCCGGGCGAGACGCCGGGGATGATGTCGAACACGGCGCTGGTGCGGGAAACGGCCTGCACCTCGGCGACGACGGCGGGCTGGGTGAGCGGGTCACCGGCGATCAGCCGGAGCACCAGTCTTCCGGCCTTGGCCTCGTTCACCAGGTCCTTGGCGACCTCGGTGGCCTCGCCGACGGCGGGGCGCACTTCGGCGCCCTCCGCGGTGAAGGCCAGGACGCCCGAAGGGACGTCCGGGTCGGTCACCACGACCTCGGCCTTGGCGAGCAGCTCCTGAGCGCGGACGGTCAGCAGACCGGCGTCACCGGGGCCCGAGCCCACGAAGGCGACACGCCCGGTGGTCTTACGCGCGGGGGTCATCTGTGCGTTCTCCTCTTAGGCGGCCGCGGTCGATCGCGGCCGTAACTGTCACTCTCAGCTCACTGGGCGGGGCCGGACAGCGCGCCGGCCCCCAGGTCAAGCAGCTCGGCGGCCAATGTCCGGCCGAGCTGTTCAGCATCGCGGACGTCGGCGAGCGCCGAAGCGCGCACCATGTCGACCGCTTCCCCGTCGGCTTCGACGGCGGCGGTGCCCCGCAAGGAGATCCGCTCGACGACCCGCCCTTCGGCGTCCAGGTCCTCGACGATCTCCGCCAGCGCTCCGACCGGTGCGCTGCACCCGGCTTCCAGCGCCGCGAGCAACGCCCGTTCGGCGGTCGCCACGGCACGGGTGCCTTCATCGTCCACTGTGGACCCGAGCAGGTGCTCGATGTCCACGTCCCCGGCCCGGCACTCCACCGCCAGCGCACCCTGCGCGGGGGCGGGCAGCATCTGGATCGGGTCGAGGGTCTCGGTGATCTCCCCGGCCCGGCCGATCCTGGCCAGTCCGGCACGCGCGAGCACCACGGCATCCAGCTCGCCGTCGGCCACCTTGCGCATGCGGGTGTCGATATTGCCTCGGATCGGCACGATTTCCAAACCGAGCCCGAGCGCGCGCAGTTGCGCGGTGCGCCGCGGCGACCCGGTGCCGACGGTCGAACCGGGCGGAAGCTCGCCGAGAGTCAGCCCGTCACGGGCGATCAAAGCGTCACGCGGGTCCTCGCGGCGCGGCACGGCGGCCAGCACGATGTCCGGTTCCGGTTTCGTCGGCAGATCCTTGTACGAGTGCACGATGACGTCGACTTCCTTGCGCAGCAACGCTTCGCGCAGCGCGGAAGTGAAGACGCCGACCCCGATCGTCGGAATCGGCGCGGACGACTTGTCGCCAGGGGTCGTCACGGTGACGAGCTCGACCTCGGCCCCGGTGGCGCGCAGGGCGTCGGCGATGGTGCCGGTCTGCGCGAGGGCGAGTTTGCTGCCGCGCGTCCCCATGCGGATGACTCTGCTCACTGATGATCACTCGTCCTTTTCGCGGTGCGGCGCGCGACCGCGATCGCGCCGCCAGGGCGCCCCTGCTCTTGGAACTCGCTTGTCATTACTCGGCGCCCTGCCGTCGCGACAGCGGGGCCTCCGGCCGAAGCGCGCGCGACGGCTCGTTTCCCGAAGGCGGGATCGGGCCGCGCTCGCCACCGTCACCCTTTGGTGCGGTGGGACTCGCCACGGCGGCGGGCGCCTGCGGGTCGAGGCAGAACAGCTCGCGCAGCGCGTTGGCGTAGTCGGTGTCGGCCGTCTCGGCGGCCAACTGCTTCACCCGCACCGTCGGCGCGTGCAGCAGCTTGTCGACCACCCGTCGGACCGTGCGGCCGACCTCCTCGCGGACCCCGGCTTCGAGATCCGGCAGGCGGTTGTCCAGCCGCAGCAGTTCGGCGTCGACCACCTCGGCCGCCCGGCGCCGCAGCGCGGTCACCGTCGGGGTGACCTCGGCGCTGCGCTGTCCGGCGAGGTACTCGCGCACCTCGTCGAGCACGATGCCGGTGGCCTTCGCGGTCTGGCGTTCGGTGGTCGGGGTGCCGGCCTCACGCATGCGGCGCTGGATGGTCTCGAGGTCGACCACGGTGACGTCGGCCAGTTCGGCGACGTCGTGCTCGACGTCGCGCGGGAGACCGAGGTCGCACACCACCAGCGGACGGCCGTCGCGGGCCGGGACGTGCTCGGCGGTGAAGACCGCGGCCTGCGCGCCGGTGCAGCAGACGACGACGTCCGCCTCGGCGACCGCGGCCGCGATGCCGCTCATTTGGACGGCCTTGGCAGGCACTCCCTGTTCGACGCTCGCGGCGGCGAGCCGGGCGGCCCTCGCCTCGGTCCGGTTGGCGATGGTGAGCTCGCCGATCCCGGACTTGCGCAGGTGGGACGCGGTCAGCGCGCCCATCGAACCGGCGCCGACGATCAGCGCGTGCTTGCCCTCGATGTGCCCTGCCGCGGCCAGCGCCTCGGACACGACCGAGGCGCCGAGCTTGTCGAGACCGGTCTCGCTGTGCACGCGTTTGCCGACGCGCAGCGTGGTCTGGATCAGCTCGTGCAGGGTGCGGCCGACGGTGCCGGCGTCACGCGCGGTGGCGTACGAGGACCGGATCTGGCCGAGGATCTGCGTCTCGCCGACGACCATCGAATCCAGACCGGAGGTGACCGAGAAAAGATGTTCGATCGCCGCGCCCGCGTAGTGCACGTACAGCGAGTCGTAGAGGTCCGCGGGCAGCATCCCGGCCTGGCGGGCGAGTACGTCGGAAACGTCGTTCAGCCCGCCGTGGAAGGTCTCGACGACGGCGTAGACCTCGATGCGGTTGCAGGTGGAGACGAGGATCGCCTCGCTGACGTGCTCAGCCTGCTGCAGCTCGTGGAGCACCTTGGTCACTTCGGTCGCGGGGACCGCGACGCGCTCCAGGGTGCTCAGCTCGGCACTGCGGTGCGAGAGCCCGACCGCCAACACGCTCATTTCAGCGCACCACCATTCCGTTGCCGTGGCCGTTCACGCTGCCATTCTCGGCCGTCGCGGGGCCGACGTCCCCTCCACCGTTGCCATGAGCGGCCAGATCCGCGCGGCGGGCGACATGGAACGACAGGATCTGCAGCTCGACGGCGAGATCGACTTTGCGAACCTCGATATGCGGCGGCACCTGCAGCACCACCGGGGCGAAATTCAGGATGCACTGCACGCCACCTGCGACAAGCCGGTCGCAGACCGACTGCGCGGCGGTGGGCGGAGTGGCGATGACGCCGATGGAGATCTGCCGTTCGGCGCAGACTTTGGGGATCTCGTCGAGATGCGAAACCGGGAGGCCGCCGACCGGCACGCCGACCAGATCCGGGTCGAGGTCGAACAGCGCCTCGACCGGGAAACCGCGGCCGGGGAACCCGCCGTAGTTGGCCAGCGCGTGGCCGAGGTTGCCGATACCGACCACGGCGACCTTGTGCTTGCGGGTCAGGCCGAGGATGCGCTCGATCTGGCTGACCAGGACACCGACCTCGTAGCCGACGCCGCGGGTGCCGTAGGAGCCGAGGTAGGACAGGTCCTTGCGCAGTTTCGCGGAGTTGACGCCCGCGGCCTGTGAGAGTTCCTCGCTGGAGATCGTGGTCGCGCCCTGCTCGGCCAGTCCGGAGAGGACCCGCAGGTAGACGGCGAGGCGGGCGACCGCGGCCTCGGGGATCGACTTCGCGCGGACCGCTTCCGGTTCGGCGGCGGTCTCGACGGCGGGCATCTCCGCGGTGGGCGCGTTGTCGGCGTCCGGTGTCACCCGGGTGCGCCGGCCTCGTTGCGACACCACGCTTGTCCGCTCCCTACTGGTCCTGCTGACGACATGAGTCACCTGAACCAGGAAATCGGCTCTTGACCCGTGGCGCTGAGTCCGGTTCGATGCCGGGCGCTCGCGGAGGCGACGTATCTACGGTAGCCATTTGTGAACGCAGGCACAAAGTCACTGGTAGGGAGGATGACGCACCCCACACCAGCCGTTCCGCGTGAAGGCCCCCTTCCCGCGGGTCAGCGCGCGTTCACCGACACCGTGTGCCAGCCGGTGGCGCCGTCCGGCACGGTTCCGACGCGCGTTTCGGTCTGCGCGTAGCCCGACTGATCCGTCGCCCTGACGGCGATCTGATGCTGACCAGCGGGGATGTCGATCTCGGTCCACCACATACGCCAGGTGTCCTTCGACGTCTCGGCCGACAGCACGGTCTCCTGCCACGGCCCCTGATCGACGCGGATCTCGACTTTCGCGACGCCGGTGTGCTGCGCCCACGCGATCCCGGACACGACGATCTTGCCCGCGTTCACCGCCGAACCGGGGGCGTCGATCCGCGACTGCGTCTTCACCGGCCCTTCGCGGCCCCAGCCTCGGCCGAGCCAGTACGCCTCGCGCGCCTGCCAGGTGGTGATCTCCAGGTCGGTCACCCATTTCGTGGCGGACACGTAGCCGTAGAGCCCGGGGATCACGATCCGCGCGGGGAAGCCGTGCTCGATCGGCAGCGGTTCGCCGTCCATGCCGATGGCGAGCATCGCGCCACGCCTTGGATCCAGCGCGGCTTCGACGGGTGTTCCGCAGGTCCAGCCGTCGACGCTGGTCGCGAACAGCTGTTCGGCGCCGGGTTCGACGCCCGCCTCGTTCAGCAGGTCGCGCAGGTCGATGCCGATCCAGCGCGCGTTGGAGATGTACGGGCCGCCGACCTCGTTGGAGACGCAGCACAACGTGACGTCGCGTTCGAGCAGCGGCCGCGAGCGGATGTCTTCATACGTATAGGTGACTTCGCGGTCGACCATGCCGTGGATCCGCAGGCGCCAGTCCTCGGTGCGGACCTGCGGGACGACCAGGGCCGTGTCGATCCGATAGAAATCCTTCGAAGGAGTGAGATACGGCGGGGTGCCGAACTTCACGAAGTCCGCGTCCGGCGGGATCGGTGGAGCGGTCCGGGCCGCGACCAGCCTGCCGACGGCGGCGCGCGACTCCTCGGCGTTCTTGCGGGTCCCGACGAGCTGGCCGGTCAGCGCGGCGACACCGGCTCCGGCCGCGACCGAGGCGCCGGTGATCAGCACCTTGCGGCGGTCGGGCCCCTCGCCTTCGCGGTCGTCGAAGAACACCGGCGGCCGGAAGACCAGGTGCAGCCACGTGAACACGACGAGCCCGGCGACCGTCGCGGCCACCGGCGCCAAAAGCGAGATCTGCCCGAGGTCGGTGCGCACGTAAACCGCGGCGACCCCGGCCGCGCCGAGCACCCCGATGAACACCTGACCCGGCAGCGGCTTGCGTCGCGACAGCTGCCCGGCGAGCAGCGCGAACAGGACCAGGACGACGGAGAGACCGAATCTGAGGACGGGTTTGTCCCAGGTCTCCAGGGTCTGTTCGGCCCAAGCCACGACGGCGTGGGGGCTGTGGTCGATGACGAAGTTCGCCACGGCGATGAACGGCGAAGCCGTGTACCCGACGAAGCCCGCGACGAGATGTCCGACGCCGAGCGCGGCGGCGAGGGCGAGCAGCCCAGTCAGGGCGGCTTGCGGGAAGGTGAGCCTGCGTTCGTCGTCCACGACTCCATCTTCGGAGCGAAAGCGGTCCGAGGTCGGCCGTTCGCCCTTACGAGTGTGTTACGCCAAGGCTTTGCGAAGCCTGTCCTCTTCGACCCGCCAGTATCCGTGTTCGGTGTCGTCGATCAGGATCACCGGCACGCGGTCGCCGTATTCGGCCCGCCATTCCGGGTCGCTGTCGACGTCCTGCGCCGACCAGGCGACGCCGAGTTCGCCGCAGATCCGTTCGATGTCCTGTTCCGCGACCTCGCACAGATGACAGCCCATGCGGGTCATGACGGTCACGTGGTGCGCCATGGCTCCATCCTTACCTGAGGCGCAAACGCCGCAGCTTCCCGGTCGCCGAATGCGGCAGCGACTCGGCGAACTCGACGGTGTGCGGCACCTTGTACCCGGCCAGGTGCTGCCCGCAGTGCTCGACGACCTGCTGCTCCGAGAGCGACGCGCCGGGCGCGGGGACCACGACGGCCTTCACGGCCTCGCCGGTGCGCTCGTCGACGACGCCGACCACCCCCGCCTCGACGACCTCGTCCAGCATCGAGATCACGTTCTCGACCTCGTGCGGATAGACGTTGAAGCCGTTGACGATGATCAGGTCGTTCGCCCGGTCCACCAGGTGCAGGTCGCCGTCGGTGTCGAGGTAGCCGACGTCGCCGGTGCGGAACCAGCCCTCCTCGTCGGGTCCGTGCGCGCCGTCGGGCCAGTAGCCGGAGAACAGGTTCGCGCCGCGGATGGACACCAGTCCGGTGCCGCCGTCCTCGTCGAAGGCGTCGCCGAGGTCGTCGGGGTCCAGCGGGACGGGCGTCGCGTCACCGTCGCTGTCGACCAGCCGGAGCTCGATCCCGGGCAGCGGCCGCCCGACCGAGCCCGGCTTCGGGTAGCCGGTGACCAGTGTCGTGGTGACCACCGGCGCGCATTCGGTGAGGCCGTAGCCCTCGTAGACGTCCAGGCCGGTGGCGCCGCGGATCGCGGCGAGGATCCGGGGGTGCAGCGGCGCCGCACCCGAGGTCATCCGCCGGATGGTGGAAAGCCCCGCGCCCAGTTCTTCCGGGTCCATCGCGGCGAACTCGGCGTACATCGCGGGCACGCCGGCGATCGAGGTCACGCGGTATTCGGTGCAGTCGGCCAGCGTCCGCTCGGCGAGGAAACGCTCGGAAAGGATCGCCGTCGCGCCGACCGAGGTGGTCTGCAGCAGACCGGGACCGAGGCCGTAGACGTGGAACAGCGGGATGGTGATGAGCACCCGGTCGCTGTGCACGAGCGGCGTCGGGACGATCCGGCTCAGCTGGTCCAGGTTCGCCAGCAGTGCCCGGTGCGACAGCATCACGCCGCGAGGCGGACCGGTCGTCCCGGAGGTGTACGAAATGACAGCTATGTCCTCATCGGCCCCGGCCGCGTCGACTGGTTCGACTGCTCCATCCGAGGTAACGGGGGGTGAGAGGCTTGTCACTCCGTCGAAGAGTTCCTCGGTCGCTTCGCGTTCGAGGAGGAGCCGGGCGCCGCTGTGCTCAAGCAACCCGTTCAGCTCCGCCACCGGCGCCTGCGGCGAGATCGGGACCACGGTCGCGCCCGCCCGCAAAGCTCCGAAAAGCGCGACGGCGAAGGCGGCCGACGTCGGCAACCGCAACGCCACCCGGTCGCCGCGGTCGATTCCCGCGTCGAGCAGGGCACGAGCCAGTGTGTGGGCGGCGTTGTCGAGTTCCGCCCAAGTCAGTGTGACCCCGCCCCCGGTCTCCAGGACGGCCGTCTTGCCGGGCCACTGCCGGGCGGCCTCGGCGAGCAAAGTGGGCACGCTTCCTTCGGCAACCTGCTCCGCGCTCAACTGCGAACCTCTTCCCTCGGTGAACGGCGTTGCCAGTTTGTCATCTCGGCCGTCGTCATGGGGGTCACTCGCTTTCGTCGCAGTTCCGTAACCCCGGCACCGCTACCTACTTCGCGGTAACTACACGTATGCTGCTGATCGTCGTCGAGTGGTGTTGATCACTCGATGGTGAGAAAGGAAGTCCGGACGTGCAGATCTTGCAGGCCCACGCGGTGGTGGGACATGCCGGCCGGTCTTCTCTGCCCGGAACGGGAGGAGCACAGTGACCCTTCCCGCGCCCCATCCCGTCTCGATGCTGGCGGGCCACATTCTCCGCCGGAGCGGTCTCTCCCCGGCGCCGTCGCCTCGGCAGGCCAAAGCCCCGCGCCACGACGAAACCACCGAAGAGACCAATGCCGCCGCCGAAGCCGCGAAGGCCGAAGCCTGGGAGCTGGTCAGCGCCGCGCAGGGTGGCGACACTTCCGCCTTCGGACGGCTCTACGACCGCTACGTCGACGTCGTCTACCGCTACGTCCTGTTCCGCCTCGGCGACCGGGACCTCGCCGAAGACGTCACCAGCGAAACCTTTCTTCGCGCGCTGCGCCGCATCACGTCGGTCAGCTACCAGGGGCGTGACGTCGGCGCCTGGTTCGTCACCATCGCGCGCAACATCATCCTCGATCACGTGAAGTCGAGCCGGTTCCGGCTGGAGGTGGTGACCGACGAGGTCGCCGAACCCAGCGGAGCACCGATCGGGAACGTCGGCGTCCAGGCCGTCGTGGGACCGGAACAGCAGGCCATCAGCCGCGCGACCCGGGCCGAATTGCTGCGTTGCGTCGCCGAACTGGGTGAAGACCAGCGCGAATGCATCGTGCTGAGGTTCATGCAGGGGCTTTCCGTCGCCGAGACCGCGGCGATCATGAAACGCAACGAAGGCGCCATCAAGGCGCTCCAGCACCGCGCGGTACGCCGTTTGGCACAACTCCTGCCCACCGGATTGCGTTAAAGTCCCATATTTCTTCCTCACCGGGCCTTGCCGTAACCCTGGGGCGCTCCCACTCGTTTCCCAAGCCAGACCGGTGTCAGGACCGGGCTGAGCGCAAGAGACGGAGCAGGACCGTGGGCGTGCCGGGATGGTTCGCACGGGAGCGAGCGGACGGTGACCGCTTCGCGGACCTTGTCGACGGCGACGCGATTCCGGAAGAAGACGAATTCGCGCGTGAACTCGCGCTCGTCGGTGGCCTTCGCGAACTGGGCTCGGCCGGCGCGCCCGACGCCGAAACCCGGCGACGGATCCGCGAGGAGATCGCCGGACGTCTCGCCGAAGCCGAAGCACCGCCGAAACGGCGTGGCCGCACCATCGCCAACCTCGCCGCGGCCGCCGTCGCGCTCGTCCTCGCGCTGGGCGGCCTCACCCTGCTGCTGTCCAAGAACGCTTTGCCGGGCGATCCGCTCTACGGCATCAAACGAGCGGGTGAATCGGCCGCGCTCGGGCTCACCTTCGACGAGAAGGACAAGGCGAACAAGCACCTGGAGTTCGCCACGAACCGCGTCGGCGAACTCGACGAACTCACCCGCCAGGCTTCGACCACCGAGGCGTACTTCACCGGACTCGCCGACTTCGAGTCCGATCTGCGCGCCGGCGTCTCGCAGCTGACGGCCGTCGTCACCGACGAAGGCGGGCAGAACCGGCTCACGGAACTGCACACCTGGGCGCGGCAGCAATCCGACCGGCTCGGTCTCCAGATCGAACGAGCCCCCGCCGAAGCGCGGGACAAGTTCACCGCGGCCCGTGTCCTGCTCGACAAGGTCCAGGACCGCACGACGGATCTCGGCTCGCGGCTGGTCTGCTACACGATCACCACGGGCTCGTCCGACGAACTGGGCGCCGTCCCGGCCGCCGGTGACTGCGAGCGCGACCCCGGCTCCCCCGACGCCGTCGTACCGCCGGTGACCGTTCCCGGGCCGTCCTCCGCGCCGACAGGGTCGCCGACGTCGACATCGACACCGACGGCTGTCCCGCCGTCCTCCGGCGTGGACACCGCCAACCCGACCGGACCGCTCGCGCCGCCGACCGGCGGGACCCCGCCGCCCGTGGTGGCGACTCCGACGCCGAAACCGAACCCGCCGCTGCCGGTTCCGACGACTGTCACGCCACCCCCGCCGCTGCTTTCGATTCCGCCGCTGATCCCGGGATTGCCACCGATCGTCATCGGCTGACGGGACGGGTGGTGAGGCAGGCGCCACACCTGGGACAGCCCGGGTGAGCTCTCGCTACGCTGTGCATAGGCACCTGGGATTCCGGAGGCGGTGTGCGTGTCAGTTTGGCGGGGCAGGGATAAGAGTCAAGAGCTCGAACGGCTGGCCGAGCTCGCGGGCGAGGCGTCGGCCGAGGCCGCCATGGCGACCGCGTCCGCCGAAGCCCTCGAACCGCCGGCCCCGCCCGCACCGCCGGACCTGACCGCGGCCGCCTTCTTCGACGTCGACAACACCATGATGATGGGCGCGTCGATCTTCTACTTCGCCCGCGGCCTGGCCGCGCGCAAGTTCTTCACCTCCGCCGATCTGGCCGGATTCGTCTGGCAGCAAGTGAAATTCCGGCTCGGCGGCCGGGAGAACAAAGAGGACATCAAAACCCATCGCGAACGCGCACTGTCCTTTGTGGCCGGTCGCACCGTGCAGGAACTGACCGACATCAGCGAAGAGATCTACGACGAGCTGATGGCGGACAAGATCTGGTCCGGCACCAGGGCGCTGGCGCAGATGCACCTCGACGCCGGCCAGCGCGTCTGGCTCGTCACCGCGACCCCGATCGAACTCGCGGCGATCATCTCGCGGCGCCTCGGCCTCACCGGCGCGCTGGGCACCGTCGCCGAGACCAAGGACGGCGTCTACACCGGCCGTCTCGTCGGTGATCTCCTGCACGGCCGCGCGAAAGCCCACGCCGTCCGGGCGCTCGCGTCACGCGAAGGGCTGAATCTCAAGCGCTGCACGGCGTATTCGGACTCACAGAACGACGTCCCGATGCTGTCGGTCGTGGGGACCGCCGTCGCGGTGAACCCCGACGGCGGCCTTCGCGACGTCGCCCGTGCGCGCGGCTGGGAGATCCGCGACTTCCGGACCGGGCGGAAGGCCGCGAAGATCGGCGTTCCCTCGGTGCTGGGTGTCGGCGCGGTGGCCGGTGCCGTGGCGGCCGGGATGGCCTACCGGAAGCGCTGAGCCACCTCTCTCCAACGCCATGAAAGGTCCTTTCCTGGCAAATTTTGCAAGGAAAGGACCTTTCATGGCATTCGGAAGGCGGCCTACCCCTTGAAGACGCTCTTCCGCTGCGAAAGGCGTTTGTACAGCGACTGCTGGATCGACTCCCGCACCTGGTCGGTCAGCGTGAACACCAGCATCGGGTCGTCGACGGCGTCCGCGTCGTAGGTGTCCGTGCGGATGGGCTCGCCGAACTCGATACTCCACTTCGTCGGCAGCGGGATCGCGCCGAGCGGGCCGAGTAGCGGGAAGAAGGGCGTCACCGGGAAGTACGGCAGGCCGAGGAGCCGGGCGAGCAGCTTGATGTCGCCCACCTTCGGGTAGATCTCCTCCGCGCCGACGACCGACACGGGAATGATCGGCACCCCGGCCCGCAGCGCCGCGGAAACGAAACCGCCACGGCCGAAGCGCTGCAGTTTGTACCGCGAGGAGAACGGTTTCCCGATGCCCTTGAACCCTTCCGGCCAGACACCGACGAGTTCTCCCTTGCGCAGCAAGCGTTCCGCGTCCGCGTTGCAGGCGAGGGTCTGCCCGGACTTGCGCGCGAAGGAGCCGACCAACGGCACCTGGAACACCAGGTCCGCGCCAAGGCCGCGCAGATGCCTGCCGCCGGGGGCGTGGTCGTACACGGCGACGGCGGTCATCAGCGCGTCGAGCGGCAACGTGCCGGAGTGGTTCGACACCAGCAGCGCGCCGCCGTCGGACGGCAGGTTCTCGACGCCGAACGTGTCGACGCGGAACCACTTTTCGTACAGCGCGCGCAGCGGCGGCAACAGCAGGGTTTCGGTGAGCTCGGCGTCGAAACCGAACTCGTCGACGGTGTAGTCACCGGTCAGCCTGCCCCGCAGGAACCCCAGCGCCTTCTTGAGCGACTCCGGGAGCAGATCCGCATCGGCGGGCTGGGTTTTCGCCGGGGAGACCCGTGAAGAGCCGGGGAACTCGACGACGGGCGCGTCGGCCCCGCGTTCCTGCTGGTTCAGGTGGTTTTGCGCCTCTTCGGACTCGCGAAGATCCCGATCCGCCTGAGCGGCCGGGGCCGGCTTCTCTCTGCCGGGGCCGTGCAACGGGATGACCTGCGCTTGAGCGCCGCTCACGTTTTCCGCCTCGCCTTCGTGAGAGTTTTCAGGGGTGTTCTCGTAGGGCCTGCTCACCGGTTCGTCGCCTGCCCGGTCGCCGCGGCCACCAGTACCTTGCCCGCGAGCCCGGCGAGCCTGCCACCGTCCACCACGGGCCTGAGCCCGCGGCCGGTGATGTAGTCGTCGAACGCCTCACGCGTCGTCCAGCGCGGGATATAGCCGAAGTCCTTCTTGAGCTTCGTGATGTCCACGACGCGGCCGAAGTTCAGCAGCCGGACCTGGTCGGCGGAGAAGTCGACCACGCGGGCGCCGCGCAGGACCTTCCCGACCGACGGCACCACACCGCTGGGCATCGGCAGCCCGACCCGGCCGGCTCGCCGGATCGCCTGGGAGAGGGTGAGTACCCCTGCCGAGCCGACATTGAACACGCCTGGCTTGTCCTCCATCGTCGCCCGCTCGAAGACGGCCAACGCGTCTGAGGCGTGCAGCAGCTGGATCCGCGCGTCGTAGCCGAAGACGGTCGGGACGATCGGCAGCGCGAAGTAGCGCGAGAGCACGGTGTCGATCTCGGGGCTGATGATGTTGGCGAACCGGAAGAGCGTCGTCGTGATGTCGGGACGGCGGCGCATGAGCCCGCGCACGTACCCCTCCATCTCGACGGCGTCCTTGGCGTATCCGCTGGCCGAGGTGGGGATGAGCTCGGAATCCTCGGTGAAGACGGCCTGCGAACGCGCTCCGGCGCCGTAAACCGCGGCCGTCGACTTCACTACGAGCTTGCGCACCAGCGGCGAACGCTGACAGGCCGCCAGCAGCCGCATCGTGCCGATGACGTTGACCTCTTTGATCGCCGTACGGCGGGCGGGCCCGGCCGGATGCGCGGTGCACGAGCCGTGCACGACCGTGTCGACCTTGGCCGTGCTGATCACCTTGGCGATCAGCGGGTTGCGAATGTCGGCGCGGACGTATTCGGCGTGGCCCATCCGCTGCAGCACCGACTTCTGCGGAGGCGTGGTGTCCACGCCGATCACCCGCTCGAACTCCGGATTGTTGCCGAGTCTGGCGAGCAGCTTCCCGCCAAGGTCTCCCCCGACCCCGGTCACGAGCACGATGTTCGACGGCATAGGACTCCCTGCGGCTTTCAGGCGGTTTCTCGGACTTCGATCACGGGGTCCTGATGACCTTGAGTACGTACTTGATCTACCGAGTGTGCGCGAACCTGCACTCACTGGAAGCATCGCGCGGCTGCCCTTGAGATGTTACCGCTCATTAGGGGTAGTCGATGCAGCGCTTACATGCTATTAACCGGACGCTCGCAGAGGGGATGCACGTCTCACTCGAATGGGCGGACGACGTCCACTAAATGGGAGTGGCCCGTCCAGAAACTGGACGGGCCACTCACCGGCTGTGTCTACTTGCCGGCCTTCCTACGCTGAACACGCGTCCGGCGCAGCAACTTGCGGTGCTTCTTCTTCGACATGCGCTTACGGCGCTTCTTGATCACAGAGCCCATCGAGAGCGCTCCTTCCTTCGTCGTCGGTCACGCTGCCCGGCGCAGCGTCCAACGGGTGGAGCGCACAGGCACGAGCGGTCTTCCAGGGTACCCGCGCCCCGGAAGACGCCCTCCGGCGGGCACGTTGTGCTTCGCGAAGCGGGCCTCAGCCCACGTCGAAGTACGCGCCCTGCAGATACTCGTGAACGGCCTTTTCGGGCACTCTGAACGACTTTCCCACGCGGACCGCGGGCAACTCGCCCGAGTGAACCAGGCGGTAGACGGTCATCTTGGAGACCCGCATCAGCGTGGCCACCTCGGCGACCGTCAAAAACTGGACCTGGCCCACTGAGGGCAGATCATCCTTCTTGTTCGGCGGCATGATTCACCGTGTCCTTCGACACGTGTCGCGCCACGAGGCTTCCCCACCTGTGGTATCGACACGCACGTGCTCTCCTGAGAGTAGCGGGACTGGTGGGACTAAAGCGACGCGAGACTGTATGAATTATCGCGCGACCGCGATCGCGCTGCCAGGGCGCGACTACGGAGTGAAGTCGCGGTTGGCCCAAATGGCGCCCTGCCATCGCGATGGCGGCGCCTATCGGCCTAAACGCGCGACTTCAAGAGATCAAAAGACCTCGGCCGCCGCAGCCTCGGTCGCTTCAGCGTCCACAGGGGTCGTCAGTGATTTTGGGTCGCTCCGGCCGGCGGCGCCGGCCCCAAAACGCATTCAGAGGACTAAATGCGGGGGTCGTGGGCGGCGCCGAGTTCGGTCGAGCGATCCTTCGCGGCCTCGATGGCGGCCAGGAGTGCCGCGCGGACGCCGTGCTTCTCCAGCTCGCGGATGGCGTTGATGGTCGTTCCGGCCGGCGATGTGACGGCTTCGCGCAGCAGCACCGGGTGTTCGTCGGACTCCGCGAGCATCTTCGCCGCCCCGACCGCCGACTGGATGATCAGCTGACCGGCGAGCGCGCGCGGCAGGCCGAGCAGGATCCCGGCGTCGATCATGGCCTCGACCAGGTAGAAGAAGTACGCCGGCCCCGAGCCGGACAGCGCCGTGACGGCGTCCTGCTGCGACTCCGGCACCTCCACGACCTGCCCGACGTGCGAAAGCAGGTCCTTCACCACCGCGATGTGCTCGGCGGTCGCGTGCGCGCCCGCGGAGACCGCGCTCATGGCCTCTCCGACGAGCATCGGGGTGTTCGGCATGACCCGCACCACGGGGACGCCCTCGGCCAGCCTGCGCTCGTACAGGGCGGTCGGCAGGCCCGCGCACAGCGAGACCACCAACGACTCCTTGCCGAGCAGCGGCGCGAGGTCGTCCAGCACCGGGTCGATGTCCTGCGGTTTGACCGCGACGACCAGGACGTCCGCCCGGCGCGCGGCGTCGGCGACGGTGACGCCCTGTACGCCGTAGCGCTCGGTCAGCTCGGCCGCGCGTGCCGGGTAGCGTTCGGTGAACAACAGGTCAGCGGGGCTGTGCCCGCCGTGCAGCAGGCCCGAGAGCAGGGCCTCCCCGATCTTCCCGGCACCCAGAACCGCGATCACAGTCATGCGGTTCAGCGTGCCAAACCGCCGTCAGCCGCCGGGCGCCGGGGCGAGCGCCAGCTGACGCGCCTGGCAGACCAGCCTGCCCTGCGAGTCCACCACCATGGCGTCCGAGTCGAACCAGGCCTCGTGCACCGACTGGGCCTGCACGATCACCCGCAACCAGCCCGGCGCCGGGCGCGTGCGCAGCAACGCGGTCAGCTGCACGGTCGGCGCCCAGCCGACGCGGCCGAGGTTGTAGACCACCGGCGGGTTCACGTCCCCCGCGAGCAGGGCGAAGAACGGATCCGGCAGGCCGTGCCGCGGCCGGACCCACAGCCGCACCTTCGGCGGGTCGCCGATCCGGCCGTGCAGGTAGCCGACACTCGCCGGATCCAGCCGGACGTCGCAACCCTTCGCCAGGTTGAACATGCCTTCGGAGGTCTCACCGGTGACGGGCACCGCGCCGGGCGGCGGCTCCGCGGGCATGGCGGGGACGTCGGTCCACTCCGGCCGCCGCATCGGCAGCCGCCCGGTGGTCACCCTGGCCTCGACGCAACTGCGGCCCCGCTGCTCCAGCAGGACCGCGACGACCGAGGCGCGCCTTCCGACCTTCCGGACGTCGGTACGCAGCAGCACCGGCCCCACCGCGGGCGGGTGCAGGAACTCCGCGCTGATCGCCAGCGGCTCGGACGGCGGTTCGCCGCGTTCGTGCAGGAGTGAGAGGGCGGTCCGCGCCATCAAGGCCATCAGGAAGCCGCCGTGCGGATGCCCGCCGATCGACCATTCCGTGCGCAGTACCGCGGTGAACGTGCCGTCACCCAGTGATCGCGTCGCACACGCCGCGTCGAAGGAGGTGACCGTGTCGTCGGCCGCGCTCACCGAGAACTGACCAAGACCACGAGCCGATCCATCGGGGTGCGGGAGATCAACAAGCGCAGCTGGTTCACGGTCGGAACTTTACGTGTACCAGCGCCTGGAGTGCAGACAGGAATGAATCTCCGCACCTGGAGACGATCTTTGTCACTGGCCGAGGTGAAACCGCGCGAACAAGAGTGACTCCGCGAGGTCCCTCGACCGCTGCGCCGCGTTCGGCGATCGGCGGGTGTTGATCTCCAGCACGATCTGTCCGGCGAAATCGCTGTTCACGAGCTTTTCGAGGAGTTCGGCGCAGGGTTCGATCCCGCGTCCGGGGACCAGGTGCTCGTCCTTCGGCAGGCCCGTGCCGTCCGCCAGATGGACGTGCGTGAGCCCGGAACCCATCCGTTCGGCGAGCGCGAGGGCGTCCATACCCGCCGCCGCCGTATGGGAGAGGTCGAGCGTGTAGTGGCGAAACCCTACGTCCGTAGGGTCGATCGACGGCCGGAAGGCCGACACGCGCGCGGTCCGCGAGCCGCCGGGCGGGCGGACCTTGAACATGTTCTCGACCGCGATCTCGATGCCGCTTTCCTCTTCGAGTTCGTCGACGAGGTCACCGAACGCGTCGCCGTAGCGGCGCTGCCACCGGAACGGCGGATGCACCACGACCGTGCGCGCGCCCAGTTCCAGCGCCGCGTCCACGGACATCCGCAGGCGCACCTCGGGATCCGGCGACCACACGCGCTGGGTGATCAGCAGCGACGGCGAGTGGATCGACAGCACCGGCACCCCGGTGCGGCGGGACCACCGGCGCAGCGCGGTGACGTCCTGGCTGACCGGGTCGGCCCAGACCATCACCTCGACGCCGTCGTAGCCGAGGTCGGCGGCCATCTCGAAGGCCGCTCCCGCCCGCAACGGCCAGACGGACGCGGTCGACACGCCTACTGAAATATCTGTCGCGCTGTGTTTGTCTGTCGCGCCCTTCGCGATCTCGCTGCCCGGGCGCGAGTCCCCGAGAGCACTCACGGGGAGAGCCTAAGGGCGCCCTGCCATCGAGATCGCGAGCCTCCGGCGAAAGAGGGCGCGACGGTGAAGTCTCCGTCGCGCTGGCGCGCTTTCGGAGACCGTGTGGTCACCATCGTCGTGGTCACCGTCGTGCTGGTCACCGTCGCCTTGGCGCCGGCTAACGGGCGACGAGGAGGAGCGCGGCCGGTGAGACCGTCACCACCAGGCCGACCAGGACCGCGAGCACCAGGGTCTGCAGGTCGTCCGCCTTGCGGATCTTCCGGACGATCCACACCAGCGCGACGATCACCAGCAGCGCGGCGACCAGCGCGGCGGCGGGGATGTTCACCCACAGCCAGTTGAAGCCCAGCCAGACCCCGGCACCGCCGACCACGCCGAGGGCGAGCTGACCGGCCAAGGCCAGCCACTGCTTACCCGGCGAGGCGTTCTCGACGTACTCCTCGGGCTCGTCCTCTTCGACGACGTCCGCGTCCTGGTCGTCCTCGTAGTCGTCTTCGTAGTCGTCGGACCGGTAGCCGTCCGCCGTCCGGCCGAAGCCGTACTCCTCGCGGTCGAAGTCCGGACCGCTGTCGGGGTAGGCCGGGTCGGCGAAGTCGCGCTCATACTCGTCGAGGTCGTCCTGTTGCCGGTCACGGTCGTCGAGCGAATGCGGCGGCACGAACGGCATCGGGGCGGGATGGGGCGGGTGGGGAGAACCCATGGTCGGGGGCCCCGCGTCGAACGGATCCGGTTCGGGATCCGTCACCGGCTCGACGGGCGCGGCGGCCGCCGGGGGCGGCACCGGCGGGATCCCGCCGATCTCGGTGTCCTCGGACTGCACCTTCTGGCGTCGCTTGCGCCAGCCCGCCAGCCCGGCGGGTACCTCCGGCTCGACGGGCGCGGGCGCCTTGGCTTCGGGAGGGGCCTCGTCACCCACCGCGGCGAACTGCTCGGTGCTCGGCTCGGCCTTGGGCTGGACCGGGCGGGCGGGCGGGCGACGGCGCCGCACCGGCTGGGCGGGCGGGGTCGCGAACGCGCCGCTGGCCATCGGGCCGGGCTGGTCCTGCTCCTCGTCGACGCCCGCGTCGGCCCCACCGTCGAGTCTCGCGGAGAGACCGGCGGACGGCGGGCCGGCTGGCGGCTCGGGGCGGCGGCGGACCGGCGGCACCGCGCCGCGGGTCTCTTCCGGACCGGTCGGCCGCGGACGGCCGCGCGGGGGCAGGCCGTTGGACTCGGGCATCCGCTGGTAGCCGCTCGACTCCTGCGGCGGAGCCGGGCGCGCGAACTGACCGGACTGCTGGGGTGGCCGCTGCTGATAGCCGCTCTGTTCCTGAGGCGGAGCCGGTCGGACGAACTGGCCCGACTCCTGCGGCGGCTGACCCGGCTTGGGCGGGGCCGGACGGGCGAACTGCCCGGACTCCTGCGGCGGCTGGACCGGCTTCGGCGGACGCACCGGCGGTGTCTGGCGGGTCGGTGTCGACGCGACGTCCGGCGGCACCGGCAGCGGCGCGGAGTCCTGCTGCGGCGGCCCCGGCGGGCGGCCGCGGCGAGGCGGGCGCGAGGGCGGCGGCGGGGTGTCGCCGGAGACCCGGTCGATGATCGCCTGCGGCGCGGTGTCGCTCACCGACGGCGCACGGCGGCCGGGCGTCGGCTCGGGAGCCTCGTCCTCGTCGTCGTCGGCCGCGCGGCGTCGCCTGCGGCGCCCGCCTTCCGGCTGGGCTCCGTGCTGCGCGAGCAGCTCCGCCACGGTCTTCTGTGGCTGGCCGCTCTCTGTCTCGTCCGTCATACCGTGCTGTCCAATGCGCGCTCGAGCCGTTGTGAACCGGCACGCGACGGGGCATCGGCGGCGTCGCGCGCGCTAGTGGCCGTCATCCGCATTTCCGTCACCTCTTCACCGTGCCCGTTCTCCTTCGACGAAGTCCAGTCGGGCGCTGCCGCCCACAGTGTCGTCCGCACCATTCGAATGGTCCAGCCGCCGCAGGATGACACCTTCGCGCAGCGCCCACGGACAAATCTCCAGTTCTTCCAAGGAAAGTGCCCGCATGGTGGCTTGTGCGACGAGCGCGCCCGCCACCAGCTGATGGGACCTGCTCGCGCTGACCCCCTCGAGTTGTGCCAGGTCAGGGGCGGTCATCCGGGAGATGAACGCGATGAGCTGGCGCAACGCGGTGTCGGTCAGGGTACGGCGCACATGCGGCCCGCTGGCCGACGGCGCCGCTCCGGTCAATCGAGCGAGTGACCGGAACGTCTTCGACGTCGCCACGACACGATCGGGTTCACCCAATTTGGCGACCTTCTTCGCGAGCGTGCCGAGCTGTTCTTCGAGCCAGGCCGAAGTCGCGATGAGTTCCGAGCGGGACGGCGGGTCGTTCCGGAACCTCGTCCGGGTGGTCCGGCCGGCGCCCAGCGGCAGTGACTCGGCCAGTTCGGGCTCCTCGTCGCGGCCCATCGCGATCTCGAGCGAGCCGCCGCCGATGTCGAGGACCAGCAGCTTGCCCGCCGACCAGCCGAACCACCGGCGGACGGCGAGGAAGGTGAGCCGGGACTCGTCGACCCCGGAGAGCACCTTCAACTCGACGCCGGTCTCCTCTTGGACCTTCGCCAGCACCTTGGGGGCGTTCTTGGCCTCGCGGACCGCGGAGGTGGCGAACGCCATGACCTCTTCGCAGCCGAGCCGCAGGGCCGCCGCCTTCGCCGATTCGACCGCCCGCACGAGGCTGTCCGCGCCCGCGCGGCTCAGGTCGCCGTTGCGGGTGATCTGCTCAGCGAGCCGGAGGACGGCCTTTTCGGAATGCATCGGGGTCGGGTGGGCGCCACGGTGGGCGTCGACCACGAGTAGATGGACGGTGTTGGAACCGACGTCGAGTACCCCTAGGCGCACGAGCGTCTACGGTACCCGCCCGCACGTCAGGTCACGAAACCGTAACCGTGATCTGTATCGCAACAGGCGGGTACCAGGCCGATCAGGTCTCGAACTTGTAGCCCAAGCCACGGACCGTGACCAGGTGGCGGGGCGATCCCGGATCCGGTTCGATCTTGGACCGCAGCCGCTTCACGTGGACGTCGAGCGTCTTGGTGTCACCGACGTAGTCCGCGCCCCACACCCGGTCGATCAGCTGCCCGCGGGTGAGCACGCGGCCCACGTTGCGCAACAGGTATTCGAGCAGGTCGAACTCCTTGAGCGGCAGGGACACCTCCTGGCCGTCGACGGTCACCACGTGCCGCTCGACGTCCATCCGCACCGGGCCGGCGGACAGCACCAACGGCGCCAGTTCGCCTTCGGCGCCGGGCTCACCGCCTCGGCGCAGCACCGCCCGCACCCGCGCGATGAGCTCGCGGGCCGAGTACGGCTTGGTGACGTAGTCGTCGGCGCCGAGTTCCAACCCGACGACCTTGTCGATCTCGCTGTCCCGCGCGGTCACCATGATCACCGGGACGGCGGACCGCTGCCGGAGCTGCTTGCAGACGTCCGTTCCGCTCATTCCGGGGAGCATGAGATCGAGCAGGACGATGTCGGCGCCGTTGCGGTCGAATTCCTCGAGCGCCTGCTGTCCCGTTCCGGCCACGGCGGCCGTGAAGCCCTCCTTGCGCAGCAAGAACGCGAGCGGGTCGGCGAACGACTCTTCGTCCTCGACGATGAGAACCCTCGTCACAGGTTTCCTCCATGGTCGGGGCTTTCATGCCCTGTTGCCACGAGACGGGGTGTCCGCTCGGGGGTCTTCTCCGGCCGGGATACCGGCGGAGTCTGCTTGGCGGTCGCCGCCGGTTCGGCACCGATGTGCGCGGGGATCCGCAGGGTGAACGTCGACCCGGTGCCGGGACGGCTCCACAGGCCGACCGAACCGCCGTGGTTGGCCGCGACGTGCTTGACGATCGCCAGGCCGAGCCCGGTCCCGCCGGTGGCCCGCGACCGCGCCTTGTCCGCGCGGTAGAACCGCTCGAAGACGCGCTGCTGCTCGTCCTCGGCGATGCCGATACCGCGGTCGGTCACCGCGATCTCGACCTTGCCGTCGACCAGCCGCCTGCTGATCGACACCGGGCTCCCCGGGTGCGAGTACGCGACCGCGTTCTCCAGCAGGTTCGACAGCGCGGTGACCATCAGCGTCCGGTCGCCCTCGATGAGGAGCCCGCTCGCCGCGTCGGTGGTGATGGTGATCTGGGCGGATTCGGCCGAGAGCGTGGTCCGGCCGAGCGCCTCGCGGACGACGGCGTCGACCTCGACCACGTTCAGATCGGGCAGCCGTTCGGCGCCCTGGAGCCGCGAAAGCGCGATCAGCTCGGTGACGAGCTGGCCGAGCCTGGTCGACTCGCGGAGGATCTTGCCGCCGAACCGGCGGACCTCCTCCTCGTCGTCCGCGGCGTCGAGGACGGCCTCGGTGAGCAGCGCGATCGCGCCGACCGGCGTCTTGAGTTCGTGGCTGACGTTCGCGACGAAGTCCCGCCGGACGGCTTCGAGGCGGGCCGCCTCGGAGTGGTCGACGGCCTCGACCACGGTGAACCCGTCGCCGAGCGGGCGGACCTCGCCGAGGACGGCTTCCGGCTGACGTCCCCTCGCCTCCAGCGGCGACAGGTCGATCTCCACCGGCTCGTCGGTCTCGGCCACCTGCTCGGCGGCCTTGCGGGCCCGCGGGTCGGCCTGGTTGACCTTCACCAGGCCCAGCTCGTAGGCACGGGGGTTGTGCAGGACCATGTCGCCGAACTTGTTGAGCACGACCACCCCGTTGTTGCTCGACCGCACGAGACGTTCGAGCAGTTCGGCCACGGTGGGCCCGGTCGGGCGGCGTTCCTCGCGGCGGGCACGGCCCCTCGCGATCAGGAAGCCGAAAACCACACCGACGATCAGTCCGCCGACGGCAAGGGCGAGGGCAACAGGCGTGGTCACAGGGGAATCGTAAGCGTCCGGGTAGCCTTTTGGCCTAGTCCCGGCCGCGTACTCGTGATGCCTATGACACCTGGGGACAGCCTGTTCGCCTGCAGGTCAGACCCCGTTCATGTGGCCGATCCCTTGCCGAGATCTCCCGGGTGAAGCGGGTCACCCGAAGCGGGGACGCCGTCGGTGCCGGATGCCCGGATCCCTACTTTCGTCGCGTTTATCCCGACTCCGGGTATCCCGCCCACGGGGAAATGCGACGTTCCCGGCACAAGTCATCCGAATGTTGGAAGACTGTCGCCGTGGAACTCGTCAGTGACATCTCCCTGATCCGTGGAGAAGAAGAGCTGTTCGACCGGACGGCTCATCTGTTCGTCGCGGCGACCGACATCGCGTGCGCGGCCGACGACCTGTACACCTGGGCGCTTTCCCGGCCGTCGCTCACCAGACAGGGCGAGCGGCTGGTGCACGACAAGCGGATCCGCAAGCTGTACCGCCCCGGCGTCCTGCTGAACGAGCAGACCGCGCAGCACCTGCACCACCTCTCCGGCCTCGGCGCGCAGATCCGGATCGGCACCGAGGAGATCAACGAGACGATCCTGCTCGACGAGCGGGTCGCGATCATGGCGGGTGACGAGGGCAAGGCGGTGCGCTCCTACAGCGTCATCTCGCGCCCGGAGCTGGTCCAGGGCATTCTGTCGCTGTTCGAAACCGCCTGGCGGGCGGCCGCCACGCTGGAGACGTTCGACGCGCGGTTCGCCGACATCCGGATGGAGGCACCGCAGATCCTCGAGTTCCTGACCACCGGCTGCAAAGACGACAAGGCGGCGAAGAGCCTCGGCATGGGCGTACGCACTTATCAGCGGCGTGTTTCGGAACTGCTGGTCGCGCTCGGCGTGACGTCGCGGCTCCAGGTGGACGCACGGGCGCGGGAGCTGGGCCTGCTGTGAAGCGCTGGGCCGGGCTCGCCGTGCTGCTCGCGCTCGCGGGCTGCACCACCACGGTCTCCGGCGCCGCGCGGCCCGAACCGGAGAGCCCACCGGCGAATCTCGCCCTCGTCAACCCGGCGCGGACCGGTTCGGTGCTGGGAGCGGTGCAGACGGCCATCGAAGCGGTGCTCTCCTACGACAGCACGGCCCTGCCCGCGCACGAGAAGGCGACCAGCGAGCACCTCACGCCCGCCGCCCGCGAAGAGGTGGCGAAGCTGCTGACCACGGTCCGGAACTCGCCGGAGCCGGTCAAGCTGGTCACGCGGGTGATCGTCTCGGCAGCCGTCGAGCTGGCACCCGAGAAGGCCCAGGTGCTGACGGTGGTCGACCAGAGCAGCACCCGGGCGGGCGCCACCAGCAAGGGCATCGCGTCGGTGCTGCTTTCGACCGTGCGCGAGGGCGACCGGTGGCGGATCGGCGAGTTCAAGGTCAACCCGTGGCGGGTCCAACTGCCGCCCGAGAAGCCGGGCGCGGGCGACCGCGCGATCGCGGTGACGCGGGACTCCGCCCGTGACGGCGGTCTGCGGATCGCGGAGACCCTGCTGAACGTGGATCCCGCCGACGCTGAAGGCACCCACGCGCGCTACGAGTCCGTCTCGACCGGACCGCTGCTGACCCAGTTCCAGCAGGGCAAAGCGACTCAGGTGAGCCAGATCCGGAGCGGGGGCACGAAGTCGTCGATGGATCCGAAGTCGATCGCGGCGGTGATGGAGCTCGTGGACGACAAGGCGAGCGTGCTGCTCTACGCGACCATGAACGTCGTGGACGCCCAGGGCAAGGCCCAGGAGAAGAAGCTGCCGATGGTCCTGCGCCTGCAGCGTCTCCCTGAAGGCTGGAAGGCCGCCGGCATCGAGATGGTCCAGGCCCTCCCCTGACGCATTTCGTCCTCTAAACGCGGTGGTCCGTACTACGAACTACCGCGTTTAGAGGACGAAATGCGGGCTAACGGCCCTGGTTCGCGACGGCGGCCGCGGCTTCCTTGGCTGCCTCCGGGTCCAGGTAGGTCCCACCGGCGGTGACCGGCTTGAGGTCCTCGGTCAGGTCGTAGCGCAGCGGGATACCGGTCGGGATGTTGAGCCCGGCGATGGCGTCGTCGGAGATGCCGTCGAGGTGCTTCACCAGCGCCCGCAACGAGTTCCCGTGCGCGGCGACCAGGACGGTCTTGCCGTCACGCAGATCCGGCACGATCGCGGACTCCCAGTACGGCAGCAGCCGCGCGACGACGTCCTTGAGGCATTCGGTCAGCGGGGCGGCGTCACCGAGGTCGGCGTAGCGCGCGTCGCCGACCTGGCTGAACTCGTCGGCCGGGTCGATCGGGGGCGGCGGGGTGTCGTACGAACGGCGCCAGAGCATGAACTGCTCCTCGCCGAACTCGTCCAGCGTCTGCTTCTTGTTCTTGCCCTGAAGCGCGCCGTAGTGCCGCTCGTTGAGGCGCCAGTCGCGCTTCACCGGGATCCAGTGCCTGTCGGCGGCGTCGAGCGCCAGGTTGGCGGTGGAGATCGCCCGGCGCATCAGCGAGGTGTGCACGACGTCCGGCAGCAGACCGGACTCGGCGAGCAGTTGCCCGCCCTTCCTGGCCTCCCGCTCGCCCTGCTCCGAGAGCGGCACGTCCACCCAGCCGGTGAACAGATTTTCGGCGTTCCACGTGCTCTGCCCGTGACGCAGCAGCACCAGAGTCCCAAGCTCAGCCATGGGCCCCAGCCTGCCAGAGTGAGCGGAAGCGCCGGTCAGAGGGCTGGAATTGCCCTTTCTTCTACAGAGAGTGCGTTACCTACGGGTAACACCTCACTCGTCCAGAAGACGGGCTGCCAACAAGCGCCAATCCCTGGAAATCGGACTGCACTCCGTTATCCCGGTTCGCGAAGTTCACTCTAACGGAGTAACGGGTAGTCTTGTGATTACAGGTGGAGATCTGACAGGTTGACTACGTCCCGCGCGGCCGGATTCCACGCACTCCCCGGCTCGACGCGGGTGACGACCGCGACTCGTCTCCCCCCTGCCGAGTCGCGGCGCCCGCCGGCCCCGTTGGCATCCCCCTCGTCACCGGGTCCACCCTGGCGGGAACTTCAGCGGGGCGGCTCGAGATCGCGACTCCCCCCTCCCTCGAGCCGTCCCGCCTAGTTCTTTCAGTGCCTGACTCAGTCCAGTGGTGGCGCGGACGGCAGGTCCGACGCCGTCGCCATCGCGGGCGTCGCCGAGCGGCGCCGCTTGCGCAGCCACCACACCAGTGCGACCGCGGGGATCCCGAAGACCAGCAGGAACGGCACCATCGCACCGAGCACGGTCAGCAGGCCGCCGCCGAAGGTCAGGAACGCGTCCCAGCCGTCGGCCAGCCCGCCGAAGAACCCGCTGCTCGACTGCTCCGCCGCAGCGGCCGTTTCCGGCTTTACCAGCAAAGAAATTGTCGACATGGCGACACTTCCGGCCAGGCTCTCCCGCCGCTTCTGAAGTGACTCGAGTTCGGCTTCGCGGCTCGTCAGCTCGCTCTCGACCGAAGCGATCTCCGAAACCGAAGTCGCCTTCGCGAGCAGCGCGCGGATGCGCTCGACACTCGCCCGCTGGGTGGCCAGCCGCGAATCGACGTCGACCATCTGCTCGGTCACGTCCGTCGCGGTGACCTCACGCCTGACCTGCTTCCCCAGCTTCCCCAACTGGTCCAGCACACCGTCGAGGCGCTCGGCGGGGACGACGACGTTGACCGACGCCCGCTTCTCCTGAGTGCTCTCCTGGCCGGTGTAACCGGCGGCGCCCTGGGTGATGACGCGTACCTGCGAAATCACGTCGCCAACGTTCGGCGCGGTGAGCTCCAGGCTCGCCGTGCGCACCAGCTTGCGGTCGGCGATCCCCGGCTGTCCGGCGGGCACCGGCGCCTTCTCCTTGCCCGCCGTTCCGCCGCTCTCCTTGTTCGGCGCCCCCTGGTTCGGGGCCGCCTCCCTGCCGTCGGCCGACATCGGCTGGGCGGCGGATTGCTCTCCGGACTGCTTCGCCGAGCAACCCGCGAGCGCCAGCACGATCCCGGCGGCGGCGACCCATCTCCATCGCTTGTGCATCAAACCTTCTCCCTCCAGTGCTGCGGAGAGAGACGGAGCGGGACTCGGTGCCGTTGCACCATTCGGGTCACGAGTCGGTCAAGGCTCCTGGTTCGTGCCCGTTCGAAGGTTCGACGAGATGCTTGAACGCCTGCAGGTTCGCCAGTGATTCGCCGCGCGAGACCCGCCAGTCCCATTCGCGTTTGATCGATTCGGCGAACCCGAGTTCCAGCAGCGTGTTGAAGTCGCCGTCGGCGGCCTCCAGCACCTGCCCGAGGATCTTGTCCAGTTCGGCCTCGGTCACCGTGTCCAGGCCGAACCGGCCGACCAGGTAGATGTCGCCCATCGCGTCCACCGTGTAGTGCACGCCGTACAGTTTCGCGTTGCGCCGCAACAAAAAGCGGTAAACGTCCTCATGGGACTCATCGGGGCGGCGGCAGACGAAGGCTTCGACGGCGAAGGCGTGATCCCCGGCGACCAGCCAGCAGTTCGTCTGCAGTTTCTTGGTCCCGGGCAAGGTGACGAAGTACCTTCCCTCGCCACGTTTGTCGTACTTCAGGCCCGCGTTGTCCAAAGAGGACTGCAAAGTTTCGTCGAGCGTCAAACCGCCACCTCCGCGCGCTGTTCGAGGGCACGCCGGAACGCGCCGGTCGCTTGAGCGTACGTGTCGAGCAGCCGGTCCGTCGTGCGACGCCAGGAAAAGCGCCTCGCGTGGACGACGGCGTTGGCCGAAAGTTCGGCACGCCAGCCCGGCCGCAGCGCGACGTTCGCGAGCGCGTCCGCCCAGTCCTTCGGATCGTGCGAAGGCACCAGCAGCCCGGAAACGCCGTGCGGGACCGCGACCGGCAACCCGCCGACCTCGGCCGCGATCACCGGCGTCCCACAGGCCTGCGCTTCGAGGGCGACGAGCCCGAACGACTCGTTGTAGCTCGGCACCGCGACGATGTCGGCCGCGCGGTAGACCTCGACCAGTGCCGCGCCCGGCTGCGGCGGCATGAACCGGGTCTGCCGCTCGATGCCGAGGGAGACGGCCAGTTCACGCAGGGCCTGTGGCTGCTCCAGCCCGTTCCCGGACGGGCCGCCGACGATCAGCACGACCAGCCGCGACGCCAGTTCCGGCCGCTCGCGCAGCATCTCGGCCGCGGCCAGCAGGAGGACGTCCGGCGCCTTCAGCGGCTGGATCCGGCCCGCGAAGGCCAGCACGATCGCGTCCTGCGGCAGCCCCAGCGCGCGGCGCGCGGCCTGCTGGGAGCCCGGCGTGAAACGGTCGAGATCGACCCCCGGCGGAATGGCGTGCACGGCGTGCGGGTCGGCGTCGTACAGCTCGATCAGCTCGCGGGCCTCGACGCGGGTGTTCGCGACCAGGCAGTCCGCCTCGGCGACGACCTGCTCCTCACCGATCACGCGGGTGCGCGGTTCGGGGGTGTCGCCTTCGGCCAGCGCGGCGTTCTTGACCTTGGCCAGGGTGTGCGCGGTGTGCACCAGCGGCACGCCCCAGCGGTCGCGGGCGAGCCAGCCCGCCTGGCCGGAGAGCCAGTAATGCGAATGGATGAGGTCGTAGTAGCCGGGCTCGTGGAAAGCCTCGGCCCGCAGCACCCCGGCGGTGAACGCGCACAGCTGTGCCGTCAGCTCGTCGCGGCCCAGCGGCTCGAACGGCCCGGCCGGGATGTGCCGCACCAGTACGCCGGGCGCCAGTTCGGCCACCGGTGGCTGGTCCGAGGACGTGGCCCGCGTGAACACCTCGACCTCGACGCCGCGGCGGGCCATCTCGGTGGCCGTCTGGCTCACGTAGACGTTCATCCCGCCGGCGTCGCCGGTACCCGGCTGTTCCAGCGGTGAGGTGTGCAACGACAGCACCGCGACGCGCCTGGGCGCGGCATCGAACCCGTGCAGAGGGAACGTCACCTGGTCAACACTCCTGAAGTCCTACTGATCGGCGAACCCGCGCAGCAGGCCACCGAACTCCTCCGCCGCTTCGGCGAACGGCAGATGCCCCACCTCAGGTAGCCAACGCACAACGGCCCCCGGAATCTTCCCGGCGGCGTACTCCGCGGACGTCGGATCGATCACAGCGTCCGCGAGACCATGGACGATCAGGGTCGGTTTGTCCAGATCGCGAAGTACGTCCCCGCTGCCGACGTCGCGCCGGAACAGGGCGGAACGCACGGAGGGCGGCGTCGCGAGACTGGCGCCGAGCAGGGCCTGGGTCAGCGTTCCCGACACCGGCGAGGCGGTCATCCGCTGGCTGAACTGCACCAACGCGGGAATCGCGACCGCCGGATCGTCCGACAGCACCGCCGGGATGGCCTCGCGCATGGCGGGGCCGACCTTCCCGCCCGGACGATTCTTGCCGATTTCTGTGATCGCGCCCACAAGTACGACGCCACCGAGCCGTGCGGCACCGTGCACGCGAAGGTAATCCGTGATCACCAATCCGCCATACGACCAGCCGACGAGGATGGCGTTTTCCCCGGCGAAGTCGAGCACGGAGGCGAGATCCTCGGCCCAAACCCGCGGATCGTCGTAGCCGGCCGAAGGGGCTTCTGAGTCCCCGTGCCCGCGCAGATCCATCGCGACCAGGCGAAACCGCTCGGACAGCGCGGGGTCGGCGAGCTGGGGCGCCCAGGCACGGCTGGACTGGGCCCAGCCGTGCACGAACACGATCGGACGGGTGTTCTCGGCGCCTTCGACCCACAGGCCGATCCGCGTCCCGCCGTAGCCGACTACTTCGGTCTTCATGCCAGCACTGTATGGGCTGACGCGTGGGCCTCGTGAGTGGCAAGAACGGTTAGAACCGTCATTACCGCTCACGAGGCCGAGGGGCTACTTGACGGCCGAGAGGGCCTTCCAGGACTTCCAGTCGTAGAACCAGTTCTTGACGTCCGATTTCATCGGGCTGCTCAGTTTCGAGCCGGTGATCTCGACCGGGTCGCCGATCATCGCCGAGTCGAAGTACTTCTTCGCGTCCGCGTCGAGCAGGTTCACGCAGCCGTGCGAGGTGTTGGCCTTGCCGATGTTCGCCGCGTTGTCCTGGTTCTCGTGGATGTACTCGCCGTTGTTGGAGATCCGGCAGGCCCACTTCTTGTTGACGTTGGTGTAGCCGTAGCGCGCGTTGTCGAACCGCGCCGTCGGCTCCTTCGTCATCACGATGAACGTGCCGTTGGGGGTGTTGCGCTGGACGTCGCCGTCCAGCCCGTTCGAGCACGGGTAGCTCGCCGACACCGCCCCGCCGCGGTAGACCTTCATCTCGTGGTCCGGGGTGTGGATCTTGACCACCTGGTTGCGGCCGATCTTGAACTTGGTGGTGACGTCGGCCTTGCCGTACGCGCCGCCGCCGAGCGCGACGCCGTAGAGCTTCGCTTCGACGCTGACCGTGATGTTGGCGGGCCAGTACTCCTTGGGCCGCCAGTCGACCTGCGTGTCCGACAGCCAGCCCCAGGAGCCCTCGACGTCCTTGTCGGTCTTCACCTTGAGCGCCTTCTCGGCGGCCGCCTTGTCCTTGACCGGGGACGCGAACTTCACGCTGATCGGCATGCCGACGCCGACCTCGGCGTCGTCGGTCGGGTTCAGCGTGGCACGCACCTCCTTGGCCGGTTTGACCGTGGTGAACGTGCCCTTGAGCTCGGCGGTCTTGTTGTCACTGCCGGTGGCCTTGGCGGCGTAGGTGTAGGTCTTGCCGTAGCCGAGGACCTCGGAGGCCGTCCAGGTGAGGCCGTCGGGGGAAAGTTCGCCCTTGACGTCCTTTCCGGACTCGCCGGTGACCTTGACCTCGGTGAGCTTGCCGTCGGCGACCTTCACCACGACCGGCGTCACCACGGAAGCGTCCTTGGCGTCGACGGCGGGTTCGGCGGTGATCTTCGCCACCGACGGCGCGGAGGACTCCCCTTCGCCACCACTGCCCTGCGATTTGGCGTTGCCACCTTCTTCGCTGGAGCAGGCAGCGGCCAGCATGGCCGCCCCCGCGGCGAGCGCGGCCTTGAACACCGTGCGCCGTTCGATCACCGTGAACCTCCCATTGACCCCCACGCGAGCACCTACCCGCTCAGCGCTGGGGACCTCTCCGACGTTACCCGCGGCGACGGAACTCACCCTCGCCCCTCGCTTGGTAGACGCGCGGGGCCTTCGCCTGGTTGTTCCGGCTACCCGCATTTCGTCCTCTGTATGCGGTCTTTGCGCGCGCAAGAACCGCATTTAGAGGACTAAATGCGACAGGGACTAGAGCGAGCAGTTGATGAGCAGGGGCTCGGGGTGCAGCGAAACACCGAAGCGAGCCTCGACGCCGTCGCGCACTTCGCGGGCCAGGGCGAGGAGGTCGGCGGTCGACGCCTTCCCCCGGTTCGTGAGCGCGAGAGTGTGCTTCGTCGACAGCGAGACCCGGCCTCCCGGCCCTTCGTGGCCCTTCGCGAACCCCGCCCGCTCGATCAACCACGCCGCCGACAGCTTCGTGCCGCCGGGCGCGGGGTACCGCGGCACGCGCACGTCCTCGCCGACGACGTCGACGATCCCCGCCAATACCTTTGCGGCCTGCGCCTCCCCGATGATCGGGTTGGTGAAGAACGAGCCCGCGCTCCAGGTGTCGTGATCGTCCGTGTCGAGGACCATGCCCTTGCCGCGACGCAGCTTCAGGACCGCTTCGCGCGCTTCGGCCGTCGGGACGCGATGGCCGATCTCGACGCCGAGCGTGCGAGCGAGTTCGGCGTAGCGGATCGGGGCCGAGAGGCCGTCTTCGGTGACGTTGAAGCGCACCGTGAGGACGACACCCGCGTCAGTCCCCTTCAAGATCGATGTGCGGTAGCCGAACCCGAGCTCTTCAGCGGTCAGCGTGCGGATCTCGCGGGCGGCGCGGTCGTAGAGGTCGACCGAGACCAGCGACTCGGCCACCTCACAGCCGTACGCGCCGACGTTCTGGATCGGCGTCGCGCCGACCGAACCGGGGATCCCGGAGAGACATTCGAGCCCGCCGACGCCTTCCGCGACGAGGCCCTCGACGAAACCGTCCCAGTTCTGCCCGGCCGCGACCTCGACGAGACCTCCGTCACGTGTCCAGCCGGTGTTGCCGACCTTCAGGAGCGCCCCGTCGAAGCCCTCGTCGGCGACGACCAGGTTCGAACCGCCGCCGAGCAGCAAGACCGGCTCACCCGCGTCGTCGGCCTCGCGGACCGCGTCGACCAGGGCCTGCGCCGTCTTCGCCTCGGCGTAGCGCCGCGCCGGGCCGCCGAGCCGCAGCGTGGTGTGGTCGGCGAGGGCGACGTGCTGGGAGGGAGTTTCAGCGGTGCTCACGCCCGTGAACGGTACTGTCTGGCGCCATGGCCTCCCGTATCGAGCACCGCACAGCCTTCTCCGCCGACGTCGCGAGCGTGTGGGACGCGGTGTCGAGTGAGGCGGCGCTGCGGGCCAGATTGGAGCAGATCGGCGGGGACGACGCGGAACTGCTGGAGTACGGCATGACCGGGGACGGCGTGCGCTACAAGCTGCGTCAGGGCATCAGCTCGGACAAGCTCCCGTCCGCCGTCCGGACCCTGCACCGCGGCGACCTCGTCGTCGAGCGCGAGCAGACCTGGCGCGCCGACGGCGACGGGTACACGGGCGTCGCGACGGCGTCCGTACACGGTGTACCGGGCGAGATCACCGCGAAGACGTCGCTGACCGGCCAAGGCGAGCGGACGACGCTGGCCAACAGCGGCGAGGTCAAGGTGCGGATCCCGTTCGTCGGCGGGAAGCTGGAGGGCGTGATCGCCGAACAGGTCGTCAAACTGTTGGAGCGCGAGGCCGAATTCGTCGCGAAGTGGCTGGCCGAGCGCTGAAACCGGTCGGGGCACCGACACGCGGGACGACCAACCCCAACCGGCTCCGCCGCGTGGACCGGTGGCTCGCGAGCGACGCGAGCGTGACCCGGCTGCTGCGCAGCGCGGACGAACCGCTGGTGGTGGACCTCGGCTACGGCGCCTCGCCGGTGACCACGGTGGAGATGGCGCGATGGCTGCGCTCCGTGCGCCGCGACGTCCGGGTGCTCGGCCTGGAATTGGACGCCGAACGAGTGGCCGTGGCGCAGGCGTGCGTCGACCGGCCCTGGTTGGACTTCCGGCGCGGTGGCTTCGAGCTCGCCGGGACACGGCCAGTGCTGGTGCGCGCGTTCAACGTGCTTCGGCAGTACGACGAAGCCGAGGTCACCGGCGCCTGGTCGCTGATGCTGGACGCGATGGCGCCGGGCGGACTCCTCGTCGAAGGCACCTGCGACGAGATCGGGCGGCTGAGCACGTGGGTCGCCGTCGGACACGACGGCCCTCGTGCGCTGACCCTGTCGGTGCATCTCGCCAGCCTGGAACGTCCGTCCACAGTGGCCGAACGACTGCCCAAAATCCTCATCCACCGCAACGTTCCCGGCGAACGCGTCCACGAACTACTGTCCACTCTGGACATTTGCTGGGCGACGGCGGCGCCGCATCAGAACTTCGGCGTCCGTGCCCGCTGGGCGCATACCGTGCATCTGCTCACCGCGCGCGGCTGGCCGGTGCTGAGCCGTCCGTCGCGCTGGCGGCTGGGTGAACTCACGGTGCCTTGGTCGTCGGTGGCCCCCGACTAGGAATTCACCGGTCGAACCCCGCTCCGTCACCCCAAAGCGACCTGCGGTGATCACCATGGAACCGTGGAACTGCTGGAGTACGTCACCGAACTGCTTCGGGGCTCGCTGGGCTCACCCTGGCTGTGGGTGATCGTGTTCCTCGTGTCCGGGTTGGACGCGCTCCTGCCGTTCATGCCGAGTGAGACGACCGTCATCACCGTCGCCGTCCTGATCGGCCCGGAGCTGCCGCAACTGGCGCTGCTGGCCGTGGTCACCGCACTCGGGGCCTGGCTGGGCGACTGTCTCGGTTACACCGTCGGCGCCGCGGCCGGCCCCCGAGCACTCGCCCGCCTGCAGCGCGGTCCGGACGGGATCCGGCGCTACGAATGGGCCAAGATCCAGGTTCGGCGCAACGCCGTCCTGCTGATCCTCGCCGCCCGCTACCTGCCCGGCGGCCGCGTCGCGAGCGGGCTCGCCACCGGCAGCCTCGGCTACCCGCCGCACAAGTTCGTCCCGCTCGACGCCCTCGGCGCGAGCGTCTGGGCGGTGTACAGCGTCCTTATCGGTCTCGTCGGCGGAGCGGCCTTCGCGGACGAACCGGAGAAGGGCCTTCTGCTGTCCTTCGCGCTCGGCCTGCTGCTCGTCGGGACGATCGAGCTCGGACGGCGGATCCGCGTCCGCATCCTGACCCGGCGCCGCGCCGCGGCCGGGACCAGCGACAATGGAGTGCGTGTCAAACCCTGAACGCCGCTACGTGATCTCCTTCGGCTGCCCCGACCGCACCGGCATCATCGCCCGGATCTCGGGTTTCCTCGCCGAGCACGGCGGCTGGATCGTCGAAGCCGCGTACCACACCGACCCGGACACCGGCTGGTTCTTCACCCGCCAGGTCGTCCGCGCCGATTCGCTCCCCTTCGACGCCGCGGAACTGCGCTCGCGCTTCGCCGACGTCGCGGAGTCGCTTTCGGCCGAGTCGAGCTGGCAGGTCAGCGACACCGGGGAGCGCCGCCGCGCCGTGATCCTCGTCTCCAAGGCCGGGCACTGCCTCTACGACCTCCTCGGTCGCGTCGCGTCCGGCGAACTGGACGTCGACGTCGCCGCGGTCATCGGCAACCACGACTCGCTCGGTGACATCACCCGCGCCCACGGCATCCCGTTCCACCACGTCCCGTTCCCCGCCGGCGACCCCGCGGCCAAGGCGTCCGCTTTCGCCGAGGTGCGGAAACTGGTCGAAGAACACGACCCGCACGCCGTCGTCCTCGCCCGGTTCATGCAGGTGCTGCCCCCGGAACTGTGCGAGGCCTGGGCCGGGCGGGCGCTCAACATCCACCACAGCTTCCTGCCCTCGTTCGTCGGCGCGCGGCCGTATCACCAGGCCCACGCGCGCGGGGTGAAGCTGATCGGCGCGACCTGCCACTACGTCACCGCCGACCTCGACGCGGGCCCGATCGTCGACCAGGACGTCATCCGCGTCGACCACGGCGACTCGGTCGAGGACCTGGTCCGCAAGGGCCGCGACATCGAAAAGGTGACGCTGGCGCGGGGACTGCGGTGGCATCTGGAGGGCCGCGTGCTCGTGCACGGGAACCGGACTGTCGTCTTCTAGTGGTTGACTGAGTCTATGGGGACTCCAGAAATCAAGGTGATCGAGACACTCGATGCGCTCCGCGAGCATCTCGGCCACCCGACCGAGCGGACCAAGGGGAAGATCATCCCCTTCATCGACCCGCACGCACGCACGCTGATCGAACACTCGCCGTTCTACCTGCTGGCGACGGCCTCGGCCGAGGGGACCTGTGACGTCTCCCCGCGCGGTGACCCGGCCGGTTCCGTGAAGGTGCTCGACGACCGGACGCTCGTGCTGGCCGACCGGCCCGGCAACAAGCTGCTCGACAGCCAGACCAACATCATCGAGAACCCGTACGCCGGGCTGCTGTTCCTGGTGCCGGGGATGAACGAGACGCTGCGGGTCAACGGCCGCGCGAAACTGGTCGCGGACGCCCCGTTCTTCGACGACCTCGTGATCAAGGGGAAGCGGCCCGCGCTGGCGATCCTGGTCGAGGTCGAAGAGCTGTACCTGCACTGCGCCAAGGCTTTCCTGCGGTCCTCGCTGTGGAAGCCGGAAACCTGGCCGGAGCGGTCCGTCCTGCCGAGCGCCGGGCAGATCTTCCGCGACCAGATGAAGCTGGACATGCCGGTCGAGGAACTGGACGCGGCGCTGACGCACGGCGCGCTCACGACGCAGTACTGAGTTCCGCGCGCGCTATGAAAGGTCCTTTCCTTGCAAATTTTGCAAGGAAAGGACCTTTCATAGCGCGGGGGTGAGTCAGACGCGGACCAGCATCTTGCCGGTGTTCGCCCCGCCCAACAGGTCCAGGAAGGCCTGCGGCGCGTTGCGGATACCGTCCACAATGGTCTCGGAGTACTTGAGCTCACCGGCGGCGACCAGCGGCGCGACCTCCTTGACGAACTGCGGCTGCAGCGCGTAGTGGTCGCCGACCAGCATGCCGCGCATGGTGAACCGCTTCGCGATGATCGACGCGAGATTGCGCGGCGCCGCGGCGGGTTCGGTGTTGTTGTAGACCGAGATCATCCCGCAGATCGCCATCCGGCCGTGCAGGTTGATCGAGTCGATGGCCGCTTCGAGGTGCTCGCCGCCGACGTTGTCGAAGTACACGTCGATTCCCTCGGGCGCCGCCGCGCGCAGCTGCTCGGCGACCGGGGCGTCCTTGTAGTTGAACGCCGCGTCGAAGCCCAGCTCGTCGGTCAGCCACTTGACCTTCTCGTCCGTGCCCGCGCTGCCGATGACCCGCTTCGCGCCTTTCAGCTTCGCCAGCTGGCCGACGATGGACCCGACGGCCCCCGCCGCGCCGGACACGAAGACGGTGTCGCCCTCTTTGAACTCCGCGACCTCGAGCAACCCGGCGTACGCGGTGAGCCCGGTCATGCCGAGGACGCCGAGGTAGGCCGAGATCGGCGCGGCGTCGGGGTCGACCTTCACCGCGTGCTTGGCGGCGACGACGGCGTGCGAACGCCAGCCGAGGCCGTGCAGCACGATGTCGCCCGGCTTGAAGTCGTCGACGGTCGACTCGACGACCTCACCGACGGCGCCACCGTGCATGACCTTGCCGACCTCGTACGGCTCGGCGTAGGACTTCGCGCTGCTCATCCGGCCGCGCATGTACGGGTCCACGCTCAGCACCTGGTTGCGGACCAAGATCTGCCCCTCGCCGGGGGTCGGGATCTCGACGTCCGCGATCTCGAAGTTCTCGAGCGTCGGGACACCGTGCGGACGGGAGGCGAGCCGGATCTCGGTTGCGTTCACGAGGTAACTCCAAGTCTGTTGCGAAACACAAGCGGGGCGATCACCCCGTATTCACGACGGGTACAACGGTCTAACCGGGGCGACCATTCCGATTGTGGCGAGCGCTACACGACCTCGGCGAGCTTGCCGAGAACTCCCTCGTAGATCCGCTTGAGCCCGCCGGGCGCGAAGGTCTTCTCGAAGAAACCGCCGATGCCGCCCGCACCGTCCCAGGTCGTCTCGATGCGGACGAGGCTGCCCTCGGGCACCTCGCGGACGGTCCAGGTGGTGACCATGCTGGAGTTCGCGTCAGTTTCCACGAGGGCGCCTTCGGACGGCTCGGTCACCGTCGCGGCGACGTCACGTACGCGCTTCGACGTCGCCTGCAGCTTCCAGCGCGCCTTCGTGCCCGCGCCGACGCCGCCTTCGATGACCTCGTAGTCGCGGTAGTGCTCTGTCAGCAGCTTCGGGCGGGTTTCGGCGTAGTCCGCGACGAGCGCCCTGACCTTGTCGGCCGGCGCCTCGATGGTGCGCTCCGCGATGGCGGTGACCTTTCCCATCCCACTCCCTTTCACCCGTGTGCAAGACAGCGTCCACGATTCCACCGCCGCCCGCAGGGGGAGCGAGCGCCCCTGCCCCGAACGCTATGAAAGGTCCTTTCCTTGCAAAATTTGCAAGGAAAGGACCTTTCATAGCGCGCGCGAGGTGGGACTAGATGAGCGACTTCTCCTTCAGCCAGTCCTTCGCGACGTCGCCCGGCTTCTCGCCGTCCGAGTCGACGCGCTTGTTCAACTCACGCAGCTGCACGGTGTCGAGGGCCTTGCTGACGGCGTTGACGACGGCCGCGAAGTCGGCGCCGCGCTCGTCGAGCACCTTCTTGTTCACCGCGGGCACGACGTTCTCGGTCGGGACGATGGCGAGGTCGTCCTCCAGCGCCACGAACTGCGGGTCGCCGACGAGCGGGCTCACCGAGTCGACCGGGATGACGGTGACCTTGCCGGACCGCAGCTGCTCGACCCGCGGGCCTGCTTCCTGCACGGTCTGGAAAGTGGCCTTCAGCTTGTACACGTCCGTGAAGCCCTTGAAGCAGGGAAGCCGCGTTTCGCACTCCGGGCCGCCCGCGACGATGACGTTGTCGACCTTGGCCAGATCGCTGATCTTCTTGAGGCCCTTCTCCTTGGCGAGATCGGCCTTCACGATGTAGGTGTTCTTGTCCTCCGCCGGCGAGTAGTCCAGCAGGCCGATGCCCTCGGGCTCGAACAGCTTCTTCAGCTGCTCGTGCTCGGCTGCCGCGTCCTTCGCGGCCTCCTTGCCGAAACCGGTGGTGATGGCGGCGCCCTGGTACTCCGGGATGAACTGCAGTTCACCGGACTTCAACGCCGGGTAGATCAGCTCGCGCGAACCGAGGTTCAGCTTGCGGGTGATCGGATAGCCCTTGGCCTCCAGCGCGTTCGCGTACAACTCGGCGAGGATCAGGCTGTCGGTGAAGTTGAAGGAGGCGACGACGATCGGCGCCCCGCCCTTGCTCTGCGCGGCCGGAGCCGCTGCGTCGTCGCCACCCCCGCAGGCGGTCATACCGAGGACGGCGGCGGCGAGCACCGCGCCCACTCGAACGTTCCGTGTCCAGCGCACGTGCACACACTCCTATGACTCGTTCAGAGGAATGGACAGTATCTCCGGGTACCGACAGAATCCACATTTTGAGAGTTCCGCCCTTTTCGCTCCCGACGAACGGAATCGGGCTCCCCGAACGGGGTAGGGTCGGCCGGTGCGAGCGTCCTCCGTGTTCCCCGTGCCGTCCCAAAGCGGGCGACCGTTGTTCGAATGGCGCTGGGTGGACCGCCATTTCGACGAGATCCTCGATCGACTCGGCGAACACATCACGCTGACCGCGGCGGCGCTGGCCATCGGACTGGTGGTGTCGGTCGGTGTTTCCGTGGTTTCGCTGCGTCGCCGCTGGTTCTACGTCGTCGCGCTGAGCACGGCCGGTTCGCTGTACGTCATACCGAGTCTCGGCGCCTTCGCCGTGCTGGTGCCGTTCACCGGCCTGACGTCCTTCACCACCGCGGTGATCCCCCTGGCGACTTACACGTTGCTGATCCTGATCCGCAACATCGTCACCGGTGTCGAACAGGTACCCAAGGAAGTCCGCGAAGCCGCGATAGGCATGGGTTTCACGCGCTCGCGACTGCTGTGGCAGGTCGAACTCCCGCTCGCGCTGCCGGTGGTGATGGCGGGGCTGCGGGTCGCGGCGGTGACCACGATCGGGCTCGTGACGGTGACTTCCATGCTCGGGAAGGGCGGCCTGGGTTACTTCATCCGCGCCGGAATCCAGACGACCACCCCTAATCCGACGTCGATCATCGTCGGTGTCGGGCTTTCCGTGGTGCTCGCCGTCGTGGTCGATCTGCTGCTGTGGCTCGGTGGGCGCGCCCTCGCGCCGTGGTCGCGGAAGGCGGCGTCGCGATGAGCATCATCGACCAGACCATCGAGTGGTTCGGCGAACCGGGCCGCTGGAGCTGGACCGACCCGGAAGGCGTGCCGTACCGGACGCTCGAACATCTCCAGTTTTCCTTGCTGGCTCTGGCGATCTCGGCCGTGCTGACGATCCCGCCCGCGTTGTGGCTGGCACACTACCGGCGCGCGCAGTTCCTCGCGACGAGCGCGGTGAACATCGGCCGCGCGATCCCCAGCTTCGGGCTGGTGATCCTGTTCTGGTTCCTGGCTTCCCGGCTCGAAGTCGACACGACGTTCTGGCCGCTGATGCTCGCGCTGGTGGCTTTGGCGCTGCCTCCGTTGTTCACGAACACGTACGCGGGCGTCATCCAACTGGAGCAGGAAACCATCGACGCCGCACGCGGAACCGGTTACCGCGAGTGGCAGATCATGCTGCGCCTGGAGTTGCCGCTCGCGTCACCGGTCATCCTCGCGGGTGCTCGCGTCGCGTTCCTGCAATTGATCGCCACCGTCGCGATCGGCGCGATCGTCAACGACGGCGGCGGGCTCGGACGGTACATTGTGGACGGTTTCGCGCTCGGGAATCCGGGCCACGGCGAGATCCTGGCAGGCGGGATCGCCGTCGTCGTACTGGCTTTGGTGTGTGAGGCCGCCTTCGCGCTCATCACTCGCTGGGTGACTCCGCGGGGACTGGCCATCCGGTCCCGCGCGGAAGTCACGTCTTTCTCGTGAGTGGTAATGACGGTTCTAACCGTCATTACCACTCACGAGTCAGTGATGGGACGGGCGAGCCCGTCGATCACCTCGGCGCCGGGCAACGACGCGAGCGCCGCACCCGAGATCAGCAGCTTGCTGCCGCGGATGCCGCTCCCGATGACGAGTTCGGGCTCATCCGCGACGCGCTGGTCGATCAGGATCGGCCAGCCCTCCGGCAGCCCGACCGGCGTGATGCCGCCGTACTCCATTCCGGTGAGCGAGACGGCTTCGTCCATCGGGGCGAAAGACGCTTTGCGCACGTCGAGGCGGCGCTTGATCACGCCGTTCACGTCGGCGCGGGTGGTGGCGAGGATCATCGCGGCGGCGAACCGGACTTCACCGGCGCGTTTGCCCGCGATGACGACGCAGTTCGCGGACGCCGAGAGCGGTGAGCCGTACGCCTCGCAAAAGGCGGCGGTGTCGGCCAGTCCGGCATCGATCTCGGTGACGCCGACGGCGTCCGGATCGGAAAGGGCGGCGAGCGCCTTGGCGACGGGCTCGGCGAGCAGGTCCGGGCGCGAAGGGGCGGGGACGACGGTGAGGCTTCCGGCGATGGTCCAGTCAGTCACACCGCCACGATAGTCACCAGTTACGGCCGCCGCGCTGGACCTCGATGAGCTTGGGCCGGACGTCCACGAGGTAGACCAGGACCGCGACGAGTGCGGGCAGCCACAGGATCATGCCGCCGCCGTAGAACCGGAAGACGATCAGCACGACGGTGGCCCCGCCGGTGATGAGCATCCAGATGGGCTTGGTCTTGCGGTCAGCGGCCGAATACGCGTCAGCGCGCTGCAGCAGCGCATGCACGAAAGCGAACAGCCCCGTCAGTGCGCCGCCCCAGTGGATGGCGAAGAGGATCCAGGTGGCAACGAACACGAAGTCAGCTTACGTCAAACCGGGCGAATGGCCGGGGCCCCTGGTACCGAAGCCGGTACCAGGGGCCCTGGGATCCACGCGGACCTTACTTCTCGGTCGTCTTCGGCGCGGTGGCCGGCTTCTTGGCGGCCGGGCTCGTGGTGGTGCTGGTGGTGCTGGTGGTGGTGCGGCGCGCGGGGGTGGTGGTCTTCGGCGCGGTCTTGTTGGCGACCTTGCGCGAAGCCGAGCGGGTCTCGTGCGCGAGGTCGTCACCGATCTCCTCGACCTCACCTGCGATGTCGACCGCGACGTCGGAGACCTTGCGGGCGGCCTTCTCGCCGACCGAGCGGGTCCCCTTGGTGACCTTGCCGAGCACGGTGTCGATGCGCTCACGGGCTTCGCTGGTGGCGTCCTCGACGCGGTCCTGCGCGGTGCTCAGCGCCTCTTCGAGCTGCTCGATGGCCTTCTTGACCTGCGGCTGCGTGGCGATCTTGTCCCACGCCTGCTCGCCGGACTCGGCCAGCTTGTTGTACAGCTTCAGCGCGGCCTCGGTGTACTCGTCGATGACCTTGCGCAGCTCGGCCGGGTCCAGCTTCTCGCGGAGGCCCTCGACGTCGTGCGGGAGCTCTTCGATGTTCTTGCGGGCCGTCTCGCTGCCCTCGACGACGCGCTCCTTGGCCTTCGACACGGCGCCGACGACGGCCTGGCCCGCCAGGTTCCCGGCGCCGAGGGCGGCCAGCAGCGGGGTGCGGACCTGGTCGAGCGCGCTGTGCTTGCGGTCGGTCTTGTTCTTCGTGGGGGTGGTCATGCTGACTCCTTGGCTTCGACGGCTTGCTGTGGGGGTTGCGCCGCCGGTTCTGGTTTCGCGGCGGCGTTCTCGCGGCGGAACGATTCGTAGACGTCGAGCAGGACCTGCTTCTGCCGTTCGGTCAGCTCGGTGTCGGCGCGGATCGCGTCGCCGACCGGGCCGCCCATCGGCAGATCGAGGATTCCCGCTTGCACGTAGAGCGCCTCGGCCGAGATACGCAGGCCCTTGGCGATCTGCTGCAGGATCTCCGCGCTGGGTTTGCGGACCCCGCGCTCGATCTGACTCAGGTACGGATTGGACACGCCGGCGAGTTTCGACAGCTGCCGCAAGGAGATCTTCGCGTTGCTGCGCTGCTGACGGATGTACTCGCCGATGTCGGAAGCGATGTCCGCGACCTTCTCCATCGGTCCGCCCGATGCGGGCTGGTCCCGGTTGGTGTCTGACATCGGTCACCTCCTCGCGACGTCTTCAACGCTACGCCCGAGTGCTAGCTATTGCAAGCACCCTGCTTGCAACCATCGGGTGTGTTGGCGCTCACCCCGCTACGGTGGAGGGATGTCGGGTGCGACGCGGCTACGGCGGCGCCTCGTCGAGCATCTGCTCGCCGAAGGCGTCCTGCACGACGCGCGCTGGATGACCGCTTTCCGCACCGTGCCCCGGCACGTCTTCCTGCCGCGGTTCTTCGTCCCGGCGGCGAACGGCTGGGCCGCGATGCAGAGCGGCGACGACGGCTGGCTCGCCCGGGTCTACTCCCCCGACGTGCTGGTCGTCCAGCTCGACGACGATTCCGGGCTCTGGGAACGGGCGCGCTACCTCGGCGCGCAGCCGGGAACGCCGACGAGTTCGTCCAGCCAGCCGTCGATCATGGCGATCATGCTCGAAGAGCTCCGGGTCGCCGACGGGCACCGAGTGCTGGAAATCGGCACGGGCACCGGCTACAACACCGCGCTGCTTTGTCAGCGGCTGGGCTCGGGACTCGTGTACACGGTGGACATCGACCCGGAACTGGTGGACACCGCGCGCAAGCGGCTCGCGGAGGCCGGATACGCGCCTTCGTGCGCCGCGGCCGACGGCGCCGAGGGCTACCCGGCCGGCGTGCTTTACGACCGGATCCTGTGCACCTGCTCGGTGTCCTCGATCCCGCCCGCGTGGCTGGAACAGACGGTGCCGGGCGGGCTGATCGTCACCACGCTGAACCGGCCGATCGGCGGCGGGCTCGTCCGGATCGTCGCGGGCGAAGGCGCGACGGGACACGGACGCGTACTCGCCCGCGACGGCCGCTTCATGCCGCTGCGCGCGCATCGGTTCAAACCGTCGAAGGTGCCCGAGGGCGAAGCGGCCTGGCGGCCGACCCGGTTGCCGATGAGGGCCATCACCGAAGTCCGCAGCCGGTTCGAGTTCTTCGCCGGGCTTCAGCTTCCCGGGGTGACAGCCTTGCGGGACGGCCGGCACACCGCGCTGGTCCACCCGGACGGCTCATGGGTGCGGCATCGGCAACGAGGCGACGGCTTCGAGGTGGCCGAGGGCGGCCCTCGGCGGCTCTGGGAACTGGTCGAAAGCGCGCAGGAGGAATGGTTCGAACTCGGTCAGCCATGGCGGGACCGGTTCGGGCTCAGCCTCGACGGCGAAGAGCAGGTGATCTGGCTGGATTCACCCGAAGGCCGCACCTGGCCGCTGTCACCCTGAGAGGAAGCCGCGCACCCAGGCCTCCACGCGGTCGACGGCGGCGTCCACCGGGATGTGAGTGGTGTCGAACAACTCGACCGGCGGCTCCAGCGACGGCGCTTCCCGCTGCAGCCACTCGTTGAACTCCAGCATCTCCTCGACCCGCTCCTCGTCCCACTCACGCCAAGCCGGCCGCGCCAGCAAGCGTTTGCGCAGGGCCTCGGGCTCGCTGACGAGCGCCAGGTAGTGGATGTCGGAGAAGAAGACGCGCTCGGGCAAGCGCTCGAACTCGGGCGGCGCGACGGTGCCGCACAGCACGACCGGCCGCCCGTTCTGGTGCAACATCGCCGCCATCCGCAGCCAGGTCGACCGGAACGCGGGATGGCCGGGGACGTCGTCGCGTAGCGCCCCCGTCCACAGCACGTCCTGTTCGACCACGAGGGCCAGCTCGCCGAGCCGGTCCGCCAGCCGGGGTCCGACCGTCGATTTCCCCGCGCCGCTGGGCCCGGTCAGCGCGAACAGCGGAAGCCGCCGGAACGGCCACCGGTGTGCGCATTCCGCGCACACCAGCAGCCCGCTCTCGACTCGTGGCCGTTCGGCGCGATCACCGCAGGCCGGGCAGATCTTGAGATCGAGGACCACGGTCAGTCGAAGAGACCCTCGAGGAAGCCGCCCTTACGACGCTTGTGGCTGTGGCCGTACCCGTGCGGGGAGTCCGCGTAGCCGCCGCGGTGCCCCTTCGGCGAATCCGCGTAACCGCCCCGGTAGCCCTTCGGCGAGTCGGCGTACCCCCCTCGGTGCGGACGCGGGGAATCCGGACGGCCGTAGTGCGGAGCCGGCGCGTGGCCACCTCCCTGATACGGCGGAGGCGGCTGGTGCCCGCCGCCGTAGTACGAGTTCTCGGCACCGGCGATGGCTTCCAGCTCGCCCCTGTCCAGGAAGATGCCGCGGCATCCCTGACACTGGTCGATGTGGACACCGTTCTTGTCGACGGTCTTCATGGCGTTCTGGCACTTCGGACAAATCACGTATCAGAGATTACGCATTTTTCGCGGCCGAGGTCAGCAGGCGCACAGACAAAACGGGTGTCCGACCGGATCCGCGTACACGCGGAAGGTCTCCGGGGAGTCGTCGAGCAGCTTCGCGCCGATCTTCAGCGCGCGCTCGTGCGCGGCTTCCATGTTGGTGACGTCGAGGTCGACGTGCGCCTGCTGCGGGTGCTCGGCGGACGGCCACGCGGGCGGCCGGTAGTCCGGGACGCGCTGGAACGAGAACCGTGCGCCGCCCTGCGGGTTCCGCAACGTCACCCAATGGCCGTCTTCGGCGACGTCAGCGGCCTCCCAGTCGAGCAGCTCGCGGTAGAACTCCGCCAGCGCGACCGGGTCCGGGCAGTCGAGGGCCACCGCGCCGAAGGTCGGTACCGCACCCATGGGTCAGCCTCCAGAATGATCGAGTAACCAGTGAACCGAGTATGGGGGTTATCGCTGCCGATGACAACCGGTCCCGGCCGTACACTGGGCGAGGTGAACACCGACGCGTCCCTGGTGGTCGAGTTTTTGAACACGGTGAACGTCGAACGCGGCACCGACCTCTTGGACGAGCTGGAGACCTGGCAACACTGGGCCCACGATCACCGGCTGCGCGCGGATACCCCCGCGGTCGCCCGCGAAACCCGGAACGCGCTGCGAGCGGCGATCGGCGATCCGCGGCTGCCCCGGCTCGGCCTGCGCGCGCCGGCCGAGGTCGTCCTCGGTCCGGAAGGCCCGCTCCTGGTCGCGGAATCGGTCAGCGAGGCGGTGATGGCGGCGTCGATCCGGCTGGCCGTGCTCGGCGAGTGGATCCGGCTCAAGATCTGCCCGGCGGACGACTGCTTGTGGGCGTTCTACGACGAGTCGCGCAACCGGTCGCGGACGTGGTGCTCCATGCGGTCGTGCGGGAACCGGGAGAAGGCGCGGGCGTGGCGGGCGCGGACGGCGGACGTCTCGACCTGATGACCTGACCGCGACCGATCATCTACTTGCGTGTGCCTGGCCCCGTCACACCCGTGTTCAGAGCCGGATCTCGCGTGCTTGGAGGCGGAACTCGTCCGCCCTCACCACAACTTCTGGTGTCACTCACCCCCGAGTTACCCCCAGGGGTTGTGCACAGCGTTAGGCCAAAGACGTGAAAAGCTGTGGATAACCCTGGGGATGACTCCACTTCCTGTGGACAACTCGCGGCGAGGCCTCCGGAGTGTGGTATATGCGCCGCCGCTCAAAAGAGCAGCTGCGCGACCGCGTAGATGACCAGTCCGGCGAGCGCGCCGACCACCGTGCCATTGATCCGGATGAACTGCAGATCCCGGCCGACCTGGAGTTCGATCTTGCGCGAGGTCTCCTCGGCGTCCCAGCGCTGCACGGTGTCGGTGATGATCGTGGTGATCTCCTGCGAGTAGTGCGTGACCAGGTAGGCCGCCGCCCCCTCCACCCAGTTGTCCACCTTGGACCGGATGTGGTCGTCGGAGACCAGCCGACCGCCCAGCGACTCGAGGCCGGTGCGCACCCGGCGGCGCAGCTCGCTCGACGGGTCCTCGGCGGCGTTGAGCAGCATCTCCTTGGCGGTCGCCCAGGCCGAACCGATCAGCTTCTGCACCTCGTCGTGCCCCAGCATCTGGGACTTGACCTGCTCGGCGCGCGCCATCACCTCGGGGTTGGTCTGCAAGTCGAGGGCGAATTCGCCGAGGAATTTGTCCAGCGCCAGCCGCATGGGGTGGTTGACGTCGGTCTTCACCGCCCACACGAACGACAGCACTTCGCCGTAGACCTTGTCCGCGAGCATCCCGTCGACGAATTTCGGCGACCAGCTCGGCGCCCGGTCCGACACCACGCGCAGCATCGTCGTGTGGTTGTCCCGCACCCATTCGTAGGCGCGGTCGCACATCAGGTCCACCAGTTTGTGGTGCGCCCCGTCGGCGAACACACCCGCGAGGATCTTGCCGAGCGGCGGCCCCCACGGCTTGTCCACGATCCGCTTGACCACCGCCTGTTCCATGATCGCCTGGACGTCTTCGTCGCGGAGCACCTTCACCGCGGCACGGACGACGGTGGCCAGCTCGGACGTCACGCGTTCGGCGTTCTGCGGCTGTGAGAGCCAGCCTCCGAGGCGCTTCGAGACCTCGACCCGGCTCAGCTTCTCGCGGATGACGGACTCGGACAGGAAGTTCGAGCCGACGAAGTCACCGAGGCTGTTGCCCAGCGCGTCCTTCTTGTTCGGGATGATCGCGGTGTGCGGGATCTTGATCCGCAGCGGATGCCGGAACAGCGCGGTCACCGCGAACCAGTCGGCGAGCGCGCCGACCATCCCGGCTTCGGCGGCGGCGCGGACGTAGCCGACCCAGCCCGGCCAGCCCGCGGCTTCGGCCCAGCTGGTCAGCAGGAAGATCACCGTGGCGCCGAGCAGGAACGACAGCGCGACCATCTTCATCTTGCGCAGGCCGCGACGCTTCTCCTCCTCGGCGGCGGTTCCACCGGGCGGGTCGGCTGGGGTCACCTTGGCGGGCGTCAGTTGCTCCACACCGCCATTGTCCGTGAGGATGGCTGATCGTGCGCGAACCTCTCCTCGTCTCCCGCCTCCAGCCCTTCACGTCGACCATCTTCGCCGAGATGACGGCGCTGGCCGTCCGCCACGACGCCGTCAACCTCGGCCAGGGTTTTCCCGACACCGACGGGCCAGCCGGGATGCTCGACGCCGCCAAGAACGCGCTGTTCGGCGGCGCGAACCAGTACCCGCCGGGCCCGGGGCGGCCGGAGCTGCGCGCGGCGATCGCGGGGCACCGCCTGCGGTACGGCGTCGAGTACGACCCGGACACGGAGATCCTCGTCACCACGGGCGCGACCGAGGCCATCGCGGCGTCGCTGATCGCGCTGACGCAGGCCGGGGACGAGGTCATCGTCATCGAGCCGTACTACGACTCGTACGCGGCCGCGGTCGCCATGGCGGGTGCGGAGCGGCGCGTCGTCGGCCTGGTGGAACGGGACGGCCGGTTCGCGCTGGACGTCGAGGGCCTCCGCGCCGCGGTGACCCCGCGCACCAGGGCGATCCTGATCAATTCGCCGCACAATCCGACCGGCACGGTGTTCACGCGGGCCGAACTGGAGGCCGTCGCCGCGCTCTGCGTGACGCACGATCTGCTCGCGATCACCGACGAGGTGTACGAGCACCTGGTGTTCGACGACGCCGAGCACCTCCCGCTCGCCACCTTCCCCGGTATGCGCGAGCGGACGGTCTCGATCTCCAGCGCGGGCAAGACGTTCAACTGCACCGGCTGGAAGATCGGCTGGGTCTGCGCGAGCCCCGAACTGGTCGCGGCGGTGAAGGCGGCGAAGCAGTTCATCACCTTCGTCTCGGGCGGCCCGTTGCAACCGGCCGTCGCCCACGCGCTCGACCGCGAACTGCCGTGGGTCGAGGACCTGCGCACGAGCCTGCAGGGCAAACGGGACCGGCTCGCGGCAGGCCTCGCGGAAGCCGGGTTCGCCGTCCGGCCGACCGCCGGGACGTACTTCGTCTGCGTCGACGTCCGGCCGCTCGGCTTCGAAGACGCCGCGGAACTCGCCTGGGAGCTCCCCGAACGGGTGGGCGTGGCCGCCGTCCCCGTAAAGGTGTTCACCGATCACCCGGAAGAGTGGAAACACCTGCTGCGTTTCGCGTTCTGCAAACGTAACGAGGTAATCGACGAAGCCGTCACCCGATTGCGCAAACTGAGGTGACTGGTCTGATGTCCGTCAGGCCCAGCCACCCTTTTCGAGAGCGCGCCGGAGCCTGTCCAGACACCGTCTTCGGAGCCTTCCGACACTGGCCGGACTGATCCCCAGCTCCCCGGCGAGCTGGGCATAGGACAGCTCCGGCCGGTGCGCGAGCAACCACATCAGGCGGCGGTGCACGTCCGGGAGCCGATCGACCGCCGCCCAGAGCGCGCGGTCCCGTTCGGCGCGAACGACCTCCGCCTCCGGGGTCGGTTCAAGCCCCGGAGGCGGAGGGGGCGTTTCGCGCCTGTTCCTGCTGATCATCCGGAGCGCGCCGCGTCGCGCGGTGGTCGTCAACCAAGCACGGAGCTTCGCTTCGTCGCGCAGCGCGCCCGGCGCGCGGAACAGCTCCAGCCACGCTTCCTGACAGACGTCCCTGGCGTCGGCTTCGCTCAGCCGATAGGCCTTCAGCGCGCTGAGCACCGCCGCCGACACCGCGTTCGCGTCCCACATCGCGGACTCTCCGTCTCCGGCGGCACACGGCCGCCCGCTCGATCACCGAACGCGACTTCGACGGCACGCACCGCAGCAGGGATCCGGCTCGAGGCTTGAAAACATCAGGTCACCGGGGATTTGAGTAGTTCCACCCATCCCCGGATGGCCGCTCGACACACACCGAGAGTGATCAACTTCAGTACTCCAGGCACCGGAGCCGGTTGCGTCGTTCCGCCTAACGGGCTGGATCGGCGGCGGCTGAAGTGAAACACTCCCCTCCGGTGCTAAAACTGGTGCAGCCCCGGGGGAACTGCGACCTGGCCGGAAGAGACCCCAAGAAAGATCGAACTCACGCGGAGAACGTGGGTTTCAGGCGCGGACGGCGGTGATTGCCATGAGTGGTACGGCAGTCGTGCGCCGTGGCGGCCGCATTCCCTCGAAGACGCTGTCGAACGCCGGAGCGCGAATCCTTTTCGCGAGCGGAATCGCGATCACGGGCTGGGTCCTCGGTGCCGTCCTGAGCACTCCGGCTTCGGCCGAGGAAGTGACGGCCACGACGCCGGAGACCTCCGTGGTCCAGCCGTCGAACGAAACCGACGCCGGGAAAACGACTACTCCGGACGAGTCCACTTCGGACTCCGGCCCGGCGAAGGCCACGAAACCCGCCGAGACCACGGACACCCCGGAAACCGGACCAGCGAAGGACGAATCCGCGACGGAAGAGCCCGCTCCCGCTTCGAGCGAGGAGCCTGAGGCCACCGTCGAGGAGCAGGCCGTATCGAGCGCGAGTTCCGTCGAGAAGACCGCCGAGAAGGCCCCTCAGACCACCAAGACCCAGACCACCAAGACCCAGTCCGGCAACGGTCTGCTGGGCGGCCTCATCGGCGGTGTGCTGAACGTCGTCACCAACACGGTCGGCGGCGTCGTCGAAACCGTCGGCGGGGTCGTCGGCGGGATCGGCGAGAACGTTCTCGCGCCGATCATCACGCCGGGTCCTTGCTGCGGATCGGGTGATCCCGAGATCCTGCCGGGCGTCGGCGACGCACTCGACCCCGTTTTCGACGGCGGCTCCGGCGATTCGGCCAGTGGCTCGGTCACGATCGCCGTCCCGGCCAAGACCGCCACGCCGATCGCACCGGCAGCACCGATCAGCCAGGCCCCGCGTCCGGCCGTCCCGGGCGAGACGCCCGCTCCGGCCACGGCGAGCCAGAACCACCGCGTCGTCCTGCCCACCCGGGTCAAGTTCGACGCCAAGCCCGCTTCTCCGGCCGCTCCCGCCGAGTCCGACACGCACGCGTCCCCGGACGGCGGCGGCTCGGGCGGCGGTGGCGGCCTGCCGAACACCCCGGTGGCCCCGCTCGCGCCCACCACGAGCGCCCAGCCAGGGCACGACAACTCCGCCGGCGGCCGCGGGCCGCTCGCGGTGCTCGACGCCGGAATCCCCGCCACGCAGCTGAAGCTTCTCGGCACCGGCTGCGATCACGAAGGCGAGCGCACCGGCAGGGAAGCCGCGCTTCCCGCCACCTCCCCCGACTGACCTGACCGGGTCGCCGGGGAGAACCACGTCCAAACCAAGATCAACTTCGGTTTTCGACGTCTTCTGAGAATCCCCGGCCCAGTCGCGTTTCAGCCTGCCCTCGTTCAGGTTTTCCCCGTCTTTCCGAACGGCCGACCGCGCCCGGCCGGTTCGGATCCCGGCCCCGGCGCCGCGCTGCCCCTGCGGCGCCGGGACCAGCACCGGGTGGACTTCGGGGGCTTCTGCTCACCGCGCCGAGCAGGAGCCGGCCAAGCTCGAAGACCACCTGATCCGCGGGCGGTTCCCGGCACGTCGAGGGGCTGTGCCGGGTAACCGCCGCGGTGCCCGTCCCCAGGTTTCGGCCTGGGGGCGGGCCGGATAGCCGGTGCGCTGGTCGTGCGGCGCCGATGCCCTCCCTGGAGCATCGGCCGCCCCGCCGGCGCACCGGCTATTTCCGTTTCCACGCCCCTTTAACCTCGCGTTTCGTCCTCTAGATGCGGTAGTTCGTGTCGCCAACTACCGCGTTCAGAGGACGAAACGCGGGAGGTCAGGAGGGCGTCAGGTGATCTGGACGGCCACCGGGGTGGCCGTGGAAGGGGCGGCGGTCACCGAAGCGGCGGCCGCGCCAAGCCGGCGCACGGCCTCGAAAAGCCGGTCGGCGGGCAACGCGTATGGCAGCCGGAGCCAGCGCTCCAACCCACCGTGGACGCCGAACCGCGAACCGGGCGCCACCTGCACCCCGTGCCCCGCCGCCGCGACGGCCAAGCGCGTGCTCATCGGCTCCGGCAGACGGCACCACAGCGAAAGCCCGCCCGGCGGCACGGTGAACATCCAATCCGGGCAGTACCAGTTCAGTGCTCCAGTCAGGGCGTCACGCAGGGCCAGCGTCTCCTCGCGGCGGTGCGCGAGCGCGGCCCCGCCGTCGTCGAGCAGTTCGGCGAGAACGAGTTGCTCGAAGACCGGAGACCCCAGGTCGATGGCGAAGCGAGCCGCGATCAGCCTGCCGATGACGTCCTCCGAAGCGCGGATCCAGCCCAGCCGGAGCCCGGCCCAATGCGATTTCGACGCCGAGCCGATCGTGATGCCGAGGTCGCCCGCGAACGCGCCGAGTGGCGGCGGCCCGTCCACCGGATCGCCTTCGAGGTCCAGTTCGACCAGGGTCTCGTCGATGATCGCCGGTGTCCGCGCGCGGTTCAGCGCGGTGGCGAGCCGCTCCCGGCCGCCGGCGTCCAGCCGCAGCCCGGTCGGGTTCTGGAAGTCCGCGACGAAGTACGCGAGCCTCGGCGCGGACTGCCGTAGCGCGGCCTCGATCCCGACGATGTCCCAGCCGCTTGCCGGGTCCAGCGGCACCGGCACCGGGATGGCGTGCGCTGCGCTGATGGCTTCGAGCGCGTTCGGATACGTCGGCTGCTCGACCAGCACCCGGTCACCGGGACCGGCCAGCATCCGCAGGACCTGCACGAACGCGTGATGTGCGCCGTTGGTGACCATCACCTGATCGGCGTTGGTCGGCATCCCGCGTTCGGTGTAGCGGCGGGCGATCCGTTCGCGCAGGACCGGCAGGCCGCGCACGTGATAGCCGTTCTCGCCGAGATGCTCCACCAAGGCCTTGCGGGCGGCGTCAACCGCGGGCACCAGGCCTGCGATGGCGGGTGGGCAGGCCTGGGCGAGGTCGATCAGGTCGTCGCCGGACGGCAGGAGCGTCTCCCGGCCACGGCCGCCGGGGGAAGCGATCCAGGAGCCTGCCCCACGGCGGCTGGCGACCAGCCCGTCGGCGCGCAGTTTGTCCAACGCGGCGCCGATCAGCGTGCGGCTGACCTCCAGCGCGTCGGCGAGTTCCCGTTCGGCCGGGAGTTTCGTGCCGAGCGGCAGCCTGCCATCGAGGACCAGCAATTCGACGGCCGCCGCGAGGTCCGCTGCGCCGTGACGAGAACCACTCTGCCGCCAACTTCCCAGCAAGGTGGCCAATTTCTGGCCCGAAACACGTCCAGTCAGCGGAATCAGCGGTTCCATAAGGCCAATTATTGCGGATTGGCCATGGTCAAGATAGCCACTTACCCCCGATGGTGCAGTCGTGGCACTTACACTCGACCTCAGACCCGTCGGCATCTCCCACGACACCACCCGCCGCTCGATCCAGCTCGTCGGCGGGCTCGCCCTCTACGGCGGCAGCATGGCCATGCTGACCAGGTCCGGCCTCGGCCTCGACCCGTGGGACGTGCTCCACGAAGGCCTGATGAAGCTCACCGGCCTCACGTTCGGCACGGTCACCGCGCTCGCCTCGGTCGCGGTGCTGCTGTTGTGGATCCCCCTGCGGCAGCGGCCCGGTATCGGCACCGTCGCCAACATCGTGGTCATCTCGCTCACCGTCGACTTCGTGCGGCTCTTCCTGCCCGAGCAGGACGTCCTCGGCTGGCAGATCACCAACCTGGTCGCCGGCGTCGTGCTCAACGGCCTCGCCGCCGCGATCTACGTCGGCGCGCGGCTCGGCCCTGGCCCCCGCGACGGGCTGATGACCGGTTTCGCGGCCCGGACGGGTAAGTCGATCCGTTTCGTCCGAACCCTCATCGAGCTGACCGTCCTGGCCGCCGGGTGGCTGCTCGGCGGCACCGTCGGCGTCGGCACGATCCTCTACGCGCTCGCCATCGGGCCGCTCACGCAGGCGTTCCTGCCGTTGGTCGCCTGGCGTGCTCGTGAGTGATCCGGGGCGTTCCAACGACTCGGATCACTCACGAGCGTCAGCTGGCCTCCCGCCGCTCCAGCAGGCGCCGGACGGCGAGGGAGTCGATGCCGCGCTGGGCGAGGACGTCGGCGGCCACGCCGGGAAGGGACGTCAGTGCGAGCAGAAGGTGCTCGCCCTCGATGCGCTTGCTGCCGACATCGACGGCTTCGCGAAGGGTTTGCGCCAGCACCTTCTTCGCCTCCGGCGTGAAGGGCCGATGGCCGCGTTTGCTCCGCTGACCGCCGGTCAGCGCGCCGGGGCCGTGGGTCTGCTCGACCCGTTCGACGATGTGCTCGACGTCGATGCCGAAACCGCTCAGGGCTTCGACGTCGGCGTCGCTCATCCCGCCCCGGCGGCGCACCCGCCGGAGGTCGTCGGCCAGTTCGTCGCCCGGGCAGCCCAGCGCGGTCAGCACCTTCGTGTTCCGCGCCAGCGAGGTCAGCAGGTGCAGCGGGTCGACGTTGGCGGACGCCTCGTCCGACGCGACGCGCTGAGCCTCGACGACGACTTCGCGGGCTTCAGGGGTGAAGCGTTCGAACATCAGTGCCTCCCGTACTTCTTGTGCACCGCTTGCCTGCTGACGCCTAGTTCGGCCGCGATCTCCTGCCAGGACCAGCCCTGCACCCGCGCGCTGCGGACCTGCACGGCTTCGAGTTGTTCCAACAGCCGGCGCAATGCGGCGACGGCGCGCAATCCCACCCGGGGATCGCGGTCACCGGCTCGCGCGGCCAGGTCTGTCGCTTCAGTCATGACGTCAACCTACGTTGACACCTCGGCTGTGTCAACTCCGGTTGACAGTTAGGGTCGTGGCATGGCCGAAATCGCAGTGGCGGAAAGGGACGGAGTAGGTGCGGACGGCTCGCCGCGCCCGACCGAGGACCACGTCGCGGTGCTCGGGAACGCCGTGGTGGTGCTCGACGGCGCGACCTCGCCGCAGCCGGATCTCCCGCCCGGCGGCTGGTACGCGAGCCTGCTCGTGCACAGCCTGTCGCAGGCGCTGAGCGCGGAACCCCAGGCGGATCTCGCGGTGCTGCTGGCCGAGTCGATCGCCGACGTCGCGCGGCGCGAAGGCCTCGAACCGGGCCGCTCGCCGTCGAGCACGGTCGCGATCGCGCGCTGGACGGACGACACCGTCGACGGGCTCGTGCTCGCCGACAGCCCGATCGTCGCGTTCGGGCCCTCCGGTGCCGACCCGCTCACCGACGACAGACTGGTCTCGCTTCGCGGCGGCGGTCAGCTCCGCACCGGTTCCGACGTCCGCGCCAAACGCAACGCGCCGGACGGCTTCTGGGTCGCCGAGGCGGAACCGAAGGCGGCCGCCGAGGCCGTCCGCCGCAGTTGGCCGCGTTCGGAGGTCGAAGCCCTGCTGCTGGCGACGGACGGTGTCGCGGTCGGTGTCGACGACTACGAGCTTTTCGACTGGCCGGAAGTGCTCGACATCAGCCGGAAGCGTGGTCCGGACGCCGTCCTCGACGCGGTGCGCACCGCGGAGAAACAGGACCCCGACGGCGAACGCTGGCCCCGCGCGAAAAGGCACGATGACCAGCTGTTGGTAGTAGTCGACTTCGGGGTAGCCCCAGGGTAAAACCGGGGGCTTCCCGGATCGGAAAGCCGCGGCCGCGCGAGCACGCTGGACGCATGACGTTCCCTGGGGAGAGATCGCGGACCAAGCCCTGGCTGATCGCGTCGGGGGCGGCCATCGGCTGGGCGCTGTTCACCATGGTCGTGCTGCACCTGATCAGCTCACGCGATCCGGTGTTCGACACGCTGTCCAGCTACGCCTACGTCGATCGCGGCACGGGCATGCTCGGGGCCAGTGTGCTCTCGCTGTCCATCGGTTCGCTCACCGCGCTGGGCGCGCTGGCCGCGGCCGGGATCCCGCTCAGCCGCACCACGAAACTGCTCTTCATGCTGTGGTCGCTGGGACTGGCGGCGGCCGCGATCTTCCCGGCGAGCTACCCGGAGTTCCCGGACCCGGTCAGCGGCGAGATCCACCTCTACGCCTGCCTCATCGCGTTCCTCAGCTTGCCCGCCGCCGGCTTCAGCCTGCGCGACAACCTGCGGGGCACCCCCGCGGCCAGGCAGATCGGCCGCCTGGCCTGGGGCAGCGCGACCGGCCTGATCGTCTTCGGGCTCAGCTTCATCTTCGTGCGCCTGTCCGACATCCCGTTCTTCATGACCCTCACCGACATCCTCCCGGTCGGGGTCGCGCAACGGCTTTCGTTGGTGGTGCACGTGGTCCTGATCGCCGGGATGCTGAGGGTCGCGTCAGCGGCTCACCGCGTCGGTGAATTCCGGGGCGTACCCGTAGAGGCCGGGCAACCCGCCCGTGTGCAGGAAAACCACGTGCTCGTCGGCCGCGAACTGGCCTTCAGCGGCCCAGTCGATCAGCGCGGCGCCCACTTTGCCGGTGTACACGGGATCGAGCGCGATCCCTTCCGTACGACCGAAAAGCCGCACCGCGTCCCAGGTTTCGGCGGTCGGGACGCCGTAGCCGGGGCCGATCGTGCGGTCGTCGATATGAAGTCCTTCGAGTGACGGCGGCACTGTGCCCAGCAGGGCGGAGGCCGCGGTGGTGAGGTCGGCGAGGTTGTCCAGGGCCTCGTCCACCGGATGGCTGACGCAGGCGATGTCGAGGGTCAGCCAATCGAGGTCCGCCGTCCCCACGACGAGCCCGGCCGACGTCCCGCCGCTGGCGTGCGGGGCGATCAGCCGTGCCTTGGTGATGCCGCGATCGGCGAGTTGCCCGGCGATCTCCCCCGCGGCGGCGACGTACCCGAGCGCCCCGACGGCGTCGGACCCGCCGACCGGGAAGGTGGCCACCTCGCGGCCCTCGGCGACAGCTTCGGTGAGCAGCCGGTCGTAGGTCTTGCCCGTCTCCTCGCCGTCTTGGCAGAGGTGCACGTTCGCGCCGAAGAGGTGGTCGAGGGCGACGTTGCCGGACCGTTCGTACGCGTCGCCGTCGCGAGGGACCTTGGCGGTGAGCACGAGTTCACACCGCAAGCCGAGCTTCGCGCAGGCGGCGGCGGTCTGACGGCCGTGATTGGTCTGCAGCGCGCCGAAGGTGATCACCGTGTCGGCACCGGCCTCGATCGCCGCCCCGAGCAAGAACTCGAGTTTGCGCAGTTTGTTGCCGCCCACGCCGAGCGGATGCACGTCGTCCCGTTTGAGCAGCAGGTTCTCCAGGCCGAGCGCCTCGGCCAGCCGGGGTGCCGGATGCAGCGGCGTCGGGTAACCGCCGAGGTCGACGCGGGGAAAGCGATCGAGGTTCATGAAACTCACGTAACCACACCGACGCTACCCGGTGGTATCGTTCGTTTGAACGAACGAGACGTGCAGGGGGAGCCATGACCACCTCGAAATCGAGCCTCGCGTTCACCGGCCTCGCCGAACAGGCCGCCCTGCTCGCCAGTGGGGCGACGTCCTCAGTCGAGCTGACCCGTCTCGCACTCGAACGCGCCGAAGCGAGCCAGCCGACCCTCAACGCCTTCAAGTGCCTTCGCCATGAGGAGGCCCTTCGCGAGGCCGAGGACGCCGACCGGCGGCTGGCCGACGGCGAAACCGCTCCCCTGCTCGGCGTCCCCACCGCGATCAAGGACGACCTCGACGTCACCGGACTGCCGACGGCGTTCGGCTGCGAAGGCGACTTCTCCCTCGCGACGACCGACTCCCCGCCCGTGGCCGCGCTGCGCGAGGCGGGCGCGGTGCTCATCGGCAAGACCAACACCCCGGAACTCGGCCAGTGGCCCTTCACCGAAGGCCCGGCGTTCGGCACGACCCGCAATCCGTGGGACCCCGAGCGCACCCCGGGCGGTTCCTCAGGCGGCGCGGCGGCGGCCATCGCGTCGGGGGTGATCGCCGCCGCGCTGGGTTCCGACGGGGCCGGGTCGATCCGGATCCCCGCCGCCTGGACCGATCTGGTCGGGATCAAACCGCAGCGCGGCCGCGTCCCGACCGAACGGGAACTGTTCCACGGCTTGACCGTGGTCGGCCCGCTCGCGCGCACCGTGGCCGACGCGGCCCTGCTGCTGGACGTCGCGGCGGGCACCGGCACCGCGTTCCAGGCGGCCGCCCACCGTGAACCTGGCCGGATGCGCATCGGGCTGTCCACCAGGATCCCTTTCACCGCGACCAAAACCCGGCTGGACCCGCACGTCCACGCGGCGGTCATCCGGCTCGCGGAGCGGTTCGCCGAACTCGGCCACGAAATCGTCGAGGTCGAACCGGACTACCGGCTGATCGGCCTCACCTTCCTGCCACGCTCGCTCGTCGGCGTCCGTGACTGGTCCCGTCGCGTCCCGGATCAGGCGCGGCTCGACCCGCGCACACGGGCCAACGCACGACAGGGCTCGGTACTCGCCGGTCCGGCGCTGCGCCTCGCCAGGGCCGCGGAACCGTTGCTGCAGCGGCAAATCGGCTCGGTGTTCGGCCGGGTGGACGTGCTGCTCACCCCGACGACCGCGACCCCGCCACCGCGGATCGGCAGCTTCGACGAGCTCAGTGGCTGGCAGACCGACCAGGCCATGATCGCGGCGTGCCCCTACGCTTGGCCGTGGAACGTGCTGGGCTGGCCGGGGGTCAACGTGCCCGCCGGGTTGAGCCCGGACGGGCTGCCGCTCGGCGGGCAGTTGCTCGGCCCATCGCATGCCGAGGAACGGCTGATCTCGCTGGCCGCGCAACTGGAAGAGGTCGAACGGTGGCAGGACCGCAAACCCGAGACCGGTTGGTGAACACCCGCGAGACCATCCTCCACGCCACGCTCAAGGTGGTCGGGGAACAGGGCGTCGGTGGGCTGACCAACCGCCGTATCGCGCGGCAAGCCGAAGTCTCGCTCGGCACGCTGACCTACCACTTCCCCAGCCAGACGGCGCTGCTGCGTGAGGCGATGCTGCTGTTCGTCGAAGAAGAGACCGCGAAGCTGACCGGCTTCGTCGACGCCTACCGCGAACAGGGGTTGAGCGTCGAGGAGGCCGCGTCGGTGGTCGAGCAGGTCATCGCCAAGCTGCCGTTCGGCACCGACGAACTCGGCGCGCACGAGCTGTGGCTCCAGGCGGCGCGCGACCCCGGTCTGCAGGACGCGGCGGCGCGCTGTTTCGCCGCCTACGACGAACTCGCGCTGGTGATTTTGCGGACGCTCGGGGTCGCGTCGCCGGAACGCCTGACCGGACCGGTCGTGGCGCTGATCGCCGGGCTGCAGCTGCGCAGGCTCGCCACCGGCGACGACGGCGTCGAGGTGGCGCTGCCGTTGATGATGCTCATCCGCGGCGCGTCATGAGCGGGCCGCCGATCGTCAAGGGAACGGCGGCGTGGCGGTACTTCGGGGACTTCCGGGCCGGGCTGCTGGCCGGTCAGGTACTGGTGCTGCAGGTCGCGCATCCGGTGGTGGCGGCCGGGGTGCGGGATCATTCCGACTACATCGAGGATCCGTGGACCCGACTGATGCGCACGGCCGCGTCGCTGTCCATCTACGTCTACGGCGGTCCGGACGGCGCACGGTACGAGGCGGACCGGTTGCGCGCGCTGCACCGGTCGTTCACCGGGATCGACGCCGACGGGCACCGGTACAGCGCGCTGAACCCACCCGCCTACGCCTGGGTTCATGCCACGCTCGTCATGGTTCCCGTTGACACGCAAAGGTTTTACGGCACTCCGCTGACTCCGTCCGAATTGGACGAATACTACGGGCAGATGTGCGGCGTCGGACGGCTTCTCGGCCTGCGCGAGCAGGACATGCCGCCGACGTGGCCGGAATTCGAGCGGTATTACGCGGAGATGATCGACGGTTTCGCTCCGAACGAGACGATCTCGACGCTGTTCGAGACGATCCGGACGGTGAAGAAGCCGTGGCGATGGTTGCCCGACAAGCGCTGGGTTCGCCTGCGACACTGGCAGTACCTAGCGCAGATGTTCGTCATCCGGGGTACCTTGCCACCCGCCTTGCGTGCCCGGCTGGGTCTACAGTGGACGGAGCGCGACCAACGCCGCTTCGATCGTTTCCGTTCGGCGGTGCGGGTTTTCGGCGGCTTGGTGCCGACGACGTTGCGCTCCTCGCTCGTGCGCCGGATCGGCAGGCTCAACGTCTGGTTCCGGGCCCACCCCCGCGCGTACCGCTTCCTCGGCGGCACCACCGGCCCCGGAAGTGCCCGCGTTTAGTCCTCTAAACGCGCTTTCGGGTGCGGGCGTAGTGGGCACGGGCCTTCGCCCGGTTGCCGCAGCGCTCTCGACATCATCCCCACCCGGGAACTCTGGAATCGCCTCGACGCCGAGATCGGCCGCGCCTACTGGCACTGGTTGTTCCACCTCCAGCCGGATCTGCCGGAGCTGCTCGCCGGCCAGGACATCGCCGCCTACCTCGGCTACTTCTTCGAACGCCGGACGCATCAGCGGCAAGGCCTGAGCCGGGAGGCCGTCGACGAATACGTCCGCGCCTTCTCCGCGCCGGGCGCCCTGCGGGCCGGATTCGACGACTACCGCGCGTCCTTCCCGCACGACGCGGAAGCGGACGACGCCGATTTCGACGCGGGTCGTCGCCTCGAACTCCCCGTGCTGGCACTGTGGGGTGCGAGTGGCCTGCTGGGAAAGTTGCCGACGCTGGAGATCTGGCGGGACTACGCGAAGGACGTCTCCGGTACGGCGATCGAAGAATGTGGCCATTTCCTCGCCGAAGAACGTCCTCGCGCCCTGCTGGAAAACCTGAAACCGTTTCTGCTCGGGTGAAACCCCCACCTGGGTAAGGGCCGGAGTCCCCTGCACGGGGGACCCCGGTTCACCCCGCGCCGTGACGCTTTCCCCCGCCGTCGCCATTAACTTCAGCCGGGATGGGGAATTCACCGAGGGGGCGGCGCACGGCGCCGTTGGTCATCGCCCGCGTACTCGCACTCTGCGCGCTGGCGTTCTCGCTGTCGGGCGGCACGGCCCAGGCGGACGGCGTGTCGAGCGGAGCGGACGTCCAGGTCGCGCAGACGCTCGGCACCCGCGATCTCACGATCATCCTGCGGCGGATGGACATCGCGCCCGGTCCGCTGCACGTCGACGTCGTCACGCACGCCGGGAACCCGCCGGGAGCGCTGAAACTGCGCGCGTCCACCGCGGGCACGACGTTCTCCGAAACCACCGTCCAACTGGGTGAGAAGCCGGGCGCCTATTCGGCGCGACTGCGGGTCGACCAGCCGGGGCCGTGGGAACTGGGCCTCGACGACGGGACGGACACCGCGTCGATCCCGTTCATCGTCCCGGCCAGGGTCATTCCCCCGTGGGAAAAGGCCACCTTCGGCGGTTTCGTCGCCGCGGGTGTGTTCCTGGTGCTCGGTCTCGTCATCGCGATGCGCGTGAAACGGCCACAACTCGCCCTCATCCCGGCGGGCGGGATGGTCGCCGCGCTCGCCGTCGCGATCACCGGCGCGATGCTTTCGGCGTCGACCCCGCCGCCGCCCGCGCCGGGAGCGGCACTGGACCCGACGATCGACAACATCCAGGACCCGTACGCGAACGCGCAGATGTCCACTGTGGACTTATCGCGGCCGCCGGTGAATCTCGCCGTGCGCTCCCCGGGTGCCCGGTCGGGCGGGCTCGCCGACGTCCGGATCGTCTTGACCGACGGCGCGACCGGTCGCCCGATCGACGATCTTCTGGTGCACGACAACGCTTTGATCCATCTCGTCGTCATCTCGCCCACGGGCAGGCTTTGGCATCTCCACCCGGTGCGCGTCGGCCCCGGCGACTACCGGGTGAAGTTCACGCCGCCCGAGTCGGGAACCTACGCCGTCGCCGGCGAACTCGCCCGGCGAGGCGGTGGTGTACAGCTGGTCCGCACCACGATGCCGGTCGCGGCGGGCACCGACTCCCCCGCCGAACCGGTGCCCGCGGGGGCGGGTTCGCGGGTCGTCAACGGAAACAAGATCGACGTCGACGTCGACGTCGAACCGGGCACGCCGACCACGATCACCGCACGGTTCGCCCGCGCCGATCTCCAGCCGTGGCTGGGCATGCTCGGCCACTTGATCGTCGTCGGCCCGATAACCGGCGACGGCCGGGTCGGCGCGGATGCCGCTGCCGCGCCGACCTGGGCCCACGTGCACTCGATGATCCCGCAATCGCCCGGTATGCCGGGGAAACCCGACGAGACCGTCGCCGCATACGGCCCGGCCGTCCCGTTCACCTACACCTTCGGCGCACCCGGCAAGTACCGCGTCTGGCTGCAGGCCGAACGCGATTACACGGTGCTGACCGTGCCCATGCAGATCGAGGTTCCGTCGGAAGGGGCACCCCAGTGAGTTCCCTCGTGGACAGACGTAAGCCCGTCCTCCTCATCCCCGTGGTCGCCGTCCTCGTGGTGGCGATCGTGGCCTGGCTGGTGTGGCCGAGCGCCGGCGGGGAACAGGTGCAGCGCTCGACGCGAGGCCCGTACACCGTGGAGTTGTCGGTCGCGGATCCGCATCAGGGCGGCAACGTCTTCACGCTGACGGTCACGGGTGCCGTGCCGGACGTGGTCACCCTCGAACCCGTCATGCCGCAGATGGGACACGCGCTCGCGCCGTCTCGCGCGATCGCGGAGGCACCGGGCCGATATCGCACCGGCGACGTCCTGCTGCCGATGCCGGGGCAATGGGAGATCACCGTTTCACTGCGCGGGCGCTCCGGCGCCACGCAGCACGTTTTTTCTTTGCTGGTCAAATAAGAGAGGGAGGTCGGGGGTATGGATCTCACCGCGGGAGGGACGAGGACCGTCTCGGTGGCACGAAGTGAGCGCACCGGGCTCGTGCCGGCGAGCACGGTGCTGGCCGGGTCGGTGATCTCGCTGATCGGGCTGACCTGGGACATCCAGTGGCACGGCGACGTCGGCCCGGACACGTTCTTCACGATGCCGCATCTGTTCCTGTATTCGGGCAGCGCGATTTCCGGGCTCGCGAGCCTCGTGGTCGTGCTGATGACCACGGCCGCGCGCCGAGCGGGCCGGGGCGTCGACGCCCGCGTCGGCGGCCGCGCGATCAATGTCTTCGGCAAGGTTTTCGCCGCACCGGCCGGCTACCTGGTGACCGGCAGCGGCGCGGCGATGTTCCTGCTGTACGGCCTGTGGGACCAGTGGTGGCACGGCCTGTACGGCTTCGACGCGGTGATCGACTCGCCGCCGCACATCGGGCTGCTGCTGTCGATCACGCTGAGCATCATCGGCACGGTCATGGTGTTCGCGGCCGCGCGGGAGCACCGCTGGGGCAGCCGCGGCGTGGTCGGCAGCCTCGGCGTGCTGATCGCGTTCAGCACGGTCACCGTGCTCGGCCTGGAGCAGATCGACGTCGACGGGCTCGACGTCGTCTCCGTGGGGATCGCACTGCTTTCGGTGCTGCTGGTAGCGGCGGGCGCGGGCTTCTGGGGGCGACCGGGCGGAGCGGCGTGGGTCGCCGCCTCGCTCGCGGTCATCCAGGCGATCACCTGGTGGTTCTCGCCGTGGGCCGCGGAGGCGTACGCGGGCGCCGTCGGCTTGCCGATGCGGGACTACATCGACGGTGTGCCCGCGATGCCTTCGATGATGCCGATGGCGCTGCTGCCGATCGCTCTCCTGCTCGAAGCGGTCTACCTGCTTTCGCGGCGCGGCTGGTCCGCCGATCGCGTTTCGGTACTGGCAGGCGGGATCGGCGGGCTCCTGGTCGGCGCGAGCATGCCGATCCAGAACGCCATCGTCTACGGGGCCGACTCGGTCAGGTGGCCGGTGGTGTTCACGACGGCCGCGGTCGGCGCGGTGGTCGGGCTGCTCGGCGGGTTCGCCGGATGGCGTTTCGGCGGGATGCTGCGGCTGCTGGCGCCCGCGAAGACTCAAGGGGGCGAAGCGAATGCGTAAGACACTGCTGGCGCTGGCGGCGGCGATCGGGCTGCTGTTCGCGACCACACCGGTGGCGAATGCCTACGAACCGGTGAACATCGTCCATACCGAACGGGTGCAGGTCGGCCCGTACGGGATGACGGTCGGGTTCAGCACGTGGCCGTTGCGCGCGATGCAATCACTGGATTTCACGTTCATCCCGGACGACGGGATCGCCGGGAAGTCGGGGACGCTCGCGTTCGTCAATCCGGAGACCGGGCGGCTGGGCCGTCCGCAACCGCTGGCGAAGCATCCGCGGAAGCTGGAAGTGTGGGGACTGGACATCCGGGCCCTGCAGACGCAGGGTTCGTGGACGTTCCGGTTCGAACTCGACGGACCCGCCGGCCGGGGCGCGGGTGAACTCCGCGACCTGAAGGTGCTCGAACAGCCGGGGCCGCCGATGGCGGTGAGCTGGTCGATCAGCCTGATCCCGCTGATCGTCCTCGCCGTGCTGATCACCATCGCCTGGCGGCGCACCAAAGCCAGGCTGCGCGGGAACGGGGTCTCGGCGATAGCGTGACTCGGAGTGACCGAAGGTCGGATGGCTCGCGTGTCCTGACGGGCACGCGAGCCGTTCGTCATGGGCTCAAATCGAACTGTCCGGCCTTGACCGCCTTCAGGAAGGCGTTCCACTCACCGGAATCGAAGACGAAGACGGGACTCTCGGCCAATTTGGTGTCGCGGACCCCGACCAGGCCTTCCCTGCCCAGGTTGACCTCGACACAGTTCCCCCCGTTGGGCTCGCTCGCGAACGATTTCTCCCAGGCGGCGTCGTCGAACAGCGACACGGCCGTGGTCGGATCATAATCCGGCGCCGATGGATAATCGGCCATTGGTCGTACCTCCGAACGTCTGTCGGGGGTGCGATCGCCACCTGCGCGAACCGTCACGTCCCCAGCTTCCCCTGCCTCAACGGGACTATCCCGCACCGCCAAGTGGGTGATCAACTCTGCCCACCCTCGACATGAAGATTATTCCAGGAGTAGGATTAATCGCAGCGGCCGGGGCTCGGTTGTTGGTGAATCGCTCGCAGTATGCGAAGAGCTTGGCGACACGTGTCACCGGGTGGCGTTCAGCGGGGTTTTCGTCGTTCCAGCAGGGCACCGACGGCAGGTGACCGGCCGGAAACACCACCCCGCGGCGCATGACCACCCATCGCCGACCTCGTGGGGGAGGATCAGCGTGATCATTCAGGACACCATGCCGGCGACGGTACTGGCCGTCGGCAGGCTGATGGCCGGAACGGCGGGCGAGAGCCGCCGCTCCGCGCATCTGTTCGACGTGCACTCCGGGGGCTCGCACCCCGAATTCCTGCACGCCCGCTGCGGCGCGGCGATGCCTTACGACCACTTGGAATGGATCCCCGTCGGCTCGGGGATGCCCTGTGAACGTTGTCTCGGCCTCACCGATTCGGCGGACCAGACGCGGTTGCCGCGTCCGGGCCGGGGGGTGTGACCGTAATGGCCGTCCGCCTCACCACGCTGTTGTTCCGCCGTGAGGACGAACGCCTGGCGTCGGGGAAGCGGCGCAACATCGGGCTCGAACTGCGTCAGCGTTTCGGGTTCAGCCTCATCCAGGCCCCGCTGCGCAAGCAGCCGCCGTGGAACTCCGAAGTCGATTTTCCCGGCAGGCGAGAGCACCGGGACCTGATCAGAACCGGCAGGCCGCTCGAAGGCCGGTTCGAGCTGTCGCCCTTGATCGGGCATCTGGCCGGCCGGGTCTGATCACCACAGCCCTGTTGTATCAGGGCTTGCGGCCGAGCCCGCCGAGTCCGCCGGTGAAGGTCGGGTCGTCGGCGAACCTGGCGCTCGCCCGGGAAGCCGCTTCGTCCAGATGCCAAGCGGCCATCCAGTCGATTCCCGGCTCCACCAGCTCCAGGCCGTCGAAGAACGCGGCGAATTCCGCACGGGAGCGCAGATGGAACGGCGCGCTCGTCTTCTTGTACAGCTCCTGGACGTTCTCGCGGTTGTCACCGGTCTTGCGGGTGACGCCGTCTTCGGTCAGATGCGAGGACAGGAAGTACGAACCCGACGGCAGCAGGTCGAGATAGTGCTTGACCATCTCGTGTACCGGTTCGTCGGGGCCGAGGAAGTACAGCAGGCCGACCAAGACCAGCCCGATCGGCTGCCGGGAATCGAGCACTCCGGTTTCGAGGGCGCGCTTCCAGATGTCGGCGGGGTCCCGGACGTCGCCCTGCAGGACCGCGTGCCGCCCGAGCAGTCCTTCGCGTTCCAGCAGCAGTTGGGAATGCGCGACGGCGACCGGCTCGATGTCGACGTAGACGACGCGGGAGTCCGGGTTGATCGCGCCGGCGATCTGGTGCACGTTGCCGACGGTGGGCACTCCGGAGCCGATGTCGAGGAATTGGGTGATCCCTTGGCGCGCCATGTATCCCACGCCGCGGCCGAGGAAGTCGCGCCCGACGCGGGCGAACGTCTTGACCTCCGGGAACTGCTTGAGCACCTGAGCACCGAACTCGCGGTCGATGGCCCAGTTCGCCGAGCCGCCGAGGAACCAGTCGTACACCCTGGCCACGTTGGGACGTTCGAGATCGACACCTTCGGGGGCTACGGGATCCTGCTGCGCGGTCATGCCTTCACACCTCGTCAGAGAGCGGGTTTGCGGGCGACCCCGCCGATGCCGCAGTTAAGCGTAGGAGAGCGGGGGTCGTCCAGCCGCCATGCGCCGACCGGCACCAGACCGGGTTCCACGAGCTCGAAATCCCCGAAGAAGCCCAGGATCTCCTCGCGGTCACGGAAGGCGGCGGGCGTGCTCGACTGTTCGTACTGTTTCACGACGCGCTGGACCTGTTCGAGCTCGTCGCCTTCCACGCCGGACATCGTGACGTGGGAAAGAACGAAGAAGGAACCGGCGGGCAGCAGCCTGCGGTAGCGCGCGATGGTTCCGGCGAGTTCGGGTCCCGGCACGAAATGCAGGACCGCGACGGTGAGCAGTGCCACCGGTTTCGCGGGGTCGAGGACGCCGGTGTCGAAGGCGCGCTCCCAGATGTCGTCCGCGTCGCGCAGGTCACCGGCGATCACCGCGTGCCGACGGGGGTCGCCGTTCTTCTCCAGCAGGATCTTGGCGTGCGCGACGGCGACCGGTTCGTTGTCGACATAGACGCATCGGCTGTCGGGATCGACGTCGTCGGCGATCTCGTGGACGTTGCCGACCGTCGGCACGCCGGAACCGAGGTCGAGGAACTGGGTCACGCCGTTTTCGACGCAGTAGCGCACCGCGCGGCCGAGGAAGGCCCGGTTCGCCCTGGCGCCGGTGCGGACGAGCGGGAAGGCCTTGACCATCTGCTCGCCGAATTCCCGGTCCACCGCCCAGTTCGCGTTCCCGCCGAGGGCCCAGTCGTAGATCCGGGCGGCGTTGGGCCGCTCGAGGTCGATGCCCTCGGGTATGAACTCCGGGTCCACGTCCAGCCCCTGTCCACTCGACCGCGGTGATGCCTGGAACATTACCGAAGGGAAACCGGTGTTCTCAGGATTGCATCTGATTGCGGTACAGCTCGGCGAGTTCCTTGAGAAACTGCCGGGTCTCTTGGCGTTCCAGCGCGGCGCCGCGCAACCGGTCCCAGGAATCGACGAAAATGTTGAAGTCCTTGACGTCGTCGAGGTACAACCCGCCCGCGGAATGCTCGATGTAGACGAAATCCCTGGTGCGATCCGGAAAACGCATGATGGTGAAGTCGTTGGGCACGGCGGCGAGCCGCGCGCCGAACGGCAGCACGTGCACATACACGCGCGGATGTTTTTCCAGCGCCAGCAGATGCTCGACCTGATCCAGCATCACCGCGGGGGCGGAGCCGCCTGGAGCGCGGCGCAGGGCGCCTTCGCTGATGATGAACCGGTAGTAAGGCGGTTGCTGTTGCTCGAAGACGGCTTTGCGGTCCAACCGGTTGCGCACCAACGAGGTGACGTCGGTGGCGCCCGCTTCGGTGAACTGCTTGAGCATGTAGTGCTCGGACTGCAGCGGACCGGGGATGCGCTCGCCGTGCCAGGTGAGGATCTCCGCGGCCGCGGGTTCGAGGTCGGTGAAGGTGCGAAACCAGTGCGGGACCACGGATCGATAACCGGACCAGTGGCCGCGCTGCCCGGCCGCGGCGCGGGCGAGGTTCATCAGCGTGTCGGCCTCGTCGCCGTTGATCCCGAACGCGTTCAGCATCGATCGCACATCCCCGAGTTTGACCCCGACGGCACCGGACTCGATCTTGTTGACCTTGCCCTGGGTGCAGCCGAGAACCTCGGCGACCTGCTGCTGTGTCATCCGCGCGGCGTTGCGGGCATGCCGGAGCTCGTTTCCGAGCTGCTTCCGGCGCGAGGTGACGGTGCTGGCCATCAGCCTTGCTCTCCCGGACCACATAGCCAGGACCGCGGCTTCCCGCCGTCCTGCGCGCGAACATTCGAACCCACCCAGGGTAGACCACCTTGCGGGGTTCGATGATGACATTGCGCAGCGTTCCAGGAAACGGCTGAAAACACCAGTCACCTGGTGTGTCACCCTGGTGGCGGAGCGATCTAGTCACATTTCGGGCACCTTGACGCGACATAGTGACCAGGTGGCCCAATCCCCCTGGTCCCGCGGCTCACCGACGAGGTCTTCGGGTACGTCCAGCCCGATGGTTCGCGGTGGATCACCAACTGCGGCGCCGCCGACCACACCGTGGTGATCGACACGTACCCCATCGAACGGCGCACGCCCGACACCCAGCCCCCCACCCATCCCTGGGGGACGGCCCCGCACCCAGCGTACCGGCGCCCCCGTCGGTCCGGGGCGCGCGAGCCGAGTTGTCCACAGGCCGGGCCGGTTGTGGACAACTCCCGGTTGATCCCTTCTCGCCCCGGCGCCGTATCCCTCAACGGGGATAGGCTCGGCACGGGAATCGAAGCGGAAGGGTGCGGATGAGCAAGAAGGCGAGCATCGGGGTCACCGGTCTGGCGGTCATGGGCCGCAACCTGGCCAGGAACCTGGCGAGGCACGGGCACACGGTGGCCCTGCACAACCGCTCCGAGAAGCGGACCAAGGAACTGGTCGAGCAATTCGGTGACGAAGGCGACTTCATCCCGGCGTATTCGGCGCAGGAGTTCGTCGACGCGCTGGAGCGGCCGCGCCAGGTCGTGATCATGGTCAAGGCCGGGGCGCCGACGGACGCCGTGATCGACGAATTCGTCCCGCTCTTGGAGAAGGGCGATGTGATCGTCGACGCGGGCAACGCGCATTTCGCGGACACTCGCCGTCGCGAGGCCGCGTTGCGCGAAAAGGGCATCCACTTCGTCGGCACCGGCGTGTCCGGCGGCGAGGAGGGCGCGCTGCACGGGCCGAGCATCATGCCGGGCGGGTCGAAGGAGTCGTACGAGTCGCTCGGGCCGCTGTTCGAGGACATCTCGGCGAAGGTCGACGGCGAGCCGTGCTGCACGCATGTGGGCGCGGACGGTGCCGGGCACTTCGTGAAAATGGTGCACAACGGCATCGAGTACGCCGACATGCAGTTGATCGCCGAGTCGTTCGATCTGCTGCGCGGCGCCGGCGGCTACTCCCCCGCCGAGATCGCCGAGGTCTTCCGTACCTGGAACTCTGGACGGCTGGACTCGTACCTGATCGAGATCACCTCGCAGGTGCTGGCCCACACCGACGCCGCGTCCGGCAAGCCGTTCGTCGACATCGTCGCGGACCAGGCGGAGCAGAAGGGCACCGGCCGCTGGACCGTCCAAATCGGACTGGACCTGGGCGTGCCGATCAGCGGGATCGCCGAAGCCGTCTTCGCCCGGTCGCTGTCGGGTTCCTCGAACCTCCGTGAGGCTTCCCGCGGTCTTGGTGGTCCTTCGCGTACTCCGCTGACAGGGTCAGCTTTGGACACCTTCGCGGACGACGTCGAGCAGGCGCTGTACGCGTCGAAGGTGGTGGCGTACGCCCAGGGATTCAACCAGATCCAGGCCGGCGGTGCCGAGTACGGGTGGGACATCGACCTCGGCAAGGTCGCGTCCATCTGGCGTGGCGGCTGCATCATCCGCGCGAAGTTCCTGAACGACATCACCGCCGCGTACGCCGAGGAGCCCGCGCTGCCGACGCTCCTGACGTCCGGCGGCTTCCGGAAGGCCGTCGAGGACGCCCAGGACTCTTGGCGTTCGGTGATCTCCACGGCGGTGCGGCTCGGTATCCCGACGCCGGGCTTCTCGACCGCGCTGGCCTACTACGACGGTCTGCGCGCCGAGCGGCTCCCCGCCGCGTTGGTGCAGGGGCAGCGGGACTACTTCGGTGCCCACACGTACCGCCGCGTCGACCGCGAGGGGTCGTTCCACACCGCTTGGGCGGCCGACGGCCGTCCCGAGTCCTCTGCCTGACCGGAGCTGAAGAGGTTCCGCACCGCGTCGCTCGCGGTGCGGAACCCCTGATCAAAACCAGTGCAGGCAGTGCGGGGGACGCCCGGCTCGGAAGAAGGCGTCGGCGAGGGCCGCCGCATCCGGGCGATGGGCACGGATGTGCCCGGCTCGCACGAGCGTGCTCGGGGAGGTGCCACCCAGGTAGATCGATCCCAGGTCGCTCACGTCCAGAGACAGGTCAGGCTCCCGGTCCGTCGGGACGCAGTCGGCCTTGCCATCCCGCACAGTCAGCAGGTAGCGACCACGCTCGCCGAGGAACGGATCTTCGACGTCGAGGACGAGCTCACCGTCCATGAACCAGCCGCGCGCGGTCAGCGCACGCGGGATGTCCAGCAGCCGCACCCAGAGCCAGTCGGTGCCGTTGCTGAGCTGGCCAGCGCGGAAGTCCTCGAACTGCCACCGAAGCGGGTGTTCGGGCGGGACATGTTTGAACACGACCTGATCGACCAAGTCGTGTTCGAGCACGTAGCGCGCCAGAGCGGTGTAGACGGCGTCGTCGGCGGCGATGGTTTCGTCGACCGTCAAGGTGTCCGCGTCGCCGACCGAGTAGCTGGCGTATCCGTCCGCGACACCGTCTTCGTCACGGTGGACGACGATGTAGCGCGGTGCCGGAAAGATCGGCGGCTGCCCAGCGCCCAAGGCCCACCAGCGGTGTGGCCTGGACAGCGCACCGGGCTGCACGCGCCGGTATCGGTCGTAGACCTCTTCCAGAATCGCGGCGCACTCGGCACGCCGAAACACCTCGAGGGAGCCGGTCGTGGGAGCGTCGGCCGGGCCAACCGCCCTGGGAAGACCGAAAGCGGCTTTGTGGCGCGAAACCGTCAGCCGCTGAGTGTGGGTCGCCGGTCCGTAACCGAACCTGCGGTAGATCAAGGCCTCCGAGGCCAGCAGCACCGAGAGGAACTCCCCTCGGGCGCGTACGTCGGTGAGTTGACGCCGCATCATGGCGCTGAGCACGCCTTGGCGCCGATGTGAAGGCAGGACACCGACGGCGGTGACCCCGGCGACCGGGGCGAGGATCTCGCCGGGCAACGTGAGCTCGAAGGAGTACGCGGCGGCGGCGCCGATGGGCCGTCCCTCGGCCGAGACCGCGAACAGGCCGCGGTCCATTTCGAGCGCGGACCAGATCCCGCCGCCCTCAGCCGATGCTTCCGGGAAGCGTCCGAAGGCGACATGGAAAGTGTCGACGAAAGCGTCCCTGTCCTGCTCGGTCGTGGAGCGGATTTCCATTGTCGCCGCGGCCTTCCCCGAATACCGGGCACCACGGGATCGCGGCGCCCGGCCACAGTGCAGCGTCGTACCCAGGTTTGAGCAAGTGAATTTCGACGGCGGTGGAACGACGTTCACGTACTCGCGGCCAGTAAGACCAGGGCGATGAACACCAGCACGACGAGCGCGATCCGCGTCATTTCCCCCTCGTGGCGACGATTTCCGCCAATGCCCGCAGAATCACCGCCTCGCTCTTCTTCTTCGTGAGCCCGAGCTCACCCAGCAGGTCGTCGCCAAGCTCGAACAGGGCCAGCAGGATGTGCTCGGTCCCGATGTAGTTGTGCCCGAGCCGCAGCGCCTCCCGCATGGTCAGCTCCAGCGCCTTCTTGCTCTGCGCGCCGAACACCATCTTCGCCGCCTCCGCTGGTTCGTCGGCGGGTTCCGGCAGCCTCGCCGACGCCGCCTCGCGGACGGCTTCGAGGGTCACGTTCTGGGCCACGATCGCCCCGGCGGCGAGCGCCGCGGGTTCGGCCAGCAGGCCGAGGATCAGGTGGACGGGTTCGATCTGCGGGCTTTTCGCCGCGACAGCCTCGTCTCTCGCCGCGACGACGACGTGCCGGGCGCGATCGGTGTAGCGGCCGAACACCTTCACGAGGTCTTCGAGCGAGGCGCCTTCGCCGGATTCCTTGGGAACGAAGCGTTTCTGGGCGGCCTGCTTGGACACCCCCATGTTCTTGCCGATTTCGGTCCAGGACGCACCGGAGCGCCGCGCCTGGTCGACGAAGTGGCCGATCAGATGGTCGGCCACTTCGCCGAGGTGCTCGCCGAGGAAGACCGCGTCGGACAGCTGGCCGAGCACGTCGCCATCGGGATGCTGCTGCTTGATGTGGGAGATGAGGTCGTCGAGACGGACTGGGGTGGTCATACCGTCAACTCTAGGTTGACGGTAACCCAATCGTCAACCGCGAGTTGACGCTAAGGTCGTCTTGAGATCGAAGTCGTTGGCCTCCAGCGTTTCGAGCCGCGGCGCCGGATCCGCGGCGAACAGACGGCGCGCGGCGATGTGGTCGGGCGGCCGGTTCACCGACTCGACCCCGGTGAGCAGCCCCTCCCGGAACGACAGCACCGAAAACTTCCCGCCCTCCCGATCGCCGGTCACCACGGTCTTGTCCGCCCCGGTCAGGATCCCGGCGATCTGCAGTTTCGCGCCGAGCTGGTCGGTCCAGAACCACGGCAGGCTGTCGTACGGCGCGGGTTCACCGGCGATGGCCGCGGCCGCCGCCCGCGCCTGGTCCACGGCGTTCTGCACCGATTCCAGCCGCGTCGCCGTCCCGGCCTGCACGCACGGGAAGTTCGCGCAGTCCCCGACCGCCGAGATCTTCGGGTCGCTCGTGCGCAGATGTTCGTCGACGACGACGCCGTTCGCCACGGCGAGCCCGGCCTCTTCGGCGAGCCGGGTCCGCGGCTCCACCCCGACCCCGACCAGCACCAGATCGGCGGGCAGCCGGCCGCCGTCGCTCAGTTCCACCTCGGCCACCCGGCCGTCGCCATGCAACGCCGCGACGCCTTGGCCGAGCAGCACGGTGTGCCCGGCTCCCTCGTGCAGCGCCGCGAAGTACGCCGAGACCTCCGGAGTCGCGACGCGGGCCATCAGCCTGTCCTGCGCCTCCACGATCGTCACGGGCCGCCCGGCGTGCGCGGCGAACTCAAGACCGATGAACCCGCCCCCGACCACGACGACGTTCTTCGCGCTCTCCAGAGCCGCACGCAGGACATCGGCGTCATCCTTGGTACGCAAGGTGAACACACCATCCAAAGTGGACCCGGGCACCGGAAGCACCCGGTTGCCCGCGCCCGTCGCGAGTACGAGATGGTCGTATTCGTGTGCGGTCCCGTCCTCCAGCATCACCTTCGCGCCGTCGCGATCCACCGACGCCACGCGGCCGGCGATCAGCTGGATGTCCTTCTCCGCGAAGAAGTCCTCGGCGCGCAGGCGCAGCTGGGCGTCCCCCGCCGTCCCGGCGAGATAGCCCTTCGACAGCGGAGGCCGTTGATACGGCAAACCCGGTTCGTCGCCGATCAGGACCACCCGCCCGTCGAACCCCTTGTCCCGCAGCGAGGTCGCCACCCCGAACCCGCTCTGCCCGGCCCCTACGACAAGGACGGTCTCCATCGGCGCTCCTTCCGTTGTACCCGGTGTCCATTCAACACAGGTCCGGCCCGTTCGACCGCCCCTTCGCAACGTGATCCTCACGCCGTGGACGCGCTACGGTCATGCCGGGCGACTTAGCTTGATCGCCGAGGTTCCCGCGTGTCACAGGGGGTTACATGAGCTCCAGCCCAGCCGAAGTCCACCCGGTCGACCAGCGCCCGCCGCTGCCGAAGCTGACTTTGCTCGGCCTGCAGCACATGTCGATCATGTACGCGGGCTCGGTGGCGGTCCCCCTCGTCGTGGGCAGCGCGCTGAAACTGGACGCGGCGACGATCGCGTTGCTGGTCAACGCCGATCTCCTGGTCGCGGGCATCGCGACGCTGATTCAGGCGATCGGGATCGGAAGGCTCTTCGGCATCCGGCTGCCCATCGTGGCGGGCGCGACGTTCACCGTGGTCAATCCGATGATCATGATCGCGTCCCAGTACGGCATGCAGGCCGTCTACGGTGCGATGCTCGCGTCGGGCGTATTCGGCCTGCTCATCGCGAAACCGTTCGCCAAGATGATCCGGTTCTTCCCACCGCTGGTGTCGGGCACGCTGCTCGTCGTCATCGGCGTCTCGCTCATCGGCCCCGGCGTCGGGTTGATCGCCGGCCACGACACCGAAGCACCGGATTACGCGAAACCGGCCAACATCGCGCTCGCGTTCGGCGTGATCGCGGTGATCATCCTGTTCACCAGGGTCCTGCGCGGGTTCGCCAACCAGATCGGCCCGCTGCTGGCGCTGGTGATCGGCCTGGTCGCGGCGATCCCGATGGGCCTGGTGAGCTTCAAGGGCATCGCCGACGCCGACTGGTTCGGCCTCGCTTCGCCGTTCCACTTCGGCCCGCCGGCCTTCCCGATCGCGGCGGTGCTCTCGATGTGCGTCGTGATGCTGGTGACCTACACCGAGTCCACCGCCGACCTGGTCGCGGTCGGTGAGATCACCGGACGGCCGCCGACCGATTCCGACCTCGCGCGCGGTCTCGCCACCGACGGTCTCTCGGCCATCCTCGGCGGCGCGATGAACTCGTTCCCGGACACGGCCTTCGCGCAGAACGTCGGCCTCGTGCAGATGACCGGGGTCCGCAGCCGCTGGGTGGTCGCGATGGCGGGCGGACTGCTCGTGCTGATGGGACTGGTGCCGAAGGTCGGCGCGTTCGTCGCGGCCGTACCGGAACCGGTGGTCGGCGCGGTCGCGGTGGTCATGTTCGCGATGGTCGCCGTCGTCGGCGTGCAGAACCTGAAGAAGGTGGAGTTCTCCGGCAACCACAACACCTTCATCGTCGCGGTGTCGTTCGGCGTCGGTCTGCTGCCCGCGTTCTCGACGAACCGGTTCGGGAACTCGATCTTCTTCCAGCACTTCCCGTCGTGGCTGCAGACCATCTGCGGCAGTCCGATCACGGTCGCCGCGATCGTCGCCTTCACCCTCAACCTGCTGTTCAACCACCTCGGCAAGCGACGGGAACCGGATCTGCTGAAAGCGCCCTGATCAGCCGGAACCTAGCACCAAAGCCACTTCGGCCACAGATTGCACTCTTCGGTCGGCTTCGTGCTCGGCGGCGGCGGGGTCGGCTTGGGCGGCTGCGGCGCGACCGTGGATCCGGTCGTCCTCGGCGGATCGGCAGGCCCGTTCGACGAGGTCAGCGTCGGCGTGGGGTCCGGGGAGTCGGACGTCGACGCGGCCGAACTCGACGTGCGACGGCTGGATGTCGTCCTGCTGGCCTGCGTCGAGGGCCCACCGTCGGTGCGCTCGCCGGTTCCGCCCGCTTCGGTGGTCGAAACCGCCGACGTCGCGTCGGCTCCCCTGTTCTCCGAAGGCCGCTTCGGCATCTCGATGACGCGGATCTGGTTCGGCTGCGCGTTCTGCTCGGGTTCCGAATCGAATCCCACGAGCACACCGGCCGCGCCGCAGGCGACGACCACGGCGATCACCACCGCGATAACTCTCCAGCGTGACTTTGCCCGTGACTCCTCGTGGTCATCCCAGCCCTCGCGAATGAGCAGGTCGGCGACCGAAACGTCGTCGTCATCCACCAGCTGAAACCTTTCGCACCGGGGAACGGCCACAGTAGTTTTACCCGAGCTGACCGCCGAATGGGTGAGCTTAACCAAAAATTATTCACCCGATGAGAGAACTCGGCGGATACCAGTCACACAGCGTATATCCATGTGCTTTCGCGCATATCCCCGGTGGTCGCCCTTCGGTTCGCGTATACAGCGCCCCTCGCGGGTGGTGTAATCGACGGTGCCAGCACCGGAAGAGGGGGTTCGGACGGATCATGGAGGCTGACGCCCTCGCCGTGCCCGGAGCCGGAAATTCCGGCACATCGGCAGGCGCGCCGCTCGGGAACGAGCCGGTCGGCGATCTCGGCCTCGCGGGCGACCACGCCGCCATCTGGTCGTACGACTTCGAGAGCGACACCCTGTCCTGGCTCCCCGGCCTGGAGAACCTGCTCGGTGGAGTCGGTCTCACCGAAGCCGAGATCGAAGCACGGCTCGCCGATCTGGTGGCCCCGCTGACCTCCGGCACCCGCACTTCCCCGCCGTGGCGGGAGTTCGAACTCGAGCAGTCGTTCCGGAATCCGGCGGACGAGCTCCGCTGGGTGCGCCTGCGCGCCCGCACCATCGGCGACGACAACGGTTCGTCGGGCCTGCTCGGGATCGCCACGGACGTGACCGACGTCCGCGAAAACCGGCAAGCCCTCGAAGACCTCACTGATCGTTACCGGCTCTTGGTGGAACTCAGTCCCGACGCGGTCTGTGTCCACGAAGCCGGCGTTGTCACGTACGTGAACAGGGCTGCCGTCACCGCGCTCGGAGCGTCCTCGACCGCGGAATTGATCGGGCGGCCGATCATGGACCTCGTCGCCGACGAATCGCTCCCTGCCCTGCTCGACAGGATCGCGTCGCTCCACCGCCAAGGCGCGTCCACCGAGCCCGCCGACGCCGTCATGCTCCGCCTCGACGGGACGAAATACCTGGTACAGAGCATCTCGGTGCGGACGACGTGGGAAGGCAGGCCCGCCTTCCAGGTCATCATGCGCGACATCAGCGCGCAGAAGGCCGCGGAAGCGACGCTGCGCTATCAGGCCGCACTGATCAGTCACGTCAGCGACGCGATCATCGCGACCAGCGGAGACGGCGTGGTGACCAGCTGGAACCCGGCCGCGGAGAACGTATACGGCTGGACGGCGGACGAGGCGATCGGCGGCACGGTGAGTGACCTCGTCGGCGCCGCGCTCGACCCGGAAGCGGTGCTGCGCAGGGGCGGCGTCCTGCAGACGACTCATCGGCACCGCAACGGCTCGACGCTGGCCATCCGCGTTTCCGCCGCGGAGATGAACGACGGCTTCGTGCTGGTCTGCGCGGACGAAACGGCCAGGCGGCGCGCCGAGCAGCACTACAGCACGGTGGTCGCCTCGCTCGACGAAGGTGTGGTCGTGATCGGCCCCGGCGGGCTCATCGAATCGGCCAACTCGGCGGCTTGCCGGATCATCGGCGTCGGCCACGACGACCTCATCGGCGTCCCGTGCGTGACGCTGGAGCTGTACGACGAACAGGGGCGCATTCCGCCGGCGAGGATGCCGTCGGTGGTGGCGCGGCGCACCCGGGTCGCACAGAACGGTCTCGTGCTGCGGCTGCGCAGGCACGACGGCGGCGACGTCTGGATTTCACTCACCGCGAGGTTGCTGACCCCGGAGGACCCGTCGGCCGAGTCGGTGGTCGCCTCGTTCACCGACATCACCGAACGCCGCGCGATCGGCGAGCGGCTCGCCCACGAGGCGACGCACGACCCACTCACCGAACTCGCGAACCGGACGCTGGTGCTGGACAGCCTCGCCGAGGCGTTGTCCGGCGCGGGCCGCGCCGAGCTGACCACGGTGCTGTTCATCGATCTCGACAAGTTCAAGGTGATCAACGATTCCCTCGGCCATTCGGTCGGCGACAAGGTGCTCCGCATCGTCGGCGAACGGCTACGGCGGGGAATCGGCGAGAACGACCTCGTCGGCAGGCTCGGCGGCGACGAATTCGTCGTCGTCACCGCCGAGATCACCGAGCCGGATGAGATCAAGGCGCTGGCCGAACATCTCCGCGAAGCGCTGACCGAACCGATCACGGTGAACGGCAGGCAGCTGCACATCGACGCCAGCATCGGCATCGTCACCGCGGCCAACGACGACACCCGGACCGCCGAAGACCTGCTCCGGGACGCGGATGTCGCGATGTATCAGGCGAAAACGCTCGGCCGCGCGCGCTACGAGTTCTTCGACGTCGAACTGCGGGAGCGGATGCAGCGGCGGCTCCGCATGGAGCAAGACCTGCGCGACGCACTGCAGAACGGCGAACTCTGGACGGCGTACCAGCCCGTCGTGGACATCGAATCCGGCCAGATGGTCGCCGTGGAAGCGTTGCTGCGCTGGAAACATCCGGAACACGGCACGATCTCGCCCGCCGAGTTCATCCCGCTGGCCGAGGAAAGCGACCTGATCAACCTGATCGGCAAGCACGTCCTGCGCACGACCACCCGCGAGATCGCCAAACGGCGCGAACGGCTCGACGTCGACCTGAACCTCAAGGTCAATCTTTCGGCGAGGCAGCTGGACGACCCGCATCTGGTGGCAGGCGTGCAGGACGCGCTGAAGACCACCGGCCTGCCGCCGCACGCGCTGACCCTGGAGGTCACCGAGAGCGCGCTGATGCGGGATCAGGCCGCGGCGGCCGAAGTCCTGATGTCGTTGCGCGATCTCGGTGTCTCACTGGCGATCGACGACTTCGGCACCGGCTATTCGTCGCTCGCGCAGTTGCAACGGCTGCCGCTGGACACGCTCAAGATCGACCGCACCTTCGTCACCGGTATCGCGGAATCACGGGACGCGGCCGCGATCGTCAAGAGCATCATCGCGATGGCACACGCCGTCGACCTGATCGTCGTCGCCGAAGGTGTCGAAGACGAAGAGCAGCTCGCCGTCTTGCGGGAGCTGCGCTGTGATCAGGCACAGGGCTTCCATTTGGGCAGGCCCGTGCCACCGGACGAACTTTTCGGAGCGGCTGAATGAGTGTCGAGATCGAATCCGGAGAAGACCGCTACGACATCGTCGTGGACGGGAAACCCGCCGGGTTCCTGGAAACCCGCACCCGGCCGGACGCGATTCTGTTCCTGCACACCGAAATCTCGGACGACTTCGCGGGACAGGGCCTGGCGGGCAAACTCGTGACCGCCGCTCTCGACGACGTCCGGGCGCAGGGCAGGTCGGTCCTGCCCTACTGCCCGTACGTGCGCTCGTACATCGCGAAGCACCGCGAGTACGAAGACCTCGTGCCCGAGGACAAGCGCGCGGAATTCGAACTCTGAGCGCTCAGCCCGGGTAGCTTTTCAGCAGCTTCGCGAGTTCTTCCTCGGTCAGCACGACGTCCATCTCGCGCAGCGTCGCGTCGAGCCGCTCGGCCGGGATCTTGGTGGTCTCCTTGATCCCGTCCGGGCGTTCGACGATGAACTCGTCGCCGACCAGCTTGCGGCTGAGCCCTTCCTCCAGGCGCATGACCACCAGCTGCCCGGTGAACGGCGAACGCGGATGCGTCGAGGTGTAGTGGTGGTAGACCTCGTAGTCGATCCGGTGCATCGGCGTGAGCGTGAAGGCGTGCAAGTCGGTCCAGTCGTCGCCCTCCAGCTTCTGCAGGCGCCACCAGTCGCCGTCGGCGACGAGCCGGTGCGGCCAACCCGCCTGATCCACCACGGCGCCGTCGACCAGCGGCATCGGCACCAGCATCCCGGCGCCGAAACCGACGTCGACCAGGTGCCGGACGCCGTCGGCCTCGATCGCGAGCGTCATATGCGTGTACGGCCCGTTCTTCTGCGGCTGGACCCGCGCGACCAGGCGGCGCACCGGGTAGCCGAGTTGTTCGGCGGCCGCGGCGAACAGGCTGCCGTGTTCGTAACAGTAGCCGCCTCGATGACGGCGGACGAGTTTCCCGATCACATCTTCGAGCGCGATTCCCTTGTGCTGCCCCAAAACGACGTCGACGTTCTCGAACGGAACGGCCAGGATGTGCGCCTTCGCCAGCTCACGCAACGCGGCGGCGGAAGGCTTCTCGCGATTCTGGCCGATGCGGCCGAGGTACGCGTCGAGGTCGAGGGTGTCGACGGTCCATTCGTCGACCTGCTCAGGTGCGAGTGTCATGCCATGATCCTGACACCTCGACCTTACTCGAAGTCAAGGCGTGAGCGCTCGGAACCTGTTGAGCCAACTGGTAACTGGCAACGGCCACCGACTTTAGCCAGTTCCACTGTCGTACTCGGGTCGGTGATGCCGGCTTCCGCCGCCGAACCGCCCTCGGGCGTGCAGCCGTTGATCGTGGGTGGCGTGGACGCGACCGAAACCTACAGCTTCATGGCGTCCATGCAGACCAAGAACGGTGACCACAACTGCGGCGCGTCACTGATCGCCACGCAGTGGCTGGTGACCGCCGCGCACTGCGTCGAAGGGGAGCAGCCCGCCAACTGGAGGTACCGGATCGACACCACCGACCACACCAAGGGCGGCGAGGTCGACAAGTTCGTGGTCCACGAGAAGTACGACGGCTCCGGCCCGTACGACATCGCCGTCGTGCACCTGACCAAGCCGGCGGAGGCGACGCCGATCGAAATCGGCCAGTCGCCGGCACCGGGCACCGACGTGCGGGATATCGGCTGGGGGCTGACCTGTCCCACTCGCGGCTGCGGTGCCGCCCCGGAGGTGCTCCAGCAGCTCGACACCAAGATCGCCGAAGACTCAGGATGCTCAGGCCCCGGTGCCTATGACGCGCGGACCGAGCGGTGCCTGGACAACCAGGGCGGCAAGGCGAGTGCCTGCTACGGCGACTCCGGTGGCCCCGCCGTGGTGAAGGCCGGCGACAAGTGGACTCTGGTCGGCGCGACCAGCCGCGGTCAGACCGCCGGCTGCCCGGAGATGCCAGGCAGCTACACCGACGTGACCGCGTTCGCCGACTGGGTCGAGCAGCAGACCGGCGAGTAGGACGCCAGGCCCTGACCGTCCCTCAGTGCGCGGTGCGGGACCTTTCGGCCCCAGGTATGAAAAAACCACCCTGACCTGAGTCGGGGCGGTTCTGCGAGCGGTGGCCAGGGCCGGGGTCGAACCGGCGACCTTCCGCTTTTCAGGCACAGACGTTTTCGCTGGTCACGGGGGTTGCATCGGCACCGCGTGCAACCCCCGTGCAACATCGCGGGTCAGTGCTTCACGATGATGGTCTTAGGTAGCTTGGCAGCGTTCCCGTGCGCGGCGAGCTTGCTCAGTTGGTCGGCTACCTCCTTGTCCCGCCCCTCGACCGCATGGAGATACCTGAGGGACGCAGCCGCCGACGCGTGCCCGAGTCGCTTTTTGAGGTCAGCCAGCGTCGCGCCCGCACTCGCCGCGAGTGTCTGGCCCGTGTGCCGCAGGTCGTGATAGCTCACGTCCACGCCGACCTTCACCCGCGCCCGGACGAACGCCTGATAGACCGCGTTCCCTCGCATCGGCTGCCCGTCCCTGCCGACGAAGAACCGATCCCGCCCCGCCCACTCCTTCATATGATCCCGCAGGTACGGCATGACGTGCGGAGGGACCGACACCGGCCGACGCCCCGCGTCCGTCTTGGGGTCCTTGTCGTACTTCTTCGGACTCTCCAGAAGCTCCACCCGGTTCTTCCGGACCCACACGACGCCGTCCACCAGGTCCACGTCAGCCGTCCGGAGGCCGCAGACCTCACCGCGACGAAGGCCGCACCAGGCCGCCAGCAGCACGGCCGCCCGGTAGCGAGGAGTGATCGCCTCGACGAGGTCAACGATCTGCCCAGGGTTAGCGATGCCTCGCTCTTTGGCCTTGTCCGAGCCCGCGCCGGGAATCTGGCAGGGGTTGATCACGATCGCCCCGTCCCTCTTGGCCGAGTTCATCACGGCCCGGAGGAAGCGGTACGACTGCCCGATCGACGTCTTCCCGCCCTCCCCGAGAAGGGCCTTGGCGTACCAGCTCCGCACCACCGGCGGGGTGATCGCGATCAGCGGGAGATCCAGTAGCTCAGTCATGTGAAGGCGCATGTTCCGCCGACACGTCTCCTCCCACCTGTCCCCGATGTTCGGACTGTCGCGAAGGTAGGCACTCGCGTAGTTGCCGAACGTTTCTCGTCCTAGCTTGTCGTCCAGCCAAGCGCCCTTGTTGATATCCGCCTCTACGCCGACCAGCCATCGATCAGCGTCGGTCCTGGTCCGGAACGTGTCCGGCGCGTACTGGCGCACTCCGTTCGGACCGAGGAACGACGCCTGAAACCGGCCGGAAGGCAGCTTCCGAACCGACCCGAACCGCCTCCGCTTCTTCGCCATCACGCCACCGCCCGACCAGCGGACCAGCTCACCCGTACCGGCTCGACGCGTCCCGCCATCACGAACGCGTCCAGATCAGCGACCGCCAGCCGAACGTGAACGCCGACCTTGTGGAAGGCGATCCGCCGTTCCGCGATCAGTCGCCGCACGAACCGGACACCCGTGTTCAGGTACTCAGCCGCTTCATCGACTGTCAGATAGTTCTTCTCCACGTCTCCCCCTTCCTAGGCCGCTTGCCGAGTTGCCGAAGTTTCCGAACCTTGATCGGGTGGCCCCTGTGCGGCGAGTAGTGCCCGGTCGTACTCGGCCCGCCAGGTGATCCGTTCGGAGATGGCGCGCATCACCAGGTGGTCCCGTGGTGGGCAGTGGGTGTCGCCGGGTTCGACCTTGCGCCAGACGAACCTGTCCGGTTCGGGTTGTTCCTTGGTGATGCCGACAGCGGCCAGCGCGTCCAGGACGAAGCCCTTCCGGTCCGCCTTGTGATCGGCCACGGTTTTGCCGGACCACTTGCGGGACACCAGCACGCGCCGCCCAGGAAGCCCGAGTGTCGTTCGGCGGTGGGCACGGCCCTTGCAGTGGCCGGGGACGGTCTTTCCGTTGGCTCCCTTGGGGTTGATGCCGTAGAGCAGCCACACCGCGCACCGAGGCGAGCACGGGGTGACCGACAGTTCAGCGTGAAGACGGTCGTGATGATCACGCTGTGCGGAGGTGTCAGCGTCGACCACCTCACCCGTGGACTTCGTCAGGTACTTGGTGAGGTACCCGATGTGACGCCCAGATTCCTCCGTGCCACCTAAGATCCCCTTGGAGTGCACCTGACGGCCGAACGTGACCACGTGCGCCGGTTCCTCCACCGCCTCTTTCGCCTCATCGAAGCCCGGCAGCGGAGCGCGGGTATCCGGGTCCACGAACGTCCGGGAATGCATGTCCCACAACGGTTCCCGATCCGTGTAGACGATCTCGTCATGGTTGGGCCACCACACCTGGTGATAGGTGGCCTCCGTGACCATCCGGATGACCTCATGCGAGATGGAGCCACGGAGGGCGGTGTGCAGGTGCGGAGCCGCCCGCCGTTGGGGCTCCACGGTGGCGAAGTACTGCACGTACCAGCCGACCACGCGCCGCAGGTTCTGCCACCACCTGTCCACCAGTGCCGAGAAGTGCACCGCGTCCCGAGCCGCCCGCCGGTAGTCGTACGTCGTCGGGTTCACCGGCGAACCATCGGACCGCACCGGGCCGTAGGTATCGCAGGTGAGCGTGACGAACATCGACGGCCGGAACTTCCCCGCGAACTCACGGCCCACAGTTGTCTTGCTGACCTTGCGGCGTGGCAAGTTCGGCGCGTCCTGCCGCCGCTTGGTCGACCGTTTCACCGGACGCTTCTCCGGGACGTCGAGGGCAGGCAGGCGACCCATCATCCCGGACGCCCGCAGCTCCTCGTCCACCGAGGCGACCTCTGCCCGCAGTTCCTCCATTTCGACCTCATCACCGACCGCCAGCGCCTCCTGGTAGGCCGCCGCCAGATCAGCCCGGAACGCCACCAACTCCGTTTGCGTCTCCGAGGGTGCCTCTCGTTCGATCACCGGTTCTTCGGTCAGGTGCCAGCCCTCACGGCACTGTGTCTGACGGAGCGCCTTTGCCTTGCGAGCACAGGGAAGGCACACCGATTCCACCGTCGACCCGCAGGGCACAGGGACGTAGCGGATTTCGCCGGTGTCGGTGTCTCCAACCTCCATCGTGAAGGGCCGGACACATACGCCGTGCTTTTCCGCGGTGGCCTTCACGACCTCCGCAGAGAGTGCCCCGCGGATTCGTCCATTCGTGGCCGGCGGGGAGGCCGGATCTGTTCCGACCTGCGGATCTGTCGTGGTCATGCCGTCCCCCTCTCGCCGCGCCGGTCTGACAGGTGGATGACCGAGGCGCCGCCGTTGGTGACGTAGTGCTCCAGGTGCTTGATGGTCTGGTCCGAGACCCAGCCCGCCCGGACACGCAGCGGTTCGCGGATGCCCTCGCCCCAGACGTAGCCGACACCGGGCGAGCCCTCCGGGATGCGGTTCGCCCACGCCCCACGCTCATAAGCGCCGTCCCCGAGGACCATCGGAACCTGACTCTTCGCGGTCACCCGCAGGCAGATACGACGGGTGAACAGCTCCCGCACCGGAACCGTTTCCTTGGTCGGCTCCTGGACATAGCCCCGGACCGCGAACCCCAGCGCCCGCCCCTGGGTGGTCAGGATCGCGACCCGTCCCACGATCGCGTCACGGGTCTTGCGGTCGGTGTACCGGGTCAGAGCGCCGATCTCGTCGAACTCCAGCAGCTCCACCGGATACTCCGTCGAGACCGGGACCTGACGGGTGTTCCCGGCGAAGACCCGCTTACGGTTCTCCAGCTCCTCCATCAGCGCGTCGAGAACTTCCAGGGCTTCCTTGCCGGACACGCCGTAGCGGGCGAAGATCCCGCGCCCGTAGGCGAGTTCGACCGCCTTCGGGTCGATTCCGGACACGCGGATAAGACCGGCGCGGATCGGTGCCGCAGCCGACACCAGCGGAGCCCACAGGACCGACCCCTTCCCCGACCCCGACGCGCCAGCCACGAGCGTGTGCGCGCCACCACCGACCAGCGCCAGCGTCCACGGAGTGCCGTACTCCGTCGACCCCGCATAGACCGCCCGCAGATCCACGCCCGAGCCGTCCACGGACACCATCTCCGGAACCGGCAGGCACGTCACCGCCGAGTCGAGCAGATCCCGCCGCATGAAGTCGATGGACACCACATCCGGCTCAAGCTCCCGCACCTGGCAGCGCTGAACCTTGCGCGCCACCGCCAGCTCTCGCGCGACCTCATCGAAGTCTTCCGGTTTCTGTCCAGGGACCAGCCGGACACGGACCTCATCCCACGAGGGGCCGGAGCGGACCGACAGCAGTTTCGGCACAGCCACCCCGGACGCCTGACGCGCCTTCGCGACCGCCTCACGCTTGCGCCGACGAGAAACCAGGTTCACCGTCACGTCGACCGGGATCGCGTCATCCCGGACCGTCAGCCCGCAGGCATGCAGCCACCCGGCCAGCTTTCGCCCGTAGAGCGCCCAGCGCAGCCACCACGCCCGCAGCCACCGCCCGCACCACTGGTCGTAGCCCACCTCGTCCAGCCGCCACCACACCAGCAGCGCGCCCGCCAGCACGCCGACCGTGACGACGAGGGACACCCAGCCCAGGACCATGCACCAGGCCCACAACACCAGCAGCGCCAGGCAGGTACGCCAGTGCCCGACGAGTTGCCGAACAACCCAGCCGACCGCCCGCAGCATGCCCCACAGCGCCATCCCGAGCACCGCCAACGCGGCCAGCGCCTCGAACACACTCGCCAGCACACGGCCGACCTTGGCCAGCACCCACAACACCACCGCCAGGCCGCCGCCGACCGCGAGCGTGGTCATGATCTCCTGCGTGTTCATCGCCGACCACCCCGCAGACCAGCAGCGGGAACCACGATCGACAGCGGCAGCATCCCCAGGCACGGGGAGCACTTCTCCTCACCCGGCAGCAGCCGAGCGAACCGTTTGCATTCCGTACAGCGCGTTCGGGTGACCCCCGTTGACTCGCACTGTGTGCCGTCATTTATCTTCGTCATTGTTCACTGCTCCAGTGGACAGGCGCAGAACCGGAACAGGTTGGTAGCCGAGGGCCGGTTCTGCGTTTTAAGGGACGCGTTTAGCCACGCAGGGACGCGTTTATCCGCCACACGTCCCCACGTGTGAAATTTCGATATTCAGTTCTTGCCTATTTGATCAATTTTGCGACTGGCTACGCTCCTTACGTTCGAACTCGCGAAGCGCGACCAACCACACGTGCTCCCGTGCGATGTTCAGACCATCCGCTAGCCGGACCGCCGTACCTACCGTGGACAACGACCGTTCACCCCGCTCCAGTTGGCCGAGATGTCGAGGACTGACACCGGATCGTTCGGCCAGTTGCGCTTGGGTCAACCGCCGGAACCGACGTGCCCGCCGCAACCACTGTGCCGCCGTCTTGCCGTCCAGCACTGAGCCGTCGCCCGTACCGCCCCATTCCTGCACGCGTTTAACTGGCATCCGATTTCTCCGCCTGAATCCTCGCGGCCAACTCTTCTGCCTTGCTGTCCTCGTGCGCGACCCAGTACCGAATCTCGTGGTGATGAAAGCGGTCCACATCGGACACCGACCGATACATCTTTGCGTTGGCCTGCCGCCACTTCAGCCACGTCACCAGGCTTGCCCCTGGCAGCGGACGAGTCGATGCCGCAATATCGTGCGCATCCTTGAGCGTTTGCGGATCATTCCTTCCCGGAGTCGTCATCACAGGCCCCGCTCTGTGCGCGGCTTTCGAGCAGTGCCGCCAGTTCGTCCGCGCAATCGCGGAGTCGGCGAAGGAAGACGGCCCGGTCCGGCCAACCGCCCCGATGCTCGGGAGGACGGATCGTCAGCAACCCCGCCGTGCCCGACAGCACCAGCACCGGGGGTGACCCCGGACCCGAACCACTCTCCTCCACCGTCACCTCGTCCCACGGGCTGATCACCCACGTTGCGCCGAGCCCCTTCCCCATGCTGGTCACCTCCCGCCTTGCGTTCCCACTTCCGCGCCTGGTCCTCGAAGGCTTGCGCGGCCGACACCACGGCGGCGACTACCCACCACGGCAGGTCGGGATCACTGCCCAGAGCCCGCCACGCCTGAGCGACCTCACGCGACGCCGCCGCCATCTCCCGCGCAATATCCGGATTCGTGTCTCGCGACCGCGCATCCGCATCCGACGCGTCCCGATAGACGCGATACGCCGCCTCCCACGCAGACACCTGCTTGTTCGGCATCACGACACCACTTCCCTACAGAAGAAGTGCCGTCACGCGGCCTTGGCCGAGGACTCGCCCGCCGTCGACCGGGCAGCCTTCCCGCCCGAGCTGGAGCCCGCGCCACTACCAGTCGCCTTGAACCCGGTCGCGCGGAACACATAGGCCAGGTACTTGTACTCGCCCTGCCCGGTCACCTTCGGCTCAGCGGTCAACCCGTCCAGCTCCACCGGCCGCATACCCGGCATCACCTCAACCGTCGTCGGCACCGGCTGCACGTCGGCCAACAGCGTGATCTCAAACGAAGCCCGCTTCGCCTTCGTCTCACCCGGGTCGGTCGCCATGAACTTCCACTGCCGCTTCCCGGTCACTTCGTCCACTCGCTGCCTCGTCGGCCGACCCTGCGCCCTCTCCTCACGCGACTGGTATTCGTTGTCCGGCGACACTTCGCCCACCATCACAAGACCCTGCGGAAACGCTTCATCGTGCTCAACGCTGAATCGGATGCCCTTTTCGATCGCCATGTCGTGGTGAACCTTCCCGCTTGTCGGATACGCCTTTACCGGCGTACCTACAACAATCGGCCAAATGAGTGTCCCGTCACGACACCGTCTCGGTCTCGCCTCACAGCGTCTCGCACTCATCTTGTCTCGTCTTGTCTCGTCTCCCGTGCTACGTTGGTCTCATGAGCCCCGACACCGCAGCTCAGGAAGCCCGACCGATTGTCCTCAAGGTCCTGCTTCGAGGACGGCACTTGCAGAGCTACCGCGCGTTCTGCCGCGAGTACGACAAGGTGGCCGAGAAGGTCGACAAGAGCCTCAGGGGCAGCTTTCCCAGCAAAGCGCAGTTCTATCGATGGCTGTCAGGCGAACTCGTCGGCCTGCCCTACGCGGACCACTGCCGAATCCTTGAAGCAATGCTTCCCGGATGGCAAGCCGAACAACTCTTCGAGTTTCACGACGGTGGAATCGAGTTCGTCCCCGAACCAACTGCATCGCCGACGAGCCAAACTGTTAGTCCGCCAAGCTCCGCGATGGAACCACGCAGCAACCCGGAAGTCGTTGAAGTCTTCTCGCACCGAAGCGCGATCCCCGCCGACCTGTGGACTCGGCTGATGGACGACAGCGAGGAACGCATCGACATTCTTTGCCTGGCCGCCCTGTTCCTCGTCGAACGACCTACGTTTGCGAAGCAGATCAAGAAGAAAGCCAGCGATGGGGCCAAAATTCGGCTTCTGTTCGGCGATCCCGACGCGGACGAGGCCACCAAGCGCAGCGAAGAGGAACGGCTCGACGCACGCACCGTTTCCGCTCGCATCCGCAACGCATTAGCGTTCCTCCGCCCGCTCGACGGCCTACCCGGTGTAGAGGCACGGCTGCACACGACCACGCTGTACAACTCGGTGTTCCGGTTCGACGACGAGATGGTCATCAACACCCACGTGTACGGCCTTCCAGGAGCACACGCCCCCGCGCTACATCTCCGCCAGACGGCGAAGGGCGACATTTTCGAGACGTACATGGAGAGCTTCGAGACCGTCTGGGCTGCCGCCAAGCCGCTGACCTGGTAGGCAAGGAGCTATGGCACGCCGAGACCACTACCACGAACCGAACGCGCCGGAGGCGAACTCACTACAGGTCGCCGTCAGCGCGTTCATCCTGGACGAGGCTGGCCGGCTGCTGATGATCCGGCGCACCGACAACGACCGATACGCCATCCCCGGCGGCGGGCAGGAGTTCGGCGAATCAGTGGCACAGGCCGTGGTCCGCGAGGTCGAGGAAGAGACAGGCCTGACCGTCGACGTCACTGGCTTCATCGGGATCTTCTCCGACCCCGACTACGTCATCGAGTACGACGACGGCGAGGTCCGCCAGGAGTTCTCGCTCTGCTTCCGCGCCCGCGCTCTGTCCAGTGACCTGCGCACGAGCAGCGAGAGCAAAGAGGTTCTGTGGGTCGAACCAGCCAAGCTGGACGACCTCAACATCCACCCCGCCATCCGGCTCAGGATCGCCCGCGGCTTCGAGGGTACTGACCAGCCGTTCTACACGTAGTCGATGCCCGCTGCCCGCAACCGAGCTTCCGTCCGCTCGACTGCGCCCGCCAACTCCGGCCGCGCTACCTGAATAAACGTCGACACGACGTCATCCGGTCCGTACCGCTGCCGAATCTCCTTCGCGCGTTCCTCGAAGGTCACGACGTCGCCGTCAGGTGAGGTGGTCATGTCTGCCCACCACAGAGCGTCCCTCAGCAACGTCCGTTCGTCGGCCCACTCGGCTAGCTCGTCGCCCAGGCCCCGCAGGTCTGCCTCCAAGTACGCCGCTGAATGGTGTGCTACCAACGCGCACAACCGCTCCGGAGCCTCGACCTCCCGCAGATACCGAGCACCGTCCAACGCGTGCAGCCCTGTGATCGTCAGATCCGGCGAGTATCCAAGGTCATGGACCAGGCAAGCCGCAGCAAGCAAGTCTGCGTCAGCGGCTGATATCAGCCGAAACGCCGATTTAGCTCGCTTGCAGACACCTTGAACGTGCGCCCATCGACGTGGCAACTGCTCACAGAGCCTTGCTACCGCCAGACCTTCCGCCCACGTCCACAACTCCACCTACCCACGGTAGCGGCAGTCAACGCGCCATAGCCAAGCCAGCACAGAGGAGAAGTTGCGATGTTGGCGATCAGTCAACAATCGGCTGACAGAGTTCATCAAATCGCGCAAGAAACCTGTTGAAACTGGAACTTCGCGATCGGGCAAGATCAAAGTCTATCCGTGCAGTTAACTTCGGCTGCCAAATCGGCTTCCTATATTTTTCTGGGCGCAATGCGTTTGTGATCTCTTTAAGGCCGCGTGCTGCCGGTGAAAATTCAGCAATGTCAATCTCTAAGGTTTCCGCGGAAGCATATATCCAATCCTCATAGTCCCTTTCAGCAATTGCAATTACACAAGGGACTGGTGTAATAGTCGCGACTCGTTGCAGCAGTTCCGGCCCCTCCTTGCAGGGCATTTCGTCGTCGGCGTCCAGGACAACAAGAAGACCCTTGCAGCCCGGCCGAGAGGCAGCCGCAGCGGCGTAACCCTCTATCCCCTTGTCCTTGGTCGCAGAGCTTTTACCTTTTAAAGGGATCGGCTTTCCAAGGATATCGGAGTAGATACCTCGCGAGTGCAGATAGTTTCGAAGCAGCAAAGGAATCGCGCCACGATCGCCGAAGCCTTCAATTATTAAGCCCACATGCGGCGAATGAATTTGACTCATAGCGACGGATCCAGCGCGTCCGCCCGCAGGAGGGCGCCAGGCGTAATTAATCCGTCAACAATAGGCCCTCGGGCATGTTCAGCGACTTTGGATATCTGTGAGACACCGTCAGTCACCCACACAACGCGCAGGTCATCCAGATCAACGCTGTCCACAATGTCAGCACTATGCGTAGTGATCACGATCTGAATATCGTCTACCTCGCCGCGCAAGATTTCGACTAGGGTCTGAAGAGCACCTAGGTGAATAGCTACTTCTGGCTCTTCAATTAGAAGAATTGTTGGTCTTGGACTTTGGAGTATTGCCACCAAGATTCCAAATACCCTGAGGGTGCCGTCAGACATTTGCTTGGCGAAGAACTCCCTATTCGCCTTACCTGTATTCTGCACGAATACGACAGTCACTTTATCCGCTAGATGACGCACCTCGATACGAGCAATTCCGGGCACGACAGCGGCAAGCAGCTGCGCAAGTTGAGCACGCTCATGCTGATCAAAATTCTCAACTATGCTCGCAATATTAGAGCCATCCGGCTCAAACTCCGAAACAGGCGAAGGGTCTTGCAGTTCCGCAGCTCGCGTAGGGTTTATTTCTAGCACCTGCATCGATTGCAGCACCGCGGAAACGATACTTACACCGAAGCTTGGCTGCAAAGAAAGAATACTCTGCCCCTGAGGGATATGGATAGTTCGATCCATGCGCTCAATCGGCTCAGGAAGCGTCGAGACCTCCTCAGCCGAAAACACGCCCTTGGTGTGCTGAAACTTCAACTCTCTACTGCCGACAAGTACGGAACCGCGCTCCTCCTTTACTTCATACCGCTTTCCTTTAAGAGAAGAAAGACGTAATTCATAAAAACACGGATGGCCGCCCGCGACTGTAAATTCGATTCGCAAGCCTGGTTCATACGGGCGCCCTGTGCTTCGATGACGGAGCTGGTCGTACCCTCCCCTGCGCGACAAAGCGACAGGCAGCCCGTGGAGCGCGATGTCTCGTAGCAACTTCATCGCTGAGATCGCGTTCGATTTACCGCTACCGTTCGGTCCAATCAGTGCGGTGAGATCACTAAAATCAAGCGTAGCTGACCTGTAAGACAAAAAGTTGCTCATGGTCAACGACTTGAACCGGACGGGTCCAAGATCGTGTATAAGTGTCTCCCTGCTGGTCACGACCGCAGCGTACCTCCATGTGAGAAGGACTGGCTTTCCGAATCACCGGTGGGTGGCTTGCCGAATTTGGCTCTATGGGATCAAGGCGCCGCCGTTGGCGGCGCGCAGGTCACCACCCGTCCGGCGGGCTACGCCCAGGAGGCGACGCCGGCCTCCCGCTCCGCTCCGGCAGGCGCCGCCGGGCGAGCCCGCCGCAGGGCAGCACCCGCAGCGCGCCGCCAACGACGACAGAGATCCAGGAGCCACACGGCGAGATCACCCGACCCACCCAGCCGACGCGCAGTGGTCACCAGGGTGGTCCCTCGCTTCTCAGCGTCTAACACCGGCCCGCCCGCATCAAGGCAGGAAAGCGTGCCTTGACGCGACCGACCCGGCGCTAGAGATGGCAGGGGCGAGGGAAGCGGAGCAAACAGGCACGCGAAGCCCTCAGCGAGCGACAGCAGCCCCCGAGGCGTGCAACATACGTGCGACAAGCGGCGGCCAAAGCGGGTCAACCACGGTCAACAGTGGACAGACCCAAGATCGACCCTCGACATGAAAAAACCGCCTTGACCTGGATCAAGGCGGTTCTGGGAGCGGTGGCCAGGGCCGGGGTCGAACCGGCGACCTTCCGCTTTTCAGGCGGACGCTCGTACCAACTGAGCTACCTGGCCGGGAACGCCGGCAAGGAGCCGAACGATCTTGCGACCCTGACGGGACTCGAACCCGCGACCTTCGCCGTGACAGGGCGACGCGCTAACCAACTGCGCCACAGGGCCTTGCATACTGCTTTGTAACTGTACTGCGTACTCCCAACGGGATTCGAACCCGCGTTGCCGCCTTGAAAGGGCGGAGTCCTAGGCCGCTGGACGATGGGAGCCCGGTTCGGTTTCGGCGAACCGACCGACCCGCGCTCTCCGGTGTCCCCGGGAGCGAACATAACTATAGGACACCCCCGTTTTGGCTCCCGCACAGGGGGCCTCTAACGGATTCACAGGGCTGGGACCTGCGAGAACGCGGTGACTTCAGGATATCAGGGCCGAGGTGTCCCGCAGGGCGCCCAGACGCCTCCGAAGCTCGTCTCGCTCGTCGCCCGTGAGAGTGACGGCGAGGAGTTCGGCCACGCGCTGATCGGTCAGGTGCTCGGCGTGCCGCCAGCGCTGCCGCAGCTCACCCTTGACCTCTGCCGCGGCGATCAGTTCGTCGGCGGCTTCCTCGGACCACGCGGTGCGCAGGAGCCGCCCACGCCCGCCCTCCGGGTCCGCGACGACGGCCTCGGGCACGGTCAGGCCCACCGCGCGGAGGGCGGCGAAGTGGACACCGCCGCGGAACTCGCGGAAGACCATGAGCGCGAACGCCAGCCGCTCGACGTCGTCTTGCGGACGTTCGGCGAGTTGCCATCCGGCGAACAACGCGAGACCACTCGCGTCCGCGGCGTCCACGAGACGGAACAGCAGATCGGCGAGGCGACCGGGGGCGTCGGCGTCCGAAAGGCTGACCCGCGCCCACTTCGCCGATGACCGCGCGTAGGCGCGGACCGCGGAGGCGGCGTCGAGTGCCGCGATCGCGGGCGGCAGCGCGAACTCGAAGAGCCAGTGCGGGAAGATCCCGAACAGCTCCGCGACGACCTTCGGCGGCGGGTCGCCGAGCACCGCCGAACGCCCTCGCAGATACAGCGTTCGCGGCGACAGCCCCACTTCGGCCTCGACTTCGGCGAGCTGCGGAGAGGTCATGAACTGCCCGCCCAGCACCTGCACCGTGCCCCGGATCTCCCGCGCCAGCTCGATCGTCGCCACGTCGCCCATGTCGGCCGCCTTCCCCCGAGTTGAATAAAAACAGTGTTGCATAACTGGCGAGCGACTCGTCAAGGGCAAACGAAAGCCCGGCCGCGCGGCGAACACACCACACGACCGGGCTTCGGTCGAAACTCAGCGCTGAACGGGCGCCTGCCCGTCCTCATCCAGCGTCAACCCCAGCATGTCCAGCAACTGGACACAGTCATCGACACCCAGCGCCCCGTTGGCCACCGCCAACCGGGCACGCCGCACCTGATCGTCGGACACCCGTTGGGTATCCCCCTGACCCGTGCGTTGCGCCGGCAGACCACCCGCCAACGTCGAACTACCCCCATCGGCACCTTCGTACCGAAGGAGGAACTGTCGAACTTCCACAGACCCACCCATGGTTCCTCCAAACGGCCAACGAACAGCTTGGCCGCGAGGCTAGCCACCGCCGACCGCGACACACAGCCCCCCGGAGAGTGAACCTGCCGCCACGCTCCGCACAACGCAGAGCAATCACGCGCACGCCGGTGCCACATGAATCACAGGCGAACCACAGGTGACGCGCCGACCGGAATTCTGCCCGCGCCCACTCGCCCTTCTCAGCAAACCGTGCAACAATCGATTTGCTGACACACCCCCGGTCAGCGCCTGTGGAGATCCCCTCCGACCCCCGCGTTCCTCCCCCTGGCGCGGGGGTCGCTCCGTGTTCTGGGGGGCCACCCCCCAGACCCCCAGGGTCCGTTCGGTGGCGGTTGACAGCCCCGCACCGGTGAAGGCCGAGTAATCAACTTCGCTGGCGCGAAAAGGTTTCTTAGAGTGCCCTGATTGCGTTTAGTGATCACCGGGCCGGGCGCGAGTAGAGATCGTCAGGCCATTGGGGAAATAAAAAGAGTGTGTCGTGGCTCACTGTGGTTGGTTTGCCGAGACCGAACCGTTATCGTGGCCCGGTGCCCCTTCCTTCCCTGAGCCGTCGTAACGGCAGCCGCACGAACTTGAAGCCGGTCAACCCCGGTCGTCACCGCAACTCCGCCACCAAGGAGGCCGAGGCGGTCGTCGAAGACACGGAGCTCACCAGCTACCTTCGTGCCCTCGCCCCCGACAACGACCCGGAGAGCACCGGCACCGGCAAGCGCTTCGGCGAAGCGCAGGTGTTCCAGCTGCGGATGAACCTCATCGCCATGGAACAGCTCAAGGACGCCGCCACCGAACGCAACCTGTCGCCGCAGGCGCTGGCGCAGGAATGGATCCTCGAGCGTCTCTCGTGGGAATCACAGGCCAACTCGGCCCAGCAGCGCCGCCACGAGGAAGCCCACACCGACGAATTCCACTTCGACGCCAACGCGTGGGAGCAGCCCGTCGCCCGCTGACCCGTCACCCCGGAACGGAAACAGCACAACAGAAGAAGCTTTCGAAGTCCGAAAAGGCCCCCGGCGAAATCGCCGGGGGCCTTTTTGATCAGTCTGAGCAACGCCGAAGGGCGGACTCAGATCGCGCGGACCTTTTGGGCCTGCGGGCCCTTCTGGCCCTGACCGACCTCGAACTCCACTCGCTGATTCTCCTCGAGAGTGCGGAAACCGCGGCCCTCGATCTCCGAGTAGTGAACGAAGACGTCGCCCTCGCCGCCATCCTGCGCGATGAAGCCGAAGCCCTTCTCCGCGTTGAACCACTTCACAGTGCCTTGCGCCACCGCTGTACTCCTCGTTGCACATCCGCTTCGAGTGCCACCGAAGCGACACCCAGACCGTCCCGGGCGGTTCCAACGAGTCGAGCGAAGAGCGCGTCACCGGCTCATGGCTCGCGTCAGAAGTTCCGCGAGTGTGAAGCCACGAACACGCAAAACGACGGCCTGATGGCAGAGTACCGGGATCTGGCCATATTTGAAGCCCGTGATCGGACTCTGGGCACCCCCAAGTACCAAGGTCACCGGAACGTCGTATACCGCGCCGTCTTTTGTCGGACCCCCTCACTACCCTTTCCCGGCGCGCCGACCTCAGGTCATCGCCGGACACGGACCGAAGTCGGCCATGCCCCGATCGTGAACTATGATCCACTCGATTGTGACTCGCATCACTCTCCGTGGGATCAACTTATGGGGCGGTCCGAACGTCATGGTCGGTGTACAGGGGAGCAAAGGGGAAGCTTTGAGGTTCACTGAAACCGCCCGCCGCCGCGCGGCGTTCGCGGCACTGGGGCTGGTGGCCGTTCTGACGCTGGGGGCGTGCAGCAGCGAGCCGACCGTTTCGGCCAGCGGGCCGGACGGCGGCGGTCCGATCAGCAGCGAGACCGGCGGACAGGCGGCCGCGCCGGCCAAACTGACCTACGAACCGGCCGCGGGCGCGCAGGACGTCGCGCCCGGCCAGCCGATCAAGGTCAGCGTCGCCGACGGCACGCTCGACCAGGTCGTACTGACCAACCCGGACGGCAAGCAGGTCGCCGGGCAGCCGTCCGAGGACAAGAAGAGCTGGTCCGCCACCGAACAGCTCGGCTACGGCAAGACCTACACCTGGTCCGGCAAGGCCACCGGCACCGACGGCAAGCCCGTCGACGTCGGCGGCGCCTTCACCACGGTCAAGCCGCGCAAGCAGGTCGGCGCCAACATCAACGTGTTCGACGGGCAGACCTACGGCGTCGCGATGCCGATCACGCTGACCTTCCCGAGCAAGGTCACCGACAAGGCGTCGGTCGAGAAGGCCCTCTCCGTCGAGACCACGCCGAAGACCGAGGGCTCCTGGGCCTGGGTCCACGACGACACCTCGGTGCACTGGCGGCCGAAGGCCTACTGGCAGCCCGGCACCACGGTGAAGTTCAACGCCAAGATCTACGGCGTCAAGATCGGCGACGGCGTGTACGGCAAGGAAGACCGCTCGGCGAGCTTCACCATCGGGCGCTCGCAGATCGTCAAGGGCAACACCCAGACCCACCGGCTCGTGGTGATCCGGGACGGCCAGCAGATCGCGGACTACGCGGCCAGCTACGGCCTCGACGCCGACCCGGGCCGCGTCACGCCGAGCGGCACGCACGTGGTGATGTCCAAGCACGACACGTACTCGATGACCAACGAACGCTACGACTACGAGAACATCGTCGTGCCGTCCGCGGTGCGGTTCTCGACCAACGGCGAGTTCATCCACGGCTACGCGCCCTCGATCTGGGCCCAGGGCAAGAAGAACATCTCGCACGGTTGCGTGAACCTCGCGCCGGCGAACGCCAAGGAGTACATGGCGGGTGCGCTCGTCGGCGACCCCGTCGAGATCGAGGGCAGCACGGTGAAGATCAACCGGGCTCGCGATTACAGCGACTGGACCTACTCCTGGGACGAGTGGACGAAGCTGTCCGCTCTCGCGAGCTGAAGTACTTCCATGGAACCGGGCGGCCGGAGACCTTCGTGGTCTCCGGCCGTTCGTGTCGGGAAAACCCGCGAAAACTCGATGCAACCCCAGGCTGGGCGGGGCGCATGTCTAACGACGTAAGGCGCCGCGGCCAATGAGCGGCGCCCGGATCGAGGAGACCCTCTTGCGTACTCGTATCGCTCTCACCCTCGGCGCGCTGCTGCTGGCGGGCGGCGCCGCCTTCGCGACCACGTCGCTGGCGTCGGCCGACCAGAGCGCGCCGTCGCCGACGGCCACCCAGGCGCCCCAGGCGCCCCAGCCGACCAGCGCGCCCACCGCGGCACCGGGCGAGCCGACCCGGGCCACCACCGCCCCGGCGCGAGGAGCCGAGAAGACCCCGACTGTCGCCGCGCCGGGCGAGCACCGCGTGCCCAAGGCCGTCCCGGCCGGGCCGACCGGGGATCTGCGCCTCCCCGCCATCGTCGAAGGAGCCGGTAACTAGGTGTCGTCGAGCCGCTCGTCGAAGACCGGGACGGGCTCGCCGTGGGACGGCGAGTTCGCCCGGTACTTCGACGAGCGCGCGCACAACCTGCGTGCCACCGCGTATCTCCTGTGCGGGGACTGGCATCAGGCCGAGGACATCACCCAGGCCGCGCTGCTGAAGCTGTACCTGGCCTGGCCGAGGCTTTCCCGGCACGACGCGCTGGACGGCTACGCGCGCAAGATCGTGTTGCGGACGTTCCTCTCCGAGCATCGGCGCGTCTGGCGCAAACGGGAGAAGCTCACCGACGCCCTTCCCGAAGTCCCGGGTGAAGAGGGCAGCACTGAACAGGAGATGCTGGTCAGGCATGCCCTGTCCGGCATCGCGCCTAAGCAGCGGGCCGTGCTGGTGCTGCGCTACTTCGAAGACCTCAGCGTCGAAGAGACGGCGGCGGCGCTGGGCTGCAGCACCGGGAACGTGAAGAGTCAGAGCGCACGGGGCCTCGCGACCCTGCGCAAGCGGCTCGGACCGCATTTCAGCGAACTGGCCTTGAGTGGAGCGCACGACGATGGGAGGTGAGGAGATGGACGAGGACATCAAGGGCGTGCTTTCGCACGGGGCGAGCGGTCCCCCGCTGGGCATCCGGGCGGCGGACATCATCGAGAAGGGTGGCCGGATCCGGCGACGACGCAAACGGCTCGCCGTGGCCGGGAGTTCGTTGGCGACGGTCGCGGTGATCGTGACCGGCGCGATCGCCGTCGGTGGTCGCGGTGGTGAGGGATCCGCGCCGGTGCGGCCGGCGGGGCCCGGCCTGTCGACCATCTCCCCGCTACCGGTCTCGCCGCCGTCTTCCGAGACGACTCCCCGGCCGGAAGCCTCTCCGCCGGAGTCACCCGCCGCGGGGACGACTCCGAAGTCCGGCCCGACGCGGGCGACCCCCAAGACCGTTCAGCCGGGCCGCACGACCACGGCCGCGCCTCCTGGCGCGCCCACCTTGACGAACGGGCCGAGCGAGCCGCCGACAGCGATCACGACCCGCTGATCTCTTGCCCGGACGTCCGCTCCCGCGCATGTGACGCACGGTAATCGGAAATTCTCCGACCTCGGCATCACCTGGTCATTCATCACCGTTTCGGGGGAACGGCGCTCGCGCGATCGCTGCAAAGCGCTGAACCTGCATGTTTGAACACCTACGGTCGAGGGAAACAACCGTCGACGATGGGTAGGTAAACGGGTGGGTCGGGAGGTCAAACCCATGGCCGAAGAGGCGCTGAGCGCTGGGCATCAGGAAAAAGGGGAACCAGCGGAGGCCCCACCGGAGCAGATCAGAAAGGCCGTCGCCGGAGCGGCGATGGGTAACTGCATCGAGTGGTACGACTTCGGTGTCTTCGGCTTCATGCCCGCCATCCTGGGGCAGGTCTTCTTCAACGCTTCCAGCACTTCCGAAGGTGCGCTGGCGACCTTCGCGGTCCTGGCGATCACCTTTGTCGTGCGGCCGTTCGGCAGCTTCGTGTTCGGTCCGCTGGGGGACAAGATCGGGCGCCAGAAGGTGCTCGCGCTGACGATCATCCTGATGTCCGGGTCGACGTTCATCATCGGCCTGTTGCCCTCCTACGCGACGATCGGCCCGGCCGCGGCGGTACTCCTGATCCTGTTGCGCACCATCCAAGGCTTCTCTGCAGGCGGTGAATACGGCGGCGCGGCGACGTTCATCGCCGAGTACGCCCCCGCCCGGCGCCGGGGTTTCTGGGGCAGCTGGCTGGAGTTCGGCACGCTCGTCGGATTCGCGATGGGCGCGGGCTTCGTCACGATCTTCACCGTGGTCCTCGGCGACGAGGCGATGCGCGAATGGGGCTGGCGCCTGCCGTTCCTGATCGCCGGTCCGCTCGGCATCGTCGGTCTCTACCTGCGGAACAAGCTGGAAGACACTCCGCTGTTCCTGGAGATCGAGAAGAAGAACCAGGTCGAGAAGTCGCCGCTGAAGGCGCTCCTCAAGAAGCACTGGACCTCGATCCTGCACCTCATCGGCATCGTGGTGATGCTGAACGTGGCCGACTACATCGTGATCACCTACCTGGAGACCTACCTCAAGGACGTGGTCGGCTTCAGCGGGCACACCCCCTTGCTCATCATCCTGGCGACCATCGCGTTGATGCTGATCCTGATCGTGCCGGTCGGCATGCTGTCCGACCGCATCGGGCGAAAACCCATCCTGATCGCGAGTTGCGCGAGCTTCCTGGTGTTGCCGATCCCGGCGTTCTCACTGATGGGCGCGGCCGCGGACGACCGGAACGCTTGGCAGCTCATGCTCGGCCTGGTGATGATCGCGGTACCGCTGGTGCTGATCCTGGCCGTGCTGGCGGCGACGCTGCCGGCGATGTTCCCGACACAGGAGCGCTACGGCGGTTTCTCCATCGGCTACAGCGTTTCCACCGCCGCGTTCGGTGGCACGGCGTCGTACGTCATCGGCACTCTGGTGAACAAGACCGGCGACAACCTGTGGCCCGCGTACTACCTGATGGCCGCGGCGGCGATCGCGGCCATCCCGATCCTGCTGCTGCCGGAGACGGCCGGGGTCTCCCTGCGCCGCATCGTGAGTTCGCGGATCGTGCGTCGCCGGAAACCGGAAACCGCCACTCCCGGCGAGGCCTCGGAGCTACCGGCGAGTTAACGTCTTTCCATGAGCCGTATCTCCCAGCCGTGGCCGCCGGTCGAAGTCGAACCGGCGACCGTCCACCCGAAAGCCCCGCAGCCGGGCAGCGACCTCGGTATTCACTTCGGTGAGTGTTTCGGGTGCGGCGACGAGATCGAGGCCGGGCTCCACCTGCAGTCCACGGTGGGCGAAGGGACGACGGTGTACTCGAAGTTCACCGTCACCTCCGCCCACCAGGGTGCGCCCGGCCTCGCCCATGGCGGACTGCTGGCCTGCGCTTTCGACGAGGCGCTCGGCGCGACCGTCGGCAACCTGCTGCGTCGCCCCGCCGTCACCGGGAAGCTGGAAACGGATTTCCTTCGGCCGGTGCCGGTCGGTTCGACGCTCTACATCGCGACGAAGCTGGACGGCATCGCGGGCCGCAAGATCTATGTGAGCGCCGACGGACGTCTCGACGCCGAAGACGGCCCTGTCGCGGTGCGGGCGCGGGCGCTGTTCGTACGGGTGGAGTTCGAGCACTTCAGCACCCACGGCGACCCCGAGGCACTCCAGAAGCTCGCCGCCGCGCACGAAAAGGCCAAGCGTGAACGCGAGTGGGACATCAACCCCTGAGCATTTCGTCCTCTGAACGCGGTAGTTCGTACCCCGAACCACCGCGTTCAGAGGACGAAACGCGAGCTAGGTGAGGGTCCTCGGCCGGATCGCGTTGGCCTTGTCGACGAGTTCCACGCGCTGATCCACCGTGCCGGCCAGCCGCGCCAGCGTCCGGTAGCAGCGCTCGAGCCCGAACCGCAGGCCCCGCTCGTCCAGCTCGCAACCGAGCACCTTCGCGCCCGGCGTCGGCCGGTTCTGCGCGTTGAGCCAGCCGTACGCCGCTTCGAGGACCTCCGCCGACAGCCGCGTGCGACGTTCGGCGTCGAGCTGCAGCCGCTCCAGCCTCGTCGACGCGTCGACGAGGTCGCGTTCGGACACCGGCACCGGATCCTTGCCGCCACCGTTGATCCTGGTCTTGATCTTGATCGCGGCGACCTGTGCGGCCACGTAGTGCGTGGACGACGCCGGGACGGCCTCCAGCACCTCGATCGCGCTGGCACGGGCGCCCTGCGCGAGGTACACGCGAGCGAGCCCGAAGGCGGCGCTGACGTACGACCGGTCCGTTCGCCACACCAGCTCGTAGTAGCGCGCGGCGCCGAAGTAGTCCCCGACGCCCTCCGCGCTGACGGCCAAAGCGAGCTTCGGCGCGATCTCGCCGGGCAGGTCGTCGTACACCGCTTCGAACGCGACGTGCGCGACACGGGACCGGCCACCCGCGAGCTCGATCAGCCCGCGGTACCAGTCGATCCGCCAGTCGTGCGGGAAACCCGCCTTGATGGCGAGGTACTGCGCGGCCTGCAGCTGTCGCTGTGCTTCGACCAGCTCACCGAGCTCGATCCGGGCGCGGACGATACGCAACCGCACCTCGATCGACTCGCGCGGCGCGCCCGCCAGTGCCTCGATCGCACCGCTCGGATCGAGCGCGACCGTCGACGCCAGCATGCCCGCCGCGGGGTCGTCCGTGTCGACCTGCGGGATCGGCAGGCCCGAGACGACCTCGCCGGGATCCGGCAGCGGCACGCTCCCGCCGTGCTCCGGGACGACCAGATCGACGCCGAAGGTGCGAGTCTCCGGCCCGAAGACGGTCGAGGCACCCGGACGCGGCTTTCCGGTGCCCAGCGCCATGATCTCGCGCAGCACGCCGGTCAGCTGGTCACCCATCTCCTCGGCCGCGATGAACCGGCGGTCCGGGTCGGTGTGCGTCGCGCGCTTCAGGAAGCGGTAGTACGAACCGAAGAGCGCGAACAACGGGACGACGTCCGGTCCGGGCAGGGTCGTCTTGTACTTGCTGGTGTAGCCGGAGAACTCGAAGCTGAGGACGGCGAGCGTGCGGCCGACCGTGTACAGATCCGACGCCACCGAAGCGCCGTGTGTCGCCAGCTCGGGCGCGCTGTAGCCGGTGGTGAAGAACAGCGGGCTCTCGTAGTCGTCGATGCGGCGGACCGCGCCGAGGTCGATCAGCTTGAGCTGTTCATGCGTCTGGATGACGTTGTCGGGCTTGAGGTCGCAGTACAGCAGGTTCTGGCTGTGCAGGTAGCCCATGGCGGGCAGGATCTCGAGCCCGTAGGCGATCACCTGGCCGATCGGCAACGGCTCCGGGCGCTTCGTCTCGCGGTGGTGCGCGAGCGCGAGCTGGCGCAGCGACTGGCCGCCGACGTACTCCATGACGATGTAGCCGACGGAGTTGCCGGTGTCTCCGTCCGGATGCTGCACGAAGTTGTGGATCTTGACGATGTTCGGATGCTCGACCTCGGCGAGGAACCGCTGCTCGTTGGCCGCGGCCGCCATCGCGGTGGCGTCACCGGTGTCGATCAGGCCTTTGAGCACCACCCAGCGGTCGCTGACGTTGTGGTCCTGCGCGAGGTAGATCCAGCCGAGCCCGCCGTACGCGAGCGCGCCGAGCACCTCGTACTGGCCACCGACGATCTCGTTCGGCCGCAGCTTCGGGACGAAGGAGAACGGGTTCCCGCACTTCTCGCAGTTGCCTTCCGGCGCACCGGCTTCGCCGTTCTTGCCGCGGCCGACCTTGGCGCCGCAGCTGCCGCAGAAGCGCTTCTCCTCCGACACCATGGGGTTCTCGAGGACGGCGGACGCCGGGTCGCGGTACGGCACCTGCGGGACGTCGACGAGCCCGGCGCCGAGACGGCCACGACGCGAAGTGCGCGAAGACGTCCGGCGCGCGGTGCCGGGGAACGAACCTGTTCCGGTGCCGGTCCCCCGGCTACCCGATCCGGTACCCATGCCGGTGCCGCTCCCGGTTCCCCGGCTCTCGCTGGAACGTTCGGGGAGCACGCTTTCCGTGCCCGGATCCGGCAGCGGCCCTGGTCCGCTGTCGACGCGCGGTGCCGGCGGCATGATGCTCTGCGTCTCTGGGGTGGGCGAGGAGAGCACGCTGGTCGGCTGCGGCGCGTCGGCGGGTGCCTGCCACTCGGGGCGGACGACCTGGGTCTGCGGGCTCACCGGGGCCATCTCGCCCGGCGGACGCGTCGGGTCTTCGGCGCCGGGGATCGGCCGTTGCTGGCCGCGCGGCGGAGTCTGCGGGCGCTGGACCGGCGCGTGATAAATCGTGCGCTCGGCGTCGCTTTCCGGCTTGGGCCCCGGCTTGGCCTGGGGCGGCTCGGTGAAATCGAGCCTGCCGGAAATGGACGGCTCGGGTGTCTCCCAGCGGACCGGCGCCGGTGGCGTCCACGAGGCGGCCTCCGCCTCTTTGTCCGGCTTGGTGTCATCCGGCGCTGCGTGCCGAGGACGGCGCGGCTCATCCGACACTGGTACCTCCCGAAATCCCCGCGACGAAGTCAGGCCCGATCCTAGTCGCGAGCAGGCAGGTCGTGCCCGCGCCGGGTCGAACCCGCTACGGTGCGGGAGAGAACCGATTCAGCAGGTGATGAGGGGGAGGTCGGAGTGCCTGCGTCATTTTCGATGTCGATGACCCAGCTCGACGTCGTACTCGAGGAACTCGGACTCGGCAGATTCGTGCTGCCCTTCGAGATCCCGACCGTCGGCACCACCTTCACCGAACGCGAGCGGCACTGCGACGAAGTCTGGGCCGGGCTGGCCGACCGCGGCTTCGCGCGCGGCCGCGAACTCCTGCGGGACTACGAGGAGACCCTTCGGCTCTGGGCCACGGCCGACTTCGTCGTCACCCTGGAGGCGCACGAGGTCGAGCAGGATGCCGAATACCTCTATCGGGGCGGCTGGGACCGCCGTCTGGGTGTCGTGAGCCAGCAACGCGGATTCGACATCCTCTTCGAGCCGGTTTACCCCGAACAGGTCGTCGCGACCCTCCTCGGCAACCTGCCGTCACTGCAGCCATTCCCCGGACGGGTGACGACGTCCAGCACCCTTCCCCCGTCGAAGCGACCGGATGATCCCTTCGACGAGGACCCGGACAACCTCCGCCTGGGCGCGGCGAGCCGGTTCTTCGAGCACCCGCTCGCGCGGCTCGGCACGATCAGCGTCACCCTGCGCGACGACCGGGGCAAACCGCAGCAAAAGAGCGTTCAGTGGTTCGACAGTGTCCAGGGCCGCTTCATGCTCACCACGGACCGCTTCCCCGACGGCGAAGTCCGCCGCACATGCACCCCGACGAGCGGCTCCCACCTGGCACGATGGGTTCACGACCTGGTCGAAGCCGCCCGCGTCGGCAGCGCGTGATCCTCCCCTGAAGGGGGCTCTTTCGAGCTTCTTCCGCTGATATCGTGATCTGACGAACGCGACGAGTAACCGGCACTTGGTACAGGGGAGAGACCATGGCAGACGGCACCGGTGGACCGCCGGGTGACTTTTCGCAGATGCTGGGTGACTTCTCGGCGCAGGCCGACGCGATGGTGACGGCGGCGAAGGAAGGGAAGTTCGCGGTCAGTCCTGAGATGGGTGAGGCGTACAAGACCGCACTGCAGGATTACCTCGACAGTTGGACCAAAAACAAAGTGAGCTTCACAGTCCTGGAGCGCTCGCCGGAATTGGGAGCCAGCCCGTTCGCCATGGAGGTCGGCCAGCACATGACCTTGATCGCGTCGGGCGACGAGCAATCCGCCAGGACTCAGCTTGAGACACTCCAGACCATCGTCGAGCGAGCCTGTGGCGCCATCGACACAGCCATCGACAAGTACAAAGCCACCGACCACTCCGCAAGTGTTGACCTGTCCGATCTCGGCAAGGAAATCTGAACACATGCACCATGCTCGGACAACCAAGTCCAAGTACACCAGGTTGCTCTTCGCGATGACCTCGATCTCCGTGCTCACCGGTTGCACGACAGAGGGCAAGGGAAATCCAACGCCCGCTCCACCCGTGCAGTCGAGCAGCTCGCAGCACACCAGCGCTACCGGAGACAACGCTTTCGGCGATTTGAAGGCGTGTGACCTCCTCGAGCCGATCGCCACCGCTCAAGGGTTCGAGCCGGCCACACCCGAAACGTACGAGAGCGACAACGGCTGCGGCGCGACCAAACCCCGCTACGGCACGGTTGCCACGTATCTCGTTCCAAACGAGGGAATATCCGCGCTGAAGCCGGACGGCGGGCAGCTCGTGCCGTCGAAGGTCGGCTCCCGGGAAGCCGTCGAGATCCAGGGTGGGGGCGGCAAAGGTGTTTGTACCATCGGAATCGCTGTAACCGCGAACTCCCGCGCGACGGTGACTCTCGGACTATCCAATGGGGGAACGAATGAGCAGGCTTGCGCCGACGCTCGCGCGATAGCGCAACAGATCGAACCGAAGCTTCCCCAAAGCAACTGACGGCAAAGACGAGGGAAGCGATCATAATGAACGACGCGACCGACTTGAAGACGAAACGAATCGTGGGCAAGAGTCAGACCTTCGTTTCCACGTTACCGTCGGCAATCGCGGTGATCGCCTCCTGCTCCGCTCTCGCGGCAGGCGCCGTCGAAAGTCAAAATGCCGGAACACCCAAGCCGGAGCAGTCCAAGATGCCAGTCTCCAGCCCGACAGCATCCGATGTTTCCGCAGGCTTGGACACCTGCGTGATCATCCAGGAAACGACTGCGTCGCTCGGCTACGAAGAATATGAACCCGAAACACTTGAGAGCGACAACGGCTGCCGCGCGAAGAAGGCTCGATACGGAAACGTCGCCCTCTACTCCGTGGGCGATGAAGGCATCGACGACTTGGAATCCGACAAGGGCACGAAGATCGGCGGACGGGAAGCTGTTCAACTGGACGGCGCCGCCGGTCAGGGTAACTGCTTCATTGGAATTTCCGTGACAGCCACTTCGCGCGCGACAGCTAATTTGACTCTGGCGGTCGGATCGGACGACCAAGCGTGCACCGATGCAACCTCCGTCGCCGAGGCTCTCGCACCCAAGCTTCCCCAAGGCAACTGACAGGAAAGAGCAGGGAGGGGATCATGGCGGAGAACGTCGGGCAGGACAACTTCGGCTCGTTCGCGAGCGCCGACGGCAAGGCGCATCGGACGTACGAGGGCAAGCGCTACGCGGAGACCTACGACCAGGTCAACCAGGGTCCCGGCGGCAACTCCCTCACCGCGCGGATGACCGCGGAGCAGGTCGCCGGCCAGTATTCGGGCGATCAGGCCGCGGTGCTCGCTCAGGGCCAGCAGTTCCGGGCCGGGCTGACGCCGTCAGGTCAGCGCTACGAGGGCAACTCCCACGGCGACCTGATCGGCATGGTCACCAACAATCTCTCCCCCGAGAAGATCGACCAAAAGGGCGAGATCTGGAACAACCAGGGCGACGCCCTGAACACCTTCAGCAACGCGCTCACCTCCGCCGCCAACAAGGAGGGCGCCCACTGGCAGGGGCCCGCCGCGGAGGCCGCGCACGGGTTCTTCAAGAATCTGGGCAAGTGGGCCGACAACGCGGGTGACGGCGCCTACCTCGCGTCCAACCGCTTTTCCCAATCAGCGGCCGCGGCGACCACCGCGAAGAACTCCATGCCCGAAGAGGTCCCGTTCGATCGCAACGCCGAGTACAAGAACGCGATGCAGCAGTTCGCGTCGGGGAATTTCGCGGGCGCGGTGGAAACGGTCGGCAACATCTCGGCCAAGCAGGAGCAGTCGTTCCAGGCGCATCAGCAGGCCGCGCAGGTGATGCACACCTACGACCAGTCTCTTTTCGACGTCAATTCCCAGCAGCCCACCTTCTCCCCGCCGCCGGAAATGGGTGATTCGACCTCGGCGTCCGGGTTCTCGGGCGGGGACGTCAAGGGGTTCAGCGGTGGGCCGGGCAGTGGGCCGGGGATGCCTGGGCCGGGTAACCCCGGTGGGCCCGGCCCGACGCCGGGTCCGACGCCAGGACCCGGGATCACCACGGGCGGCGGCCACACGGGGGTGTCCGGGCCGAATCAGCCGCTTAGCGGGCCGCCTGGGTCCTTCCGTCCCGGTCCGGCGCCGGGGCTGGCGGCCCTCAACGGCCCTGGCCCCACCGGTCTCGGACGGCTGGGCAGCGAGCAGTACCGCGGCAAGCCCGGCCGGACGACGAGCGGGCCGGGTGGCAGTGCGGCGAGCCGGTTGACCGGTGGCGGGGGCGGTAAGAGCGGCGGCGGGTTCGGGCGGAACGGCGGGGCGGGCAACGTCGCCGAGCGGCTCGCGGGCGGCAAGGTTTCGGCCGGTGAGGCCGAAAAGCTGGCCGGCAAGGGCGGTGGGTCCGGGGCGGGCAAGGTGCCCGAGGAGCGCATCACCCGGGGTGGCGCGGCCGCCGCCGGCAAGGGCGGCGGTCCGGGCGTGATGGGCGCCGGCGGTCCTGCCGGCAAGGGGCAGAAGGAAGAGGACAAGGAAAAGAAGGCCCCGAACTACCTGCAGGATGAGGACGCCGACGTCTTGTTCGGCGGCTACGACGGCGAAATGAAGCCGGTGCCGCCGGTGATCGGCGAGAAGTCCCCCTAGTACGAGACGGGCCGTTCGGAATCGCTCCCGAACGGCCCGTTTTCACTTGTATTCAGCTGATGGCGGCGTCCCGCCTTCAAGCTTGTTCCCGATCCACTTCGCGTAGCTCGCCTGCCAAGCGCCACCACGCACGTTCTCCAGCACGGCGTTCACGTACCGCACCATGTCCTCGTTCTCCTTGGGGATACCGATGCCGTAATTCTCCTCGGTGAACCGGTCCCCGACGATCTTCAGTGTCGGATCCTGGGCGAGCATCCCGGCGAGGATGACGTCGTCCGTCGACACGGCCTCGACCTGCTTCTGCTGCAGCATCACCAGGCAGTCCGACCAGTTGTCCACCGAGACCGGCACCGGCTTCGAGGGGTCGGCGGCGATCTTCGTCAGCGAGGTCGACGTCTTGGTCGCGCAGACCCGGCGCCCGGCGAGATCCGAAAGCTGGGCGACCTTCGACGCCGCGTCGACCAGGATCCGTTGTCCCGCCTTGTAGTACGCGGTCGAGAAGTTGACCTTCTTCAGTCGGCTGCAGGTGATGCTGTAGGTACGCACCACGATGTCGACCTGCTTCTTCTCGAGCACTTCTTCGCGCAGCTTCGACGGAATCGCGCGGAACTGCACGCGGCCTTCCGCGCTGCCGAAGATAGCCTTGGCGATTTCGTTGACCATGTCGATGTCGAAGCCTTCGAGCTGGCCCGACGTCGGATTCCGGAAACCGAACAGGAACGTCGTCTGGTCGACGCCCGCGGTCAGTTTGCCGTTCTCCTTGATCTTCGCCATCGTCGAGCCGCTGCTGATCTGCAGGCCGCTGGTCGGCCGCAGACTCGCCAGCGGATTGCAGCTCATGTCGGCCGTGCCGCCGCCACCGGCGGAATCCGCACCGCCGACGTTCGCGGGCAACGGCGGCGCGACGTCGCCGACGGGGGCCGGGTCGACCGGCGTCCCCGCACTGCCACAAGCCGTCGCCAGCACCAGGACCGCGCCGAGCACGGCCGCTCGCAGACCGTTCCGCATCACCGGTACTCCCTCAGCCGTTCACGGATTCCCAACGCGGACCCCGCCGCCGCGATCAGCGCCAGTACCGCGATCCCCGGCGCGAGCAGGGTCAGCGCCCGTTCGCCGCCGCGGGTGTCGTCGAGGAACTCCTGTCGTCCCACGTTGATCGCGGCCACCAGGTTCTCGTCGAGCCGCAGGAATGCCCCGGCCGCGCCGTCCTTCTTGTCGTCGCGGATGGCCGTGCCGACGGCGTCCTGGTAGAAGCCGTCGTCGTCCTGGCGCCGCACCTCGGCGTGCGCCTTGAACCATGCCGACGCCGCTTGGATCGCCGCGTCTACCTTGTCGGCGGCCGCACCGCCTGCCGCCAGGCCGCGGGCTTCGCCCAGCAGACCGCCCTGTCCGTCGGTCCCGCCGAGTTGCGCGGCGAGATCGCCGAAGTCCTTTTCATACGCCGCGCCGTCGCCGCGGGCGACGAGGGTCAGCGTTTCGTCGGCTCGTGCCTGCAGTGCCGCGATGCGGGCGCGGACGAGGACGTCCACCTGGTGCGAGCCGTCTTCCTCGCCGCTGCCGACGAGGCTGCTCTGCACGATCAGCGCCACCGCGCCCCACAGCAGGGCGACCACCACCGACACGGTCGCCACGACGAGTCCGATGTTCAGCAGCCGGTTGGTCTTCCGCGTCAGATGCACCTGGGTGAAGATCAGCGCGGCGAGCAGCACGAGCACGAAAGCCGTTGCCAGCCAAGGAAACCCGGTCGCGTCGTCCTGTTCGGCGGCGAGCCGGTCGGTGTCGATGCGATAGAGGTCCTGTGCGGCGGGAAGGATTTTCGCCCGCATCAGCTCGGAGGCCTCCCGCAGATACGAGGCCCCGACGGGATAACCCTGCCGGTTGTAGACCCGCGCGGTCTCGATCAGTCCTGTGTAGACGGGGAGTTCGCGGCCGAGGATGTTGATCTGCTCGGCGGCTTCGTCGACGCCGGAGGAGTCCGACGCCGCCTTCGCCAGCGCCGCACCGGCTTCCGCGATGTCGCGTTCGTACCGCTGGCGCATCGGGAGCGGCTCGGTGCCGATCGAGAGGAACGAACTCGCCGCTGTCGCGTCGGCGTCCGAGAGCGCGCGGTAGACCTGCTGCGCGGCGGCGGCCAGTGGTTCGCGGTGGTCGATCAGGCCGTTGATCGTGTCCTTCTTGTCCTGCGCGGCCAGCGTGCCGGTCAGTCCCGCGACCAGCGACAGCAGGACGAGCCCGATCGCGATCACCGACAGCCTGCCCGGCGTGGTCGCCGCGGACCGGACGATCGCCCGGATCCCGTTACCCGGGAGTTCGAGCAGCCCGGCGATCCCGCCGCGGCCCTCCGGCGCAGGGGGCGGCGCGGGGCTCCCCGGCGGCCCCGGCCGGGTCACAGTGCTCGTCATCGCCGATCCTCCCCATTGGCTCTACCCGCAAGAAGGTATCCGAGTCGGGATCTGCGCAGCCAGTGACACCGGCGTGTGTCATCGGCACGTGATCTGCCGATGGCGTCAGAAGCCCTTTTCCAAGCCGTAGCGCACTGCCTCCGCACGATTGCGCACACCGATCTTGGCGAAGGTGTGGTTGATGTGGCTTTTCACGGTGGCCTCGCCGATGTACAGCTCGGCGGCGATTTCCGGATTGGACAGCCCCCGCGCGATGAGACCGAGTACTTCGCCTTCGCGGGCGGTGAGGCCGTCCGGGAGCTCGGTCCTGGCCCGGGTGACCGTTCTCGCTTCGAGCGCGGCGACGAGCCTGTCGGAGACCTCGGCGGCGAAGATCGCCTGTCCGTTGGCGGCGGAGCGGACGGCGGCGCCGATCTCGGCGCGGCCGGCGTCCTTGGTCAGGTAGCCGCGTGCTCCGGCGCGGAGCGCGTCAGCGATCGAAGCGTCGTCCGCGTACGTCGTCAGGACCACGACCGCGACGTCCGGGTGATCGCGTTTGAGCAACCTGGTCGTGGCCACCCCGTCCAGCACGGGCATGCGCAGGTCCATCAGCACGACGTCGGCCGCGGTCCCGCGGAGCAGTTCGAGCGCCTGCCGTCCGTCACCGGCGGAGCCGACGACGTCGATCCCCTCGACCAGCCCGAGCAACGCGACGAGCCCTTCGCGCATGACCTGCTGGTCATCGACGACGACCACCCGGATCACGCCCCCACCACCGCCTCCACCGTCCAGTGCCCGTCCTCCGGCCCCGCGGACAGCGTGCCACCGGCGAGCGCGAGCCGCTCCCGCATCCCGGTGAGACCGAATCCGCCCGCGTCCTCCGATCGGGCGGTATCGCCGAGTTCGTTGTGCACCCGCAAGCGGACTTCCGCCGGGGTGAAAAGCAGCCGGAGCGACACTGGACGGCCGGGAGCGTGCTTGGCCGCGTTGGTCAACGCCTCCCGGGCGACACCTGCCAGCGAAACCGCCGCGGCGGACGACAGCGGGCGCTGCTCCCCCGAAACCTCGAAGGTCACCCCGTCGTGGTGCGCTTCCACCAGCGACCGCAAGGCTTCGGCGAGCGACGGGACGTCGCTGCGCAGAGCCGCGACGGCGTCTCGCGCCTCGGCCAGTCCCTCGGCGGCCAGCCGCCGGGACAACCGGACTCTGCCGAGCGCACCGTCCACATCGGACTTCTCGGCCAGCAGTGCCTCGGCGACCTCCAGGTGGATCCCCAACGCGCCCAGCGAATGCGCGAGCACGTCGTGGATCTCTCTGGCGATCCGCGTACGCTCGTCGAGCGCGGCGGCCCGTGCGTGTTCGCTCTGGGCCAGTTTGGTCTGCTCCAGCAAGGCGGCCGCCTGGACCGCCTGCACTTCGTACTGCCGCCGGTTCAGCCCCAGGAGCATCAGCACGAGCAGGACGCCGACGTTGCCGAACACCACCACCAGCGGGGAACCCACGAGCAGGCCGGGGATCGCCGCGAGCCCCAGGTCGAGTCCCACCACCCCCACGATGGCGGCCACCGACGGGCCGGTCAGGGTGGCGAACCGGCTGACCGTGACCACGGCGAGCACGATGGCGGACGAATCCTCGGCCCAGCCGAGCGCGAGCGACGGCGGGACGGTCGCCACCGCGAGCAGCGCCGTCGCCGCCCTGGGCAGCCGCGGGGAAGCCACCACGAAACCCAGCCAGCAGACGCCGCAAACGCCGTACGCCGCCCAGATCCATGCCCGGGACTCGCTCGCGGTCAGCAGCACCACCACGACCGCGGCCGTGCCGAGCAGCTGGACGACCAGCCAGCTCGGCGCGATCGTGTCCGGCAGCAGTGGCCTTTCCCGCTTCCCCATCCATCCCCTCAGCGATCGCTCAGCCGGGTGATCAGCTCCACCAGGATCAGCCGATAGGCCAGAAATCCGAGAAGGACGACGATACCGATCACGACCAGGCCCAGCAGGGCTTTTCCGTTCCTGTTTCCCATCGGCCGAACGTTAGGAACGCCGAAGGGTGGAGCGAGACCATCGCCGGGTTGAGCCGGGGGTGGAGATCTCAGGCGCGGACGGCGGGCGCGACGGAGTACGGGAGGACCTCGCCGTCGGACGGCCGCTCGACGACGACCTCGACGTCGTCGGCGAACCGGTACGGCCTGCCCAGCAGGATCCCGCCGAAATGCCGTCGCATCCTGGACATCTCCGCGCGGACGGTCACGGTGCGGCCCGCGTCGCCGAAGAGGTCGAGCGACAGCTCCGACGCCGACCTCCCTTCTCGATGGCGCGCGAGGATGTACAGCATCTCCGCGTGCCGGGGGCTCAGCCGGTGCGACCAGGCTCCCGCCGCGCCCGAGACGCGCAGCGTGGCATCCCTGGACGACTTCAGATCGAGTACGACGTGGGTCGGCGGCGCGTCCTCCTCTTCGGTGAGCCGGACGAGCCAGCCGCCGGGCAGCGGCTCCACCAGGCAGTTCCCGTAGGCGGGCAGCCAGGTCCGGCCGGCGGTGACGTCGTTCGGCAGGGCGATCCGGCCGACCGGGACGAGGCCCGCCGACGCCGCGATCCAGCCGTGCGGGTCGGTGATCACCGCCCGGCCCTTCACCTTGGCCAGCAGGGGTGACACGAGCCCGCGCAGTCGTTCGAGTTCGGAGAGGTGCGTAGTGCGCAGATGTGCTTCGGCGAGTTTCGCGACCGCGTCGACCAAGGCCAGCGTCGTCGGGTGCACGGTCGAAGCCGGACCGGAGAGGTCGACGACGCCGAGCAGCTTGCCGTCCCTCGGATCGTGCAGCGGCGCGGCGGCGCAGGTCCAGTCGTGCTGGCTACGGACGTAGTGCTCGGCGGAGTAGACCTGGACCGGATGCCTGGTCACCAACGCGGTTCCCATGGCGTTGGTGCCGACGGCGTTCTCGCTCCAGTCGACGCCGTCGACGAGGCCGAGCCCGTCGGCGCGGCGGCGGACCGCGGTACTGCCGTCGCGCCAGAGAACACGGCCGCCGGCGTCGACGACCACCATGATGTGCGCGGCCTGCTCGGCGAGGCTGATCAGGCCGCCGCGCAGGGCGGGCAGGGCGGCGGCGAGGCCGCTCTCGCGGCGGCGGGCCTCCAGCTGCTCCGGGACGAGGGCGGGAACGGGCGCGCCGCGATCCGGGTCCAGGCCGAGACGGCGCATGCGCTGCCAGGACGCGCCGATGACCGCGCGTGGGTGGCTCGGGAGCGCGTCGCCGGAGAGGGCGGCTTCGTGCACTTTGGCGAGGACGCGGGCGTGCCGCCGCGGATCCGCGCCGACCGGCAACGCCGCTTCCAGCCGCACCTGGCCAACTCCCTTGCTCCGTTTCGCCCAGTGTGCCTGGCCGCACCGGCGATCGGAAGGTCTCTGTGACCTGGGGCGGGCTTACCGGATGAAGGGTGCTTCCACCAGGCGGGACACGGGAAGGGCCCGCTCCGGCTTTCGCCCGAGGAGCAGGCCTTTCCTGGTGGCTTCCGCCATCACGGCGCGGACGTCGACGCACCACGGACCTTCGGGCTTCAACTCGACGAAAGCGCTCTCTCCCGGCTTCAGCACGAAATGCGGTTCGCCGTCGAGCGCGATGGAGCCGCCCGCGGCCCCGAGATCGACCCGCACCCCGGGGTACAGCACGCTCCAGCCCCGGACACCGACCGCGCGGACCTCGCCCGGCGCGATCGGCGCCTGCACGACGTACGGCGTCTCGTCGACCGGCCCGAGCGAGACCGCCACACCGTCCACAGTGGACTTCGGGCTGGCGCACACTCTGCCGGGGATGCTGGCGAGGCCGATCCCGTCCGGCACGGCGAACGTGCAGTACAGCTCGGTCAGCGACGCGGGATCCCAGCGGGGTTCCGCCGACACGCTGACGTGGTTCAGCGCGATCTCACGCCGAGCCTTCGTGACGACCTCGAGGACGGTCGCACGGTTCGTGACCAGGTCGGTGTCCACCTGATGGCTGGCCAGCAGCCCGGCGGCGAGCCCGGCGACGGTCGGCTCGGGAAGCGCGGTGCTTCCGGTCGGCAGCATGAGCATCGGGACGTCGCCGCAAGCCGCCGCGGCGGCCCGCATCATGCCGTCGCCACCGAGGCAGATGAGCACACTCGCGCCCGCGTCCACCATCCGGCGGACGGTGCCGATGATCTTGCCCGCCTCGGTCCACACCATCACCCGGCCGACTCCGGCTACGCGGAGTGCCGAACGCAGACTCTGGATGTCACGCTCCGAAGCGGGGTTCGCCAGGATCCCCGCGACCACTTCGCCCACATGTCCTCCGCTGCCCGCGCCAAGTCCTACAAGGAAACGACGTCGAGGCCGCGAAAGGAAGAGTTGCACGAGGTTGCATCCTCGGGAAGCAGGCGAAGTCCCACATCGTGCGAGGCCACCGGTCACCCCGTGGGGGACACCGGCTGTCCCCCTCGCGGGGATGTGCCCGGACCGCCGCGTCGTTAGCGTCGAGCCATGGATTCGCTGGGGTGGGCGCTCCTCACCGGGCGCGACGCAGATCTCGAACCGGCTTCCGCCTGGTGGCACGTGCCGGGCTGGCTCAAAGGGGTCCTCGCCGTCTCGACCCTCGCCGTGCTGGTGAGCATGACCTTCGGCGCTTGGGCGCACTACCTCGGCCCCGAAAGCCTTCCGCTGGTCTTCTTCTTGCTGCTTCTGCAGGTCGCACCGCCGCTGCTGGTCGTGCGCTTCCCGTTGACCGCGGTCCGCGTGGCGGCGGTGGGGATGGTCACCGCGGCCATCGCCGTCCTCTTCCCCGCACCCGATCCACCGTTCCACACGACGCCGAGCGAATGGCCGCTGCAGTTCCACGTCCTCCCGTACCTGCCGGTGCTGGCGATGACCCTCGCCAGGACGAAACCCAAGCAGGGCACCGGGATCTCGATCATCGCGGTGGTGCTCGCCGTCGGGGTCGGTCTCGCGCAGATACCGCGGACCGGCACGAAGACCCTGGTGTTGTCCCTGCTCGTGGTGGCCGTGACCATCGTCGCCGGCTACGGCATGCAGCAACGTCGGCGGGCATTGGCGCAGGCCGACACGGCCGAGCGCACGGCGGTCGAAGAGCGGGCGAAGCGGACCGCGTTGCAGGAGCGCGCGCAGGTCGCCAGGGAACTGCACGACATCATCGGTCACCATCTCTCGCTGATCGCCCTGCGGACCGACAGCGCGCGCTACCGGCTCCCGGACGTCAACGACAGCGTCGCGGAGGAGTTCCGCGCGCTCGGCGTCGCGGCACGGGAAGCACTGGACGAGGCCCGTCGGCTGGTCGGCGTACTGCGGGACGACGAGGACGAACCGGAACACGAACCGCAGCCGGGACTCGCCGAGGTCCCCGGGCTGCTCGACGGCTGCCGGGCGTCCGGGATCGAGGTGCGCTCCCGGATCACCGGCGGCGACGACGTCCCTGGCACGATCGGCCTGGCCGCGTACCGGATCCTGCAGGAGGCGTTGAGTAACGCGGCCCGGCACAGCCCGGGGTCGAGGGTGGACGTCGACGTGCGACGAGAGCCGGAAGCGCTCACGATCCTGGTCGAGAACGGGCCGCCCGAACGGGTTCCGGCCCCTTCGGCCGGGGACGGCACCGGCCTGGCGGGGATCGCCGAACGCGTTACGCTGATCGGCGGCTCGTGCGAGACCGGGCCGGAGGCGGACGGCGGTTTCCGGGTGGCCGTCACGCTGAAACTCACGGGGGAAACGTGACCACCGTCTTCATCGTCGACGACCAGGCCATGGTGCGGGAAAGTTTCGCGAGCCTGCTGGACGCGCAGCCGGGACTGGACGTCGTCGGCCAGGCCGGTGACGGACTGGCGGCGCTGGACGGCATCGCCGCGCTGACCACCGCACCCGACGTCGTCCTGATGGACATCCGGATGCCGGTGCTGGACGGTCTCGAAACGACCCGGCGGCTGCTCGAAGGCGACGGCGACAAGCCGAAGGTGATCGTCCTGACCACGTTCCATTTGGACGACTACGTCTACGGAGCGTTGCGGGCGGGCGCCAGCGGGTTCCTGTTGAAGGACGCGCCGTCGGCCGAACTGATCGCCGCGATCGGGGTGGTCGCCGCCGGGGACGCGCTGCTCTCGCCGGCCGTCACGAAGCGGCTCATCGCGAATTTCGTCGCCAGCGCACCGGTTCCGCGGCCGTCCCCGGCCCGGTTCGACGTGCTCACCGAACGCGAACGCGAAGTACTGCGGTTGATCGCGAAAGGACGGTCCAATCCGGAGATCGCGGCGGATCTGGTGCTTTCGGCGCAGACGGTGAAAACGTACGTGGGCCGGATCCTCGCGAAACTGGCGCTACGGGACCGGGCGCAGGCGATCGTGCTGGCCTACGAGGCCGGGCTCGTCTCCCCGTGAAGACCCGGAAAAAGCAGCAGGGCCACCTCCCGAGGGAGGCGGCCCTGCTTGAAAGCCTGGATCAGATCACGTTGACCGAGGTGGCCTGCGGACCCTTCGCACCCTGACCGATTTCGAACTCCACGCGGGCGTTCTCGTCAAGGCTGCGGAAGCCATTGCCCTGAATCTCACTGTAGTGCACGAAGACGTCGCCGCCGCCGTTGTCGGGAGTGATGAAGCCGAACCCCTTCTCGGAGTTGAACCACTTCACAGTGCCCTGAGTCATAAAATCTCCATATGCAACACAAACAAACAGGAAGCCACGTCGGCAACCCGGGTCACGATCAGACGGTTTGCTTCCTCGGAAATGAGGAGACACTACGCCCGCTGAGTTCTGCGAGCGTGAACCAACACGAACACAAAAAACGAGACCTAAACCAGTAAAGCACACCTCACGTAGGCCGACAAGCGTCGTCACCCGGCCGCGCGGTGCTCTTTACCACTCGGCTATTCGCCGCTCGCCGCGCGCAACGGTACGTCGGCACCGAACGGTGAACGGCGCAGGGCGTCACGGTTGGTGGGCACGACGGCGACATCGTGGGTCTCCGCGTCCGCGCTGAACTGCACCGGTACCACGCCGGAAACGGACTTGGACTTGTCCTGTGGCTTCATCTCGTCAGCCATGTTTTCTCCCCTGTGTCAACACAACGCTGTACGTACTGCGTGCCAACAACTCACCGGCGGACGGCCGCGGCCCCACTGGCCGCTCCTGTCCACCCAGTCCTCATCGGACTCTCGGTGTTGCGGCGATTGTGCCACGGCCGACCGACAAAATCCGGCCTCCGCGACCGAAAGTCGGCCGAGTCGTCACCACATTCCCACTCCTTGGAGCAGGTGAAGGCAGTCCCACAAGGGTTTCTGTGTATCCCCTGAGAAAAAGTACCGCCCGGTAATCGGCGAGCCGCGCCTACTGGCCGCCCTGCTGCGGCCTCGCGGCGCCGAGCAGGCTCGTCAGCCGGATGTCCGGGGTCACCACGTCCGGATCCGTCCGGACGTCGATCACACAGGGTCGTTGCCGGACCAGCGCGCTCGCGATGATCGGCTCCAGCTCCTCACGGTCGTCCACGGTGTACCCGGCGGCGCCGAGCCCGCGCGCCCACGACGCGAAGTCGGTGGCTGCGACGGTGACCCCCGAGAGCCGTCCGTGCTTGCGCGCCTGATGCACGGCGAGCGGACCGTGCAGTCCGTTCTGGAACACCAGGACGGTCACCGGCACCCGGTAGCGGACGGCGGTTTCGATCTCCTGCCCGGTCATCAGCGCGCCGCCGTCACCGACCATCGCGATCACCGTCCGGCGCGGCTCGGCGAGTTTCGCCGCGATCGCCGCGGGAACCGCGTAGCCCATGGCGGCGTTGCTCGGCCCGAGCTGACTGCGGGGCGCGGTGAAACACCAGTAGCGGTGCATGAACTGGGCGAAGTTGCCCGCGTCGCTGGTCACGATCGCGTCTTCGGGCGCGAGCTTGCGCACGGCGCGGATGACGTCGGCCGGATGGACGCGGGTGGCGCCGCTGGTGTCGGGCGGCGTCATGAAGGTGTGCACGGCGGCGTTCGCGGCCGACGCTCGACGCGTCCGCGGCGAGGCGACGGTGCGCAGTTCGCGCAGGAACGGTTCGACTTCGGAGTCGACCCGGAAGGTCAAGCCACCACGCCGGGCGGGCTCGATCCCGGTGCCCACCAGCACCAACGTCTGCGAAGGCGTGGGGTAGCGGAAGGACTGGGTGGTGACCTCGTCGAGCTGCGTGCCCAGCGCGAGGACGAGGTCGGCGCGTTCCAGCGCGTCGAGCTGGCGCGCCGGGATCCCGATGCCGAGGTGGCCGGCGTAGCGCGCGTGGTTCTCCGGGAAGGCGTCCTGACGGCGGAAGGCGTTGTACACCGGCAACGCGAGTTCGTCGGCGACGGCGATCAGCTCGTCCCGCGCCGCGCGGGCCCGGCCGCCGACGATCACCACCGGGTAGCGGGCCTCGTCGACCAGTTGCGCGACCGCCTCGGCGGTCCGGCCGAGCGCGCCGGTGACGGGCGGCCGGACGGCGGCGACCGGTTTGGCCGAATCGAACGGGACACCCCAGAAGTCGGCGGGAACGGCGACGACGGTGGGGCCGGGACGTCCTTCGCGGCAGCGGGTCAGCGCCTCGACCAGCAGGCCTGGCACCTCGTCCGGTTGCTTCGCACGGCCGGTCCACTTGGCGATGGGCTCGAACATCGCGGTCAGGTCGGCGGTGGGCAGTTCGCTCGTCGGGCCGGGCCTGGACGGCGGGTTCTCCAGCAGGACGACCATCGGGCTCTCGTCCTGGTAGGCCGTGGCGACGCCGATCGCGAGGTTCGCCGCGTTCGGGCCGCGGCCCGCCAGCAGTACCGCCGGTTGCTCGGTGAGTTTGCCTTCGGCCTCGGCCATGAAGGCCGCGCCGGAGTCGTGCCTCGCCGAGACGAAGGTGATCGACCGTTCGCGTTGCAGCGCGTCGAGCAGGTCCAGGAAAGACTCACCCGCCACCGCGTACACGCGGTGGACTCCTGCCTCGGTCAAGATCCGCACGGCCGTATGGGCGACGGACGCTCCCAGTTGGTATCTAATGAGAAGAGCTTAGGCGGGCGGTGATCGGTGCCGTCAAGCGATCTTTCGATTCCGGCAACCCCGGGGCGGCAGAATGTCCGAAATCGGGACGTGTTCGAGCAAGGGAGCACGAAAACGTGACCTCAGCCACCGCTGGACGTGAAACTGTTTTCACCTACGGCGCACCAGCCTTGAAGTACGGAACCGGGTCGAGTGACGAAATCGGCTACGACCTCACCCAGTACGGCGCCCGGCGGGTGCTCGTACTGACCGACGCGGCCGTCGCCGCGACGGGCTGGCCACAACGGATCGCCGAAGGCATCGAGACCTACGGCATCGAAGCGGTCGTCTTCGACGGCGTTCACGTCGAGCCGACCGACGTCAGCATGCGCAAGGCCGTCGACTTCGCCAAAGGACAGGGCGAGTGGGACGCCTTCGTCGCCGTCGGTGGCGGATCCGCCATCGACACCGCGAAGGCGGTGAACCTCCTGACCAGCAACGACGGCGACCTGATGGACTACGTCAACGCGCCGGTCGGCGGCGGCCGCGCGCCGAGCGCGCCGCTGAAACCGCTGGTCGCGGTGCCGACCACCACCGGGACCGGCTCGGAGAGCACGACGGTGTGCGTGCTGGACGTGTTGTCACTGCGGGTGAAGAGCGGTATCAGCCATCTCCGGCTGCGGCCGAGCCTCGCCGTGGTCGATCCGCGACTGATGGTGTCGCAGCCGCCGGAGGTCACCGCCGCGAGCGGGATGGACATTCTCTGTCACGCCGCGGAAAGCTACACGGCGAAGCCGTACACCGAATTCGACCGCAAACGCCCGGAGGACCGGGTTCCCTACTGCGGCGCGAATCCGCTGGCCGACATGTTCGCCGAGCAGTCGCTGCGGCTGTTGTCGTGGGCCTTGCCCGCGGCCGTGCGGGACGGATCGGACCTGAAGGCACGCGAGGCGATGGCGCTCGCGGCGACGTTCGCCGGACTCGGCTTCGGCAACGCCGGCGTGCACATCCCGCACGCCAACGCTTATCCGATCGCCGGGCAGGTCCGGGACTTCCATCCTTCGGGCTATCCGGGTGACGAACCGATGGTGCCGCACGGGATGGCGGTCTCGCTGACCGCGCCCGCGGCGTTCCGCTTCACCTTCGACGCCTGCCCGGACCGGCACCTGCGGGTGGCCCGGCTGCTCGCCCCGGACTACGAATGGCCGGGCGACCTTCACGACCATCTGCCCGCGGTGCTGCGGCAGATCATGCGGGAGATCGGGATCCCCAACGGGATCGGCGCCGTCGGCTACTCGGAGTCCGATGTGGACTCACTGGTTTCCGGTACGGTGAAACAACAACGGCTGCTGGCGACGGCGCCACGCGAGGCAGCCGAAGCGGATCTCGCCGGGATCCTGCGGGAATCGGTGACGCTGTGGTGAACGCCGAGTACCCGCACTGGCAGACGGTTCCGTTGCGGTGGAAGGACAACGACGTCTACGGACATGTCAACAACGTCGTCCACTACTCGGTGATGGACACCGTGATCAACACACTCCTGATCGAACGCGGCGGGCTCGACATCGAAACCGGCCAGGTCATCGGGTTGTGCGTGGAATCCCAGTGCAAGTACCACGCTTCGGTGTCGTTCCCGGGTGAACTCGAGGTCGGCCTGCGGGTCGGGCATCTCGGGCGGTCGAGTGTCCGCTACGAGGTCGGGATGTACTCGAAGGAGACGGTGATCGCCGAAGGGCACTTCGTGCACGTCTTCGTCGATCGCGAGTCCCGGCGCCCGGTTCCGGTCGACGGTCTACTCCGGGGCGCGCTGGAAGAACTGCGCACTGGGCTGGGGTAGCCGCGGCGCCCACGCGTGCATGAGCTGGGCGTAGCGCGTGGACCGGTCCATGAGTTCCAGGTGGGTACCGAGGGCGGTCTCCTTGCCGTCCATCACCAGGACCCGGTCCGCGCGCAACGCCGACGTCAGCCGGTGCGCGATCACCACCAGGATCCCGCCCCGCTCGGCGAACGCCCGTTCCGCGCGGGCTTCGGCGGGCGGGTCGAGGTGCGACGTCGCCTCGTCGAGGATGACGACGCCCGCGTCGCTCGCGTACACCCGCGCCAGCGCGATGAGCTGCGCCTCACCGGCGGACAGCGTCCCGTGCCCGATCTCGCTGTCGAGTCCGCCCAGCCGCGTGATCAGCGGCTCCGCCCCCACGGCGGTCACGGCCGCCCACAGTTCGGCGTCCATCGCCGTCTGTGCGAACAGGCCGACGTTGTCCCGCACGGATCCCGCGAAGACGTACGACTCCTGGGGGATCAGCGCGATCATCCGATGCCGTACCGCCGCCGGGACCTCCCGGACCGGTACCCCGCCGAGCAGTACCCGCCCGGCCTGCGGTTCGAGCATCCCGGTCAGCAACCCGGCCAAGGTCGACTTGCCGATCCCGCTCGGGCCTACCACCGCGAACCGCTCGCCCGGCCGCAGATGCAGGTCCAGCCCGCGCACCACCGGCTCGGCCGCCGCACCCCAACTGAAGGTCAGATCCCGCACGTAGATCGCGGTCCCGGCGGGTTCGGCCGTACCGTCCGGCTCCGGCTCGGCCTCCGCGGTCTCCGCCAACCGCCGCAGCGCCACGATCAGCCGCAGCACCACGGTGCTCGCGGTGGACGCCAGCCCCCGCAACGCCGGCTGCATCGTCGTCGCGAGGTAGACGAGCGCGCCGAGCGCGGCACCGGCGGTGAGCACCCCGTCCTTGACCATTCCCGGCGCCACCAGCAACGCCAGCAGCAGCGGGACGAAGCCGCCGGTCGCGATCACCACCGTCCTGGCCGCCCCCGACCGCGCCACCCGCACGGCCGCCTTGGCCTGCGTGTCGATGGCGTCGTAAAGCTCAAGCGCGGCAAGGGGTTCCGCACCGCAGGCGACGATGTCGCGCATCCCGGACAACGACGCGCCCGCGACCTCGGCGGTCCGCTCGTCGGCCAACGCGAGCGCGCGCTGCCGACGAGCCAGCGACGGCAGCAGGCAGGCGAACACGGCCACCGAGACCACCACCGGGATCGCGACGATCAGCGCGAGCGAACCGGCGATGGTGAACAACCCGGCCAACGCCGCCACGGTCGTCACGACCATCCCGCGTGCCTGCACCAGCAACCCCGCCGTGGCGTCGCGGACCACCTCGACGTGCTGGGTGATCCGGGCGACGCCGCTGGCGTCCGGCTGATTCCGCGGTGGCGCCGGATCGTGCAGGACCCCGCGCACCACGGCGGTCACCAGCGCGTCACGCAACGGCTCGACGACCTTGCCGAGCTGATGCCACACCAGCCGGGACCCGAACGCCCCGATCACGGCGACCAGTCCGAACACCGCGAGCCAACGCAGTCCGGTGCCTGGCCGATCCGCGGCAAACCCCTCGTCAACCGCGAGTTCGACCAGGCGACCGGACAAGAACGCTGGCGCGCTTTCCAGCACGGAGCAGGCCAGCAACACCAGCCCGCCTCTCCACTGCCCGGCCAGCGCCGAACGGTAGAGCCCCCAGACGCTCACTGCTCGCCCTCCGTACTGGCTGGCGAACCCGCGCCCGCGATCGCGTCGTGCTTGGCTGGGTTCTCGCTGTTCATAGCTGCTCCGCCGAGCTACCCGTGAAAACAGCACGGTAAGCCGGATCACGCCACAGCTCGTCGTGGGTGCCGACCGCCCGGACCCGCCCGTCGTCCAGCCACACCACCGCGTCCGCCCGCGCCGCGGTGGCCGCGCGATGCGTCACCACCACCCGGGTCCGGCCGGGCAGAGTGCGTTCGATCGCCTCTTCGACGGCGGCTTCGGTGACCGTGTCGAGACTGGCGGTGGCGTCGTCGAGGATGAGCACCCTCGGCGCGTGCGCGATCGCGCGCGCCAGCCCGATCCGCTGCGCCTCCCCGCCGGAGAGCGGTGTCTCCGACAGCGGCGTCCGATATCCGTTCGGCAGCCGGACGATCAGGTCGTCGACCTGCGCGGACTGACAGGCGGCGCGCACGGCGGCTTCACCGGCCCAAGAGCCGTATCCGACGGCGTCGCCGATGGTGGCGCCGAGCAGCGCGGGCCGTTCGAAGGCGAAACCGACGACCGCGCGGAGTTCGTGCGGCCGCAGATCCGCCAGCTGACGGCCGTCGAGCATCACCGTCCCTTCGTCCGGGCTCAGCAGCCCGCCGAGGACGCTGACCAGCGCGGACTTCCCCGAGCCGGAACGCCCGACGACGGCGGTGAACCGGCCGCCGCGGACGACGAGGTCGACCTCCCGCAACGCGCCTTCGACGGTGACGCCGCGCAGTTCGAGCGTCCCCTGCCCGGCGGCGACGCCCAGCTTGCCTGGTTCGGGTACGGGTGACTCCAGCACATCGGTGATCCGCCGCGCACACGAGCGCGCCCGGGAAAGCGTGGTGAGCAACGGGATCTGGGTGACCATGCTCATGCCGAGCGCGACGTAACCGAGTGCGGCGAGGACCTGTCCGACACTCAACCTCCCCTCCAGCACGCCGAAACCGGCGGCGGCCAGCACGGCGATCTCCACCGCGGGCAGCAAAAGGCCGGAACGCCACACCATCCTGGCCTGCGTGCGCCACATCCCGCGGCCCGCGAGACTCAGCTTCGGCAACGGCCGCAACACTCGTTCGGCTTCGCGGTCGGCGGTACCCGACGCGGCGATCGTGCGCAGCCCGGCGACGGCGTCGACCATCCTCGCCGCCAGTTCCCCGGAAACCTGTTGGTAAGTAAGGACGTCTTCGGCGGTGTTCTTCAGATGCGTGCGCGCGAGCATCAGCGCGAACGGGATGCTGCCGAGGAAGACGAGCGCGAGACGCCAGTCCATCCACGCCAGCAGGACGACCGCGCCGCCGGAGATCAAGGTCGACGAGCCGAGCTGGACGACGACCGAGGCGACCAGACCGGCGCCGGTGCAGTCCCCGGTGAGCCTGCTGATCGCGTCGCCGTCGGCGAAGGCGGATCTGGTGCCGAGCGCGAGATGGCGGTCGGTGAGTTCGCGGCGCAGCCAGGCGGTCGCGAAAGCGGTCATCCGCGCGGTGAGGATGCCGCCGATGAGGCCGACGGCGATCTGCGTGACACCCAGCACGAGCAGCCATGAGACCTCGGGAAGGCTGGGCCGCCCCGCGACGACGGCGTCGACCGCGGCGGCGAGCGCGCCGGGCAGGAGCAGCCCCGCGGCCGTCCCGGCGAGCGCGCTCAGGATCAGCGCGATCAGGCGGGGACGATCGAGCATGGTCACGGAGACCAGCAGACGATCGGCGGAACCCGCCATCCCACTCCTTAGCCTTCGAGGTGAACCCGCCGTGAATCCGCCGCCGTGATCGACGTCGGCAGGGCAAGTCACGCTGGGGACGTCCCACTTCGTGCAACGTGATCCCAACGAGATGATTCGACCGGCAAAATGAGGGGCGCGGGAGCGGCGCACTTGGCCTGTGCCGCTCCCGCGCCCTCAGCGATCACTCAGGTGATCAGTGGCAGGTCAGCAGGCTGACCGTGCTGTTCGCGCAGGACGCCAGCAGGCTGAGGTTGCTCGAGCCACCGTGGCTGCCGCCACCGCCGCCTTCGAGAACCTCGGGGGCTTCCATGGCCTGCAGGTCCAGAACGAGTTCCATGATGGTGTTCCCTTTCGTTGTTTTCCTGGTCCGCCGGTCGTCAACGACCGGCAGTTCTGGAGGACAGGAACGGCAGCAAGGCCTTCCCGTCCAGGGTTGCGGCGAGGGCGAGCAAGATGCCCGCGCCGCCGGTGACGACGTCCATCGACAGCCGCAGCAGCTGGTTTCCGGGGAACGCCAGGCCGCCCTTGTACGGCACCGCGTACCAGGCCAGCCGGGAAAGGTGCAGGTCGACGGCCTCGCGGACGCGCTGGTCCGGTTCGGCGCCCGTCGCGAGCGCGGTCATCAGCCCGCACCGGCCGAACAACAGGCCGGGGTGGATGACGAACTCGCCGCGGCAGGATTCGCGTAGCCCGGGAAGGCTCTTCAGCGCATTCGCGTCCGGACGGTGTTTCGCCAGCTCTTCGGCGACCAAGAGGATCCCGGCGCTGCCGACACCCGCGTAGGGCAAGGTCCTGGTCTCCCCGTCGCGAACCTGCAGCGAGCCATCGTCGGATTCGACGCACTCCTCGATGTCCCGCTCCAGCGCCTGGTCGGCGAAGGACAGCCAGCCCTCTTCGCGAGTGCGCTCGAACAGCCGGATGAACAGCAGCGCCGGCCCGGACCAGCCGTTGAGCAGCCCTGCCCTGGCGAAGTCGCCGGGCGGGTCGGCGGTTTCGAGTGCTTCGGCGAGCCGGACGGCGGTGGCGAGTGCCTGCCTGCCGAACTCGTTGTCCTTGCGCTTCACCGCGAAGTGCAGCTGGGTCAGGCCGATTCCGGAAAGACCGCCTTCGAGCCCGTGGTCGGCGGTCTGGTCCACGAGCGTCGCCGAGGACGAAAGCAGTTTGGTGGCTTCGTCGCGGTAGCCGAGCTCTTCGAGGACGTAGGCGATTCCGTACGAGCCGTCGTAGAACCCCGGTCGTGCGGGCGGGTCGCGACGGACCGCGTCCAGCAGCCACTTCTCGTGATCGGGGTACCGGTCTCCGTTGACCGCGTGCAGCGCGTGGAGGACTCCGGCCGCGCCGTAGCCGAAGCACGCTCCGCCGACGCGGAACTGCTCGATGTCGCCGGGGAAGAGCCGGTCGGTGCGTTCGGGGGTCGCGCTGGCGAGGATCGCTTCGGTGATCTGCTTGCGGACCAGCGTCCAGTCCGGCTCGGCCTGGTCGAGTTCGGTCTCGCTCGTTTGCGGCGGGGCGTCCCGGGGCGCGAGCTCGGCGACGACCGCGTCGGCGTAGCCCTCCGGTACGTCGAAGCGTCGCTGGACGAAGTCCGCCAGTCCGCGCAGCTTCGCCGGGGCGAGTTCGAGGAGCGTGGTGAGCGGCAGGAAGATCCACAGCTTCAGGACGGCGAGCGCGTACTCGTCGATTTCGAAGCCCTCGCGATCCCGCGGAGCCCGGAAGCCGGGAGCGCCGAGCGCGGGACGTCCACCCTTGTCGACGTCGGCCGCCATCTCGAAGTCGATCAGCGAGACCTTGTCGTCGTCCCCGTCGACCAGGATGTTCATCGAGTGCAGGTCACCGAAGACGATCCTGCGCTCGTGCACCGCTTCGACCATCTTCTCCACGCGGTCGACCAGCGCCAGCGCGCGTTTGGTGTAGGCGGTGATGTCGGCTTCCGTGCAGTCCCGGCGGGTGAGTGGGTAGTTGCGGGCGAGCCAGCTGCCGAGCGAGACGCCGGGCATGTACTCCATGGACAGGAAGTGGTGCTCCCAGACGGTGAACCGGTCGTGAGCGGCGGGGATGCCGTCGATGTCCTTGAGCCGTTCCAGCACCTCGTGCTCTCGGCGGAGCCGCTCGACGGCGTCGATCAGGTCGCGGTCGAGGCCGGCGTACGGCCTGGCCTCCTTGAGAACGACCTGTTCGCCGTCGGCGTTCCGGTCGGCGAGGTACACCCCGCCACCGTTGGAGAAGTGCAGCGGCTTCTTCACCTGGTAGGGGAACTGCGCCGGGTCGCCACCCTTGCGAGCCGCGAGGTGCGGCGCGAGGAATTCCGGGATCGTCACCCAGTCGGGTACGGAGAAGCTCGGCTCACGTTTGTCCGGGACCAGCGTGCCGTCCGGCTTGCGCACCGCGAGGACGCGCTTGCCGTCGAGTTCCACCCATTGCTCGGCGAATCCGCCGTAACGGACGTAAAGCGGGCCGGCACCATAGCGCAGGTCGCTCAGAATATACGCGCCAGGTTCCCCATCCAGCTTCGCGGACAGCTCCGCGAGAACGCGCTCGAGCTCGTTGTTGTCAGCTGGATAAAGAGTCAGCAACTTTCCGCTGCCGTCACGCGGCGCGTATTTGGAATTCCTGGCGAGCAGCGTGTTCCTTGATCGCAGATGCTTGTACGACACGTTGTGCTCGATACAATGCTCGTGCACCTTCACGAGCACCTGCTCGGCGTTGCTCAAACCTGCCGACACGTGGATTTTCCAGCCCTGCGAAGGAAGGTTTCGAGCAAGAGGGTGCAGCATGCGCCACACACCGCGCACCCCGGAGCGCCACTCGGAATCGGGAACGGGCAACAGGGCGGCGTAATCGTCGGCGGCGTCCCCGGTTTCCCGCTGCTCGTCGAAGAACAGCGGATCCGCGAAGCAATACGCTTCGTAACGGACATCCATCGAGCGCCCCCTCCTTCGCACCAATCGGATGGGCCAAGTGCACCATCGCGATGGGGAATATTCCACCCGCCCGGCAGCGAACGGCCAATCCGCCATACCGGGGGTTCGTATGGGCTGTTCAGGGACGTGAATTCGAAACCTACCGAATAGTAGGGGTACCCAGGGTGAGATCAACTCGATTTTCAACCACCCGGTCGGTGTGTAACAGGATCACGCGTGTGCCGTAATGCCTGGTCCAGGTACAGAACGCAATGAGGCCCGGCCGAATTGACAGAACGCCAATCGAACGCGCTTCGTGATCTATTCACTCGCGGTCTGGACCACTGCGGGCTCCCCCGTGGCCCCCGCCACGAACCCCGCCGGTCGCCCGCCGGCGGCGAAATGCCCGCAGGTACGTTGTCGACGGCGGAGTAGGCAAGGAGGCGGGCGTGATCACAGGCTTCGCGATGACCGTCGCGATCTGCGCGGCGCTGGTCGCGGTGTGGAGTTTCGTACAGTCCGCGCGCAAGAAGCTGCCGGACAACGCGCTGCTCGTCGGCCTCGGCGTCGTCGAACTCCTCCTGGTGGTCCAGCTCGTCATCGGCGTCGTGCTGCTGATCGGCGGCGGCCGCCCGGGCAGCATGGCCACCTACCTCGCTTACCTGATCGGCTGCCTGGTCGTGCTCCCGCTCGGGACGTTCTGGGCACTGGCGGAGCGCACGCGGTCGAGCACCGCGATCCTCGGGATCGCCTGCCTCGCCATCCCGGTGATGGTGCTCCGGCTGCACGAGGTGTGGGCGGGCGCCAGTGCCTGAAGAAACCGAGGAGAGCACGGTGGGCGAAGCCACCAAGGACGTCAGCGGGCAGCCCGGTACGGACCAGGCCTCCGGCCCCGGCCGCATCCTGGTCACCGTGTACGCGATCTTCGCGCTGGCGGCGACGTCACGCGCTGCCGTGCAGATCAGCACCAAGTACCACGAGGCCCCGCTGGCCTACGTCCTGTCCGCGTTCGCGGCCGTCGTCTATCTCCTGGCCACCGTGGCGCTCGCCCGCCGCGGCGCGATCTGGTGGCGGATCGCGTTGCTCGCCTGCGGAATCGAACTGATCGGCGTGCTGACCGTCGGCACTTTCAGCCTCTTCGACCGCGAAGCCTTCCCCCACGCCACCGTGTGGTCGGTGTACGGGCAGGGCTACCTCTTCATCCCGCTGGTGCTGCCGGTGATCGGGCTGTACTGGCTCCGGCGGACGAAGCCGTAGTCCTGGGACTCGTGAGCGACGTGGCGCCGTACTCGCGTGCTTAGAGCCGGATCTCGCGTGCTTGGAGGCGTAACACCCGAGTGCGGGGTTCAGGCACGCGAGTCCCGTCTCTGAGCACGCGAGTTACGCCTTCGCCCAGCCCCTCACCCCGGCGAACAGACCGCCCGCAACCACGACACGATTGTCTTTCTTCTCAAGAGAACGACCCAAATCACTCACGACTCAAAGCAGCCTTTCTCGTTGAGCGGTCCGAACGAGGGCAGGACGAGCCCGCACAGGTAGCCATCGATCCACCGCCCGTTTCCCGCGACATTCGTGAGCACCCGGATCGCCGGGGCGAACGCGGCGATCCCCTTGGCCAGCGAGTCCTGGTTGCGGTGCAGCATCGACGTCAACCGGTCGAGTTGTTCGAGCACCGGCCCGAGTTGCCCGTCGTTGTCGGCGATGATGCCGTCGAGCGCGGTCGCGAGCCGTTTCGAGCCGTCGAGCAGATCCTTGATCGCCTGTTGCCGGGTGGAGATCGCGCGCAGGAGCGCGTTGCCGTCCTGGACCAGCCGCTGGACCTCGGCGTCGCGGTCGACGAGGGTCTGCGAGACCTGCCGCGTGTTCGCCACCAGCGTCCGGAGTTGCCGGTCGCGCGAGGCGATGGTGCCGGAGAGCTTCGAGATCCCGTCGAGCGCGGCGCGGACGTCGGCAGGTGTATCGGCGAAGGTGGCTGAAATCGTGTCGAAGCTCTTCGCAAGCTGATCGACGTCGATGGCGTCCACGGTCTTCGACAGGTCTCGAAACGCTTCAAGGACGTCGTAGGGCGCGATGGTCCTTCGCAGCGGGATCGGGTCGCCCGGATCGAGGATCGCTTCACCTCGCGGGTCGAGGGCCAGGTACTTCTGCCCCAGTACGTTCTTGATCTGGATGGACGCGCCAGTGGCGTCACCGAGCCAGGCGTCCTTCACCCGGAACGAGACGAGCACACGGTCGCCTTCGAGGCCGATCCGGGAAACCTTCCCGACCTTGACCCCGGCGATCCGGACGTCGTTGTCCGCGCGCAGTCCGCCCGCGTCGGAGAATTCGGCCGAATAGGTGGTGCCGCCGCCGATCACCGGCAGGGCGTCGGCGTTGAGCGCCGCCGCCATTCCGAGGGCCATCGTGGTGAGTCCGGCGAGTGCCAGCTTGACCGGATCCGCCGAGCCGAAGGACCGCATCGTCTCACCTCGCAGGTCGCGGTCGGGAAAGCGTAAGGGCCGCTCCTGTCGATCGCCAGGCGAAACGTTGCACCGATCGGGTGGCGCTGTCCGTCCATTGAGGACAGACAGCGCCGCCCGATGGTCAGCACGGCGGGAAGTGGTTGATCTTCTCCGGGGTCAGCCTGACGATCAGCCGCTCGACTCCCGGCTCCGGTGGCGGTTCCATGCCGAGATACTTGGCGTACATCTCGTGCAGCAGTTTCTTCTCCGGATCGGGCTCCATAATGGCCGTACCCCGGATCTCGACGTATTTGCTCGAATCCGCACCGGCGTAGATCAGCACGCTGATCCGCGGGTCACGCTCGATGTTGCGCGCCTTCGCCCGCATGGTCGTCGTGCTGAACAGCAGCACGTCGCCGTCGCGCCCGACCAGGATGACCGACGTCTGCGGACCGCCGTCCTTGGTGACGGTGGCGACGGTCGCCGCGTTCTTGCCGTCGATGAACTCGCGGGCACGGTCGTCCAACGGGACACTCATCGGATCGATCCTTTCGTCAGCCAGCCGGAGAAGCTCTGCAACGCGGGATTCAGCTCGAGTGTCCGTGCCCGACTGCGGCCACCGGCGAAGATGGCCTCCGAATCCTGGAAGAACCGAAACATGTTGCCGACGTCCTCGGGGAGGACGGAAGGCGGAATGTCGTTGTACCGCACGGGTTTTCCCAACGCGTCGGTGATGGCCGCGGCCAGTTCGGCACCGGTCAGGTTCTCGCCGGTGAGGGAAACGGTCTCGCCGATCAGCTCCGGTCGTTTGAACACCCCGAGCGCGCACCGGCCGATGTCGTCGACGGCGATCCCGGCCAGTTTCGCTTCGCCCAGCGGCAACGACAGCGTGTTTCCGGTCAGGGCGAGGTTCTCCCAGTAGAAAGCCGTCCGAAGGTAAGTCGTCGGTACAGTGCGGAATTCGGCGTCCGCCTCGGCCTTGGCATCGAATTGCGGAACGTAGTAGGGCCCCGGCTGAGCGCGGGTGTCCTCGAACGTCGACCAAACGACGTGCTGCAGCCCGTTCTCCACGGCCGCCGCCGCCATCGTCGCGGCGTGGCGGATCTCGTGCTCCGGTGGATACTGCTGCGCGAACGTCACGCAGTACGCGCCATACACGCCTGCGAAAGCCCGCTTCACCGCGGCGGGATCGTCGAGATCCGCCTCCACCACTTCGGCGCCGAGATCCGCCACCGCCTCCGCGGTGGCTGCATCGCGGGTGATGGCCCGTGCCACGAACTCCCCCGAGCTGTCTTCCGCGATGGCGCGCACGAGCCCGCCACCTTGCTTACCGGTCGCGCCGACGACGGCGATGACCTTCCTGTCCGGCATACCCTGCTCCTGTCGTTCTCACTTACCGACAAGAAGACCAGCGGGCCGCCGGAAAGGAATCGGGCATCGCGACCGAGGACGCTACGAATCCAGTCTCAACTCGTAGTGGAGCGTCTTGTACTTCTTCCGCCGGTGCAGGAGCGGAACGAAGAAGCCGTGCAGTAGCCGATGCTTCTTGGCGAGGCATTCGGCCGCGTGCCGGGCCTCGTCGCCGTCGAGCAGCCGCACGTGCCCCCGCACGGCGTCTCCGGTCGGAATGCCACGGAAGGTGGAAAGAGCGATCTCGACCCGGGGATTGTTCCGCATCCGCTTGGCTTTCCACGCCGCGTCGTAGGTGCGCAGGAACGCGTGATCCCCCTCGACGGCGATGTTGACCGGTGTCCCGACGGCCGTCCCGTCCCGCTTGAACGTCTTCAAGAGGATCGTCTTCTGGTCGGTGAACCTGCTGAGCTGTGTCGTCATGACCCTTGGACGGGACGGCCGGCGCGAACGTGACGGCCTAGTTCCAGAACTTGATCTCGGGGTTGCCCGCCACCGGCCCGTCCAGCAGCGGCTGACGGCCGCCGCGCAGGTTCGCGTCGAAGAACGCGGAGACGTACGCCCTGGTCAGCTCCATCCCGCGCAGGCCACCGAGCAGTCCGGGCCACGACAGGCCGAGTTGCTCACCGAGCACGCCGACGTCGGTGAAGGACGCGTGCCCGGCCGCGGCGACACTGATCCAGCGCTTCCAGCCGGTGAGATTCGGCCAGCTGCCCGCCCAGGTCGTGTCCGGACCGGCCGGGGTGTACTCGCTTTCGCGGCCGAGCAGCAAGACCGGCCGGTCGATTCCGGACGCGGGGATCGGCGACCACAGCCTGCCGTCCAGGTCCACGCCGGCGCGGATCCGCTGGTCGTTCACCATCGCCGTCGGTGTGCTGTAACCGCCGATCGAATGCCCGGCCATACCGACGCGCGTCCGGTCGATCAACCAGGCCCACTTCGACGAAGGCCTGGTCAGCGTGTCGAGGGCGAAGGAGACGTCCGCGGAGCGGATCGGCGGGAGCAGCGTGGACTCGGATCCGCAGGCGGCGCATTCGGTGACGCGACCGTCGGGGAAGGCGGTGCCGTGGGATTCGTAGTTGTGGCCGATCAGCGCGACGACGAAACCCTTGCTCGCCAGGTCTTCCGCCAGGCCGGTGAGCGTGGTGCGCGGCTTGCCGAAACCGGGTGACAGGACGACCAGCGCCCGCTTCCCCGGCAACGGCGGGGAGTCGACACGGGCGCTGCTCCTGGTCTCGGCAACCCGCGCGGGGTCGACGTCGGGGAGCCCGGACTCGGTCAGGAAGGCCTTGGCTTCGGCCAGTGTCAGATATGGCCGCCGCGAGCCGACCGGCAGCAGAGCCGGGTAGAACATCGACACCATCAGCTCACGCGGCCCGGTCGGTACCCAGGGATCCCGGCGCGAGTCGTCGACCAGATGCAGGTCGGTGGAGCCGACGGGATGCGAACCGGTCGGCGGCGGCAACTTCAAGGACTTCGCCTCCGCCGAAGCCGGGATCGCCAGTGGCACCATGGCGGCGAGGGCGAGCAGCGTGACAAGAAGCCTTCTCATGAGGATTCTCTTTCTGTCGAGGATTTTCCGCCACCCAGCCTGTGCCATGCCGCCGTGTTCGCGCATCGGCCGGAGAGCACGTCGCTCCTCACCCGTCCGTCTGTCGCAGGTCGTACCCCGGCCTCTGCCTCGCGGTGGATCCGCGGCGCCCGATCCGCGGTTACGCTCGGCCGGTGCTGGCCGTACTCAGGAGTCACCCGAAGGCCGTCGACCGCGGGCTCACCGTGCTCATCGGACTGTCCACTGTGGTCGCCGCCGACGACCCGGAGGGCTTCGAGTGGTGGGTGGTGTCGTTGGTGGCCTTGGCTTCCCTGCTGGTACGACACCGCAATCCCGCGATCACCTTCACGGCGGGCACGGTGGTGTCGCTCGTTCATCTGGCCATGGGCAACGATCTCCGCCCGGTCGACCTCGTGGCGTTGATCGGCCTCTTCTCCGTCGCGGCCTGGGGGTCGCGACGGCTTTCCTTCACTCTGCTGGCGACGGGATTGCTCATCGCCGCCGCGTGGTCGTTCTACGCCTCGGAAGCGAACTCCCGGACGCACGTCCCGCTGCCGCGGATCATCATCATCGATCGGTTGGCGCCGCCGATCGACGACGACGAAAGCCAAGTCCAGGATTGGGGCGGGTTCGCGGGCGTGGGGTTGTCGCTCTCGGTGGCGTGGCTGGCCGGGATGAACACGCGGCAGCGCCGGATCCGGCTGTCGGTGCTCGAACAGCGGGCCACCGACCTCGAACGCGAGCGGGACACCCAGGCCGCGCTGGCCGTGGCGGCCGAACGCGGGCGGATCAGCCGCGAACTGCACGACGTCGTCGCGCACGCGCTCTCGGTGGTGGTGCTGCAGGCACAGGGCGCCCAAGCGGAACTGGAGCGGCGGCCGGAGCGGGCACGGGAGGCGCTGGACGCCATCGTCGGCACCGGGCGGACCGCGTTGAGCGAGATCCGGCGGCTGCTCGGCGCGCTCGGCCAGGACGCCCCGGACTGGGAACCGCGCCCGGGTGCCGAACGTCTGCCGCGCCTGGTCGGCGACATCCGCTCGGCGGGCACGCCGGTCGACTTCCGCGTCGAAGGGGAACCGCGGCCACTTTCGTCCACAGTGGACCTGGCGGCCTATCGGATCGTGCAGGAAGCCTTGACGAACGTGCTGAAACACGCCGGTCCGGCCGCGTCGGTGACTATCGTGATGCGGTATGAGCCCGAAGCGCTGGAGATCGAGGTGACCGACGACGGCATCGCGGCGGAGGCACCCCCCGGCACCGGCCACGGCCTCGAAGGGATGCGGGAACGGGTGAACGTACTGGGCGGCACCTTCGACGCGGGACCACGTCCGGAACGCGGTTTCGCCGTCCGCGCGACCTTGCCGTCATGACGATCCGGGTGGTCATCGCCGACGACCAGGCGCTGGTGCGCACCGGCCTGCGGATGATCCTCGACAACGCCGACGACATCGACGTCGTCGGCGAGGCGGGCGACGGCGCGGAGGCCGTGAAGCTGGTGGCGGACCTCGATCCCGACGTCGTGCTCATGGACATCCGGATGCCCGAAATGGACGGCGTCGAGGCCACCGCCGCGATCGCCGCGGCCCACCGCACCCGGGTGCTGGTGTTGACCACCTTCGACCTCGACGAGTACGTCTACGCCGCGCTTCGGGCGGGCGCCAGCGGTTTCCTGCTCAAGGACGCGCTGGCCCCGGACCTGCTCTCCGCCGTCCGCGTGGTCGCCGCCGGAGAAGCCACGCTCGCCCCCACCGTTACCCGTCGGCTGCTCGACCGCGTCGTCACCGGCCTTCCCACGCCGTCACCCGACGGCAGGCTCGCCCTGCTCACCGGCCGCGAACGCGAGGTGTTGCAGCAGCTGGCCCGCGGCCTGTCCAACGCCGAGATCGCGGAACTGCTGTTCCTCTCACCGGGGACGGTGAAGACCCACGTCGGCCGCATCCTCACGAAACTCGGCCTCCGCGACCGCGTCCAAGCCGTCGTCTTCGCCTATGAGGCCGGGATCAACCGCTGACGGCGGCGGCGGGCGTACGCCAGTGCTTGCCGCGGCGGGGCCGCCGGTGCTGACCTCGGCGACCGCCGAGATCACCGAGGTCGCCCGGACGGCGCAGGGCGAACTCCTCGGCCGTGATGCCCATCCGGACCAGGTACTTGATCTCGCCGCGCACCACTTCGGTGTCACGCAGCCTGCCTTCCTCGCGGAAGCCGAGGCCGCCGTGCAGGGAAAGCGACGCCAGGTTGCCGCCGTACACGCTGACCTCGCATTTGCGGAAGCCGCGCTGCTCGAACATGTGCGCCAGCAGGACGGTGATGGCGTCCGTGGCGTATCCGCAGCGCTGGTGCCGAGGGGCGATCCCGATGCCGTAGCCGAAGAGGCCGGTCACGGGGTCGGCGCCGATGGTGCAGACCGAGCCGACCAGCATGCGGCCGCGTACTGTCTCGATGCCGAAGTGGATGTCGTCACCGGCGGAACCCGACCGGTGCGACGCCCAATGCCGGTGCCCACCGCCGATCAGCGGTGTCGCCTCGCGGGCCATGTCGCGGTCGAAGCCCATCAGGACCCGGCGGTCCCGGAGGCCGACCTCGCGCAGCCGCACCTTCCGCCCGACCTGCTCGGGCTCCAGAACGGAGCGGCTCACCGCGCCAGACCGCACGGGTGCTCACGAATGATCACAAGCATCCCTTGACGATATCGGTAGCCGGGACGGGAGCTGAAGAGACCGTCGTCGGGTTCCGCGGATGACCCTGGCCACACTCTCGCGAGCTGACGAAACTTCTTCGAAAGTCTTTGACCGGCTTCCTCGGCGCCACCGACACTTTTTTCCTCGGCACACCTCGACGAAGAGGGAGCACAAGGATGAGATCTCTTGGGAAATCCCGGTTCCGGCTGATTCTGAGCGGGGCCGTCGCGGCCGCGCTGATCACGGCGTTCGTGCCAGGCACGGCCTCGGCCGACACGGTGATCACGACGAACCAGACCGGCACGAACAACGGCTACTACTACTCGTTCTGGACCGACCGGCCCGGTTCGGTCTCGATGACGCTGAGCGCGGGCGGCAGCTACCGGACCTCGTGGAGCAACACCGGCAATTTCGTCGCGGGCAAAGGCTGGAGCAACGGCGGGCGGCGCAACGTCACCTACTCCGGCAGCTTCTCCCCGTCCGGCAACGGCTACCTGACCCTGTACGGCTGGACGTCGAACCCGCTGGTGGAGTACTACATCGTCGACAACTGGGGCAGCTACCGGCCGACCGGAACCTACAAGGGCACCGTCACCAGCGACGGCGGGACGTACGACATCTACCAGACGACCAGGTACAACGCCCCGTCCGTCGAAGGCACCAAGACCTTCAACCAGTACTGGAGCGTCCGGCAGGCGAAACGGACCGGCGGCACCATCACCACCGGCAACCACTTCGACGCCTGGGCGCGGGCCGGGATGCGGCTCGGCTCCTTCAACTACTACATGATCATGGCGACCGAGGGCTATCAGAGCAGCGGCAACTCCAGCATCACCGTGAGCGGGTGACGCCGTGTTCGTCGTCGCCGCGCTGGTCGCCGCGCTCACCTTCGCTCCCGGCGCCACTCCCGCCGCCTGCTCCGGATACGTCGGACTCACCTTCGACGACGGCCCGTCCGGCACCACCTCACGCCTGCTCGACGCGCTCCGGCAGAACGGGTTGCGGGCCACGATGTTCAACCAGGGCCAGTACGCCGCCGCGAATCCGGCGCTGGTTCGAGCCCAGGTCAGCGCCGGAATGTGGGTGGCGAACCACAGTTACACGCATCCGCGCCTGACCCAGCTGAGCCAGGCGCAGATCGATTCGGAGATCTCACGGACGCAGCAGGCCATCGCCAACGCCGGCGGCGGCACGCCGAAGCTGTTCCGGCCGCCCTACGGCGAAACGAACACGACCGTGCGCTCGGTCGCGGCGCGGTACGGGCTGACCCAGATCATCTGGGACGTCGACTCGCAGGACTGGAACAACGCGAGCACCGACGCGATCGTCGCGGCGAACGCCCGCCTCACCAACGGGCAGGTCATCCTCATGCACGACTGGCCCGCCAACACCATCGCGGCGATCCCGCGGATCGCACAGGGGCTGGCCGCCAGAGGGCTGTGCGCCGGTGCGATCTCGCCACAGACCGGACGGGCGGTGGCGCCGGGGTAATTTGGGGCCCGTGACCACTTTGGACGACCTCGAACCGCCATGGGGCGACCCGCCATCGGACGCGACCGGCCTCATGACGACGGTCTACCGGTTGCGCCACAAGCCGATCCGGGACTTCGAGGTGGAGGACCTGCGAGTGCTGCTGGGGCAGCAGGTGAGCGTCGAGGTGCTCGTTCCCCTCGCACTCCCCCTGCTCGAAGCCGACCCCATGGCCGAGGGCCGGTACTACCCCGGCGACCTGCTCGCCGCGATCCTCATGGTGCGGGCGCCGTACTGGCGGCAGCACCCGGATCACCTCGCGCGGCTGCGCGAGGTGATCCGGGTGGCCAAGGAAACCGGTGACATCAAGCCGTTGCGGAGGCAGCTCGACGCGTTTCCCCAGGAGGATCGAACTTCGGGGCCGCGCTAGAACCGGCCGCAGTTCCACGCGGCCGGTTTTCCGGCGAACCGTTCGTTCAGCCAGTTCGCGGCTTCTCGCTGGGCACCGGATATGCCCAGGACGTGGGATCGAGCCGGAAGACCTCCGGACCATCGGCCACGTGACGGCCGTCACACGGCGGCTCGAGGACTGACCTGCGGGCCCTTCAACGACCGAAGGCCCTCACCCAGTGCGGGTGAGGGCCTTCGGCGGTGGAGAAACGTCAGATGGCGACGACGCGCTGGGCCTGCGGGCCCTTCTGGCCCTGACCGATTTCGAACTCCACGCGCTGCCCTTCGTCCAGGGACTTGAAGCCGTTCCCCTGGATCTCCGAGTAGTGCACGAACACGTCCGGTCCGCCGTCATCCTGCGCGATGAAGCCGAAGCCCTTTTCGCCGTTAAACCACTTCACGCTGCCCTGAGCCATACTTTTTACCTGCTCTTCATAGCGAGTCTGAGCGCATTCGATGCCCCGATCTCAGTATCCATTCTGGCAGGTGTCGCCGGAGAGCACACGTCGTGTCCCGAAAAAAGAAGATTTCGGTGCGTCGGGACGGCTCGAAAAACCGGACATTCGCCAGGTCAGGGCCACTTCTTCCGCCAGGAAAAACGTACGGTGTACTCACCCACACCGGGTCGTCCCCGCCGCCGGCCGACCGTTCGCCTAGCGCCGCGGGGTCGCTCCACGCCGGACGCGATAGCGCAGGTGGGTCACGGCCCCCGCGACAGGTTCCCCCGCCGGGACCAGGTCGCCGCGACCGCCCCCGAACACCGCCGTCCCCTGCCCCAGCAGAATGGGCGCGAGGTGGAGATACACCTCGTCGAGCAGGCCCGCGGCGAGCAGCTGACCCGCCACGTCCGCACCCAGCACGAGCACGTCCTTGTCCCCCGCGGCCTCCTTGGCACGCCGGACCGCGACCTCCAGGCCGTCGAAGGCGAACGTCCCGCCGTTGTCGCCGAGGAGATCGTCCCTGGTCCGGTGGGTGACCACGAAGCTCGGGACGCCCGGCCACGGGGTGCCGCCCCACGGGCGCAGGCCGAGGTCGAAGGTGCGCCGCCCGATGATGGTGGCCCCGACCGACACGTCCACCTCCCGGCGGACGTCGGCGTCCGGCCCGGCTTCGCCCATCCACTCGTGCAGTTGTTCCCCGCCGTCCCCCATGGGCTCTTCGGCCCGGACGTTCGGTCCGGCGGTGAACCCGTCTAGGGACATCGACACATCCAGCACCACCTTGCTCATCGCCAAGCCCTCCTTCGCCTCTTCAGCGCCCGTCCGGCGCTTTCACCCGGAGGTCGGAGCCGCCCCGGCCGTCTCGACATGGGCGTCTCGGAAAGCTTGCGGGCGGTAGACTGAACTCGCTGCTTACGCTCGAGACCCCGGCGGGCACGGACCCCGCCGAGGACCGAGCGAGAACGCACCCTCGCCCTCCGGGGAGCCGACTCTCTGAGGACGAAGGGATCATCGTGACCGCTCGACGGCACGTCGAGCTGCTGAGCATGCTCAAGGTCGGGAGCACTGATCCGGCCACGCTGCTGCGACGAGTGTGCGAGCTGTGTGTCGACATCTGCGGGGTGTCCGGCGCCGCGATAGTCGTCCACGGCGGCGGTGACGACACCGCGCAAGCCGTCGCCTGCGCGACCGATCCGGTCAGCCTGGTCCTCGACGACCTGCAACGCACGGTCGGCGAAGGCCCCCGGGTCGCGGCACGTGCCTTGGGCGGCCCGGTGCTGGCCGCCGATCTGGCGACCGCGAGTGCCCGCTGGCCCGCCTTCGCCTCCGAAGCTCAATCCGCCGGCGTGGCGGCGGTGTTCTCGTTTCCGCTGCACGTCGGCGCGGTGCGGGTCGGCACCCTCGACCTCCACCGCGACAGCGAGGGCTCTCTCGGCTGGGAGGAATTGAGGGACGCGCTGACGCTCGCCGACATCGCCACCAACCTGGTGCTCGACGATCTCGACAGTCCGGATCCCATGGACGTCGGCTGGCTGTCCGACGTCCATGCCGTGGTGCATCAGGCCACCGGCGTCGTCACCGTCCAGCTGAACATCTCCATGCACGACGCGTTGCTGCGCATCCGCGCACACGCCTACGCTCATCGAACCCCCCTCGACGAGGTGTCCCGGCGGATCGTCGGCCGCGACCTCTACCTCGAGTTAGGAGACTGACCGGCATGTCAGAACAACCGCAGGTCACGCCCCTGGCGCGGACCACGGGCCATGAGCAGCGGTTGGCCGACACGTTCGTCGCACTCGCCGACACCCTGATCGACGACTTCGACGTCCTGGAATTCCTGCACATGCTGTGCGAGCAGTGCGTCGAATTGCTCGAGGTGTCCGCGGCCGGCGTGATCCTGCTCGACGAACACGGCGGGCTCCGCATGGCGGCGGCGTCCTCCGAACGGGCGGAGCTGCTGGAAGTGTTCGCCGTGCAAACCGAGGACGGGCCCTGCATCGACTGCGTCCGCAGCGGAGCGCCGAGTGCCAGTGCGGACCTCACCGCCGACTCCTCCCGGTGGCCTCGCTTCGCCGCCGCCGCCCGCGACTGCGGATTCCAAGCCGCACAAGCGGTTCCGATGCGGTTGCGCCGCCAGGTCATCGGCGTGCTGACCTTGCTGAAGGCCGAAAGCGACGGAGTACACGACACCAGCACGCAGCTCGGTCAAGCACTGGCCGACGTCGCCACGATCGGCATCCTGCACCAGCGGGCCATCGGCAACGCCGACCTGCTCACCGAACAACTGCAAACCGCGCTCAACAGCCGAGTCATCATCGAACAGGCCAAAGGCGTCCTCTCCGCCCACGCCGAGAACCTCGACATGGACGCGGCCTTCGCCGCACTACGGGGCTACGCCCGCTCCCACCGGCAACGCCTCTCCGACCTGGCCCGCGAGGTGGCGGACGGCACCGCGGACATCGCCGGAATCCTCGCCCACTGACCGCGGGCACCACGAACACGACCGGCGCCGAAGGCCGACACTGAGCCGCGGTCACGACGCTTGACGTAGAGAGGACGTAGCCCAGGATCGTCCGGTCGCTCAGGCCGCTGTCGTGATGAGGAAGGTGTAGTGACCGTCGATGTCCTTGCGGACGTCGAGAACCTTGTCGGCGAGGCGGACCCGGGTCTCGCGGGCGAGGAACACCTGGGTGCTCGTGGTCGCGATGACGTCGTCGCCCGCGGCGGGATGCGCGGCGACTTCGACGTCGAGCGCGGCACCGTCCTCCGGGAGGCCGTTGAGGGTCAGGCGCAGCCCGCCTTCCGCTTGGACGTTCTGTGCCGTGGTCAACTGGTTGATCGCTTCGGTGGCCGATTCGGTCATGGTGAACATCGAGGGTCCTTCTTTCGCCATCAAGACTCTGTCGATTCGAGCGGACTTTCGACCGGCGCCGCGATGGCCGCCGAGCGTGACGTGTGAATGATCAGTTGTTCGTGCAGCCGGGCGATCTGGATCGGGCGCCAGGTCGCGCGCGTGGTGGCGACGACACGCAGATCGGTATGGGAACCGGCCTGCCGGTGCGCCCCCAGCAGGACCTCCAGCCCCGTGGAATTGAGGAACCTGACGTCGGTCAGGTCCACGACCAGCCGCTTCGGCCGATCCGCCAACGCCGATGCGATCGCCTCGCGCAGAGCGGGCGCGGTGTGCAGGTCCACATCGCCGTCCACCGCGACGACCAGCGTCCGGCCACACTGCTCGACCGCCACGGTCAACGGCGGGGCTCTATGCGGCGGCGGTTCCTCGGCGGCCGGGACCTCGATGACCGTTCTGACCACACCGAGTTCGGCTTCCACTGGTTCGAGCGCCGCGCTGGGACGGCGGGAACGACGAAGATCGAGCGTTATGAGTTTCACGAGCGGGCTCCAGACCTTGCCGACCGCTGCTGAAACTCGCCGCACGGACAGGTGCACGGAGGAGGAACAGATGCGGCCTCGTTGACGGTCGATCGTCGTGAGGGCGGTGTCTGGGCACTCCGGCGCTGTCGCTCGAATCCTACCCCGATGGGGATCCTTCAGCGCCTGCTCGACGGGTTTTCCCCGGGTGACCCACCGAACGTGGACCAGGAAAGAGTGGGCCGCCTGGGGCTCGAACCCAGAACCTATGGATCGAAAGTCCCCTCCGCCGCGGTGCCAGGCAGTGCCGCGCAGTGTCAAATATTGACCATCCGCGCAGGTCAACGCGGACATCACAGCCGCACCGGGTGTCAGACTTTATCAGGTCGTCTCGGGCTCTACGTCAGCAACGGAGCCCAATCGGAGACGGCGTGATCCCCCACCGCTCCACTCTTCCAACGCTACGGTCGGCTGCTGAGAAGCTCCACCAGCTCGCCCGTTACGTGGAGAACCGAGGCATCATTCGCCTGGCCTGAACAACGTTGCCAGCAGCGCCCGGAAGCTCTGCCGGTCAATCGTGGCGGGCGTGCCTACAGCAACAAGATCACAGCCTTGCTGCAAAGTTGCGCTCAGGCTGCCCGACGACGCAAATAGCAGCTGCCTATTCCCACCTATGGTCAATCCCGCAACCTGGGACCAGCAAACGAAGGCCTCGGAAACCTAATCGCAGTGCGATCATCGGTGTTAGTTCCACAAGGAACGGTCCCAGCGGCCACGGGGTTAGGTTGTCGACCTGCTAATGATCATCGAAGCGGGTCGCCTCCATAAGTCGAACATCGGCCGACCAACCATCAGGGCGGGCCGACGGGTGCACCCATTGAAACCCCGACCTCGCCCACTTCTCCCTAGCGCGAGCTACTCCAACGGGGGTTGCATCCTCGTATCCAAATTCAGTTCCACAACAGTCGCAGATATCGTAGCTGGGCGTCTTCCCGTCTTCCCCCACGGAGGGTCACTCTGTATAAGGCCGCAAACGCGACAGTGCATGTAGCTTTCACCGAGCATTAAGATAGTCCAAATTTGTACGTCGAGGACGACCCACGCTGGGCGCGATCCCATTACGACGCCCTAGCGGACTCCCACGCATTGACCGATCAGCAGCGCGCCATTGTGACGTCGTCCGCAGAACGCCTGGCCCGCGACTGGCGGGCGCGTGCGGTGGGCTCCGTGCCCGAAGTGGCGTTACCGTGCCGCGTCATCTGCCAACCGGCTGTATCTGATCGCGACTGCCCACGAGGGTTGCCGTGCCTGCCCAGCGGTGAAGGTGGCTCTCGACAAGTTGCTGCAGTCCTTCGCCTACCACACCTAGAAGGCTTTGTCCGGGCTCCCCGAGGGGATCTACCTCTCGTCGACCGAACATTGTGGCTTCCTTGAAGGAACAATCGATGAGACCTGATGAGACCAGTGGTACCGGTCCCGCGCGACGACGATCGCATGCAATCGTTTCGAGTGAAGTCCTGCCTGCGGCGGGCGACTCGAAGCGCCGACGGCTTGAGTTGTACAACCTGCTCTCGAAGGTCCGGCCTGATAGCGAGGTCTTGGCAGGAGACTTGGTACCGGGAAAAGGTGAAGCACATCTGCTCGTGCAGCACGACCACGAACTGCTCGTCGCCTTGCCGGGGCGGGTCTTAAGTGTTGCCCAGTTCATCGTAGGCGTACTGGGCTGTCTTGGCGCCCGCCGGCCCTACGAAGTGACCGCGTTCAGCAGGTGCAGCTTCAGGATGCCTGGATGCGGCGTCGCCGCACTTCCGAGTGATGTCACCACCTGCGACTTGCAGCATTTGCCTCCCTGCTATAGCAGTTGATCTACAATGTCGAGATCTCCTTCGGTAGTAACGACTACAATCCAGCTTCGATCCTTCGCGACAAAATAATGATGCTCTGGTATCTCAAGCAATGCAGCTACAGCCGAGGACGAAATTTCGTCAGTAAAACAGACACCATACGGAGAGAGTCCATCCCCGGCATGTTCAACCATCACCCCCGAGTGAATTCGCTGACATATTTCCCTGACCACTACCGCAGTCATCTCTGCGCCATCAGTAATACTCCGATGCACGTGACGACCTTGCACGCTTTGCCAGTCAATCTTGGACCCGTCTAGCGGGAAATTTTCTCCAACCCAGCCTAGAATAGCCGCCGTGTCGCACCTTTTTAAATCATCAAGCGGTGGCACCGCATATACAGCATCTTCCCAGTAATTACCAGTCATTCTAACATCCAAAATGTCCTTGAAGTTTGGTCACAGTCGACTCTCGAGCATCGAAGTTATAGTGTGGCCCTTTTTCTTTTCCACTCCAGACATTGATATGAGCGCCATTTCTCTGGTCGTATTCGACCCTGAATCCCGTTTTGCCATCGGCGGTCTGCATGCCAATAGGCTTACCCTGGATATCTCCAAACTTGCCGATAGTTGACCTTTCCGCCTTAAATCCGCGCTCCTGAAGCCAGGCCATAGCCTTATTCATTGCCTGGTTATAATCATCCCCGCCTTCATTGTGCACCAGGATCGGCGTGGTCCCGGCGAGTACGTGGTAGGTGTGCAGGGTGTCTACGGTGAGGTTGTAGACGCGCTGGCGCTGGGACAGCCACCGGTCGACCTTAGCTACGGTGACGACCGCTCCGATATCCGTCCGGAGGGTATCACCGGCTTTAAGTTCGGTCGCGTTGGTCCAGGATGCACGCCCTGGCGACCAGAACGGGTGTTCATCAGTCGCGATGACCACGCCAACCTTGTCCCCGCTGGGACCGTCGATGTCGACGGTAAGTTCGACCAGGTTCTTCTGACCTTCACCGACGATCGTCGCGATTACCGGACGCGGCTCGGTGCGGCCGGTTTCAGGGTCTGTAGCGACGACCTCGTCACCGACCTCGACCTCCTCGATCGGCTTTGTCACCCCGCCGACAAGCAGCACCCGAGTCCCCGCAACGAAACTATTCGGCGTGGCACATTTGGCCGCGGCCGGGCCAGCGTCACCGGCCAACTTCGTACCCTGCTTAGCAGCAGCCTTGGCGCCTGCGGCCGCCCAGCCGACGAAGGGAATAGCGGCGGCAGCGGAGAGCCCTGCGTTGAAGTCGTCGCCCTCACCCGCATAGATTGCCGCGTTGACGATATCCGCAGCCTCGCCGACCAAGGGAATGTAGCCGACGATGTCAAGTCCGTTATGTGCGGCGTCGGAGAGGCTTTCCGACCTGAACAACTGCCAGACCGCGCCTGCGCCGGTCCAGGGCACCGCTACGGCGTCTATCCACTCCAGGGGCGTCTGAGGACGACGCTTCGGCTTCTTCCCGCCGGTCATTCGCGACTGCTCGAACTGCCGGCGTTTCTCGTTAGCACCCGGCTGACCGCGCTTGACGTTCATGTTCGAGAGCTGCTGGTCGCTGTAGTGACCGTGGATACCACTTCCGGCCACCGGATCGATCCCGCAGTCACCACGCCAGCCGACGCAATAGCCCGGCGAGTCCTCAGGAGCTAGACCAGTGGGGTCACTCAGCGCGATCGGGTTGTTGTTGGCGTAGCTGTAGCCGTTGATCTGCTGCGGGCTGGACGGGTCGAGAAGCGGATCCAACGACACGAACCGGCCCAGATCGGGGTCGTAGTCACGGGCGCCAAGATGCGTAAGCCCGGTCGAGGCATCGATCGTGCCACCCACGAAACCACGCTCACCCGGCATGCCCGCGTCCTGGCCCCGTTGGCTGCCGAAGGGGGTTTGACGCCGCTGTTTGACCGTGAGGTCGTTCGCATTGATCGCGACCTGCGTGGTGCCCTGATGGTCACCGGCAAGCCACGTCAAGACGCCGCCGGTCCGCATCGCGACGGTCGCCCCGCCGTGGGTGTAGTACCTCGTCGTGGTCGCGTTCCCGCTCGCCTTGTCGAGGCGAACCTCCTGCTGCCCGAGGTAAAGCGTCGTGCCCGTCGGATCACGCCGGATCAGCCGATCGCCGTCGGCGTCGTAGAGGAACGACGTGCTCGAAGCTCCCTCGGTCACCTTTTCGAGCTTGTTCTCAACATTCCATTCGAGGTTCTGCTGCCCGGAGACACCGGGGCGGGTCTTGGTGTTGCCGAGTTGGTCGTAGGTGTACTGAGTCGTCTTACCGCCTGTAGATCCTTCTGTGGTGACGGAGTTCAGTACATGCGGTTTGGCGGTTCCGGGAGCGGCATAGCTGTATTTGCGGGTGATGTCGCCACCGGCCAGGCGCTGGGTGTCACCAGTCCTGTTGCCGGACTTGTCATAGGTGAAGGACTGCCAGTACGGGGCCGGACCACCGAGACCGCTGACACTGGGAGGCGCACCGCAATCCGCGTTGGTGGGCGTCCATGCCTCGGTGAGACGTTTCAGATAGTCGTAGCCGAAGCACTGCTTGTCGACCGGCTGTCCCAGCGGGGCATTACCGATCGAGGTGATATTGCCCGCCGGGTTGTAGGTGTAGCTGGTGTCGGTCTGCATCGGCTGCGGAACCTCGGCGTCAACGATGGTTCGATCGAGCCGCCGGGTATTGGTGTCGTAGTAGTACGACAGCCAGGCGCGTTTCCCGTCGGTGCTGGTGCTGCTTTCACCGCCGAGCTGCAATCGTTGTGGTTCGCCGTAGCGGGTGTAGCTGGTCTCGGATACGTAGTCCTGGTAGTCATCGTCCACGCCGCCTTCGGTGCTCTGGAGGTATCCGAAATCGTCGTGGACATAGAGCATGCTTTCGACTGACAGGTCACCGGCCCGCGGAATACCCGCACCGCCGAGGCTTCCATCCCAGTTGTACTGGAAGAACGACTGATAGGTACCGGCCAGCTTCGGGCCCTCGATCGGCGGGATGATGATCGACTGGACGGTCGGCTGGTACAGCGGCCCGTAGACGTTGACCTTCTTGACGTAGGCGTTCCCGTCGACCCAGCGAGTTGACGACGCGACCTGCCCGATCCCCTTATGCGCGGTGTCGTAGACCCATTCACTGAGCTTGGTCCCCGCCAGGCTGTCTTTGAAGACGCCGGTCTTCCGGCCGAGTTTGTCGTAGCCGTAGGCGAGGGTGACATTGCGGGCGTCGGTGCTGCTGATCTGCTGGTTCAGCTTGTTGTAGGTGTAGGTGGTGGCACCGCGGTCAGGATCGTCGGCGCGGATCAGCGAGCCGTGGGTGTCGTAGGTGTAGGACCAGCGGTTACCGCTCGAGTCCGTGATGGTGGCAAGCTTGTCGGAAGGGGTGTAGTCGTACTTGGTCTCGTCGTAGTCGCCGGTCGGCTGCGCACCGTGGTACTGCCAGACGCTGCGGGTACGGCCACGGGCATCGGTGATCGTACGGGTCGCGAGACCGCCCTCCGGCGGCGTGACGCTCACCGAGTCTCCGCCGTAGGCCGTACTGGTTCGCCACTTTTCGTGTCCGCTGACCTGGTAGATCGATGCGGTGGTCCGGCCGGCGCCGTCGAACTCGGTGAAGGTCAGGCCCGGGACTTTGAGGTCACTGGCCTCCCAGAGCGAAGTATCGACCGGCTGGTCGTTGTAGAACGGTTGCGTTGTCTTGTAGGCACGGCCCTGTGAGTCGTAACGCGTGTCTACCAGCAGCCTGCCGCCTCCGGGTGCGGGTGCCTGAACTTGTCTGGTTCGGTAGAGACCGTCGAGAATCGCGGTCGAGGTGGCGTAATTCCCCTTGGGGCCGATTTGCGTGGTGGTAACCGAGCTGGGTGCGTCTTTTCGGACGTCATAGACGAAGCGGGCGGTGCCTTGAGCGTTCTCTGCTCGGGGCCGGTTCGGCTGCCAGACTTCCGTTTTACGCCCGAGCGCGTCGTAGCTGGTCTCCGTGACGCGATTATTGGGATCGGTGACCGTGAGAGGTGACCCCCAAGCGGGCTCGAACACGGTAGTCGTCTTGTGCCCGAGCGCGTTGGCGGTAGCGAGTTGAGTGACAGGACCGCCGACTGCGGGCGTATAGATGGAAGTAGCGGTGTTGCCATCGGCGTCGGTGATCTCGAGCGGACGACCATAGACATCGAGTTTGGTCTTGGAACTGGTCCGGTAAACCGGAGTGAAGCCGTTGTAGCTGTCGACTTCTTCAGCCAGCGTGACATCGCCGACAGCGGGCGGAACACCATGCGCGAGCCCGTCGTAGGACAGCCGGACGTCGGAGATGGTGTCTCGCGGATACACCGGCAGCAGACCACATCCCGCAGAGAGGGTCTCGACCCTCGAAGGGAAACTCAACAGCCACCGTGTGGTGTTCTGCGCGTAGGTCGTGGTCGTGCAGTGCTCGTCCCCGGAGACGGCGATGTCACCGAAGTCGCTGACCTTGGTGGGCAAGCCGTTGGGATCGTATTCCGTCGTGGATTTCGCGATGCGCCAGCCACCCGAGGCCAGTGCCGCGAATCCGCGCTTAACACCGGTGTTAACCAGGTATGCCTTCAAGGCCCCCTGGGTGGCAGTCGGTCCTTGCCAGGTAGGTTCGGTGATCGTCTTACCGACGATGGCCCCGGCTTCGCCGTTCTTGATGATGGTCTCGAGGGTGAAGCCCTGGAGCCAGTCCTCGTCGACGTAAGCGGCGCCCTCGCTGTCTTGGACGCTCGCCGTCCGTGAGCCGTTGTTGGGGAGCTTGTCCCCGTGCATGCCGCGGAAGTAGCGGGTTTCGGTGTAGCCCATCGGTCCGCTGGGGTCGTTGGGCTTGCCGGTGCGGACAATGACCTTGCCGAACCCGCGGAACTCGTTCCAGGTCTTGTCTTTTTCGGTCTCGAAATCAGCTGTGGAGTAGTGCCACGCCGCACCTTCGGGATATGAGTAGCCGGTGACTTGCTCACTGCTGGTACTCATCCAGTCGGACTCCACGACTGATTCGACAACATACTTGTTGAAATAGTCGGTGCGCTCGGCGAAGTCGCGCTGTGTCCACGTGGCCGGGAAGCAACGTTTGGTGTTGGTTTCCGGTTTGTCCGGCAAGGAGGTCGCGGTGCAGTCGGCGGGCGCGTACCTGATGCTGGTGACACCACCGGCTTCGGAGACGATCGCGGAGAGCCGATACCGGTTCAGGGGGCCTGGCCCGTCGCCTTTGTCCACCCGGTTCGCGAGCTTCGTGCCTTCGAAGGTGACCTTGGGCAATGCGATCGGTGTTCCGACATGACCGGTATGGGCGATGCTTTTGAGCCAGAGAGCGGCTTTCCGGCCGTCACCGGGATCCGGGAACTGATGTTCCAGAGTCCAGCTGTCGACATCTGCGTAGCTGTTGTTCTTGCGGACCTGGGTGGTGATCTTGGCGAGCCGTTTCGTCGACCAGAACGTGGGGCTGTAGTGGTCCTTACAGGTTGTGCCTTCGCAGCGGTCTGCCAGGGCGACGTCGGGGAAGTTCTCTGGCTTGTCGAGGGTGCACAGGCTGCCGGGAACGCAACGGTCCTCGGTCGTGAAGGTCACCTTGCCGGTCGCGGGCGTTGAGTCACCGTCACGAAGTCCGTACTGGATTTCCTTGAGTGTTCCGCCACGGACGTAGGACACCGGGGTGTCTTTCAGGTTTTGGCCGTAGGTGTTGGTCTCAATGTCGTAGGTGTAGAGGATCAGGTTGCCGTGGCGGTCCACGACCTTGTCCAGGTTCCAGCGGTACGCCTGGACGCAGGCCGAGTTCTCGAATTTGTTGTCCGCCGCGTGGCACGGTTCGCCGACATCGTCGCCATAGACGGGGACGGTCCAGGTCGACTTGGAGGCCGGTGCGGAGCCGAAGAAGTACTGAGTGCCATCGACGGTGGTAATCTTCCAGTATTCGCCGTCACGAGCACCGTTCGCGGCTCCGGTGAGGTGCTCGATGCGGGAGCCGTTGTCACTCTTCTGGCGCCATGTCTTCTTTGCGGCGTCGTAAACCAGCCTGCCGCCGGAACCGTTATATGAAGCGATCGCGTTGTCGTTCTTCCAGCAGAGATCGCCGACCTTCGGTGGTGCCGTTCCGTTCTCCTTGTCGTCTTGACAAGCACCGTAAGCCCGTTCGACGAAGCCCGGGTGGAGGTCCCATCCGTCCCCGACCCAAGATGCCTGGTTGTTCGTGGCACTCGTGCGCCCGTCAACCGCGGACGAGGTGTAGGACAAAGCGAGGTTGGGCGTCAGGTTCCCCGGGGCGGGAGGCACACGCAGTGGATACGACCAGGAGAAGTCTCCCGTTTGTGTAGACACGTCCCAGGTAGCTGTAGGCGACAGGGAGGTCGCTTTGCTGGTTCCGCCACCGTCGGGGGTGGTGGAACCCGTGGGTTGGTTCCCGGTGAGCGCCGCCAGGCTGGCTTCGTCGGGAGTACGCCCCTGCATCGTCTGCTGAGTGACCGAGGTAGAGCCGATGTTCGGCAGTTCGACGCTCGGCCCTACGGCGGCGTTCGCGACTTGCGAGGTGCTGACGCCGGTCACGACCAGCGAGCAAATCAACGCCACGGTGATGGTTCTCGAAGTGCGGCGTGTGGTCGACGTCTGTCGCATCGATTCTCCAGGCTGTACGCGGCGAGGCTTTGCCCGTGGTGTGGGGCCGCCTCGAATGGCTGTGGTCGATCGGGGTCGCGAACTCCGGCGGCGGTCTATCCGCCGCCGGTCCCTGCCGGAGGTGCGGGTTCGCGCCCTGCCGTGGTTCCGCTGCTCGATGCGGCGAAGACCGGTGCGATCTGGGGAAGCTTGGTGATGACGTAGCCGAGCAAGCGGTCGTTGCCCATGGCGCCGCAGCTGTCACTGGTGTTGGTCATCGACTCGATGCTTCCGCTGCCGCACCGATAAAGGACCTGCACGTCCGGCCCTTCCGGCCGCTGTGTCCACAGCTGTCCGAGCGGACCGATGACGCTTTTGCCCTCGCAAGCCGTGTCGAGTGACACGAACTGGTCAGCATCGTTCACGCACGCGGTGAGGGGTTGTGTTCCGGTCTGCGGGAGCAGTGACAGGTACCCGTGCCGGAACTCGGCGTAGTAGCCGGGGCGGACCGCTTGTGTGGTGCTGAGGTGGTCGTAGGCGGCGTTGTTGTAGTAGCGCACGAGCGGTGCGTAGGCGAGTGTGTAGCCGAGGAGCGACTCCTGGGTCGCTCCCCCGCAGTCGGCCTGGCGGCTGTCGAAATGCCCATTCGACGAGGTACACCGGTAGACCGGGATCGTGGAGATGTTGGTCGGCTGCTGGGTGTAGACGGAGCCGATCTCACCGATCTTGGACTTACCTTCACAGGCCGCGTCGGTCGAGGTGAAGAAATCCGTGCCAGCTTGGCAGGAGTACAGCACACGGGTGTTGGGCTGGGCGCCGTCGATGAGCATGCCCAAGCTCCCGTCGAACCGGTAACCGGCCGCGGGTGTGACACTCGTGCTCGCCGTTCGCTTGCGTCCTGCCCCGTCGACATAGCTGCCCAGCTGGCCGCCGTCGGGTGCGGGGAAGCTGCCGTACGTTCGGATGGTTGCTTCCGAGGCCATGCCGTAGTGGGCGTAGACCTCGTCGATCATGCCGGGGAAGAACTCGGCGGACTTGCCGTTGGTTTTGGCGCGGCCGATGGCGAAGGACCCGTTCGCCTGCCAGAGGACTACACCGTCCTTCTTGCCCGCGAACTGCCCGTCGACATACAGCCGGAGCTGACGCGCGGCCTGGTCGTAGACGCCGGTGAGATGTGTCCACCGGTTCACGACCGCCGGGTCGAACGAGCTGACGTAGGACACAGGTGACGCGTCGACGTCTTGGGCGGTCGTACCGAACGTCCACCGTCCGGCTTCCGGCCGGTACTGGAGAGTGAAGCCGCTCATCCGCGCACCGTCCTGCGACAGCACAGTCGCGACCTGATCGGTACGGGCGAGGTTGGCCCAGGCGGACACGGTGAAACTGTCCTCCATGGCCAAACCCCGCTCCGGCGCGGTGGCCTGCCCGTCAATTCCGTTCAGCTTGAACGCGGTACCGCTCACCCCCGGTACGAAGGACGCGCCACCGGTCGGGACGACGGCGTTGCCTCGCCAGCTGTAGTCCTTGCCGGTGCCGTTGTCGAATCGCCAGGCACCGCCGTCTCCACGAGGTAATTCGTCGTGCACCTTGCGGACTTCCCCGTCACTGAGGGCCTTGGAGAAGACGCGGACGTCGTCGATGCCCCTGGGGAAGAAGTTGTTGTTGTTCCCGTTCCAGCGGGCACGGCCGATTGTGAAGGGCCCTGACGACGAGATCGAGGTGACTCCGACCTGGATGGCGGATTGGACGCCGTTCACGTAGAGCTTGAGCTGCCGGAACTGGGCGTCGTAGACCACGGCGAGCTGGGTCCATGCGTTGAGGACCGCGGGTTGGGCCGACCAGAGCGACGCCGCCGGGGGGTCGTCCTGATCCGCACTGGGCACCACGGCACGCCACTTCTTCGTACCGCCGTCGTACTGGACAAGGAAAGCACTGACTCTGTTACCGTCCTGACCGAAGACGCTGTAGTAGCCACTGTCGGTTTTGGTCAAATGCGCCCAAGCCGAGACCGAGAAGCTCTTCGTGGTGTCGATGACCGCCCCGGTGGTTTCCGCGTAACCGGTCGTCCCGTCCAGCCACGCCGCCGGCCCGATCTTCCCGTCGGTCCAGCCCGCCCCGCCCTTGAGCGTCGCGTTTTTACCCCGGCCACTGACATCCTGGGCCGTCTGCCCGGCTTTCTCATCGAAGCGCCAATATGCAGCGTCAGCCGTCGGCAACGTCGCGGGGCCACCATCAGCGGCGGGATAGGACTTGTACAGGCCCGAGACCCGTTCCTTGTCCAGAGCTGTCGTGTAAAGGCGGACATCGTCAACTCTGCCGGTCCAGAACTGGCTCGGCTTGTCGGCGGTCAAGCCGCGGCCGATTTGACCCGCTCCGGCCCCTTGCCAGCGCGCGTTCAACGTTCCATCCCCAACGCGCTTTCCGTTGACGTAGAGCCAGGTCTTCTTGGTCTGCCGGTCATAGGCGCCGGCCAGATGCACCCACGTGTTGATTTCGGCCGGCAAAGTGGACACAGCTGCTTTGGTGATCGGTGCCGCATCCGAGTCCGACTCGGCCATCTCGAACACCCACTTGCCGCAGGCGTTCGGATTCTCGAAGACTCCATCGAAGCAGGTCGCGTTCATCTCGTCGGCGACATGCCCGAGCCGGAACTTACTGGTCCGCTCGCCATCGATGCTCAAAGCCGTGAGCTTGGAGACGATGTCGGACTTGCGGTCCATATAGACCCACGCCGACGCGCTGAAGCTCTCGTCAGTCCGCAGGTCGACACCGGTGGTACCGACAGCACCGGTTTTTCCGTCGAACTGGACGGCGTTCCCGACACGGCCGGGCGCGAACTGCGCCCCGGGCTCAAGAGTTCCGGTGCGGGCACCGGTGGAGTCGGCGACCTTGGTGCCGCTGGATTCGTCGAGCTGCCAGTTGTGCACCAGGGTGAGGTCCTGCCCGGACATGGTGCGGATCTCGTCGGTGAACAAGGTGCGGCTGTAGACCTTGACGTCGTCGACCGCACCGCCGAAGTTGTCCAACCAGTTACCGGCCCATTTGCCGCGGCCGATGTCGAACTCAGTGGTCGCGTTCCACCGTGCGGTGAACGTCGCGGTACCGGACAGGGTGCCGTTCACATACAGCTGCATCTCACCGGTGTTGCTGTCGTAGTTCGCGGCCAGATGTGTCCAGACACCACTCTGGACCGGCTGCGCCGAGCGCGCACGAACGACAGAGTTCGGTGCCGTGCTGTCGGGGCCGTGCATCGCGAAGGCCCAACGGTCGTCAGCAGTGCCGGTGTAGCCGATGTTGAACGCGGACACGTTCTGCCCGCTCTGGCTCACCACAGCACCCCAACCTGGGGTTTTGTTGGTCATCTTGACCCAGGCGGCGACGGAAAAGCTCATGCCGGTGTTGACCGGCGCCGGCGCGCTCACGTAGTCGTCGATGCCGTCCAGGTTCACCGCGAGATCAGTCGCGTCGGGGTAGCTGGTCTGCCCCGCGCCCCATTGAGCACCATTTCGCGCCGTGCCGTGGTTCGGAATCGCCGCCCCTGACGTGTCCTGCGCGTCGCCGTCGAGTTTCCAGGTAGCGGCGGTGACGTTGTTCTGGGCGACGATGCCCTGGATCTCCGCGAGGTCGAGAGTGCGGCTGTAGGCACGTACCTCGTCGATCCCGCCGGACCAGTAGCCGAGCGGTGCCCCGTACTTCCCTCGCCCGATGGCGAAGGGACCAGTGGCGTGCCACGGCGTCGCAGGAGCCGGGACGCTCGCGACCTGCTTCCCATTGACCATGAGCGTGAGGGTTTTGGCGGTCGCGTTGTACACACCGGCCAGGTGTGTCCACGGCACGGTCTGCACCGTGTTCGCCCCGGACCTGGCCTCCGTCGCCGTGCCACCGGTGGCGTCACCCGGGTTCACGCCGAAGACCCAGGAACCGTTGTTCTGCTTGAGATAGAAACCGCTCACCGTCGTGCCGTCCTGCGACACGGCGGTCATGTCACCGACCTTGTCCGGTTTCACCCAGGCGGTGATCGCGTAACTCTGATCGGTCCGTACCACCGGTCCTGACGTGGCCGCGAATCCCTTGACCCCGTCGAAGGTGGCTGCTCCGTTGACCGCGCCCTGGGGAGCGAACCTGGCGCCGGGCTGGAGCACCGCCATCTCACCGCCCGCGGCGGCGTTGCGGGCGGTCGTTCCGTCCGCGTCGTCGAGATTCCAGTAGCCCGCGGTGACGTTGTCCCGCGTGACCGCGGACTTGACCTCGGCATCGGTGAGCACCCGGTCATAGGTGCGGATCTCGTCGACCGCACCGGCCAGGTAGTCCTTCCCGACGCCGTTGACGATCGCGCGACCGACCGCGAACTCATGAGTCGCGGGCCACGGGGACTTCCATGCCGCACTGCCTTGCAGGTCACCGTTGACATAAAGCCGGATCTGCTGCGCCTCGGAGTCGTAGACACCGGCGAGATGAGTCCACGTGTTCGTCTGCGCCGTGGTGAGCGACGGCACCGTCGTCGGCGCCGTAGCCGGGTCGTTTCCAGGCCGGAACTCCAATGCCCAGCGATCGGTCGCGGTGCCGGTGTGCCCGAGCTTCACCATCGCCGTTGTCGACGCGTTCTGGCTCAGCAATGTCGACCAGCCCGGCTTCTTTTCGGCGAGATTGACCCAGCCCGAGAAGGAGAAACTGGGGTACGTACTCGTCGAAATCGGTGCCGTCATGTAGTCGTCGACGCCATCCAGCTTGAGCCCTGACCCGGTACTGCCCGGCACATAGACGGGCCCGCCGTTCAGCGTCGCGTCGCGGAACCCGAGCGTGGCGGTGTCCTTCGTGTTGCCTTCCAACGACCACTGCGCCAACGGGCCGTTACCCGCTCGCACGTAGAAGTGGTGCGTCTGCGTCGGACTGCGATGCCCGGCCCGGTCGACACTCTGCACATACAGGTCCCGCGGCCCGTCACCAGGAGGGGTCAGCTTCGCGTAAGCCTTACCGCCGAGCGCGATGGCGTCGATCGGCGTCGTCGGCGGATCCGTCCAGCCGTACAGGTAGTGGTCGACATCCGTGACCTTGGTGGTCGCGTCGCTCGCATCGAACTCGAACACATCCGGCACGCCGACACCACCATGCCAAGCATTGTCCGCCTTGTAGAGCGGCGCTGTCACCGTCGGCTTGATACCGATCCCCGTCCGATCGACGATGAACGGGCCGGGCCCATTCCGCCAATCACCACCATCCGCGGAATCGTGACCCCACACCGTCCACGTGACACGCTGCCCATTCCGCTTCGTCAGATCGACATCAGTACTGTGATAGGCACCCGATGCCTGGTAGATCGCCGGAGCCCGCTGGTCCGGAGCCCCGCCGTAGATATCCCACACCGGACGGAGCTGGTCGTTGGCGTCCGGATCGGACAACCTGCTCAACAGCCGGATCGATGGGTCCCCCACATACGGCACACCGTCACACCAGCGACACGGCGCGGGCAGCGGCGGATCGGTCCTCATGTCGTGCGGCGGGTTCGGCCGCGTGTTGTAGGTGATCTGCAGGATCGTGCTGGGCACGTCGTACTTACGCCACGCGTCGGAATCCGTCTCGGACTTCGCCTTCAGGAAGTAGGTCGAAGGACCGTTCGGGTTGATGTAGAGGCCGACCGGGAATCCGACCGGCTTGTTCCCCGAGCAGGAATTCCAGTTACTGGGCACCCAGACAGTGGAAACAAGATCCCCACCGGGCGCGTTGTTCCAGGTCGTTCCCCACCAGATGTTGTCTCTTGCGATGAAGAGCTCATGTTCCTTGGGGTCGCAGTTCGGACCGTGCACCACAGCCGTGTTGAAATTGACCGTCTTGATTTCTTTTCCGGCAAGGAATGCCGTATCGAACTGGAAGTAGGTACGCGCGAGGTCGATGCTTCCGCATTCACTCCAGGTACATTTACCGACCTTCGCCCAAGCGTCCCCGTCACCCGTGCCATTGACGTACGAGCCATCGGGATAGCCGCGGAACACCTTCGCCCACATACTCTGCCCCGGCGACCGCATGTCCGGATCGACCACCACTGGGTACCGCGTGCCCCGATCCGCCAGCATCGCGACGTTCGGCTTCAACGTCATCATCGAACGATCGATCGCGACCTCGACAGGCGTGCTCGTGCTCTCGCGCCCCCTGGCGTCCCACATGGTCGCCGCCGGCGCCACGAAAACCTTCTGCCCGCCGCCATCGACGGCCTGAACCCGGCCTGTTCCATCCGACGTGAGCCGCACGCCCTCCGTCTCGAGCGCGAGTTTGATCGACGACAACGCGGGGTTACGCCCCGCCTCTGGGGTCTTGACCACGAAACGCTGGCTATAGCCCTCGGCTTCTGCCTGCATCTCCAAGTCGACGCCGGGCAGCACCTCCCGATACCTGGCCGTGCCGCCGTCAAGCTCAGGCTTCGACAACGAACCAGGCCACCGCAACGCAAGACTCTTACCGTTACGCGAGAACCGCACCAGCGGCCCCTCGCCACCGGCGGAGAACGCCACGTCTGCCACGGCCGCCTTCGGTCTGACCGTGCCGTCCTGTACGGAGGTCAACACTGTGTCGACCGGGACCCAACCACTGCCTTTACGGACCCGTACAGGCTGCGGCGACAACTGCGCCGTCAACGTCCCGTCAGGATTCGCCAGCACCTTCTTCGCCTCAGCGGTCTGATCAGCCACCCCGACCGGCGAGCCCTGCAACCGCGCCGCCGCGAACGCACTAGCGGCATCCGGCGCCTCCGCAACAGGGACCACGGCCGTAGGCAGCGAACTCTTCGGCGAACTCGCCGTCACCACGACGACACCGGCCAACATCAGGAACACCATGGGTAACGCGCGCAGCCTGAAACCACGCGCCACTGACGGACGCATCATTGAAAAGGACCCCCTCGGCCCGGTCAGCACGCGTCCCCGACGCCACGCGACCCACAAAGTCACCATGACTCTTCACGATCACTATCGAGTGAAGGAAGACTCCAACAGAGTGAATGATCATGACGTGGACCAGACCATTTTGTGTCAGCTCTTCAAGACACGCCAATTGCCAGGTTCGAGCAACAACCGGTTGGCACTTTTCCGACTTGCCGCCGAAGTTGTTGCCCGGATATCGACGCCGCCGTCACGCCTCAAGGCGATCGTATCTTTTCGCTCGCCTGCTTGCGTCGCGACGTGCGCACGTCAGCCGTCCGAGCGCCAAGATGGGCTCGCTGAGACGGTGCGCGCACGGACACCACGGAGACCAACGAACGCGTCGACTCGATGACCGTTGGCGGGGCGTCTTGCGGCGTCCTCATCGGGGATTCCGCAACAGCACGCCGACGGCGCGCGCTGAGCACGTCCGGAGGAATGGGCGGTGTGCCATGAAGATCGCTGGCGTGTACAAGCGGTGCGGTTGTCGGGACAGTGCGGGGCGGTTGCTGGGTAGCCGGTGTCGAGGGTTGGCGGTGCGGGGGCACGGGAGCTGGTACTTCAGGGTGGAGATGCCGCCGTGGCCGGACGGGCGGAGGCGACAGATCCGCCGCGGCGGGTTCTCGTCGCAGCTGGCGGCTCGCCAGGCCCACGCCTGCCTGTTCGATTCGGGCGGGAGAGACTTGTCGACCGCGGCCATCACGGTCGAGCAGTGGCTGCTGCTCTGGCTGGACCCGGGTCGGGCCAGGCGCGTCGACGCTGCATAGCTACCGCCAGCACATCCGCGGGTACCTGATCCCATACCTGGGCGACCGCTTGCTGGGCGAGCTGACCAACGCGCAGGTGCAGGCGACGTTCAATGGAATCATCCGGACCCACGGCGCAGCAGGGCGCCCGGTGGCCGCGGGGACGCTGCAACGAATCCACGCCACGTTGCGCGCGGCACTCAACGCGGCGGTGCGGCGCGGGCTGATCGACCGCAATCCAGCTCGCTTCGTCGAGCTCCCTCGGCAGAGGCGGCCGCACGCGGTGGTGTGGACGCCGCCGCGGGTCGCCTTGTGGCGCGCGACCGGGGACCGACCGAGAGTCGCGGTGTGGACCGCCGCCCAGACCGCGACTTTCCTACGGAAGATCCGCGGCCACCGGCTCTACCCCCTGTTCCACCTGCTGGCGTTGCTCGGTCTGCGCCGCGGCCATCGAGATCGGCAAGCCCAAGAGCGGCTGCCGCCGGTCCGGCTGTACGACCTACGTCATGGCGCAGCCAGCCTGTCCCTCGCCGCAGGCGCCGACCTCAAAACCGTGCAACACCTGCTCGGGCACAGCAACATCGTGCTCACCGCTGACACCTACGTCAGCGTGCTGCCGAACCTGGCCCGCGATTCGGCAGAAGCCACCGCCCGTCTCATCCTCGACGCCGCTTGCGCCACGGGCACACGCCTACGGATGCCACACCGTCGTCGTCCGCCCCTGCGCCGCCCAGTGACCGCCGGCAGACGGACCCACCACACGAAGGCCGCTGCCTGAGACCTCGCAGACCCACAAAGCCGACCGAGAAAGGGCGCAAACCCGCGACGGCGAAGCACGCCCTGGAACACATCGATACGCCAGTGCTGCAGCGATTTGCCTGCACAGAGCACCGAGAGAGCCCACCGCGAGCCCACGCAAGATCGTCGCGAAGCAAGCAAGATCCACAGACGACAACATCCCCACTGGCCAGCGGGGATGTTGATGTGGTGGGCCGCCTGGGGCTCGAACCCAGAACCTGCGGATTAAAAGCTAGCGGGTTCGACTGCGGTGATCTTGAATCTGTGTCGGCCTACAAGGGCTCTTACCTGCTATTTCTCCGACTTCAAGATCGTATTTGCTTGCGTGAACGGCCGATCTGGGCTCCGTTATGTCTCCATTCGTCCTGCTGTGCTCAACGGGGCTACGGATACGGCATGACCTGCGGTTGCGCCTCGTTCACAATCTCGGTCCGTGGCCGACGTTACCTCTCGCAGGATGTGTCAACGGTCAGATGGATCTCCCCGCGCCGACAGGCACTGCTGCGCAGCCCCCCTGGGCTACGTGCGGCAGAGCGACCTCCGATCCTGCTTATGGTGAAAAGGGCGACGTGCACAGCGGCGCGCGCGGCCACGAGGACCAAGCACAGCGTCGCCACCCCTACGCCGAGGATCGTCAAATTGCTCGTGCGGTCGGTCACGGCACAACATCGCCGAACTCGGCCCAGTAACGGCTCGCCGTCGGCTGGTTCGGCCCCGAGTACTGCACCGCCGACTTGTGGTAGGCCCGTGCGGGTTCTGCAGCGAGGCGGTGGAGTTGGAGGTGGCAGATTGGCATCCCGGCCCGGAGGATTAGCGGCCGGGGATGGTGGTTCACTAACTCCAGGGTGATCGCGGTCGGGGCGTCATATCCGAAGCCTGGGTTGATTGTGTCCGCGGTGACGTGCACAGTCAGTCCAAGCCTGCCCAGGTGCGACATGCCGGTGATCCGCCCCGCGAACCACGGTGGCAGACCGATCTCCTCTGCCGTCGCGCCGAGGACGAAGTCACCTGGCTCCAATCGAAGGGCCTGTGCATCGAACGCGTCACCGACAGCACCGTTGACGTCCGCTTCGAAGAACGGATCGATGGGACCGCCTTCGCTCGAGGCGCGCATAAATCTGTTACCGAGCCGCAGCAGATAGCTTGCGGGGCGTGATCGTGCGAAGTCGAAAGGGCGGATCACAACCTCTCCTGCGTGCACGGCGGCGTCGATCTCCCGGTCGGTCAGCACTGCGCCTCCAGCCATCCGGCGCGCAACGCACGCGGGTCGTCAAGGTGGTCGGAGTCCGCGCGGATCCGGTCCACGAGGCGGCCCACCCCACCGCCGACGTGCTGGTCGAACCGCACGCCCGTCGACTCCTCCGAACGACGGTACGACAGTTCGTGGCTCAGCGGGTCGGCGGCTCCTTATGACTCGACGTCTACGGCGACGTCGACCACCTGGCCGTCAAGGCCAGGTAGTCGCAGACGACGTACTGGTTGTCAGCGGCACTGGTCGCCATCGGAACCGACGTTCAACACACGTCCCACCACGGGCCTCGGGGCATCTTGTCCGCCGCCCCCCTCCCACAAGCGGCACGGACAGGTCTTTCTGCTCAGGAAGGACGAAATGGGCACACTTCTCATCCTGTCACCGAAGGACCCGTCCCCTCATCTCCGACCTCTCAGTCATCACCAACGTCATGACCCGCAACAGCCGACTTACTGTCACAGGTGACAGACGGAGCACCCAGCCTCGTCGTTGTCCTCGTCAAGGGCGTCAGTCAGCACCTCGAGGAGGGGGCGATTCGGTTTGGTCCTGCGTGCGGCGCGCTCCATCGCGGTCTGGTGACGCTCTTCAATCTCTTCCCGGCGATTGAGCAGCTCAGGCAACGATTCGCCTTGAGACCACGTGTAGGCGCGACCTTGCATCGCGGTGGCCTGGTAGCGAACCTTGTCCTCATACTCGATGGCCTTCTTGAAGAGGTCGGGATGCCTGTCGGCGAGCCCGACCCATTCGTGTTTGCGCTGGAAGAAGCAGAAGTAGCAGCCTGAGCGGGTGCGCCACTCGTAGTAGGCAGGCAGACCGATGCCAGCCTCGTCGAGTATGCGGTTGACGCCTTCGCGGTCGATGCCATCCTCGCGGAACGGGAATACCGCAGTGATGTTGGGCTTGGTGCTGACGTAACCGAGTCGGTTCTCGTCGGAGCGGATGGCTACGTACGAGATGGCCTGGTCGTCGCCGATCCACTCCTCCAGCGGCTTGATCTTCAGGTTCTTGGTGCACCAGCGCATGTTGGGGCTGGGCAGGGTGCCTTGGTAGACCTCAAGCCAGTGGTCGAAGTCGCGGGAGGCGTTCAGCCTGGCGATCGGCTTGCCAAGCACGCCCTCAAGCCGGCTGAGGTACTCGTAGGTTTCCGGCAGCTCCGCACCGGTGTCGCAGAAGAAGTACTCCATCTCGGGCACTCGGTCACGCAGGTAGACAGCGAGCGCGGAGGAATCTTTTCCGCCGGAGATGCCGAGGACGTGGCGCACTGTGTCGCCCTCTCGCGCCGTGTCAGTCATGAGGCTCCCATCAGATCGAGTGGCGCATTGTCGGTGTCGGCGGTCAGCAACTGCTCAGTGAGGGCGGCGAGGAGGATGCGCCCCCCATCAGGGCCAAGCTCGGCGCGCGCCCGCTTCAGCACCTCGCGGGCCAAGGTTGCTGCGTCGGCCCGCGAGGTCGCCGACGTTCGAACAAGTGTACGAGTCTCGGTGCCCTCAGGGGTAGTAACTGTGACTAGTTGCGCTTGATACCCCTCGTCCCCACTGTCGCCCTCCTCATGGTTTTCGTAGAAGTGACTGACGCGGTCGAGGGCTAGGGCGAGCTGTTTGGCGCGCCGACCGAATGCCTCGGCGTCGGTGTCCGTCCAGTCGTTGAGCGGTACCCCGTTGATGCGCACAACGAGCGGGTCCAGCCAGTCCTCGTCCGTGAGCGTCTCATTGATAGCAATGGTCACCAGGCCGCGCAGTTGGGACTCCAGAGTGGCGTTGCCGAATCCGCGGGCGCGGTCACGGAGCTCGCGACGCAGCTCTTTTATCTCCGTAGGAAGCCGAAACGCCTCGGCGATCGCAGCGACCACGTTGTCACGAAGGACGGCGCTGGCCGAGGAGATCTCGTCGAGAGCATCGGCGAGCTTGCGGACATAAGCTCGCGCCGAGTCCTCGTTACGGCGGGCGCCAGCGGTTACCTGGGCCTGGCCAAGAGCTTGTGGCAGCGCGCTGAACACGAGGTCCACCGGGTCGCCGGAGGTGGTCAGCACGGTGCGCACCGCTTGGGCATCGGCACTGATGCGCTGGGTGCGGCGTGCGTACGGCGACAGCACCCGGACCTTGTCCAGCAGTGCTTGTGTGACAGTGAGTACCCGGGGGTTCCGCACGGTTCGGGCCGGCCGGGCGTCGTCGGTACCGAGGGCTTCGGACAACAGGTCGAGGACTAGCCTGCGCTGACCTCTGCTGGTGGGCGCTGCTTTTACCGTGAACCGGCTGGGGGCCTTCAGCAGGCGTTCCATCGCGTCGGCGGTCAGCCGTGTCCGATAGTTGCCTTCCTCGAACAGCGCCACGTCCTCCGAGCGCAGCAGCAAGGCGGCCACAAGGAGAATGGGAACGATACCGGCCTTGGCCCCGTAGGGGGCGGCCATCAGCAGTTTGGAGATCTCGTCCAGCGAGGTTTGCTTGCTCGCGTTGGTGAACGCGTCGCTGAGCGCCTCCCAGGCTGGGTAGACCGGTTTGTCCTTCCCAGGTTCGACGTAGCCGAATGGAACTAGTCCTCCGCTGTGATCGCCATGGCTGTGATCAGTGAGGGCGTGCAGTCCCATGTACTCCACCACGCCGCCGTACATCGCCCGCTCCGGGCCGAATCCCTCGATGCCGAGGTACCGCTCGTATGGGTGCTCGATCATGGCGGTGAGCAGCTCGCGGCGTGCCTTGGCCGCTTGGCTGGTCAAGGTGTGTCGGCCGATCATCTCGTTACGCACATGCGGGGTCTGCGGGTATGCGCTCTCGCAGGCGGCCGAGACGATTCCGGACAGGCTGCGAGCCTGCAAGGGTTCCTCGTCGTCAGCCGACGTGCGGCCATTGGCCTGAGTGAGTAGCCAGCGTGTGTCGGCTTGGACGGGGGAGAACGCCTCGGCGAGGACGGTCGCGAGTTCGGCGGCGGCCTGGCTGATCCGCTCGCCGACTTCCCTGCGGGCGACCGCGTCGAGTGTGTCGTCCTCGCGCAGTGTCTCCAGGCAGAAGAGCAAGCGGCCGGCGTCGAGGACGGCTGGGGCTTGCTTGGTGACTCCGGCCACGACCGGCAGCGACGTCCGTACGGTGGGCAGGTCGTCCTCGCCGCCGAGGTGGAACAGCATCAGGCCGTCGGCTGCCCCGCCGAGCTCGGGCCCCTCAATGCGTCCCGTGGTGGGCTCACTGACGTTGGTGACGAAGTGCCGCAGCATGCCGGTGCGCTGGCTGTGGCGGCCAGCCACGATCGCTTCAGGCAGGTGCCGCCTGAGCACGCCGACGACGGCGTGGTCGTCGCACCGCTCCCAGATCTCGTCGATGCGTGCCTGCAGGTCCACGTCAGTGCCCTGCCATACCCGGTACTCATCGCTGAACTCCCGGTAGACCAGGAAACCGCGCTCCTGCAGGTCTTTCAGGGTCGCATGTAACGCCTCGGCAGACTCCTGGCCGTCCTGGCAGGCGGGGTCGGTCAACGCGAACAGCACCATGTGGGCGCTGGCCCGCAGGGCCCCCGAGGAGTCGACCAGGTTGAGTAGCCCGACGGTCTTGAGGATGCGCAGCTCGGTCTCCGACAGCCCGTGCGCCTCACTGATCCTGCTGTCGATCTCGATCCAGCGGCTGGCGTTGGCGGAGACCAAGATCGTTGTGCGGCCCGAGGCCAGAAAGTAGTCGTAGAGCTGTGGCAGCTGGATCGTCGACGCGCGGGCGTCTTTGGCGCGAGAGTGAGTGGCGAGGAAGCGGGCAACGCTGTTGGGTTCGTCGCCGCCCAGGAAGCCGCTGACACTCCGGTCGTGCTGTCCGACCTGAGATGCCAGCAGCGGCGCCGCCACAGCGGTGAGCGGGTGCAGGGGATACAGGTCGGCGAACAAGGTCTCGTCGGGTGCGACGACGCCGTCGAGGCCGTGTTCCGACCAGGCCTGGGCCGACGCTGTGTGGTGCTCGGTGAGCAGCTTCCGGCCTGCCGCGGTGACGGCACTGTGGTCCAGGCTGCGTCGCAAGAGCTGGAGGGCATCGCCGATGTGGGTGGTGAAGGTGATGTCCTCGAACCGGCCCTGGACTTTGGCCCACTCGCGTTTCTGCAGTGTCGCCGATCGGGAGGCGTAGTCGAGGAACGACAGGTGCTGGAGGGTGACCAGGTAGAGCGGCAAGCCTTTCTTGCCCGCGCTTTTCTCGGCGAGCTCTTGCAGCAAAAACAGGTCGTCGGCGCTCTGGTCGTCGTCAGAGGCAGCCAGGTATTCGAGCGTCTTGCCGAACTCGTCGATGATCAGCAGGACAGGGCTGTGGGCACACAACGCCACTGCAGCGGCCAATAGCTCGGCTGGCCCGCTGCTTGGTTTCGTCAGTGCCTTAATGGCAACGGTGACGTCCTTGGGTGCTTTCCCGTCGGGCCAGTGCCGGTCTGTCGCCTGCCGCAGGGCATGCCGGAGGGTGGTGGTCAGCGGCTCGCGGCGGGCAGTGGCCACGGCGATCAGGAACCCTTCAGGGGCGGCCTGCTCGCGGGCCGCCCCTAGGCGCTCCGCCAGATCGGGGTTGTACTCGGCGACGGTCTCGTCCGCGTGGCGTCGCCGGGAGTTGTCGGCGGCCAGCAGGGCAGTCATCAGGAGGGCAAGTGTCGACTTTCCCGAACCATAAGGGCCGGTCAGCGACCACGCGCGGGTGCGAGCGGAATCTTCCAGCGCGCCGGCGAGCCGGTCGAGAGCGTCCTGGATGCGGGCGCCGATATACAGCGGCGGCAGCAGATCGTCACCGTGGACATCGCGCTCGAGATTGGTCGACCGCAGCTTGGACCCGACCACAGCAATCCCGGCGGGCACGCCCGGCGTCCGGGCTGCCTTGCCACTAACCTTGGTCTTCACCGCTGCGGCGCTCACACTGCCTCCTCGAGCATCGCGATCTCAGCTGCAGCGGCCCGCTTCGCTGGTTTGGTGGCCAGCTGTGGGTACTTGTCCAGCCACTCTTCGCGGGTCGGGCATCCGCGGTCGCGGACCCGCCCGTAGTGCTCGTCGAGAACATCCCACGCGAGCTCCTTGGGGTTGCGGTGGAACACCAGCGCGCGCTGGCCCACCGCTTCGCTGATAGCGAGCTCAGGATGCTGGTCGCACACCGTCTCCAGGCTTTGCGCCAGCTCGGGTTCGCGGATACGGAAGGCGCGCCCTGGGCCGCCAGGCTCGTTGGCCAGCCGTGCTATCGCGATCGAGCCCGCGCCGGAGTCCATCTGTGCGGCGTAGTCCAGGCAGGCATAAGCGACCACGGCGGGAGGCAGGGAGGTTCGCGCGGTGCTGGTGAACCGCCATGTCCTCGGGGCTTTGTGGCCGGGGTCTACCGATTCGAGCAACCCGAGTTCCCTGAACGGGCAGTCCAGTACGTCCTCGAAGCTGCCGGCGGTCTCGACTTGCTTCTTCGATGCCGCGGAGCCCTTGCGGGGTGCGTACATCTTGGTCATGCAGTCGACGTCTTTCTCGACCGAGGCGCGTACCGCGCCGTCCCAGCCGGCCAGGCGTACGTGCCGCTCGATGAGTTCGGTCAGCTCCGGCTCGGTGAACCTTGCGGACGGGAGCAAGTGGAAGGCGGTCCACCAGGCTGGGGTGGCGCAGGTCGGCGACAGCAGCCACCAGTGCAGCAGCCACAAGCTCGCCGGGTCCTCCAAGTAGGGGTCGGCGCCGTTCTCGTCGAGCAGCCACCTTGCCTCCCAGGTTGGGGCGGCTGCGAAGGCGCGCGAGTTACCGCTTTTGGGGTACTCGACCGTCAGCTTGAACGCCGCCGACCAATAGCGGATCGCGTTGACCATGTTCTTGCCGACCCCGAGGGTGACTGTGGCGTCGTCGCGCAGGAACACGTCGTTGTTCTCCGACACCTGCAAGTAGGCTTTGTGCAACCAGCCGAAGCGGGGGGCGAAGGTCTCGTGCCGAGCGAAGGCTGGCCGGGCTGCTAGCGCCAGGGGTGTTGTTGCCATCGTTGAAATGCCTCTATCAGTCAAGACGTCGTTGCGGGAGGTGGTGGTCGCAGCTCGGGGGTCAGGCGGGCACGCGTTTGCTTGCATTGCCAAGCGCGGCCCGGACCCGGAGTACGGCGTCGGGCACCGCCTGGATCGCGTGGTCGATATCGGCGTCGGTGGTGGCGTGACCGAGAGAGAATCGAATAGTCGACTCGGCGTCCAGCCGGCTCATGCCCATGGCCAGCAGCACGTGGCTTGGGCCCAGCGCTCCGGAATGGCAGGCGCTACCGTCCGAGGCAGCCACGGTAGGCATGGCCGCGACGACCGCGTCGGCCGGGGCGCCGGGGAAGGTAATGCTGGTGACGCCTGGAAGTCGGTGCTCCGGTGAGCCATTGCGCCAGCTTCCCGGCACCGAGTCGAGCAGGCTTCGCTCCAGCTTGTCACGCAACGCCTGCACTCGCGGCGCCTCCACGTTGAGCCCGGTGTCGGCCGCCAGGGCGGCAGCGCCCATGCCTACGATGCCCGCCACATTGGTGGTACCTGCCCGCCAGCCCTTCTCGTGGCCGCCACCGTGCAGCAGTGGGCGGGTGGCAAGCCGCAGAGACCTCCGGACGAACAGTGCGCCGACTCCTTGCGGGCCGCCGAACTTGTGTGCCGACAGCGACAAGAGGTCAACGTCCAACTCGGCGAGGTCCACCGGAAGCTTGCCCACCAGCTGTGTGGCGTCCGTGTGTACGACGGCCCCGGCGGCGTGGGCAAGCTCGATCACGCGCGGCAAGTCAGACAGGACCCCAGTCTCATTGTTGGCTGCCATAACCGACACGACATCGACACCGCCCTCGCAGAGGGCATCGGACAAAGCGGTCAGGTCGACCACCCCGTCTAGCGTTACGGGAACCATCGTCACGGCCCCGGGAGCGTGGGCGCGGGCGGCTTCCAAAACTGCCGGGTGCTCGGTAGCACCGACGAGGATCCGGCCTCCCTGCGGGGCGGCGTACAGGGCAAGGTTGTTGGCTTCAGTTGCGCCCGCGGTGAACACCAGCTCCCCCGGCGAGCATCCCAGGAGATCGGCGACCCTCCGGCGGGCGCTCTCGACGTGGCTGGCAGCGGCTTGCCCATAGGCATGCTGACTTGAGGCGTTGCCGACGGTGTTCAGCACAGCAACCATGGCGACCATCGCCTCGGGGCGCAGCGGCGCGGTGGCGTTGTAGTCGAGGTACACCGCACCACCAGGGCTATCACTGACAGTGAGACCGATCTCCAATGCGACTCCCTCCGCTGCCGTAAGCAAACCCTACCGCGTCACTCCTGGAGGCGTCCAAGCGCCGCGCCGTCAGGTCATCCAGGAGTAGCGAACACTCAGGCAGTAGAGTCGGCCTCAGATTCGAGGGACGGGACGCTGACAGGTCTCGATGGGTCAGCACATCAGCCTCACCTATCGCCCGCGCGTTCGATATGCGAGATCTGGTATCGAGCCGCTCAGGGGCATGCTCTCCCACGGCGAGTAGGACTCCGCTGGTCAAGGCTACCAACCTTCAGATATAGGCAACCTGACTCGAATTGTCGGTGGGAGGGTTTAAAGTGTTCGCGCACTGTAACGGCGGAGCAGCTCCTCAGCGACATCGACAGTAGGTTGCTCAGCCCGCTGCTCCACGAGGAGGGACTTCCCGGCTTGATAGTTGATCGTTTCTCTGGTGACCAGTGCTTCGGCGTGGCTCCCGATGAGGCGGTGGGCACGTGACCGACTGGTCGCCTGGCATCTCCTTCCGCGACGTCCTGAGCAGCGCGCCGATGTCCTACATTCGCGAGCGACTCGGCAAGGATTTGTGCGCCTTGCTTGACCTCGTCGACGGCGGGAGCGCGTCGGACGGACGCCTGCGCGCTGTTGCCCTCGTAGTCATCGAGGCCGAGAAACTCGTATCGGACGAGGCCGAGCGGTCGGGGTTGCTCGTTCTCCTCCCAACCGCCAAGCAATCCGAGCTGGCTCAGCGGCTGGACGTGGACGTCACTGGGCGGGTCCCCCTAGATGTTCTGGCCAGTCTGAGCTGGACAGCTGACCAGCGAAGTGAGTTGCTGGAGTTCTTGGGCTTCACGGTCGATAGGGCCCCCGCGCAGCCGCCGGCGTTCCGGAGGGACTGCGAGCCGCTGTATGCCCTGTTCCCGCATCAGCGGCGCGCTGCGGCGCAGGTCAAGGAACTGATCTACGACGGACCGCGCCGCGCGGTACTCCACCTCCCGACCGGCGTAGGCAAGACGCGCACCGGTATGAACCTGATCTGTGATCACCTCCGCACGTACGAGCCCACCCTGGTCGTATGGCTCGCGCACGGTCAGGAGCTGCTGGAACAGGCCGCGACAGAGTTCGAACGCGCCTGGTCACAGCTAGGCGACCGCTCCGTGTCGGTGGTGCGAATGTGGGGCAACGCACCGACGGACCTTGACGGTGCTAACGATGGCATGGTTGTCCTCGGTCTCGAGAAAGCCGTCTCGACAGCAAAGTCCAAGACGAAATTCCTTCATACGCTCTCCGCGCGCAGCAGTCTGACTGTTTTCGACGAGGCACATCAAATCATCGCCCCGACATTCCAACGAGTCGTCGATGCCCTCACCATCCGCCCCGACGCCAGCCTGCTTGGGTTGACGGCCACACCAGGACGAACCTGGGCGGACATCGCTCAGGACGAGCGACTGTCGGACTTCTTCTCGCGGCAGAAGGTGATGCTGGAGATCGAGGGGTACAGCAACCCGGTGACTGCTCTGATTGAACAGGGCTACCTGGCCAAGCCAACCATGAGAACTGTGGCTTCAGAAGCGGGGCTATACCTGTCCGCTCGCGATCGCCTGCTGCTGGCCCGCTCGTTTGACATCCCGACGAGCATCGTGGAAGAGCTCGCACGAGACGAGCAATGGAACCTCAAGGTCATCCAGACGATCATGGAGCTGCTCGAACAGCAGCATCGCCGGATCCTGGTATTCGCCGCCTCCGTCGACCACTGCCGCCTCATCGCTGCCGTTCTGTCGTCTGTAGGCGTCGACGCCGAGTTCGTCACTGGCGAGTCTTCTGCTCGACACCGGAATCAAGCTATTACCCGTTTCAAGGGCGGCGGTCGTCGCCCGATGATTCTGTGCAACTTCGGGGTCTTGACGACCGGCTTCGACGCCCCCGCCGCTAGCGCCGCCGTCATTGCCCGCCCGACCAAGTCGCTGGTTCTCTACAGTCAGATGGTCGGCCGGGTCATCCGCGGGCCCAAGGCCGGCGGAACCGCCACCTGCGAGATCGTCACAGTCGTGGACCCAGAGCTGCCGGGGTTCGGCGACGTGGCTGAAGCGTTCACCAACTGGGAAGACGTATGGGAGACCGCGTGACTGTCGACGACAGCAAGTACCGGATTGTTAGCCCTGCTCTGACGGTCAAGGCCATGCGTGACAGCGGCTACAAGAACACCGCGTACGCGCTCGCTGAGCTGATCGACAACAGTATCGATGCCGACGCCACGCTGGTGGAAGTCTTCGCTTGCGAGAGCCCCGTGCAGGTAGCAACCCGCACAAGGCAGAGGGTTGAAACCATCGCCGTGCTTGACAACGGCAAGGGTATGGACTTCGAGACACTGCGCCGTGCCCTCAAATATGGTGACGGCCTCGGTGACGACCGCAAGCGCATCGGGCGCTTCGGCATGGGCCTGCCCAACTCGAGCATGTCACAGTGCACCAAGGTCGAGGTCTGGTCGTGGACCAATGGGCCAGGCAATGCCCTGTACACCTACCTCGATCTTGACGAGATCGACAACGGACGCGATGAGGTACCCGCTCCGGAGCACATTCAGGGTGGAGTCCCTGCCTACTGGCGCGACCTCAGCGAAGGCCTCGACGACACCGGAACCCTCGTCGTATGGAGAACCCTTGATCGCGTGAACTGGTACGGGGCCGCGGCGACCCTGAAGAACACGTCCGAACTCATCGGCCGCGTCTACCGCCACTTCCTCAACGAGGGCAAGGTCGACATCAGGATGGCCCCGGTCCGGGATGGCAAGGTCGTCGATGGCGTGTACTACGCCAAACCCAACGACCCCCTCTACATGATGCAGCCGACCTGCACGCCAGCACCGTTCGGCGACAAGCCGATGTTCGAGCCCTTCAACATGGGCAACGAGAACGAGCCTGGCGTCATGCACTTTCCGATCACCATTGATGATGTTGAGCACAAGATCAAGGTACGTGCCTCCATCGCGCGACCCGAGGCGCGACGGCACGACGTCCCCGACCACCCGTGGCCCAACGGCGCGAACCCCAACAAGGACGCCGGTAATCACCCCTGGGGCAAGCATGCGAGCCGCAACATCGGCGTCTCGCTGGTCCGGCACGGACGTGAACTCGACTTGGACTCGAGCTGGGCGATCGGGTACGACCCCGTGGAGCGGTGGTGGGGAATCGAGGTCGACTTTCCACCGGCGCTCGATGAGGTCTTCGGCGTCACGAACAACAAGCAAACCGCCACCATCTTCTCATCGCTCGCTCACTTCGACTGGCAGGCTGAAGCGGAGGCTGATGAGACATTCAAAGCATTCAAAGATCGCCTCGCCGAACTCGGCGACTCCCGCCTCAAGCTGTTCGACCTCGCCCTCTACCTCGAGACCAAGCTTCTGCGCGCGATACGGCGTCAGCTCAAACAGCAAACCGTGGGCACCCGCAAGAGCAAGAAACGCCACGAAGACGAGGTCACGTCGAAGGCAACAGACGCAGTCAACCGCAGGCGGGACGAAGGTCACACCGGCAAGACCGACCAGATGGAGGACGGCGCCACCGAGCAGGACAAGCGCCGGGAACAGGTGGACGCCCTCACCCAGCGCCACCACCTCGATGAGGATACTGCACAGTCCTTGGTCGACGAGGCCCTGGAAAAGGATTGGCGCGTGCGGTGGATCTCCAGCTACCAGGACACACCTGCCTTCTTCAGCATCGACCTCATGGCCGGCATGCTCCAAGTGATCTTCAACAACAAACATCCGCTCCACGACGAGCTGCTCGCTGTCCTTGAGGAAGTCCCCGAGGACACAAACGAAGATCAACTACGGGATCGGCTGCGCCGCGCGGCCGATACCTTCAAGCTTCTCCTGTTCTCCTGGGCTCGTATGGAGGACGAGATCCCCCACGACAAGCAACGCGAGAAGATCGCCGATGCCCGCCGCGACTGGGGTCGCTACGCCCGCGACTTCATCGACGGCGAGGACGACGAGTGATCGAAGCAGGCCACGTCTGGCGTCAGATAGAAGTACTGGCGCGGAGCGCCAAAGCTACGACGACCCTCGTCGCACCTTTCGTAAAGAAGGCGGTCTTCGAGAAACTTCTGGCCGTCATTCCTAAGTCGGTGGAACGTATCGACTGCGTAACTCGCTGGGCTCCGGCCGAGGTAGCGGCCGGAGTCTCTGACCCGGAGATCTTGGACATCGCCAACGAGGACCCACGTGTGCACATCGCTCTGTGTCCGTCCCTCCACGCCAAGATCTACGGCGCTGACGATCTCTGCCTGATTGGCTCAGCCAATCTGACCGGGAAGGCGACAGGTCTTGCGCCAGACGCCAACATCGAGTTGTTAGTCGAAGTACCTGCGTCCCATCCGGAGGTCCGACGAGCTCTAGAGGAGTTGAAGAAGGTTGCCGTTCCGGCCACCGCATCCATGGCTACCCTTGTCCGACAGCAATCCGAGTTGCTTAAACATGACAGCACGCCAGCGCCGTCAGCACCGGCGTTCTGGTATCCAGTTACTCGGCGCCCGGAGAGCCTCTACGCGTTCTACAGTGGACGGTCGAGGTTCGCGGGAGCTGTCGAGACAGGGCTTGTGCAAGACCTCGCTCTGCTCAACGTCCCCGTTGGATTGTCTGAGACTCAGTTCACCACCTTCGTGCAGGATCGCCTACATGAGATCCCCGAGCTTCGAAAGCTATTAGATGGCGAACATCTGAGCAACATTGAATTGCAGCACACCCTAGAAGAACGAGCTAGCGTCGCGGAAGGCCAGGCAAAAAGGACCGCAGAAAACATTGCTGCATGGCTCAAACACTTCGGACGGTACTACACCGAGGTGGGCTCATGGGAGCTCCGCCATGGCCGCGAACTTAAATGAGCGAGCGATTATCGTTACGAAGGCCGTTAACTAGCGCAAACGACGCGCCAACAAGACATCCAACTGGGGAACCTCGGAGAGCATCAACATCCGCCCTGGGGCTCGCGACTCAACTATAAGCCTTAGGCCGAGGAGCGCCGAATTTCAGCTGACCCCGATTCGGAGCGAGCTGAACTAAGGCCCACGGCGGGCTCCGTCAGCAGCCTGGCGCCCGACGCTCCGCAGCGCTCGGGACAGCAAGATCTCGATATCGACGCAGGTGAGCACGGCCGCCCATCCGCCGTCGTTTTCATCGATTAGTTCCAGGCCATAAGCACGTCCGCACAGCCGACATTGCGCCTGATAGGCAGCTCGAGGATCGGACACGGTGACGTGCTGCCGGGAGTGACAGGGCATCGGCACGAACACCCGGCCATCAGCGGCGACGCTGGTCCAGCGGCGCACCATTTGACCGGCTGTGAGCACGGCGAGCTCGAACTGATCATGGGGGCTGATGATGAACGACTTCTCGCGAGCGCGAGCCCAAGCGGCTGTGATCAGCATACGATCCCCGCGTCGCCGCCGGCGGCCAGAGGAATCAGTGTGTCTCGCCGTACTTCGAATACATGGGCCCCGGATACGCCGAGACGGCAACCACGTCCGGAGCCAGACACCATGATGACTAGAATCCAAGTTCGCACGACACCTTGAACATTAGGACGCAATTTCATCAGGCAATTGAGTACCTCATTACCCAGCTTCTGCGTCACGTTGAGACACTCCCTCCGCTTAAGACCGATTGACCGGTACATAGTGGCGCCCACAGGATAAACATTTTCCCCGGCGAACAGTGCGGCGTTATCGAGGTATTTTGTCGCCTGCGGTATTTACGTTCACCCAGAGGATCGAGGCGCCAGACGGGACTTGGCGCGCAGCGCTACTGGTTCGGTCCGACATCTCACAGGCCTGTGCGCTTTGAACAACGTCCAGAACAGCTCCGCCGCCTACCGTCGCAGACCTGCTCACCGGTGGCGTCTACGAACCCATCACCCTTCACCACGCGCCAGGTGCAATGCTGAAGACGTGACACGAGCCGGCGGAAGTCGCCATGCTGGAGGGAGTGCGGCAGGGAAGGGTTCTGCTTCGACCGCGCTCACGTAACTGCAGCAGACGAGGCGACGTATAGCGGCTCACCGCCTCGGAGTCGGTCGGCAGGGTTGCGGCATTGCGGCTCTCGGAACGACAACGGTTGCAGGTCCGCGGCTACGAGGGCTGTGACCACCTGTTCGGCCTGCGTTCCGCGCTCGCCACCGACACTGGGATCGAGGGACACCCAGATTCGGGTGTCGGCGCCCGTGGATACCCGGAACGCATCGCCCTCGCCGCCGGGTGGCAAGCCGGCGTCTGCGAGCACTCCAGCACCCGGCAACGCAGCTCCGCCGCGTTGCGTAGGTCTACAGCCCGAGCAGCCATGGCGATGGCGTAGGCCAGGGCTTTCGTCGCGTCGATGGCAGAGGCGACGTGGACGGCGTACGGACCGAGGCCGGTCGTGTCCGTGGCCGGGTCGTATCCGAAACGCCAGTACTGGCTAGACGCGCCGGTACTCGCCGAGCACCAACCCGCTAGGTCCACGGTGAACACCGGGGCGCCGGCCGCGGTGCGGCGAACGGCGTCGACCAGCTCCACCGCGGACGCCGACTTGACCGGTAGCCGGCCGCGCTGCCTTCACCGCCTCCAGGACGTCCTTGTGCTCGCCGAGCGCACCAGCACCTTGAGTGTTGGCGTGGCGATGTGTCGTTGTCGCGGTAGGTTCGCTGGTTCCAGGCGACCCGGTTGCGGTGGTCGACAGTCGTCGGGGATGCTGTTCGGGGTCTCAGCGAGCATCGTTGGGCTGATCAGGAGGATACGAAGATCATCTTCGACCGGTACCAGGTGCAGATTGTCGACGGCTTGACATACAACGGCGCGACACAACTGAAGAAGCGCAGCATGTTGCCGAACGCAGCGGGCATCTACATCTGGACTCTGCAGCTGGGCCATCACTGGACGCATGCCGAGACGAGCGCCCATTCGATGGTGGAAGCTATCTCCACACTGTTCAAGCAGGTTCGAGAGCAGCGGATCGACAGCGGAAGGCTCGGCCACTACAGACGGGTCCAGTTGTACGACGAGCCTGCTTCTCTCTCTCCGTCAACGATGACCCGGCTGACCGCGCTTCTGGATGGTGGCTCTGCTGAGCTGTCGTGGTCGCTTATGTGCGCGACGCTGTTCCAGAGGCCATTGTACGTGGGCAAGGCACTGAGCTTTCGCGATCGGCTTCCTAGTCACTTCGGCTACAAATCCAAGTTCTCGAGGCTGCTACGTGAGCACGGGATGTCCGTGAACGACTGTGCCGTCGTGCTGTGCCCGGTGACGATCGACGGACTTGCTCCCGACGAAGACGACGACAGTGACGACCTGACCGGCTCTGTCGACGACGTCCCGCCTCTGATGGAGGACGATGACGATCCTGATTCCGAGGAGTACGTCCCACCGGGCAAGGTGGAGCTGAACAACGTGATCCAGCTCGCTGAGTCACTGGTTATCCGCACCAGCCATCCACTATTTAACGAGAGAATGGACTGACATGACCGCGCTGAGCAAGTTCGGCGGGGCCGCCGCGCCCGCCTGGACAAGCGACTTTCAGTTTGTGCGCGGTGAGTACGCTATTGGCGGCGAGCAAGTGCCATACTTCTGTACCACTATGAAGGTGGAGGAGGCGCGGAAGTACCTGAATCTCGCTCGCGAACTTGCCGTCGATCCGGATGACCCGATCAACATCGAGGAATTGATGCAGCGCGACGTCGACGCCGATCGCGCGAACTCCGAGATCGCCGAGTATCTGAAGCAACCAGCGCGGATCAAGTTCTTCAACTCGTTGACGATCGTGCTTGTCCCGGTGGAGAAGGACGGGCGGTCGAAGAAAGCGTTCGACGAGAACGTGGCATTGCCCCAGGACCTGGTCACCGACGGTTTCGACGTGATCCAGGCCGGTCCGGTGGTGGCGAGGCTACTCACGGGTTCCGACGTCGGCTATCTGCGCTGGCAGCCGGAGCATGTTCGGGCGATCATCATCGACGGACAGCACCGGTTCATGGCCCTCAAAGCTGTGCACGATGAGCAGCCGACGACGCTCAAGCCGCATGTCACGAGCATCCCAGTGCTCATCCTGGTGCTGGATCCGCGAGCGGGGTTCCAGGCGCCGACGGGTGGGCCCTCGGAAATCACGACCGCGAGCAGGTCAATTTTTACTGATCTGAACAAGCACGCCGTGAAGGTGACGCCCGAGCGGGAGTACTTGCTCGACGACCGCAGCGTCACCGCTGTGTGTATGAGGGCGCTGATCACCCCAGGACTACGTAGCGAGGAGCTGCCTTCGACGGCGAGCTGGCCGGCGCAGATCCCGCTGGCGGCGGTGGATTGGGTGCGGACGAACCGGTCGAAGTTCGACGATGGATTCTCCATCACGACGCTGCAGGTGTTGCATCAGCTGGTCGATGACGTCGTCGACAGCCGGCAGCCATCGTCCAGCAGTGATTACGAGGCGATGAAGGCCTGGATAGACCGACTCACGGCACGGCTTGGCTTGGAGGCTGTGCAGGGTTGGAGCGTTGATGCTCTGGATACTCGGCTGAAGACAGACGAGCTGGAGGAAGCCCCGTTCGCTCTGTTGAACTCCGAAGTCAAGGCCGCCGGCCTCGGCTTCCGCGACAGTGTCGGCAAGGTCATCACGGCGGTGTTGCTCGCGGGGCTTCCGTACATGGAGCTGCTGAGCAAGTACCGGGAGGTGGGCCTGCTCGGGGGCACGCAGGAACTGTGGCTGGGCCAGAGCCACGAGGGCCGCAACTCGTACAAGGCGGCGTATGCGGATGATCCTTCTCAGTTGGCATCTCGGATCGCTGCCGAGGTCAAGGGACGTTATCGCCTGGCGTACCAGGTGGTCTTCCAGCGCGGGTTCGTTCTAGCGGCGCGTGAGATTGACAGCAACCGGACTGCCCTCGCGCCGCTGTGGAATGTGGACAGTGGCAGCCGTGAGGACTTACTGGCGGCGTGGATCCTCCGTTTCAACGATCTTGCCCGTCAAACGTTGGCCAGAGAGGTACTGTGGACGGGCGCTGCGGTGAATTCCGACGGCACCATTGACTACACCCAGGTGTCGAAGACCGCGATCATGGGGTTGGTGGTGCTCGCCACCACTTTGAATCTGCCGGTGGCTAAGTCAGGCGGCACGGAGCAGTCGGACGACGACATCAGGGTGATGCTGCAGCCAAGTTCATCCGGTGACACGGTGTTGCTGGCCGCTGACCCTCTCGCCCTGACCGAGGCGGAAGAGATCCATGTCGTTGGGGCACGCCGATGGCTTCAGGCACTCGCGCTCGGTTCACGCAGGCAGGACGGCGCCGCGCCGTTGCTCCGCGCCGCCGCCTCGGCCTACCGAAAAGGTGTGCGGCGGTACGTGATCGGCCTGAGCAAGGTGGATGGCCAGGTGCCGACCAAGGAGTCACTGGAGGAGTTGATCAAGATTCACGGTGCCCGGCGACTGGCCCACTTCGCCAAGCTGCTCGCACCCGCTTCTGATCCCACCCCTGCTGCCGAGTCATAGACCCCGCCCCACTGCCCTAGATCGACGTGATCGCAGTTGGCACCCGCTCTCCGCCGGGCACGAGCAAGGCCGGTCAGTTTCCATACGCCGTTCAGCGTGATCACGGTTGGCGCACTACCTGTCATCTTTGGCGTGAGCCGTTGTGCTACCACGACGAAGTGGAAATCACCCCCTTCCAGCACGGCGGGCTGGGGTTCGTGCCGTAACGCCAGCCAGTCGGTGCGTGGGTCGAACAGCTCGACGATGGTGGAGTTGCCCCCGGATGGCGGACACGGGGTTTTCACGCGGCTTGTTGGTGACTGTAGCTGGTTCGGGTTTCGTGGGGTGTGCGGTGGCCGACTG